>DATEEI010000118.1:0-63553 GCA_035281225.1 Vicinamibacterales bacterium
TCTGCGCGCCCGGCTGACGGACTCGATTGAGACGGCCTATCTCGAGGCCGGCGGGACAGCGTTCGCGATCGAAGACGGCACCGGCACGGTCCACCTGTTCAGCGAGCGGTTCGAGTGTCAGACGTGCAAGCTGACCTACGAAGTGCCACAGCCGCGGCTCTTCTCCTTCAACAATCCGTTCGGCGCGTGTCCAACCTGCCACGGCTTCGGCAACATCATCGAGCTCGATCTCGATCTGGTCGTGCCCGACAAGAACAAGACCATCCAGCAGGGTGCGATCGAGCCGTGGACGAAGACCCACTATCGCGCCCAGCTCGCGGAGCTGAAGCGGGCCGCTAAACCGGCCGGCGTATCGATGGACATCGCCTGGAAAGACCTCAACGATGAAGAAAAGCAATTCATCATCGAAGGGGATGGCCGTGGGTACGATGGTATTCGCGGCTTCTTCCGGTGGCTCGACAAGAAGAAATACAAGGTCCACGTCCGCGTATTCTTGAGCCGGTATCGCGGCTATCTCACATGCACGGATTGCGGCGGCGCTCGCCTGCGGCAAGAGGCGCGCGACGTACGGGTCGGCGGCCGAACGATCGATCGCGTGTCGTCGGATACCGTTCGCGAAGCGCAGCAGTTTCTGCAACAGCTGCCGCTCACGGAAAAGGAGCTCGCGATTGGCGACAAGGTTCTGAACGAAATCCAGAAGCGGCTGAAGTTCTTGAGCGACGTTGGTCTCGATTACCTCACCCTCGACCGGCTGTCGTCAACGCTCTCGGGCGGCGAGTCGCAGCGCATCAACCTGGCTACATCGCTCGGGTCGTCGCTCGTCGATACGCTTTACGTGCTCGACGAGCCCTCGATCGGGCTGCACTCGCGCGACAACCTCAGGTTGATCAACATCCTGCGTCAGCTTCGCGATCAGGGGAATACAGTCCTGGTGGTGGAACACGATGAGGACATGATTCGCGTCGGCGACACCATCATCGATCTCGGGCTGGGTGCAGGAGAGCAAGGCGGGCGCATCGTGTTTGCCGGCACGTTGCAGCATCTGCTGCAGGATCAGCGCTCGCTGACGGCAAAGTATCTGCGCGGCGACCTGGCGATTCCGGTCCCGTCATCCCGCAGACGGGGGAGCGGCCAGAAGATTCGCCTCTTGGGGGCAACTGAACACAATCTCAAGGACGTCGACATCGATATCGCCCTCAACACGCTGACCTGCGTCACCGGCGTCAGCGGATCCGGAAAATCGACGCTGGTGCACGATGTGCTGTATGCGGCGGTCAAGCGTGCGAAAGGCGGAACCGAGAAGCGCGCCGGGGCGTACCGGAAAATCGAGGGCACGGAGTTCGTCAGCGACGTCGTGCTGGTCGATCAGACACCGATTGGGCGAACACCACGTTCGAACCCGGTCACCTATCTCAAGGCGTTCGACCCCATCCGCGAGATCTTTGCGGCGAGCAAAGATGCCAAGGCGCGAGGCCTCACGGCCAGTCACTTTTCTTTTAACGTGCCAGGCGGTCGATGCGAGGCCTGCCAAGGTGAAGGGGAAGTGCGCGTGGAAATGCAGTTCCTCGCCGATGTATTCGTCCCCTGCGACCAGTGTGACGGCAAGCGGTTCAAAGCTCAGATCCTCGAGGTGAAGTATCGGGGCAAGAACATCAATCAGGTGCTCGACCTCACGGTGCGCGAAGCGCTGACCTTCTTCAGCACGTCGCCGAAGGTATTGCGTCGGCTGCACGTGCTTGATGAGATCGGGCTCGGCTATTTGCGGCTGGGTCAGCCGGCAACGACGCTGTCGGGGGGAGAAGCGCAGCGGGTGAAGATTGCCTCGCATCTGTCGTCGCGGACCGGCGATCGCATTCTCTACGTGCTCGACGAGCCGACGACAGGGCTCCATTTCGACGATATCGCGAAGCTGCTAACCGCGTTCAAGAAGCTGCTGGAAGCCGGGCACACGCTGGTCGTGATCGAGCACAATCTTGACGTGCTCAAGACCGCCGATTTCATCATCGACCTCGGCCCCGAAGGCGGGCACGAAGGCGGTCGTGTCGTGGCCATGGGTACACCCGAGCAGATTGTCAAGATTCCCGAATCTCATACCGGCCAGTTTCTCGCGCCCGTGCTCGCAAGCGGCAGGTCACATGCTTATGCATTGGAATAGTCCAGAGTCCAAAGTCCAGAGTCCAACGTCCTGGGTCGTTGTCGCGGTGCTGACCGTTTTGTTGGTGGGGTCCGGCTTCAGCCGGACCGTGACGGCACAGCAATACACCTTCGAGGAAGTCGCTGCGGGTCTGAGACATCAGGACGCGCCGACGCGGCTGCGGGCGATTCAGATTCTCAAGGACGCCGACTACGCGGATGCGGCCGAGCCAATCGCGGCCGCGCTCGAGGACGTTGACGATCGTGTCCAGCTGGCGGCCATCGATGCGGAGCGATCCCTGTTTACGACGCGGCCGGTGTCGCGTCGCAGGAAGGTCGGATTCGTCCTAGAAGTCCGATCCGTGTCCGGTGGAGATGTCGAAGCTGACGGCCAACTTGCGCTGAAAGCCCGCGCGGTGCCGGCCCGAGTGCTCGCCGGCCTGGCGGTCGCGCTGCGCGATAGCAATCCGCAGGTACGCGGAGAGGCTATCAATCTGACATCGCTGCTCGCGCCTGTCAGTTGCGCGCTGCCGATGCGGCTGAAGCAGGACCAACTCTGCTCACAAATCGGCAATGCCCTCATCGACAACATCAACTCGCGCGTACCGCTGCTGCGCCGGAGCTCCATGCAGGCGCTCGGACGGCTCCGCTATGCCAACGCGGTTCAGGCATTGTCCGATCAGCTGAGTTTCTACCAGCGCGGCCCGGACGGACTGGCGGCGCTCGAGGGGCTCGCCGGCGTCGGACATCCGACATCTGCATCCATCTTCAAGCAGATGCTGACGAGCTCGAACGCCGAGATGCGACGCCTGGCCGTGGAAGGGCTCGCGCGCGCAGGAGAGCGCGATGCGCTGCCGGCATTGCAGCAGATGGGACAAAGCGAACGGTCCAATCGTGTTCTGCTGGCGCTCCATTACGCGAGCCTCACGCTCGGCTCAACCGCAAGCGTGATTGAGCAGCTTGTCGCGGGGCTGGGCATCGCAGCCCAGCGGCCACTCTCGCTCAAATATCTGCTCGATCTGGCGCCCTCCATGGCGCCCGCGCTCGCGGCGTCCTTACGAGATGAGAGTCCGGACGTCCGGCGGACAGTCGCCGACCTGCTCGGGTTCTCGCGCGATGCAAAGATCATCTCCGCGCTCGAGGCCGCGACCAAAGATGTCGATCCCGATGTGGCGGCCGCCGCGCAGCAGGCGATCGATCGCATCAAGATCCTGTAATGGCGCGGTTGCCGCGCCGGTTCTACGCCCGCCCCACTCTCGAGGTGGCGCCCGACCTGCTTGGCAAGGTCCTCGTGCATCGAACGCCCTCAGGCCTCACGTCTGGCATCATCGTCGAGGTCGAGGCTTATGTTGGCGAATCGGATCCTGCCTGCCATGCCGCGCCCGGCCCCACCAAGCGAAACGCACCGATGTACGGCCTTCCCGGACATGCGTATGTGTATCTCAACTACGGCGTGCACTACCTCGTCAACATCGTGACCGAGCCAAAAGCATCGCCGGCGGCCGTTCTGATTCGCGCGCTCGAGCCGCTCGACGGCATCGCTCTGATGCGCCGCCGCAGGATGCGATCGAGGACCGTACGTCACCGCAGATCGGGGGCGTCCATTCGGGACCACTGGCTGTGCAAGGGACCGGGCAACGTGACGCGCGCCATGGGGATCAGACTGGCCGACACGAACGTAGACCTCCTCGGCGACAAGCTGTTCATCGAAGATCGCGGCCACCGTGTCGAGGAGATCTCATGGAGTCCGCGGATTGGCATCTCAGTCGGGACAGAACGCCTTTGGCGCTGCTACGCGAAAGGAAACGCGGCGGTGTCTGGAAAACGCATGTAACTGGTGAACTCGAGAGCTTGTGAACGCGTGATCTAAAGCTTTAGATCACAAGGTCACGAGTTCATCAGCTCACTAGTTACTGAGGAATGCCTTCAGGTGCGGCGCTTGTTCGTTCTTCGTCGCGATGCAGTTGTCGATGCTTTCCAGCGCCTGCGCGAGCGTGCGCTCTGTGCCGGAGACCGGGTGCTGTTGGAAGAATCGCTCGATGTCGTTTCTCGATTCCGGATCGCAGAAGCTCCGCGTTGCTCCGACCACCGCTGGCAGACCCTGAAATGTTCCCAGTGACTTCTCGATGGCGCTCCAGTTGCGCTTGACGTGCTCCCACGCGGGGTTCCTGGCCCATGGCCGGGCCATGAGGCCACGCAGAATGTAGGGTGCATCCTGACTCCGCACGTCAGAAGAGGTGGCATAGGTGAGTCCGCGCGAGATGAGCACAGGATCGGTGAAGTAGGGCAGCGCGCCCCGATAGATGGACTGCTCCTCGGTGCTGTTCGTGCCTGCGACGCGAGAGATGTAGCGATCGTATAGCGCGGCATCGCCGCCGATGGCGGCGAGCGCGACGGCGGTACGAGTGATGTCGGGATCGAGCGCACCCGAAGCGACGAGGTGCAGGTCCACGCGTCGCCGAGCCTCGCGCAGCACCTCTGGATCCCGACCGGCGTAGCCGAGCGTAAAGAGCAGCGCGGCACGGATGCGGCGGACCTCTTCACCTTCGGTCTGCTTCGACGCCCATCCAATGCGTGCCGCGTGCGGACCAAGCGACTCACGCACCCACCGCTCGAAGGCCGGCCGGAGCCCGGCATCGACGAGGCGATCCGAGATGAACTCGATGCGCTGCATTACTGTCAAGACCGCTGCGCTCGGTTCGCCTTTCAGGAATTCTCCTGCCAGCGACAGGTAATCGGCGATGCTCTCCTGATTCAACCGGACGAGCGCCCACGCATCCTCGAGAAGCGAAGTCTGCTCAACTGTTGTGAGCTGGCCGAGTCGCACCGCCTCGCCGAGCGCCCGCAGGCCGGCGGTTCCATACGATGTTCGGTAGTATCCACGGCCATCCACATTCGCAAATACCCACGGTGAGCATCCGTCGAGCTTTACGGCTGTCGAAGACCCGGACAGCATGGTGCACGCCGCCGGCTCGACCTTACCGTTGCGCGTCCGCTTGTAACACACCGGAATCTCCCACGTGGTGGACGCCGGTACCGCACTCGACATCGGCTTCTGCGAGAGCGCCAGCTGCGTGTTGCTCCCGTCACACTTGGCGTCGATGGCCACCAGCGGCATGCTCGTCTGCGTGATGTAGCTCGACAAGATGCGGTCGACCGGCTTGTTCGTCACCGCGGCAATAGTCGTCCATAGCCCTTCGCCCGTGGCATTGGCATAGGCGAATCTCTTGACGTACGCGTTGATCGCGTCGCGATAACTCGCCGCACCGACGTAGCCTTCGACCATCCGCATGATAGCGGCGGTTTTCTGATAGGCGAGGGTGTCGAACACCTGGCTGATCTCCGCTGGCGTTTCCACATGCGTGCGAATGGGACGAGTGGCGCGCATCGCATCGAGGCTCATTGCGGCCTGCGTGTCGTGTACTTCGTCAAGCGCTGCGTGCCATTCCGGCTTCCATTCCACCGTCGGCCTGCGCTCCATCCACGTAGCGAGACCTTCGTTGAGCCAGATGTCATCCCACCACAGCATCGTGACGAGATCGCCGAACCACTGATGCGCGATTTCATGTGCGAGGTACTGCGCGACCCGCTTCTTGAGATCGGTCGTGCCCCCGTCCTTTCCTACGCGCAGAAATTGTTCGCGGAACACGATCGCGGCGGTGTTCTCCATGGCGCCTGCCGAGAAGTCCGGTACGGCAATGATGTCGAGCTTGTCGAACGGGTACTTGATGGAAAAGTAGCGGTTGAAGTATCGCAGCGTAAATTCGGTGGCCTCGAGCGCAAAGCCGAGCTCGCTCCTCGCACTCGGCGTACCGCAGATACGCACCGGCACGCCGTCGGCGCTACCGCTGAGACATTCCCAATCGCCGACGAGCAGCGCGACGAGGTAGGGCGACATGCGCTTGGTTGTCGAGAACGTCAGCGTGTGCTTGCCCGCACCGGGGCCCGGTGTGTCAGAGACCACGCGTCCGTTCGCGATCGCCGTGTCGGCCACGTCGATCGTTGCCGAAAGGGCGAACGTGGCCTTCATCGCAGGCTCGTCGAACGAGGGAAACGCGCGTCGCGCATCGGTGGGCTCGAGCTGTGTGATGGCGTATTCGCGATTGTTGGCGCGGCTCAGGTAGAACCCGCGAAGCTGGTTGTTGAGCACGCCCGTGTAACGAAAGAAGAGTCTGGCCGGTCCCGCCGGGAGCGTTCGTTCGACAGTGAGCGTGACGCTCTCTTCCTTCGGGTCCAGCGTGGTCTTGGCGACCTGCGTTGCACCGCCCGCCGTGATCGTCACCTCGTGGAATTCGATCTCCGCCGCATTCAGTGTGACGGAGCGCGTCGGCCCGGTCAACCGCACGGAAATGGTGACGCGGCCGGCAAAGGTGTCCGTGGAGAAATCTGGCGCGAGATGGATGTCGTAGTGCTCGGGGATAGCCGTGCGTGGGAGCTGCTGCGCGGAAGGCGCCATCGCAGATGCGCAAAGCATTGCGAGAGCGGCGGCTGACACCCGAATGCGCATGGACTCAGCCCTCGCGTTGAAGAACGGGGATTTTGAGAGTGATGCGCCGTCGGTCCCGCATGACGATGACGACCGCTGTGCTGCCAATCGGGGCGTCGGAGGAGAGGCGAATCAATTGTGCCGGATCGACGATGTCCTGGCCGTTGAAGGAGACAATAACGTCCCCTGGTTCCACGCCGGCCTGGAACGCGGGAGACCGACGGTCGATCTGATCGACGTATACGCCGGTCGTCGAGCGCAGCCTGAGCTGCTCGGCCAGCTGAGTGGTCAACGGATACAAATTCATGCGTCCGAGCGATCCACGCCGGACGATGCCATGTTCGACGAGCTCGCCGATGATCCGTCTCGCGAGGTTGCTCGGGATCGCAAATCCAATGCCCTGGTAACCACCGCTCTCGCTGAGAATGCCCGTGTTGATGCCGATGAGATCGCCGCGCGCGTTCACGAGGGCGCCACCGGAGTTGCCGCGGTTGATCGCGGCATCGGTTTGAATGAAATCCTCGTACTCGGAGAATCCGAGATTCTTCCGGCCGAGCGCGCTGACGATGCCGACCGAGACGCTCTCGCTGAGCTGATAGGGGCTGCCGATGGCGAGCACCCACTCGGCCACTTTCAGTTTGGAGGAATCGCCCCATTTCAGTGGCGGCTGTGATGGTTTGGCGACCTTGACGAGCGCGAGGTCTGTCGCTTTGTCGATGCCGATGATTCGCGCCGGCGCCTGGTGCTTGTCGCCGAAGACCACGGTGATCTCCGCCCGTTCGCTGCCGATGACATGACTGTTGGTCACGACATACCCGTCATCGGAGATCAACACTCCGGAGCCAAGGCTCCTCGCGAGCTGATCGCGCGAGCCGAAGATGTCCTCGCGACCGCCGAAGAAATACTGGAAGAACGGATCGTCTGCAAAGGGCGAGTTCGGCCGGCTCACCACCTGCACCGACGAGATGTTGACGACGCCTCTGACGGCCTGCGCGGCGATGGTCGTGAGATCGGGAAGGCCGACCAGAGTGGAGATGGCCGCGGGAACCGCAAGGGCTTGGCCGCCGCGTGAGGTGGTCTGAGCTGTCGATTCGTCAGCCGAGCGCAGGCGGCCAGTCAGCACCAGGCCCGCAATGAATCCCGCAATGAGGAGCGCAATCCCAATTGAGGCCCGTTTCATCGAGGTTTTTGCATCGTAGCATGTTTGACGGGCCTTCGCGAAGTTGACTACGATCCTCCGCATGGCGTCCATTCAGGCAACGCGGCTTCGCAAGGGCAATCTCATCAAAATCGGCGACGACCTTCTCCGGATTCTCGAGCTGCATCACCTCACTCCCGGCAACAAGCGTGGCTTCGTGCAGTGCAAGGCGCGCAATATCAGGACGAACACGCTCGTCGATCACAAGTTCCGGGCGGAAGAAGACATCGAGCGCGCGATCCTGGACGAGCATGAGATGCAGTACCTCTACAGCGACGGCGACGCGTTTCATTTCATGAACACGCAGTCGTACGAGCAGCTTCACATCGACCGTGAAGTGCTCGGCGATGCCGTGAATTACATCCTGCCGGACTCGTTCATAAAGGTGGAATTCTACGGCGACGAGCCGGTAGGGATCGATTTACCGGTGACCGTCGATCTGCGCGTGGAAGACACGGTGCCAGGCATCAAGGGCGCGACCGCCAGCGCCCAGGTGAAGCCCGCGCGCACCGAAACTGGTCTGATTGTGCAAGTCCCGCCCTTTATCAATGTCGGCGACCGGATTCGCGTCAGCACCGAGACCGGCGAATATCAGTCGCGGGCCTGATGGACGTCCCGCACCGCAACCCGTCACACGGCTGGATCGAGGTCATCACCGGCAGCATGTTCAGCGGGAAGAGCGAGGAGCTCATCCGACGTCTGCGCCGCGCCCAGATCGCGCGACAGCGGGTGCAAATCTTCAAGCCGGCGTTCGACAACCGGTTCGCCGAGGCGGAGATCGTGTCACACAGTGAGATGCGCATTCAGGGTGTCAACGTCGGCAACTCGGCCGAATTGCTGCGGCTGACCAACGACGACACCGAAGTGATCGGCATCGACGAAGCGCAGTTCTTCGACAAGGATCTACCCGCCGCCTGTACGTTCCTCGCCGGACATGGCAAACGAATTGTTGTCGCTGGCCTGGACACCGATTACCTCGGGCGCCCGTTCGAGCCGATGCCCACGCTGATGGCGATCGCCGAATACGTGACCAAGGCCCACGCCATCTGCATGGTCTGCGGCAACCCGGCCAACTACACGCAGCGGCTTGTCGCGAGCGATGAGCGGCTCTTGCTTGGTGCCACCGGCACCTACGAGGCGCGCTGCCGCGCGTGTTTCGATCCGACTCTGGCGGCCACTCCCGTCAAGCCCGTTACGACCTAGCACCTGCATGTTCGCCGAGGCGACCCCGCAGATTCTCTTGCTTCTGGGCGTGGGGTTTCTCGTCGCGAATCTGCGCGTGGGATTCGACGCCCTGAGATTTCTGCGGCGGCGATCGTCTGCCATACTGACCTGGCGCGGGCCGCGACCGCGCTACTACGGATTGCAGCTTGCCCTTGGGGTTGTCCTCGGTGTCCTTCTGGCTTACGACCTTCTCGTGCTCAAGCGTCCGGCACCGCAGCTTTTCGGCATCGGGATGATGTTCGTGTATTACGGGTATCTGGTACCTCTCAGCCGCAGGTTCGGGCGCGGATTCTATGCCGACGGCATCTGGTCGGAGAGCGGCTTCGTCCCGTACTGGAAGATCGGCGCCGTATCCTGGAGGGAAGGCGAGGAGATTGCCCTCGTTATCGTCTCGCGGCTGCGGAACCTGGCCCGCCGGCTGATCGTCCCCGGGGTCCACTATGCTGCCGCCCGACGGTTGCTCCGGGATAAAATTGCCGCGCATGATATTCAATTGATGCACACGGGCCTCGAGCTGGGAGCCCACGACGAGCGGGACGATGTCTAGCGGGTAGCTGGTAGCTCGTAGCCGGTAGCTGGTAGCCAACAGCTACGAGCCACCAGCTACCAGCGGTACTGCAGTGGCACACTTCGGCCGATAGAGACACCCAAGGAAGGTATATGGCAGCCAGAGCAACGTGGAAAGGGTTCCTGAAGGTCAGCCTGGTGAACATTCCGATCAAGGTGTTTCCGGCGACCGAGTCGAGCGGCACCATCTCGTTCAACCAGCTCCATGACGCCTGCCAGTCCCGCATTCAGCAGAAGCGTTGGTGCCCGACGTGTAGTAAGGAAGTGGCCAACACCGAGATCGTCAAAGGCTACGAGTTCGAAAAGGGCCGCTACGTCGTCATGTTGGAAGAGGACATCGAGAAGGTGCGGCCGACCTCAACCCGCGTGATCGATCTCGTGCAGTTCGATGACGCCAGCGCCGTCGATCCGATGTACGTCGATCGCACGTACTACCTGGCGCCGGATGGGCAGGTGGCGGCGGATGCGTTTGCGGTCTTTCGTGAAGGCATGAAAGGGAAGATCGGGATTGGCAAGGTTGCCCTGTACGGACGCGAATATCTCGTCGCCGTGAAACCGCACGAGAACGGCCTTGTGATGTACACGTTGCATCACGCCGCCGAGATTCGCGGCATGGGGAACATCGAAGAGCTCGCCGCGATTCCGGCCAAGGTGAAGCCGCAGGAAGTACAGCTGGCGAAACAGATTATCGGGACATTCGAAAAGAAGCTGGATCTGGCCGATTACCGCGACGAATACCGCGATGGGCTGCAGAAGATCATCGATGCCAAGATTGCGGGCGAGGAGATCGTCGCGACCGAAGTCGAGATGCCACCCAAGGTCGTGAACCTGATGGAGGCGTTGAGGAAGAGCCTGGATTCTGTGAGCGCCACAAAACAAAAGCCGGTGAAGGCCGCGTTGCCGAAGAAAGCCACTGTTGCCCGCGCCGAACCGAAGCGCAAACGGGCCTGAAGAAGCTGCCAGCTGCCAGCTGCCAGCTACCGGCTACCAGCTACCAGCTAGACCTCAGAATCCACTGCAGCAGCCCGGGTTGACCGGCGGCAGTCGGATCGTTGAGCCAGTCTGGCGGCGTGAGCCAGACGAACGCCAGAATCGCAATCACCCAGAGATCGTAGGGAATCGTGGTCCGCTCGTCACGCCAGAAGAAGGCGCGCGCGAAGACCCCCTTCACTCCGGTCGTTGACGGCATGGGTCTTTTATTCAGCGCCAGGTAGGTATAGTGGATGCGGTTGGCGACTGACAGCACCGACAGGGCGAGGATCACCCACAACACCCCGGCCATCCTGTTGGTAAACGCCCCGATCATGAACAGGACGATCCGCTCGGGGCGTTCCATGAATCCGACCTTGCATTTCTCGATCAAACACTCGGCACGGGCGCGCGCGTAGCTCGTCATAATCGAGAAGATCAGCGTCAGCGTCGTAATCAGGACGTAGTCGGTTCGCCCCAGTTTCGAGTACAACCAGATGAGGCCCGTGAACAGTGCCAGGTCCGAGAACCGATCGAGCGTGGAGTCCCAGAACGCGCCGAACTCGGACTGCGTGCCGGTGATGAACGCCACCTTGCCGTCGATGAAGTCAAAAATATTCGCGCAGATCATGATGAAGCCCGCCAGCACGAACCGGTCGGTGGCGAGCGCCCCGCCTGCGGCGCAGTTGATGAGAACGCCAATCAGGGTCAGTGTGTTCGGTGAAATGCCGAGCGCGACGCTGGCCCGGATGATGGCGCGCAGCGGGAACATGCATATCGTCCCGATGGTCCCTGTGAATGTCATTTTGTGAGGAGTATATACGTAGCCTATGCCCGTCCAGGATCTCAAGGCCCAGATCGCGCACCTGCCCGAGCAGCCAGGGGTGTACTTGTTCGCGAACCAGGCGGGCGAGACGATCTACATTGGCAAAGCCCGGTCGCTGCGCGATCGGGTCCGCACCTATCTGGGGGGGCGCGGCGTGCATCCAAAGACCGATGCCCTGCTCGACGAGGCCTTTGGCCTCGACGTGATCGTGACCGACTCGGTCGTCGAGGCGCTCGCGCTCGAGAACCACCTGATCAAAGAGCGCGGACCGCGGTACAACGTCCTGCTGCGCGACGACAAGAACTACCCCTATTTGCAGCTCACGACGAACGAGGCGTTTCCCCGCGTGCTGGTCGCGCGCCGGGTGGAACGCGACGGCACCTACTACGCCGGCCCATTCATGCCGGCCTCGCTGGCGCGGCGGACCATGGGGCTGACGCACCGCCTCTTCGGCATCAGGTCGTGCAACGAGGTGATCACCGGCATGCGCGATCGGCCATGCCTCGAGTACGACATCAAGCGCTGTATCGCGCCGTGCGTAGCCGCGCTCTGTTCCCAGGAGCAGTACGCCGAGGCGGTACAGCGGACACAGTTGTTTTTCGAAGGGAAGAACGAGGAATTGATCGCGCGGCTGACCGACTCGATGACGGAGGCTGCGTCGGGGGAGCGGTACGAGGAGGCTGCGCACCTTCGCGACGCCGCGCGCACCGTTCAGACATTGCGCGATCGACAGCAGAAGATGGCCACCGCGCGGCTCGGCGACCGCGATGCGTTCGGCCTGCACATGGGCCCGGCAGGCGCCGTGGTCCACGTCTTCCTCATGCGCGAAGGACGCGTGCTCGAACGGGTTGAGCTGGCGGCGAACGAGGGCATCTCGGGATCGGCTGCGGAGATCCTGCAAGCGTCGGTGGAGCAGTTCTACGAAGATCGTCCGGCTCCTGCCGAAGTGCATTTGTCCAGCGCGCCGGAAGATAGCGAGCTGCTCGAGGCGTGGTTGTCGGCTCGCGCAGGCCGGCGGGTCCATGTGCTGGTGCCGAAGCGGGGCGAGAAACGCGGGCTCGTCGAGCTCGCCATCCGCAACGCACGGGTGGCCTATCAAGCGAGGCTCATCGACACAGGCCTCTCGCAATACGACGCGCTGGAGACCCTGCGCGCCACGTTGGCGCTACCGGCCATCCCTCGTCGCATCGAGTGCTTCGACATCTCGACGATTCAGGGGAGCGAGACCGTGGCGTCGATGGTGGTGTGCGAGGACGGCAAGATGCGAAAGAGCGACTATCGGAAGTACCGCATCGCGCCGGCCACCCACTCAGGCTCGGACGATTTCGCGGCGATGAAAGAGGTCGTGACGCGTCGGTACCGAAAACTGCTTGAGCAGGGGGGGCCGTTTCCGGATCTCATCCTGATCGACGGCGGAAAAGGGCAGCTGTCGGTCGCCTACGGGGCGCTGCGCGAGCTCGGCCTGGCGAATCTCGTTGCCGTCGGCATTGCGAAGAGGGAGGAGCTGATCTTCACGCGCGATCGCGACGATCCGATTGTATTTTCGAACGACGATCCTGCGCTGCGCCTCGTGCAGCAGATTCGCGATGAAGCCCACCGGTTCGCTGTGACCTTCCACCGCAAGGCGCGGACGCTGCGCGACCTGCGATCCGAGCTGGACGCGGTAGCCGGGATTGGCCCTAGGCGTCGCAAAACGCTGCTGATCGCATTTGGCAGCCTGGCGGGCGTACGCCGTGCGTCCCGCGAGGAGCTCACAGCAGCCGTCGGTGCGAAGACCGCGGACGCCGTGCTCGATTACTTCGCGGAGAAGGGGCACTGACGGTCCGCCTCGTCGGGTATACTCGTGGCGTTGCCCCCGATTGATGTTCCTGCACTAGTCATCGCACTTCTGGTTTTGATCTTTTCGCTGAGTGTTCACGAAGCGGCCCATGCATGGTCGGCAAGCCGGCTTGGCGACGACACCGCAAGGCGCCTGGGACGGGTCACGCTCAATCCGGTCGTGCACGTCGATCCGATTGGCACGCTGCTTCTTCCACTGATTGCGATGACGACAAATGCGCCGCTCATCGGGTGGGCGAAGCCGACGCCGGTCAACACGCAGAACCTCAGGCATCCGCGCCGGGATCATATTCTCGTGACCGCCGCTGGGCCGGTGAGCAACCTCATCATTGCCATTGCGGCAGCTGCCGCGCTACGGGTGATGCCCGCCGGCGACCCCTCGTTCTCGTCCATCGAGGTGGCGCGTCCACTCGAGATGATGGCTACGCAGGCGCTGGTGCTGAACGTGCTTCTCGCCGTCTTCAACATGCTGCCCATCCCTCCGCTCGACGGAGGACAGATTCTGATGTCGTTGCTGCCGCCGCACGTGGCCGTGCGGCTCGGGTTTCTCTATCAATACGGGTTTCTCATTCTCATGGGCTTGCTCTTTACCGGCATCTTGGGTGCGCTCATCGGCCCGCCGTATTATGTGATTCTCTCGTGGCTACGCTGACCTCCAAGAAACGCGTCGTGTCCGGCATGCGTCCGACCGGCAAGCTGCACCTGGGCCACCTGGTGGGGGCGCTCCACAACTGGGTGGCACTGCAGGAGCAATACGATTGCTTCTATTTCGTGGCCGACTGGCACGCGTTGACGACCGACTACGCCGACACAAGCCAATTGACGCAGTACGCCTACGACAATGCCATCGATTGGATCGCTGCGGGACTCGACCCGGAGCGGAGCACGATCTTCGTGCAATCGATGGTGCCCGAGCACGCGGAGCTCGCGTTACTGTTGTCGATGGTGACGCCGGTGTCCTGGCTCGAGCGCGTGCCGACTTACAAGGAGCAGCAGGAAGCGCTGAGCGAAAAGGATCTGTCGTCGGTTGGCTTTCTCGGATATCCGCTTCTGCAGACGGCCGATGTGTCGATCTACGACGGCAACTTTATTCCAGTGGGCGACGATCAGGTCGCGCATCTGGAACTGTCGCGCGAAATCGTGAGACGGTTCAAACGCTTCTACGGCGACGTCCTCGTGGAACCGCAGCCGCTGTTGACGAAGATGGCGCGCCTGCCCGGACTCGACGGCTTCAAGAAGATGAGCAAGAGCCTCGGCAATACGATCTTGTTGTCTGAGGACGCAGACGGTGTGAAGAAGAAAGTCCGGTCGATGTACACGGATCCGAAACGAACCAGGCCGGATATTCCAGGAACAGTCGAAGGCAATCCGGTCTTCCTCTATCACGACGTGTTCAACCTCGACCTGGCCGAGGTCGAAGACCTCAAGACGCGCTATCGGGCGGGAAAGGTCGGCGACGTCGAAGTAAAAGACAAGCTCGCGAAGGCGCTGAACGCCACGCTCGAGCCGATGCGCGAGCGTCGCAGGGAGATCGCTACACGGCCGGAGCGGATCCATGAGATTCTCGTGGAGGGCTCGAAGCGCGCACGAGGTGTCGCGCGCGAGACGATGGCCCGCGTTCGGGACGCGATGAAGATGACCTTTCAATGAGCGAGCTGCCGCCGTCGCCGGACTTTGAGTCGTCTCCCGAGGCCTACTCGGTCAAGCTCGATTCGTTCGAGGGGCCGCTCGATCTGCTGATCCACCTCATCAAGAAGAACGAGGTGAATATCTACGATATTCCGATTGCGCTCATCACGCGCCAGTATCTCGAGTACGTCGAGATGATCAAGGAGCTCGACCTCGACACCGTCGGCGAGTTCCTCGTGATGGCGGCGACGCTGATTCACATCAAGTCGAAGATGCTGCTCCCGCGCCAGGACCCGGCGCAAGAGGACCAGCCTGAGGAAGATCCGCGCGACGCGCTCGTCCGTAGGCTTCTCGAGCACCAGAAGTTCAAGGCCGCCGCGGAGCTCCTGCACGAGCGCGCCGTGCTGCGCGGCGCGCAGTGGATTCGCCCAGACTCGACGATCGCCGAGATCGCCGGCGACGATTACGCCTACGACCCCGAAGTGGAAGTCGATCTCTTCAGCCTGCTCGCGGCGTTCCGCGGCGTGCTCGAACGTGCGAAACAGCGGCCGAAACTGCTGTTGCCGCCAGAGGAAGTGCCGGTCGAGGTCCGCATCGAACAGCTCCTGGCGCTGCTGTCGGAGACCGAGGCCTGCGGCTTCGAGGACCTGTTCGCGACAGACAACTCTCGCGGCGCTATGATTACGACGTTCCTGGCGTTGCTCGAGATGATCCGCCTGAAGCTCATTCGCGTGTTTCAAGCCGCGGCGTTCGGTCCGATTCGGGTCTACAAGCGCACGCGGCCCGCGGATGCGCCACATCCGATTAATGACCCCGAAGGTAAGTAAGAAGTAGGAAGTGAGAAGTAAGAAGTATGTCTGACGATCTGAAGCCCGTCATCGAAGCGCTGATATTTGCCTCGCCCGATCCGTTGACGCCGAAGATGCTCTTCAAGCTGCTCGAGAGCGAGCCGAAAGAGGACGTCGAGGCGGCGCTCGAGGCTCTAAAGCAGGATTACAACCGGCCCGGTGGCCTTCAGCTCGTCGAGATCGCCGGCGGGTATCAGATTGTGACGAAGCCCGAGCTGCACGAGTGGGTGCGGCGGCTGTTCCACGAGCGGACGACACAGCGGCTGTCGGTTCAGGCGCTGGAGACGCTGGCGGTGATCGCGTACAAGCAGCCCATCACGGCGCCCGAGATCACGGAAATCCGCGGCGTGAACACGGCCGGCGTCATCAGCACACTACTGGAGCGTCAGCTCGTGAAGATTGTCGGTCGCAAGCAGGTGGTAGGACGTCCGTTCATGTACTCGACCACGCGGGAATTCTTGATTCGCTTTGGGCTGAGAGATCTGTCGGACCTCCCCAAAATCGAAGAGATGGCCGAAGCGCTGGGCTTCGCGGTCCCGGCTGGGCTGTCACAGCCTCTGCCCGCACAACCGCAACTCGATTTGGATGACAGCGTCCGGCTGGACGCCGACGAACCCATGTCGTCCGAAGTCGAGCCCGGCGAGAAGATTCACTGACGTAACTGGTGAACTCGCGATCTAGTGATCGCGTGATCGTAGAGCTGAAGATTTCTTTCCAGCGGCTTTGAGTCGCCGCACTTCCTCGCCGGTGAGCTCGCGGTACGTTCCCAATCGCAAACTCTTGTCGACGATCGGTCCAATCCGGACACGTTTCAGCGTACGGACGGGATGGCCGATGGCGTCGCACATCTTGCGCACCTGCCGCGTGCGTCCTTCGTGAATCGTGACACGAAGGACGGAGGTGTCTCCGTCGGTCCGTCGTGCGGGAAGCCGCTCAACGACCGCCGGGCCCGTGCGGCGTCCCTCGATGACGACCCCTTTTGACAGCCGCTCGAGATCATGCGCGTCCGGGACGCCTAGCACCTGCGCTTCGTACACCCGCTCGACCTCGTGGCTCGGATGGGTGAGCGTGGCGGCCAGCTCACCGTCGTTGGTGAGGATGAGCAGTCCTTCGGAATCGAAATCGAGCCGGCCGACGGGGTAGACGTATTCGCGCACGCCTTTTAGAAGATCGAGAACGGTCCGTCTCTTCTCCGGATCCGATCGCGTCGTCACGTAGCCGCGTGGCTTGTTCAAGAGGAAGTACCGATGGTGCTGCGGTCCCTTGACGCGGCGCTCGTCGACACGGATGTGATCGACGTCTGGATCGGCCTTCGTCCCCAACTCCGTGACGGTCTTGCCGTTGACGGTGACACGGCCGTCTGAAATCAGCTTCTCCGCCGCACGCCGCGACGCGATGCCAGCTGCGGCAATAATCTTCTGCAAACGAACTTGCATCAGTGAATTCTAGCGGTTCTGGGTTCTCGGGTGCTGGGTTGCTGGGTTCTGGTTCTCGGTGCTGGGTTCTGGTTCGGGGCTCTGATCTACGTGCTCCGAACCTCGCACGCAGAACCAGCACCCAGCACCTCTAGAACCCAGCACCCCGAACCGCAAGGTTATACTGCCGGCGTGTCCACGCAACGTCTGATTATCGCGATTGATGGGCCGTCTGGCGCTGGCAAGGGCACGGTGGCGCGTGAAGTGGCGCGGCGTTTGAGCTATAAGCACCTCGATACCGGGGCGATGTATCGCGCGGTTGCATGGAAAGCGCTTCAGGAGAACCTTCCGCTGGATGATGAGGACGCGGTGGCAGCGCTCGCGCGGCGGGCGACACTCGACGTGGGGCCCGAGCGAGTGGCGATTGACGGCCATGACGTGACAGCAGCTATACGCACCCCAGCCATCGACCGCGCGGCAACCGCCGCCGCACGCCTGCCCAAGGTACGCGCGGTGCTCGTAGACCGCCAGCGGCAGGAAGGCGAGCGCGGTGGGATCGTGATGGAGGGGCGCGACATCGGTTCGGTGGTCTTTCCGAATGCCGACGTGAAAATCTATCTGGACGCGTTGCCCGAAGAGCGTGCGCGGCGTCGAGCGGCCGATCCAGCCCACGCGACGAGCCGCACCGCCGCAACGGCGGAGGTCGCCGCCGAAATGGCCGCGCGAGATCGGTCCGACAAGACGCGCGCCACGTCCCCGCTCATGATTCCGCCTGATGCGGTGGTCATCGACACGACTGGAATGTCCGTGGAAGATGTGGTCCGGCGGGTGATGGGGGAGGTGGAAGTGGCGCGTCGTAACTCGTGATCTGGTGATCTCGTGATCGTGTGATCTAGAGCTTCAGATCACGAGTTCACGAGTTCACCAGCTCACAAGTTACACGTCACTGTTTTTTGTTTCTGTCCTGATAATCCTCGGAAGACGCCGGGTCGTACTCCCAGCGATTTCTGTCGCGCTCGACGATCTTGTCCGATCCTTTCAGCTCTTCCGCATCCTCGTACTCCACGCCGAGGGCACGGCCTATCTCTTCGACCACATCCTGGTCGGGCGTGGACATATCGCCTCCAGGCGTTTCCTCACCACTCGAGTACGCGTCGTTCCAGTCGGAATCGACATCGCCGGCCGTAAGCGCCGCGCCGCCTTCTGTGTGCTCGCGCAGCCGGTGGTGAAGCGCCGCCTGACCGGATTCGGCGGAAGAGGCCTTCGGTGCGTAGCCGAGCGTCGAGGGAGCGCCGGGCGCCACCTCGCTTTCGGCCAATCGGCGACGTTCGCGCTGCAGCGCGGCCGGTTTTGGGCGTGACGACTTTGCTGCCTTGCGGACCGCGACCCTCCTCGCAGGCTTCTTCGACGCCTTCGAAGCTCTCGCGGATCGTCGGGCGGCCGGTCGTTTTGACCGCTTTTTCACGGATTTCTTCGCAGGCCGAGCCTTCCGGGCGATGACGTTTTTCTTCGGACGTCGAGCTGTCTTTCGCGTGCGGGATCGAGCTTTCCGTTTAGCCATGACGGGTCCTTTCGGCCTCTCCCAACCTTGACAGTCTACCCATAAACTACCTACACTCTAATGCTTATCGCGAATCAGCGGGCGCCGTAGTGTGCCCGCCGGATCGACTTGAGGAGGACGTGTCAGGCATGGTGAACGTGGACGACGAGCGCACTCAGAAAGAAGTAGTCCCGGAGGTCGCCGGCGCAGCGACTCGCGCGGGTGGGAAACCTCAGGGGCGGGGCGTGCTCACGCCATTTAGAGATGATGACGCCGACCCTCAGGAATTTTCCCGGATGCTCGACATCTACGATAACAGCTTCCGCAATATTGCGGAAGGCGAGGTGATGAAGGGTACGGTCCTCAAAGTCACGCTCTCAGAAGTCATCGTCGACATCGGTTACAAATCAGAAGGCATCATCGGCGTCGATGAATTTCTCGACGAGCGCGGCGAGGTGACCGTGCAGCCTGGCGACACCGTCGACGTGCTGCTCGAGCGCACCGAAGACCGCGACGGCTACGTCGTCCTCTCGCGCGAAAAAGCCGAGAAGATGAAGATCTGGGACGAGGTCGAGAAGGCCTACGCCGAGCGCAAGGTCGTCATCGGCCGTGTGATCGAGCGGATCAAGGGCGGCCTCGCAGTGGATATCGGGGTCCGCGCGTTTCTCCCGGGTTCGCAGATCGACGTCCGTCCAGTCCGTAACCTCGACGCGCTGCGCGGCCAGGAGCTGCGGATGCGCGTCATCAAGGTCAACAAGAAGCGTGGCAACATCGTGCTCTCGCGCAAGGTCCTCCTCGAGGAGGAGAACGCGGAGAAGAAGAAGCACACCCTGCACACGCTCGCCGAGGGGAAGGTGCTCAAGGGCACCGTCAAGAACATCACCGACTACGGCGCGTTCATTGACCTGGGCGGCATCGACGGGCTTCTGCACATTACGGACATGTCGTGGGGCCGCGTCGGGCATCCCTCCGAACTGTTCAAGGTGAACGACGAGATCGACGTGATCGTGCTCAAGTACGATCCGGCCACCGAGCGCGTGTCGCTCGGCCACAAGCAGCTGGTGAACGATCCGTGGTCGAATGTGTCCGATCGGTATCCGGTCGGTGCGCGCATGTCGGGCAAAGTGGTCAGCCTCACGGACTACGGCGCATTCATCGAGCTCGAGCCGGGCGTCGAGGGGCTCATCCATGTCTCCGAAATGTCCTGGAGCAAGCGCGTGAAGCACCCGTCGAAGATCCTCAACGTTGGCGACAGCGTGGATGCGATGGTGCTGGGTGTGGACGCGACCGCGCGGCGCATTTCGCTCGGACTCAAGCAGGTCGAGACCAACCCGTGGCACGAGCTCGCGGAGAAATTTCCCGTCGGCGCGAAGATCGTCGGCAAGGTGCGCAACCTCACCGAGTTCGGCGCGTTCGTCGAAGTCGAGGACGATATCGACGGCCTGATCCACATCTCGGACATGTCGTGGAGCAAGCGGATCAAGCACCCGTCCGAAGTGCTCAAGAAGGGCGACAAGGTCGAGGCGATGGTGCTCAACATCGATGCCGAGAACCAGCGCCTGTCGCTGGGCCTCAAGCAACTGGCCACCGACATCTGGGACGACTTCTTCTCGCGCCATCAGGTCGGGCAGACGATCGAGGGCAAGGTGGTCCGCGTCACGACGTTCGGCGCCTTCGTCGAGCTGGATGAGGGCATCGAGGGCCTGATTCACGTGTCCGAACTGGACGATCAGAAGGATGGGGAGAAGATCGAGCTCGTGGTCGATCAGAACTACCCGATGAAGATCATCAAACTCGTGCCGTCGGAACGAAAAATTGGTCTCAGCATCCGCGCGCTGAAATCCGACGAGTTCCGTACCGATTGGGAAGAGTACGCGGAGAAGGCCGGCACCGGCGAAGCGACGCTCGGCGATCATTTCAAAGCCAAGGCGTAAATTATGGACGAACCGGAAGTTGCTGCAGCGCTCGGCGGAAGCATGACGAAGGCCGAGCTCGTGGAGGAAGTGTCACGAGTCTCGGATCTCACCAAGAAGCATTCAGAGGTGATCGTCGATACGGTCTTTCGCAGCATCATCACCGCGCTTCATCGCGGAGAGAAGATCGAGCTGAGAGGGTTCGGCAGCTTCCGACTCCGTCGTCGCGAGCCCCGCAAGGGCCGGAACCCGAAGACAGGCGACAAGGTGGACGTGCCGCCGAAGAAGGTGCCGTATTTCAAGCCGGGCAAGGAGCTCAAGGAGCTCATCAATCAGGACCCCGGCGGAGCTCCGCAGGCTTAGGGAGCTTCCAGCCGCCAGCCAAATGGATCGCCTGTGGGCTCCGTGGCGTCTGTCTTACGTGACCGCGACTCCTCTCCCCCCGACAGATTGCATTTTCTGTGACGCGTGTGGCGCCAGCGATGTCGAGCTGGTGCTGCTGCGCGCGCAACACAGCTTCGTTATCCTCAATCTCTATCCTTACAACAACGGACATTTGATGGTGGTGCCGAATCGTCATCTCAGTGCGCTCGAGGCGCTGACGATGGACGAGCAAGCCGAGCTCATGCGGCTGACGCGGTGGTCAGAGATGGCGCTCACCGAGGCGTACCAGCCGCACGGCATCAATGTCGGCATCAATCTCGGCAAGGCGGCCGGCGCGGGGATTGAGAATCATCTCCACATTCATCTCGTGCCGCGCTGGTCCGGTGATACGAATTTCATGACGGCGGTCGGGGAGACGCGTGTCCTGCCGGAGCAGCTTGGTGCGACGGCGACGCGCCTGCGGCCCATCTTCGACAGGCTCACGCGGGCCTAGACACAGCGGTTCTGGGTGCTGGGTTCTCGGTGCTGGGTGCTGGCTCTGGGTTCACGGTTCGGTGGGATCCGCACCAGCACCCGGAACCAGTACCTAGCACCGAGAACCAGCACCCAGCACCCCAGAACCAAGAACCCAGAACCGCACGGTTCTACACTGAGAGTATTTGCTTCGCGATGGTCTGTAGCTGCAAGTTCGACGTCCCTTCGTAGATCTGACCGATCTTCGCATCGCGATACAGCTTCTCGACGGGGTAGTCCTTGACGTAGCCGTAGCCGCCGAAGAGCTGAACGGCGAGCGACGTGACGTGCTCCGCTGCATCGGCGGCGAACAGCTTGCACATGGCCGCGCTGGTGAGAAACGGCTCGCGGCTGTCGCGCAGACGTGCGGCATTGTAGACGAGCAGCCGCGCCGCCTGAAGCTCCGTGGCGGCGTGTGCAAGCTGGAACTGCACACCCTGAAAATCGGCGATCGCCTTGCCGAACTGTTTGCGCTCTTTGGTGTATGCGATCGCATGGTCCAGCGCACCCTGCGCCAGGCCGATCATCTGTGCACCGATGCCGATGCGTCCCTCGTTGAGCGTTTCTATCGCGACTTTGTAGCCGCGGCCGACCTCGCCCAGCACGCGGTCGTGCGGCACGCGGCAATCATCGAGCAACAGCTCGCACGTGCTGCTGGCCCTGATGCCCAGCTTGTCTTCCTTCCTGCCAACCGAGAAACCCGGAGTGCCTCGCTCGATCACAAACGCGGTGATGCCCTTGTAGCCTTCATCTGGGTTCACCGTCGCAAAGACGATGAAGACATCGGCTTCGTTGGCGCTGGTGATCCAGAGCTTGCGCCCAGTGAGGTGGAACTCACCGCCCGACTCGATCGCCCGCGTCGTCAGCGCAAACGCGTCGCTGCCCGAGCCCGCCTCCGACAGGGCATACGCGCCGACCGAACGCGCCGCCAGTTGCGGCAGGTAACGCTTCTTGAGCTCGTGGCTTCCCCAGCGAACGAGCGCGTTTACCACGAGCGTGTTCTGGACATCGACGAGCACGCCCACCGACGGGTCGACGCTCGAGAGCGCTTCGACGGCCAGTACCGAATGAAAGAAGCTGGCGCCGGCACCTCCGTGCTCCTCGGGAATCTCGATGCCCATGACGCCGAGTGTGAACAGCTGGTCGATGAGCCCTCGGGGCATCATGGCCCGATCGTCCATCTCGCGCACGTGTGGTTGAATCTCACGACGGGCAAATTCGAGGACGCTGTCGCGAAACAAGGTCTCGTCCTCGGTCAGGCGGGTCAGCGGCGCCGGTGTTTCAGTGCCCTTGTCCACGGCGTCCGAATGTTATCATCCAGAGGTAGTGCAGAAGGTCCGCCCTCGGCTCGGCTACTGCGTAATGGCTGCTGTTCTTGCAGCGCCGCTAGCGCTGGCGGTGAGGGCGCAGAATGCGCCGCCCGGACAGCCTCCCGCGCCTCCGCCGCCAGCCCAGGCCGAACAAACGCCGACGTTCCGGGCCGACATCAACTTTGTCCGCGTGGATGTCATCGTCTCAGACAAGCAGGGCAACCCCGTCCACGATCTCCGGCAGGAAGATTTCGAAATTACAGAGGACGGCAAGCCGCAGGCGATCCAGACGTTCAAGCTGGTGAACATCAGCGAAAACGCGGGCGTCGGCCAGGATCCGCCTCGAGAAGTCCGCAATGTCATCGAAGAGCAGTCCGAAGCGGCCCGCGACGACGTGCGGTTGTTTGCGATCTTTCTGGACGATTACCACGTGCGGCTCGAAAACAGCATGCGCTCGCGCGAACCGATCGCCCGATTCATCGAGAACATGCTGCAACCGGCCGACATGGCCGGCATCATGTATCCCCTCTGGTCGATCAACGACGTCATGCTGACGCGCAATCGAAAGAGCCTTGCAGCCGCCGTCCGGGGGTTTGTAGGGCGCAAGTACGACTACACGCCGAGAAACCTATTCGAAGAGCGCTATGTGCATTACGTATCGACCATCGAAGCGGAGCGGATACGGAATGAGGTGACGCTCTCGGCGTTAAAGGGACTCATCACGCGCCTCGGCGGCCTTCGCGAGGGGCGCAAGGCGATTATTCTGATTAGTGAAGGGTTCACGAATTCTCTGCCGACGCAGGTACAGGATCCGATCGCGTCGCAGCCAGGTTCGGGGGGACGGTCCCGCCTGGATCCGATCTCTCCGGGGCCTCTCCAAAGGCGTCAAGACGCGCAGGACTTTTTCGATCAGAGCGGTCTGCTCTCAGATCTGCGCCTCGTCTATGAGCTCGCGAACCGATACAACACCGCGATCTACGCCGTCGATCCGCGGGGGCTGGCGCCGTCCGAGTTCGACTTGAGCACCGCAGGATCGGCTAACGTGAGCCTGACAAAGGACCGCGCGATGCTCGATAACACGATGGATACGCTGCGTGTCCTTGCCGACGAGACCGACGGCCGCGCCATCGTCAATACCAACGACATGGACAAGGGTCTCCGGCAGATTATCCGGGACTCGAGCGCATACTATCTGCTCGGCTATACGTCGACGCTCGGGCAGCCGGATGGGAAATTCCACAAGATCAACGTCCGCATCAAACGTCCCGGTCTGCAGGTACGAGCGCGCCCCGGATATCTGGCGCTGAACGCCGCTGAAGCCGAGCGGGCGACCGCGGTCAGGAAACCCGGTCCGCCCGCCGCTGTCACGCAAGCGCTTGGCACCCTGGCGGTGTCGAGCCGGCGGAGCTTGATTCGCAGCTGGATCGGCATGTCAC
Organism: Vicinamibacterales bacterium; assembly: GCA_035281225.1. Taxonomy (GTDB): domain Bacteria; phylum Acidobacteriota; class Vicinamibacteria; order Vicinamibacterales; family JAMQPK01; genus JAMQPK01. Next base: position 24,231 of record DATEEI010000118.1, read on the forward strand.
CAGGTGCGAACGGCAAGACGAAGATCACCTTCCTCTGGAGTCCAACGCCTGCTGCGCCCGGCATGCGCGCGGAGCCGCCGTCGCGTGTGTCGCTCATGGCGGGGGGAGTGAATTCCGACCTGTACTACCGTGGGGCCTCGCTTGCGCCGGGCCGAGTCGAGTTCGAGGTGCCGCCAGGGCCAGTCGATCTGGAGATATCCGTCGAAGGTGCGAACAAGGACGTGCTCGATCGCGAGATGCGAAAACTCAGCGTGCCGAGCCTGGGTCTCGGCCTCACGATGAGCACCCCCGAAGTGTTTCGCGGACGGACGCTCCCTGAATGGCAGAAGATTTCTGCCGATCCTGCGGCCGTCCCGGCCATCGAACGGGAGTTCCGCCGCACCGAGCGTTTGCTGTTGCGGGTCGGCGCGCAGAGCTCCAACGGCACGCCGACCATCACGGCGCGGATGCTGAATCGCGACGGCGTCGAGATGGTGCCACTGCCTGTCACCGACGCCGGTTTCGGCGGTCTGAGTCACGTCGATGCCCCCCTCGCCGCGCTTCCCGTAGGCGACTACCTCATAGAGGTCACCGCCAAGGATGGCGCCGAGCAGACCACCACGCTCGTTGCCATCCGAGTTACGCCGTGAGATCTTCTGGTGGCTGGCGGTGGAAAGGCGCCCTGATCGTCATCATCGCGCTGGGATGTGCCGTTGTTGCAGAAGCTCAGTGGCGCGGCCGGTACCGAGAAGGTTCGTTTGCGCCACGGTACGCTCCGCCCCGCATGCCCGATGGCGATTTCACCATTTGCCGGCTCGAGTACGAACGCGTGGTGATCGAGGACATGGGCGTGGGCTGGCAGACGGACTATCCATTTTCCGAGCGCAACCTCATGACGCGCTTGTCCGAGCTCACGAAGACGCCGATTAGCCGTGACGAGCGCAAGGAACCTAATACGTGGGTTGTGCGCGCGACCGATCCGCAGCTGTTCAACTGTCCGTACACAGTGGCGTCCGATGCCGGCACGATTGGCTTGAAACCGGCAGAAGTGCGGGGTTTGCGCGACTACCTGATGAAGGGCGGCTTTCTCTGGGTGGATGATTTTTGGGGAACGGACGCCTGGGAACGGTGGTCGAGCGAGATCGGCCGCGTTCTTCCACCCGCCGAATATCCGATCACCGACGTTTCGTTGGAAGATCCGCTGCTTCGCAGCCTATTTACGGTGACCGCGATTCCACAGATTACGAATATTCAGTTCTGGAGAAACTCGCAAGGCGGGAATACCTCGGAGCGAGGGCTGGACAGCATCGAGGCGCACCTGCGCGCGATTCGAGATCATCGCGGGCGCATCATGGTGTTGATGACGCACAACACCGACGTCGCAGATTCATGGGAGCGGGAAGGGGAGGACCCGGGGTTTTTCTATCAGTTCTCGCCCAACGGCTACGCGCTTGGCGTCGATGTCCTGCTCTATGCGATGACGCACTGAGCAGGACGTAGGGCTCGGCTTTAGCCGAGCTACTCGCTTCCCAGCCCGTGCGCGGGTCCTGTCACCGATTTTCCTTCCTCACCTCACCCCTCTTCTCTCTTCCCTCACCCCTGATTGTGTACAATGAAGTCACCGCTCCATTTCGTGTGGAGCGCTGTAAAAGGCCGTCACGCCATCAGCCTGATGAGTCCACCGTAGCGGCGGAGCCGCGAAGGTGGATGGAAGGGCGCGTTCGTACAAGGCCGCGGCCGGGAGGTGCTCAATACATGGCTAAACCGTTGGTGATCTGTTCGTAGCAACTCTTCGAGGGCCCGTCGCACGTTGGTGCGGCGGGCCTTTGTCGTTTTGATGCCATGAAATCCGCAACACCGACCGTGCGAGAGCGCAACGTTTCTTTCCAGACAGTTTCCGGCCGGCCCATCGAGCGCCTCTATACCCCTGAATCGCTTCCAGACTTTGACTACGAGCGCGAGCTCGGCGATCCAGGAACCTATCCGTACACGCGCGGCATTCATCCGACCGGTTACAGCGGCAAGCTCTGGACGATGCGGCAGTTTGCAGGATTCGGTACGCCTGAGGATACGAACCGGCGATATCGCGACCTGTTGGCCGCGGGTGCGACCGGTTTGAGCGTCGCGTTCGATCTGCCGACGCTGATGGGGCGCGATCCGGATCACCCGCTGTCGCTTGGTGAAGTGGGGAAGTGCGGCGTCAGCGTGACGTCGCTGGCCGACATGGAAGCGCTCTTCGACGGCATCCCGCTCGGCGGTGTCACCACGTCGATGACGATCAATTCGCCGGCGCCGATGATCTTCGCGATGTATCTCGTGCTCGCAGAGCGCCAGCGCGTCGACTGGAGGACGATCTCGGGCACGATTCAGAACGACATTCTCAAGGAGTTCATCGCGCAGAAAGAGTACATCTATCCGCCTCGGCCCTCGATGCGCCTCATCACCGACATCTTCGCTTTTTGCGCGGCCCACGTCCCGCGCTGGAATACGATTTCGGTGAGCGGATATCACATCAGAGAAGCCGGCGCGACGGCCGCCCAGGAGCTCGCCTTCACGCTGCGCGACGGCGTTGAATATGTTCAAGCGGGCGTCGATGCCGGCTTGGACGTCGATCGGTTCGTGCCGCGAATGTCGTTCTTCTTCAACGCGCACAGCGATTTCTTCGAAGAAATCGCCAAGTTCCGCGCGGCGCGGCGCATCTGGTCGCGCGTGATGCGCGAGCGTTTCGGTGCGGCCGACGAGCGATCGCTCAAGATGCGGTTTCACAGCCAGACGGCCGGGGTGTCGTTGACGGCACAGCAGCCGATGAACAATGTGATGCGCACGGCGCTGCAGGCGCTGTCTGCCGTGCTGGGCGGGACCAACTCGCTGCACACGAACTCACTGGACGAAGCGCTCGCGCTGCCGGCCGCCGAGGCTGCGACGCTTGCGCTGCGCACGCAGCAGATCCTCGCGCACGAGACGGGCGTGACCACCACCATCGATCCGTTCGGCGGCTCCTATTTCGTCGAGCGGCTGACGCGCGAATTGGAAGAGGAGACGGACCGGTACTTCCGGACGATCGACGGCATGGGCGGCATGATCGCGGCGATCGAGCGCGGCTATCCGCAACGCGAGATCGCGGACAGCGCGTACCGGTTTCAACAGGATGTCGAGCGCACGCGGCAGATCATCGTCGGCGTCAACGGCTACGTCTCCGAGACGCAGGTCGCCGTGCCGATCCTCCAGATCGATGAGTCCGCGGCGCAGCAGCAGCTTGCGAAGGTCGATCGCGTGCGCCGAACGAGAAACAAGGTGACGGTGACGCGCGCACTCGACCGGCTGCGGCGGATGGCGGCGGGAACCGAGAACACGATGCCGGCGCTGCTGGATGCCGTGCGCGCATACGCGACCATCGGTGAGATGTGCGACGCGCTGCGGGATGTGTGGGGAGAGTACCAGGAGCAGGCGATAATTTAGGTGGAAAGCCCGGAGTCCAAAGCCCAGAGCCCAGAGCCCAGAGCCCAGAGCCCAGAGCCCAGAGTCCAGAGTCCAGAGTCATGAACAAAATCCGCGTCGTCATTGCCAAACCCGGTCTCGATGGACACGACCGGGGCGCGAAGGTCATTGCGCGCGCGCTGCGGGATGCTGGCATAGAAGTGATCTACACGGGCCTCCGGCAGACACCCGAGCAGATCGTCGCGGCGGCGCTCCAGGAGGATGCCGATGTCATTGGGTTGTCGATCTTGTCGGGCGCCCATAATTCCATATGCCGGCGTCTTACGGACCTGCTCCGCGAGAAGGGACTGGATGATGTTCTGGTGGTGCTCGGTGGCATCATCCCGGACGCCGATTTGCCCGGCCTGAAGGCAATGGGGGTCTCGGCCGTGTTCCGGCCAGGCACGGCGATGCAGGACATCATCGATTTCGTTCAAACCCACCGTGTGCCGCGGTTTCCGGCCGGTACTAAGGCTCCCGGCGGATCGGGCCGATAAATAGCCACGACTGGCTTGATTTCGACCGATGATGCATAAGCTTCTCCTTGCCGACGACAGTGTGACGATTCAGCGTGTCATCGAGCTCACGTTTGCCGAAGAGGACGTCGAGGTCACGACAGTTGGAGACGGACAGCTCGCGATCGACCGCCTGGATACTGATCCCCCCGACATTATCCTGGCCGACGTCGACATGCCCAAACGCGATGGGTACGAAGTTGCGGCGTATGTGAAGAGTCGCCCGAAGCTCGCCCACATTCCCGTGGTCCTGCTGACCGGTGCGTTTGAGCCAATCGACCAGGCGCGCGCGGCCGCCGCCGGGTCGACCGATGTGCTCGCAAAGCCATTCGAGCCTCAAATGGTTATCAATCGAGTAAAAGAACTACTTAGCAAGAAACGGCACGAGGGTCCGGATCCTTACGACTCCCCCCCACAGCCCGACGTGCTCTCGGATGGACCGCCGCCGCTGATCGGCAAGCCGAAGCCAGCCGGGCACAAGCCGCTGCCGGAAGGCGTGCAGCCGGTGTCGCTGGACGAATACTTCGATCAGCTCGACGCCGCGTTCTCGACTCTTCACTCAGGCATGTCACCAGAGCAGGATGCCCAGGACGAGATCGCCTGGGCTGCCGCCGTGCCCGCCCCGGCCCGTGTCGCCACTGCCGCACCGGCCTTCGCGCCTGCTGGCGCTCCGGCGGGCAGGCCCATCGCTCTCGACAGCCCTCCGGCGGATAGGTCCGTCGCCGTCGACAGCGCTCCGGCGGACAGGCCTGTCGCTGTCGCACCTGTCGCGCAGAGCGCACCTATCGCAGCACACGTCCCGGCCTTCGCGTCGCCCGCTGAGGCTACGGCGAAGCCCGTCGCACCTATCGCACCCGTCGCACCTATCGCACCCGTTACTGCTGCGCCAGTCGCACCCAAAACGACCTCAGCGAACCCGTTTGCGAGTTTGTCGGCCGCCAAAGCAGAAGCTGCTGCACGTTCGGTTGCGCCAGCTATCACCGACGAGGTCATCGAAGAAGTGGTCACGCGCGTCCTGCAACGGTTGACCGACCAGGTCGTGCGCGAGACCGTGACCTCGATTGTGTCGCAGACGGCCGAGCGGTTGGTTCAGGAAGAGATCGAGCGGATCAAGAACTCGGGGACTGGGGACTAGGGATTCGGGATTAGTTCTCTCTCGCTATCCCGTCCAAACTAGCCCCCAGCCACCGCTCCCCAGCCCCGACCGTAATCAGATTTGCAGTACCATTGCCCGCAATGGATGACACTGCACAGCCGCGCGTTCCCGACAAGCCTGCGCTCGAAGGTCTCGAGACAAAATGGCAGCATCGATGGGACGAGGACGGCACCTTCAAGTTCGACCGCAGCAAATCGCGCCAGCAGATTTTCTCCATCGACACACCGCCGCCGACGGTCAGTGGGTCGCTGCACATCGGTCACGTGTTTTCCTATACGCACACGGATGTCATCGCGCGCTTTCAGCGGATGCGCGGCCGGGAAGTGTTCTATCCCATGGGCTGGGACGACAACGGTTTACCGACCGAACGTCGCGTACAGAACTACTACGGTGTTCGCTGCGATCCATCGCTGCCCTACGATCCTGGCTTTGAGCCGCCGGCGCAGCCGCCAAAACAGCCCCTCTCGATCTCGAGGCCCAACTTCATCGAGCTGTGCGAACGGCTGACCAAGGAAGACGAGAAGGCGTTCGAACATCTATGGCGCTATCTGGGCCTGTCGGTTGACTGGTCGATGACCTATGCCACTATCGACAGGCGGTCGCAACGCGTGTCGCAGATCGGATTTCTCCATCTGCTGAAGAAGGGTCTTGCGTATCAGCTCGAGGCGCCGACGCTGTGGGACATCGACTTTCGCACTGCGGTTGCGCAGGCGGAGCTCGAAGATCGCGAGCGCGAAGGGGCGTATCACCGGCTGCGCTTCGATCGTTCGAACGGGGTTGCGGTCGAAATCGAAACGACCCGCCCCGAATTGCTGCCGGCGTGTGTCGCGCTCGTCGCGCATCCGGACGATGTGCGCTACCAGCCGCTGTTCGGCACGGACGTACTGACGCCGCTGTTCCGCTCGCGCGTTCCCGTGTTGGCCCACGCTCTGGCCGATCCCGACAAGGGGAGCGGCATTGCGATGATCTGTACGTTCGGCGACATCACAGACGTGACATGGTGGCGCGAGCTGTCGCTGCCTGTGCGAGCCGTGATCCAGCCGAACGGAACGCTGCGCCCAGTCACGTGGGGTGAGCCCGGCTGGGCGTCGGAGGAGCCGGCCTCCGCGCAGTCGTTGTACGATCAAATAGCGGGACAGTCGATCGCCAAGGCTCGCACCCGCATCGTCGAGTTGCTGCGCGAACAGGGTGCCATGATCGGCGAGCCACGGCCCATCGTGCACAACGTGAAGTTCTTCGAGAAGGGGGATCGACCCCTGGAAATCATCACGAGCCGCCAGTGGTTCATCAAGACCGTGGATCAGCGCGCAGCCCTGATCGAGCGGGGGCGGCAGCTGCAGTGGTATCCGGAATACATGCGGGTGCGATACGAGAACTGGGTGAACGGCCTGAGCGGCGACTGGTGCATCAGCCGCCAGCGGTTCTTTGGCGTGCCATTTCCGCTCTGGTACCCAGTCAACGGCGCCGGCCTGGTGGATTACTCGCGCCCGATTGTCCCAGACGAAGGTCGGTTACCGATCGACCCTTCAACGGATGTGCCGGATGGCTATCGCGAGGAGCAGCGCAATAGACCGAACGGATTCAGTGGCGATCCGGACGTGATGGATACTTGGGCTACCTCGTCGCTGACGTCGCAGATCGTCAGCGGTTGGTGTCGTGACGACGACCTGTTCGCGCGCGTGTTTCCGATGGACTTGCGGCCGCAGGCGCACGACATCATCAGGACCTGGCTGTTCTCTTCGGTCCTGCGCGCACATCTGGAACACAACAGTTTGCCGTGGCATCACGCCGCTATCTCCGGATTCGTCACCGATCCGGATCGCAAGAAAATGTCGAAGTCGAAGGGTAACGTGGTGACCCCGTTCGCCCTGCTCGAAGAGCACGGCTCTGACGGCGTTCGCTACTGGGCCGCGAAGGGCGGGCCTGGCGTCGACACGATGTTTGATGCAGGACAGATGAAGGTGGGCCGGCGGCTCGCGATCAAGGTATTGAACGCGTCGAAGTTCATCCTCGGCAAGTCGGATCCGCTCGGTCCCATTACCGCGCCCGTGGATCGCGCCATGCTGCACAATCTCGCGGTCATCGTGGAACAGACGACGCAGGCGCTCGACGCGTATGAGTACGGGCGCGCGATCGATCTCGTCGAGCGCGAATTCTGGGGTTTCTGCGACGACTACCTGGAGTTCGTCAAGGGAAGACGATATGGAGATCAGGGGTCGGCCGGCTCCGCGTCAGCGAACGCTGCACTGATCGCGGCGCTCGGCGTGTATCTCCGGCTTCTCGCTCCATACCTGCCCTTTGCAACCGAAGAAGTGTGGTCCTGGTGGAAGAGCGGCTCGATTCATCGCGCGTCGTGGCCGACAAGACAGGAATTGACCGTGGGGATCGAGGTCGGCGATAGTGATCTCACGACATGGAGCTACGCGCGCGAGCTGCTGGCGGAGGCTCGCAAGCGGCGATCCGAGGCGAAGCAGCCGCTGAAGGTGCCCATCATCAACGCGGTCATCTCCGACGTGCCCGAGCGGTTGCAGATGCTGGATGCAATCGACGCGGATCTTCGTGCCGCCGTGCGCATTGATGTCCTTACCCGGAATCCGCGGCCGGGCGAGCTCTCGATTGAGGTTGAGTTTGGCGCTGCCCCCGCTTGATCCGATTCACTACCGCGAGCTCGTGCGCCGGGCGCTCGAGGAGGATCTCGCGGAGGGAGACATTACGACGAACGCGATCGTCGACCCGAACGATCGCGCGTGCGGGACGTTGATCGTCAAGTCACCGTGCACGCTGGCGGGTCTCCCCGTTGCGGTCGAGACATTCACGCAGCTCGATCCTGCCGTGGTCGCAAACTTCACGTTCACGGATGGCGACCAATGCGCGGCCGGAACGTCCCTCGGGCGGATTACGGGGAACGCGAGGGCGCTGCTGTCCGGCGAACGGACCGCGTTGAACTTTCTCCAGCATTTGTCTGGGATCGCAACGCTGTCCGGCGCCTTTGTCCGGGCGAGCGGCGGGGCGATCGCCATTCTCGACACTCGCAAGACGACCCCGATGATGCGGGTGCTCGAGAAGTACGCCGTGCGGATCGGCGGCGGAACCAACCACCGCATGTCCCTCAACGATGGGGTGCTCATCAAGGACAATCACATCCGCCTGGGAGGTGGCATCACGGAGGCCGTGGCAAAGGTGCGCGCGTCCGGGGCCACGCCCCTCGTCGAAGTAGAGGTAGAGACGCTCGATCAAGTAGATGAGGCGCTCGCGGCCGGCGCAGATATCCTGCTTCTCGACAACATGACGCTCGAGCAGATTCGCGAAGCGGTGCGCCGATGCCAAGGGCGCGCGAAGACGGAAATTTCCGGTGGCGTCACGCTCAGCCGAATCCATGAACTGGCCGCCACGAAGGCGGATTCCGTCTCCAGCGGAGCGCTGACCCATTCCGCCCCGGCGATCGACATCAGCTTTGAAATTGAGCCCGCCTGACGATCTCCGACATTCGATCGAGGTTCCTGCCGATGTACGCCGCGAGCTGCGTCGTGTCTCGCCGCGGCTCGGCGCGATTGGCCATCCCATCCATTGGCTCGCAACGACGGGGTCCACAAACGACGTGGCGATTCATCTTGCCGCGCTCGGCGCACCCGAAGGGACGACGGTGGTCGCCGAAGCGCAGTCGTCTGGACGGGGAAGGCATGGACGTGCCTGGTTTTCGCCAGCGGGCGCGGGTCTCTACGTGTCAGTCGTACTGAGGCCCTCGCCTGACGGCTCGCTCGCCGGTCGTGAAAATCCCATGACGCTGCTCACCCTCGCTGCCGGCGTGGCTGTTGCGGAGGCGATGCGGACGTCAACGGGTTTGCCAGCGGAGATCAAATGGCCGAACGATGTGATGATCGGACGACGCAAGCTGGCCGGAATTCTCGCGGAGTCTGCTGCGCACGCGGGCGCGGAGCCATTTGTCGTGCTTGGCTTCGGCGTGAACGTGCGGGAAGCGGCCTACCCGGCAGAGCTCGCAGCGCGCGCGACATCGATCGAAGCGGAAACCAGCCGACCTGCCGATCGCGCGCAGATCCTGGCGGAGATTCTCGCCTCCCTGGCGGAGCGTTATGCGGACCTGCGTGCTGCGAAGTTCGATGCTATTCTGAGCGCTTGGCGCGGTCTGGCGCCGTCGCTGCGCTCGGTCTCGATCGAATGGGATTCGCCGACCGGCATCATGAGCGGCCGGGCAGAGGACATCGACGCTCACGGAGCATTGTTGGTACGAGTCGGCGATCGTATCGAGCGCTTGGTGGCAGGGGAAGTTCGGTGGCGCTAGGTAGGGGTGGGAGTGAGGGAAAAGGGAAGAGGGAAGAGGGATGGGGGCAGAGGGATGAGGGCACATGCTGCTAGCGATCGACGTCGGTAACACGAATATCGTGCTCGGCGTGTTCGAGGACGACCGGCTCGTAGAGAGCTGGCGGCTGGCGACGTTGCGCGAGCGGACCTCTGACGAGATTGGCATCTGGGTGGCGCAGCTTTTCGAGCATCGCTCCCTCGATGCCAACAAGGTGACCGGGATTGTGATGGGCTCGGTGGTGCCGCCGCTGACGAGCACCTTCATGACCATGGCACAGCGCTATTTCGGCATGAAGCCGCTGAACGTGGACAGCAGCGTCGATACGGGAATGCCGATTCTCTACAAGAATCCCTCGGAAGTCGGAGCCGATCGCATCGTCAACGGCGTGGCGGCCTATTCACTGTACGGCCGCGAACGCCATGCACCGATGATTGTCGTGGATTTTGGGACCGCCACGACGTTCGACGCGATTTCCGCCAAGGGTGAGTACCTCGGCGGTGTGATTACGCCTGGTATGCAGATTTCGGCCGACGCCCTCTTTCAGCGGGCTGCACGTCTGCCGCGTGTGGACATGCGGAAGCCATGCGAGGTCATCGGCAAGACGACCGTCAGCGCCATTGAATCCGGGTTGTACTACGGGTATGTCGGACTGGTTGACGGGCTCGTGCGGCGGATGCGGGGCGAGCTTGGGCAGACTGCCGTCTGCATTGCGACTGGCGGCCTCGCGAGCGTCATCGCGCCCGAGGTCGATCTGATCGAGCTCGTCGATCAGGATCTGACGCTGCAGGGCCTTCGCCTGGTATGGGAGCGGAACAGACCGACGTGACCACAGAGCAGTACTGCCGCGAAATCGAGTCCTACCTCTGCCGCAAGAACGACGGGCACCTCATCAGAATCGTCGGACCATCCTTCGAGCGCGTGTGCAGCTGGGCCTCACAGGGGATTCCATTCAAGATTGCCTGCCAGGGCATCGACGAGTACTTCGTGCGCTACTACGCAAAGGGACCGCGCCGCCGGCCGGTGCAGATCGACTTCTGTGAGCACGATGTGCTGGACGCGTTCGACGCGTGGCGGCGCGCCGTCGGTGTGCGTGTGTCGGACGCCGGCTCGAGCGAGGAAGCGCCGGCGAAACAGCGGAGGAGGAGCCTTCCGGATCATCTCGACAGGGTATGTGAGCGTGTCACCGCTCGTCGCGCCGGGATGACACCATTGCCTGCGGAGTTTGACGCTGTGTTGGAGACGGTGTCGAGCGAAGCAGCATCTTTCAGGGACCTGCCGGGGACTCTTCGCGGCGACGCGCGCCGGCGCGTGACGGAACGGCTTGTCGAGCTCGATCGTCTGATGCTGGATGCCGCCCGCGCGCAGATCGATCCCATCGCTCTTCAGGCCATACGGGTGGACGCGATCGAGCAGCTGTTGCCGTTTCGCGATCGGATGCGCGCCGATGCCCACCAGCTGGCGATCGAGGCTGCCGTGGATCGACTCGTGCGCCAGCACGAACAGCTACCGACGGTGTCATTCGAATAATCTGATTCAGCCCTATGCCCTCAGCCCTCCGCCCTAACAGCGAGGTCGTTCTAACCGCCGAGAAACCTGTGACCGGGGGCCGGATGCTCGCGCGTCACGATGGCCAGGTCGTGTTCGTGGCAGGCGCCATTCCCGGAGAACGCGTGCGGGCACGGGTAGAGCGTGTGAGCAAGCAGCTCGCCTTCGCAGAGACAGTCGAGGTGCTCGACTGCAGCCCGGATCGGCGTTCCGCCGGTGTGGACTGGGCGTGCGGTGGCTCTCTCTACGCGCATATCGCGTACGAGCGGCAGCGAGTGTTGAAGTCTGAGCTGATCGCGGACGCATTCGCGCGCATCGGAAAGATGCAATTGCCAGGTCCGGTGCCGGTTATGGCCTCCGAAGAGCAGGGCTACCGCATGCGCGCACGGCTGCACGCGCAGAGCGGCATGTTCGGATTTTTTCGCGAAGGAACGCACGAGCTGTGTGGCGCAGGGCCGACCCGTCAACTCCTGCCGGCGACGCTCAACGCCCTCGAGCACCTGCAGACCGCCTTGAGTGATGCCGCCATCACAGGCGTCACGTCGTGTGAGATTTCTGAGAACGCTGGCGCGAGCGAGCGCGTTGCGCTGATCGAAATGGCGCCATCGCTGCGTGCACCGTTGCACTTCGGCCCTGTTGCCGGGATCACCGGCGCCGTGTTTGCCGATCATCAAAGCGCCAGGCTCGCCGTCGCCTACGGATCGCCGTACGTGGTCGATGCCATCGATGGTCCTGGCGGCGCGGTCACGTTGACGCACCACGTGCAGTCGTTCTTTCAGAGCAATCGATACCTTCTATCGCCTCTCGTCGCCCGGCTCCTCGCGCACGTGCCGGACGGAAGCGTGACAGATCTCTACGCGGGTGTCGGCCTATTTTCCGTGTCCCTGGCTGCGCGCGGTGTCGGCCGGATCGTAGCTGTAGAAGGCGACCGCTCGAGCGTCCGCGATCTCGAATCGAACGCTGAGGCATATGGTGCAGCTATTCGCGTGGAGCACGCGTCTGTCGAAAACTATCTGGGCGGTGGGGGAGTGGCAAAGCCGGACACGCTCGTGCTCGATCCTCCTCGAACCGGCGTCTCATCCGAAGCACTGTCGGGCATCCTTGGTCTCAAGCCGCCTCGTCTCGTGTACCTGTCGTGCGACCTCGCGACCGTTGCCCGCGACGTGAGGCGTTTGGTTGAGGCGGGATACTCACTTTCGCACATCGAGGCCTTCGACCTGTTCCCGAATACGGCCCATGTGGAAACGTTGGTGGTGCTTGTTACGTAGTGTCCGAGCGTACTACTCGTCATCCGGCTGAAGCCGGACACTACGTACTATTTCGAGGAGGCCGTGACGAACTCTTCGAAGAGCGATCGAAATTCGCCGGTTCGCCAGAAATTCTCGGGGTGCCACTGTACGGCGATGCAGAAGCGCGAGCTGGGGCGCTCGACGGCCTCGATGATGCCGTCTGGCGCCGTCGCGGATACGGCAAAGCCCGAACCGATCTGCTTGATGGCCTGGTGATGGCGGCTGTTCACCTGTAGCACCTCGCCGTCAACCAGCTCCTCCCGCATGACGTTCGACAGCGCCGAGCCGCGTGCCACCCACACTTCGTGGGCGAGGGCATGGAGCGGGCTCTCGACCTGATGGCCGAGCGCCTCGTTCACTTCCGATTCGATGTCTTGAATGAGCGTCCCACCCGCCGCCACGTTGACCACCTGCAGGCCCCGACACACCGCGAGCATCGGCGTGTCGTGGGCGAGCGCCAGCTTCGCAAGCTCGAGCTCGAAAGTATCTCGCGCGGGGTCCACCACTTGTGTCAACGGATGCGGTGATTCCCGGTAATGCGCGGGATCGATATCGTTGCCGCCCGTAAAGAGCAATCCGTCGACGCCGTCCAGCGACGGCGGCTGTTCCATCGACAGCACTCGCGGTTCTCCGCCCGCCCGCCGCACCGATTCGACGTAGTCGGGAAGCCGGTTGCACGGCGTGATGCCGATGATGGTCATGTGAAGGCCTACTGCTCTTACATCCGGGGAGGCACGGCGATACCCATGAGGTCGAGTGTGCGCGTCAACTGTGCGCGAAAGTACGCGACGCCGGCGGCGCGCCACATGCGGGCGTCGGCCTGCTCCTCGTTGAGGATCGAGTACCGGTGATAGAAGGCGTTGAACATCTGTGCCAGCCCGAACGCGTATTTCGCGAGTACCGAGAACTCCAGGGTCCGAACGACCTGCTCGACGACCTCATCGAGCCGCGACGCTTCAAGGACGAGCGCCCACAGATCGTGACTGCCGCTGTCGCCGGTGAGCTCGCCTGCGGGTAGCGACGTCAGCCGCGCAAACACGGCGCCTTCGTCCAGGCCTTCGCGCTCGCGGAGCTTGGCGAGGATATTCTGAGCGCGTACGACAGCATACTGTAGGTAGGGCCCGCTTTCGCCCTCGAACGCAAGCGCCTCGTCAATGTCGAATGCGATGATTTTGGTGCGCGAGTACTTCACCATGAAGTAGCGAACCGCGGCCACCGCGATCATTTCCGCAATCCGGCGGTGCTCGGCCGGCCCGAGCTCTGCGTTCCGCTTCGCGACTTCGGCTTCGGCCCTTGCCATCAGCGTATCCAGCAGGTCATCGGCTTTCACACCTTGACCTTTCCGGCCGGAGACGTCGACGAAACCGCGCTTGTCGTCGGGGGCATCGGCCGCCAGATAACCGAGTGCCCGCGCAGTGGGATTGGATAACGCCACCATCTCGTACGAAAAGTGCGTGGCCCGCTCGGCCTGCTCCGCATAGCCGAGCGTGCGCAGCGCCTGCTTCAGCAGTTTCTGCAGGTACGACTGCCGGACGTCGATGACGTTATATGTGGCCGACGCATGTCCGAAGGGAGGATGCGAGGTCTCGTCGGACGATTCGGCCGTCGACCACAGCACGCTGCCGTTTGGCCGCAGGCTGAACTGCCGGTACTGGAAATCGCGGCCGAGGAGACCGAGCTTCCAGAACTGATAGGCGATGTCCTTTCCGACGTACGTCACCGTGCCGTTGGACCGGACGATCACCTTCTCGCGCTCTTCGTCTTCCCCGATCCCCGGTCCCGGCTCCCCATCCTCTTCGATCCGCATGACCCAGCAGCCGGCGAGCTTTCCTTCGGACTGGAGGTACACGGCGCCTTTCTCTTTGAGAATCTCGAAGGCGCGAGCCCAGAACTGCAGTCGCAGGATATGGCCCTCCCAGGTGAGCAGGTCGTAATCGACATTCAGCCGCGCCATCGTCTTGAGATGGCAGCGGACGATCCGGTCGGCGATGAACTGAGCGGCGGAAGACGACTCAGTCCCGCCGTGCTCGATGTCATGCAGCGTCCCTGCGCGGATTTTCAGTCGTTCTGGGTCCTCGTCGTACCAGAGCGTGACGCGAGCGTAGAGATCCCAGCAGTAGTAGTCGAAACGAGTGGAGTCGGCGATGCGCCGGATATCGTCGAGGCTCTTGTGCTCGATCTCCCTGAACCCTACGACGACGTCCGCCACCTGGACGCCGGTGTCGTCGATGTAGTTTTGCACTTCGACCGGCCCACCGCGAAAGCGTTGGACGCGCACGAGCGTGTCTCCCAGCGCGGAGTTTCGAAGATGACCGATGTGCGCTGCCTTGTTCGGGTTGATGGCCGTGTGCTCGACGATGGCCTTCTGGTCGATGGTCGATAGTCGATGGTCAGTGGTCGATGGTCCGTCGTCGGCGACGTGCGCCTGCATGAACGCCGCGCGGTCCAGGTAGATATTCAGGTAGCCGCTCGGCGCGGCCTCGACGCGGCGAACTCCGTCAATCGAGCCCAACGCGGCCGCCATCTCCTGCGCGATGGCGCGGGGCGCTTTGCGGAGACGACGCGCGAGCTCGAAGGCGACCGGCGTCGCGAGGTCGCCAAGCTCGCGCGTGGGAGGATATTCGATCGGCAGCGCGGGCAGCGCGTCAGTCGGGATCTCGTACAGCTGCCGGAGCGTTAACCGCAACTGGTCTCGGAGGCGTTCGTGAACTGGAAGAATCATGAAGGATAGTGATACTCTCCATCGAGATCGATTGCGCGAGCATGATCATCCGGGGTATTGAGGTTGAAGAACAGCACCTCTGCCGGGCCGAATCTCTTGAGCTCGTCCCGCCCGATCTCGCGGACGTTCAGTCCAGGAATGCGCGCCACGTCGCTGAGCCTGTATCGCTTCTCGTCGATCAGCCGCCGCAGCTCGGCTGCGCATCGCCGGGAGTACGTCGCGCACAGCGGCTCGTATCCTCGCGCGGTCAGGGGAATCGCAATGTCGACGTCGTGCCCGACAGCCACGAGATGGGCGAACAACGGCTCGCTCAGAAACGGCATGTCGCATGCGACAACCAGCGTTCGGTCGGTTGGCGCGGCATGAACAGCGGTGTAGAGCGCGCCGAGCGCGCCGCCCTCCGGCACGAGGTCGGCGATCACCGGCACACCGGCAGCGGTGAATCGGTCCGCGTCATTGGCGATGATGATGGTCCGATCGACCACGTGGCTCAGCCGTGTGAGCTGGCGATCCAGAAGGGACGCGCTGCCCGGGTGCAGAACCAGGCCGGCTTTGTTCAGCCCCCCAAGGCGCCGAGCGCGGCCGCCTGCGAGGATGGCTCCCGTCCACATCGATATCGAGTCGCTGGCGGAAGGATATCAGAAGAATGAATCGGGCGGGAGTCGGGCGCATGCTAGTGGCGAGTCTCCATCAGGGGATCTCCGACCTGATGCCGACGCGGCTCGAATTCTACGAGAACTGGCTGAATCCCATCGGCATGCGCGACGGGAGGATTGGTCTTGCGCCGCTGGCTGCGGTGCTGAGTTTTCTTCGTCAGGAAGGCGAGGCCTACACGCTGGTGACGCAACGCGCGGGCGAATACGCTGCGCAGTGGACGTTCGACAACCTCTCGTCGATCGAGCGATCGCTGATTCGCTCCCTGCCGGTCATGATGCGCGCCCGCATGGCCATGTACCTGGCCAAGAAAGTCGTTCGGCGGAGCTATCAGGACAGCCGTGGCATTCCGAAGCTGCGGCAGGGCCAAGGGATGCTCACGCTGAAGAACTCCGTCTTCTGTAGGGTGCGCGAGCCCTTCGACTGGCCCTTATGTGTGTTCTACTCGGCGGCGCTCTCGCATCTGTTCGCGTTGGTTGGCGTCAGTGCTCAAGTACGCGTCGATGCCTGCCAGGGTATCGGCGATACCGGCTGCGTCATCGCCGTAACCGTCCCTCCGGACCAGAAGTGATCGCGATGATCCGTACGGGGTTCGCGTGCCTCTGTGCGATAGCGATCTTCGCCAGTGCGGCTGCTGCCCAGGTTCAGGAACGCTATCTCGTGATGCCGTTTGAGAACCCCGCGCGAGAAGCAAGGGTGTACTGGCTCAGCGAAGCGTCCGCCGTGCTCCTCGCCGACGACCTGAATGCCCTCGGTCGCCGAGCCTATACGCGCGAAGAGCGGCTCGAAGCGTTCGAGCAGCTGCAGGTGCCGCCGGTTGCGAGCCTGAGCCGCGCGACGGTGATTCGTCTCGGCCAGCTTGTCGGGGCGACCCATGTGGTGATCGGATCGTTCGCGTTGACGGGCGATCAGATGACCATCCGGGCGCAGAACGTGAGGCTCGACACCGGACGCATGGAAACCGAGATTGTCGAGTCCGGCCTCCTCGAGAACCTGTTCGAGATGTTCGACCGCGTGAGCCGCCGGGTCACGGGATCGGCAACCCCGGTCGTCACGCCGTTGGCTCGCCCGCGTCTGCCGGTGTTCGAGCAGTACATCAAAGGCCTCATCGCGAGCGCCACCCCGACCAAAATCAGCTATCTGGAATCGGCGATCAAGCTCGATCCCGGATTCGATCGCGCGCGGCTCGCGCTCTGGGCGGTGCATCACGACGAAGGCAACGGACAGGCGGCCCTCGTCGCGGCGACTGCGGTGCCGGAGACGTCGCCCATATACCCGCGTGCCCGATTCGCCGCCGCTTCCTCCCTCATTCAACTCAAGCGGGTGGATGACGCGTTTGCCATGCTGCGGACGCTTGCCGAGCGCGTGCCGTCGGCGCCGCTGATGAACAACATCGGCGTCATTCAGATGCGGCGGCCCGTGACACCACAGACGGGACGCGCGACGTACTACTTCAACCAGGCACTCAAGATCGATCAGGACGATCCCGACTACTACTTCAACCTCGGGTATGCGTACTGGGCGGAGAAGGATCCGCAAGCGGCCATCTTCTGGCTGCGCGAAGCCGTGCGGCGGAATCCTACAGATGGCGAAGCGCACGCCGTGCTTGCGGCCGCGCTCCAGGCGACCGGCGCGGCGGCCGAAGCCGTGCGCGAGCGTGAGCTGGCGACTCAGCTGTCGTCGACGTATGCAGCATGGGCGAAGGCGCCAACGGGTGGCGAGCCGATTCCGCGCGGATTGGAGCGGCTGAAACCATCGCTCGACATCTCAACCGTCCGGCGCATCGACAGTGCTATCGCGACGGGACAACGCGAGCAGAAAGAGCTCGCAGCGTTTCATCTCGATCGCGGCCGGCGTCTCTTCGAGCAGGGCAGTCACACCGACGCCATTACGGAGCTGAGACGAGCCCTGTACCTCTCTCCGTATGAGGCCGAGGCGCACCTGTTGCTCGGCCGCATCTACCTGCGAACCGGGCAGACGCCCGCGGCCATTGACGCGTTTAAGATCGCGTTGTGGAGCCGGGAATCGATTGCCGGGCACATTGAGCTCTCGCACGCGTACGTCCAGAACAAGGATGTGGCAAGCGCCCGTGCCACGCTTCAGCGTGCGCTCGTGCTCGACCCGACATCGGGCGAGGTCAAGAGCCTGCTGGGCAAGCTGGGGCCATGAGCGTGCTAAAATTTGCACGACGTGAATGACGAGGGCTTTCGCGAAATACAGCTGAGCGGTAAGCAGCTCATCTTTCTGTTCATGGCCGTCACCGTGGTGTTGGTCGTGACCTTTCTATTTGGTGTGCTGGTGGGCCGGGATGTCCGCCCCAGCGCATCGCCAGTTGAGGTAGCCGGCGCCGAGGTTAGCCCTGATGTCCCGCCGCCAGGCCAGACTGGCCAGCTGGGACAGCAAGCAGTGGCGCCTGCCCCCGAATCACCGGTGCCACCGGTGGCCTCTTCATCGTCCTCGTCGGGTGCGGCTTCCGGTGCAGCGCAGCCCGCCGAACAGTTGAGCTATGCCGAGCGGCTGCTGCGGGATGCCCCGGCTGAAGAAAATCTGAAACCCCCGGCGCCCGCGGTGCGGGAGCCGGTCGCGGCTCCGCCACCCGCACCAAAGCCCACGCCAGCGGAACCAGCGGCGACGCCGCCCCGTACTGCCGCACCGACCGCGACACCCGCCGCTGCGGCGAAAGTCACACCGTCAGATCCTTCAGGCCCGGGCTTTGCCGTTCAGGTTTCAATTTTTCCAACACGTCAGGAGGCCGACGGCCTCGTCAGGCAACTAGTCGCCAAGGGGTACCCGGCATTTGTCCTCGACCCGGCCAAAGGCGCCGCCAAGCCGATCTATCGCGTGCGAGTCGGCAAGTATCGGAACCGGAAGGACGCTGAAGAGATACAAGCCCGCCTCGAGAAGAACGAGCAGTTCACGCCCTGGATCGCGCGATAGCCCCTGCATGCGACCACTCAGGCTGCTGCTGGTCGAAGATTCGCAAAACGATGCAACTCTGGTGATTGAGCACCTGCGGCAAGGCGGGTACGAGCCGGATTTCGTGCGAGTGGACTCCGCCAAAGAGTTGACCGCGGCGCTCGAGCACGAGTGGGATCTTGTCATCGCCGATTACACGATGCCTGGCTTCAGTGGCGCCTCGGCACTGTCGATGGTGCGCGACCGAGGTCTCGAGGTGCCGTTCATCTTCGTCTCGGGAACAATCGGCGAGGAGACGGCTGTCGAGGCCATGAAGAACGGCGCCCACGATTACATCATCAAGAACAACCTCAGCCGCCTGATCCCCGCTATCGATCGGGAGCTGCGTGATGCGCAGGTGCGGCGCGAGCGGTCCAGGGCCGAAGAGCGGATTCGCCATCTCGCGTACTACGACAGCCTCACCGATCTGCCCAACCGCACGCTCTTTCAGAATCGCCTCGAGGTGGCGGTCGCGAACGCGGTCCGAACGGGTGGTCCGCTGTCGGTGCTGATTATGGATCTCGACGGATTCAAGGAAATCAACGACACGATGGGGCATCTCATGGGTGATGGCGTGCTTCGCGAGATCGGCCGTCGCCTGCAGGCGGAGCTGCGGGATTCGGACACCGTGGCGCGCCTGGGTGGCGATGAGTTCGCCGTGATGCTGCCCGGGGTCGGACAGGCGGGCGCAGAGCTCGCTGCACGCAAGCTGATCGCGGCAGTGCAGGAGCCGCTGACGATCGAAGGCCTGAACCTCGACGTGCACGGAAGCGTGGGCATTGCGATCTCACCCGAGCACGGAACGCAGGCCGAGGTGCTGGTGCAGCGCGCCGATGTGGCGATGTACGTCGCCAAGGCGGACCGATCGAGTTGCGTTGTGTACGCCCCCACGCTCGACCGCCATAGCCCGGAACGCCTCGCGTTGATGGGGGATTTCAGGCACGCGATCTCGCGCGGCGAGCTGAGGGTCGTCTACCAACCGAAGATTAACTTGAAGACGCGTGAAATTTTTGGCGTCGAAGCGCTGGTGCGCTGGCAGCATCCGCAGCTCGGATTGATCCTGCCCGATCGCTTCATTCCGATGGCGGAACAGACCGGCGCGGTTCGTCCCGTCACCTTGTGGATGCTCGAGCATGCCTTGCAGCAGTGCCTCGAGTGGCGCCGTCTCGGATTCGATCTCGTGGCCGCCGTGAATCTCTCACCGCGCAATCTCCACGATCCTCAGTTGCCGGAGCGCGTCCAGGCCCTGCTCGATCTGCTCGGCGCGCCCGCCTCGATGCTCGAGCTGGAGATCACCGAGAGCGTCATCATGTCCGATCCGCTTCGCTCGCTTCAGGTGCTGACGCGTCTCAGCAAGATGGGCCTGCGGCTTGCCGTCGACGATTTCGGGACGGGGTACTCGTCGTTCAGTTATCTGCGTAAGCTTCCGGTGCACGAGATCAAGATCGACAGGTCGTTCATCAACGACATGGCCGAGGACGGCGACGAAGTCATCGTCCAGGCGACGATCGACCTGGCGCACAATCTCGGCCTGACGTGTGTGGCCGAAGGCGTCCAGGACGATGCAACCCTCGAGCGGCTGGCGATCCTCGGCTGCGATACGGCACAGGGGGATTTCATTTCACCTCCGCTGGACGGTGAGGGCCTTGCGAACTGGCTGCGGCTGCGCGGCCCGAGCCAGGTACTGCGGCCCTGATCCTCGCCGCTCTCTCAGGGATTCTCCTCGCCTTCAGCTTTCCTCGCTACGGTCATCCTCTTTTTGCCTGGATCGCGGTAGCGCCGCTTCTCGTCGCGCTCTTCGAGATCCACCAGCGGTGGCCCGCGTTCAGGCGCGAGCGCGCCTTCCTTCTGGGCTTCGTTGCCGGCGTCGGGTATTTCGGCGGCACCGTCTACTGGACCGGAGCCGTCGTCACGCAGTTCGGAGGGCTGAGCTGGCCCGTCGGCGTACTGGTGGCCGCGCTGCTGATCGCGTATCTCGCGGTCTTTCCCGGCCTGTTCGCGCTGTGCCTCGGATGGCTCGGCGGAAAACTCGGTGTCGGCCGGGCGATGCTCCTGGTACCAGCGGTCTGGGTCAGCAGCGAGCTGGCCCGCACGTATTTCTGGAGTGGGTTTCCGTGGGTGCTGTTGGGCTACAGCCAGACGACTGTGCTGCCCGTCGCGCAGCTGGCGAGCCTGGTCGGCGTATTCGGACTGTCTGCACTCGTGGCCTCGGTCAACGCCGCAGCGGCGTATTTCGCCATCTCGCGCTCCGTTGGCTCGATTGCAACGCTCGTCGGCGTTGGCGCGGCCGTGTTGGGCATTGCGCTCTGGGGAGACTACAGGCTCGACGAGAACACGCTCGTCACCGGGCCGGGGCGAACCGTTCGCATCGCGCTGATCCAGGGCAACATCCCGCAGAACCAAAAATGGGATGACGCGCAGGCCGGCCCCATTCTGGATACGTACCTCTCGATGACGCGCGATGCCGCACGACAGGGCGCGCAGCTCGTCATCTGGCCGGAGTCGTCGACGCCGTACCCGTTTCTGGACGACCGCATCGGTGGGGAGCGCATTCGATCGCTGGTGCGCGAGACGGGCATCGAGCTGCTGCTGGGTAGCGATCAGATCGATCACGCGAGCAAGGCGTACTACAACGCAGCGTTTCTGCTGAGGAAAGACGGAACGGTGGCCGGCGTGTATCGAAAGATGCACCTTGTGCCGTTTGGCGAGTTTGTACCGTTCCAGCGACTCCTGTTCTTTATCGGACCCTTAGTTGAGGCGGCGAGCGCGTTCACGCCCGGCGCGGAGATGGTGATGTTGCCCACGAGCCATGGGCCTGTCAGCACCGCGATCTGCTACGAAATTGTGTTTCCACGACTGGTTGGTCAGTCGATCGATAACGGCAGTCAGCTGTTGACGACGATTACCAATGATGCGTGGTACGGGTACTCGTCTGCGCCGTACCAGCATTTTCTGCAGGCGTCGATGCGAGCGATCGAGCAGGGGCGATACCTTGCGCGCGCGGCCAACACGGGCATCAGCGGCGTGGTCGATCCCTATGGGCGCAGCGTCCTTCAGTCAAAGATTTTCGAGCGGATAGTCCTGGTTGGCGACGTACGCCTGCTCCAGGGATCGACCGTTTATGGCAGAATCGGGGATCTGTTCGCGTACATCTGCGCGGCGCTGACGATCGCCGCGCTGATATTTTCAGGAGGTATTCGTGGCTATCGCTCTCGATGATTTAACCCGCCGGTATCAGGATCTTATGAAGCGCGCTGCCGATCTCCGGAGTTATCTTTGAGGCTCCTCGCCCCGGTGATGAGCTTGCCCAAATAGAGGCGCGTGCCTCGGCGCCGGACTTCTGGCACAACCAGATCGAGGCGCAGAAGACTCTTCAGCGCCGCCGCCGCGTCGAGGAAGAAGTCGAGCTGATCTCGGCTCTCAAAACCAAAGCCGACGACCTGAGCGTGCTCATGGAATGGGCTGGTCAGGGCGAAGACGTCGTGACCGAATTGACCACCGGGATCGATCAGTTCACCTCCCTCGTCGAGGGAGGTGAGATTAAGAAGATGCTCGGCGGCGAACACGACCGCAGGAACGCGATCATCACGATCCATCCCGGCGCCGGCGGAACCGAGTCGCAGGACTGGGCCGAAATGCTGCTGCGCATGTATCTCCGGTGGATTGAGCGCCGCGAGTTCAAACGCGAGGTCATCGATTATCAGCCCGGCGACGAGGCCGGCCTGAAGAGCGCTACCGTCACCGTCTCGGGAGAATTCGCGTTCGGACTGTTGTCGGCCGAAGCCGGCGTCCATCGCCTCGTGCGGATTTCGCCGTTCGATCAAGCGGCGCGACGGCACACGTCATTTGCCTCCGTGTACGTCTGGCCCGAGCTGCCAGAGGACGAGGACGTGGAGATCGACGAGAAGGACATTCGCATCGACACGTTCCGCTCGAGTGGCGCCGGCGGTCAGCACGTGAACGTCACGGACTCGGCGATCCGCATCACGCACCTGCCGACGGGCCTTGTCGTCTCCTGCCAGAACGAGCGCTCGCAGCATCGCAATAAGGATTCGGCCATGCGGGTGCTGAAAGCGAGGCTGTTCGACATCAAGATGAAGGAGCAGCAGTCGAAGCTGGATCAGATTGGTGGGGCGAAGAAGGAGATTGCGTTCGGCAGCCAGATTCGCAGCTACGTGCTGCATCCGTACCAGATGGTGAAGGATCACCGCACGAAGTTCGAGGTCGGCGATCCGAACCGGGTGCTCGACGGCGACATCGACCCGTTCATCAAAGCGTACTTGATGCAGAAAGCCTCTGGCACGCTCGGCCAGCCGACCGACGCTGATGAGGAATAGGCGGGTCCAAAGAGCAGGACCCGCCCTACATCCAAGTACGTAGGCCGGGTCTTGCTCTTCAGACCCGGCGCTAATGTGGAAACACAATGCCCGGCTGGGTGCCGGAGATGAACGCTTCGTTGATGCCGGTGGCGCCCTCGCCGACCGGCGTGCCGGTGCTCGCATCGACCGGCAGGAACACGATGTTGCCGGGCGGGATGAACTCCGGCGGGTTCTTCGGATCGCGCGTCTCGATGTAGGTGCGCATGAATTCGATCCAGATTGGCAGCGCCGCGACGCCGCCCGTTTCGTTGTGGCCGATCGGCTTGCGCTCGTCGTGCCCCACCCAGACACCCACGGTGATGTCGGGATCGAAGCCGATGAACCACGCGTCGCCATAGTCGTCGGTCGTCCCGGTCTTGCCGCCCAGCGGCCATCCCAGCTTTGACGCCGATCCCGCCGTGCCGCGCTGGACCACGCCGCGCAGAAGGTTCGTCATCACGAAGGCGGTATCGGCGCGGATGGCATCCTGCGCCTCCGGCCGCCCCTCCTCGAGCAGGTTGCCATTGCGGTCCGAGATCTTCAGAATCCCAAACGGATTCATCCTCACCCCTCCGTTCGGGAACACCGAATACGCAGAAGTCATGTCAACCAGCGTCAGATCGGCCGCACCCAGTGCCAGGGACAGATACGGTTCGAGTGTGGACTCGAGGCCGAATTTTCTGGCGTAGGCGATTACCTGCTGCGGCGTGAGCCTTTCCATCATCTTCACGGCCGGCACGTTCCTCGAGTCCTCGAGCGCGTGCCTTAGCGTGACCCTGCCTTCGTACTTGCCGTCGTAGTTCTTCGGCTCGTAGAGCGGTTGCCCGGGACCTGCGTTATAGGCGACCGGCTCATCGACGATCGGCGATGTCGGCGTGTAGCCGCGGTCGATCGCCGCTGTATAAACGAAGGGCTTGAACAGCGACCCCACCTGCCGGTGCGCCTGCGTTGCACGATTGAACTTGCTGCGATCGAAGCTGAAACCGCCGACCATCGCGCGAATCTGCCCGGTGCGGTTGTCGAGGGCCACCAGGGCGCCTTCGACGAGCGGCGACTGCTCGAGCGAAACGGATGCGATCTTGGCAGACTCATCGACTTTGACGACGCGGATATCGATGAGATCGCCGACTTTAAATAGCGCAGGGGGCGCCCGCCGCGTCCAGGCGATCGCCTCGGGGCGAAGCTCCACGATCTGTTGGCCGACGCGTGCTCTCGCCGATGTGGCGGCAACGCTGATTACCACGGCAGGAACCACGTCGTCTTCGGCAATCGGCTGAGTCCAGCGTTCGTGGCGGTAATTACTGATGTTGTGGCCCTGTGCGACGAGGTTCGGTTTGTCGCGGCGGTAGCCGCGCCGTTTATCGACCAGGCGAAGACCGTGCTCGATGGCACGATTGGCGGCCCGTTGAAGGCGGATGTCGACGCCCGTGTGCACCGACAGACCATCCTCGTAGAGCGTCTTCGCGCCGTACTTCTGCTCGAGATGCTTGCGGACCTCTTCGGTGAAGAACGGCGCAACCGAGCGGAGCGGCTGCGGCTGGCCGCGAACCACGATCGGCTTCTTCTTGAAGGTGTTTGCCTGTTCCTGGGTGAGATACCCGTCTTCGGCCATCCGCTGCAGTGCGTAGTTGCGGCGCCGCGTCGCCGCCGCCCGGTCCACGTAGGGGCTCTGACGCGCAGGCGTTTGGATGATGCCGGCAATCATCGCCGCCTCTTCGACCGTCACATCTTTGGCGCGTTTGCCGAAGTACAGGCGTGCAGCAGCCTCGACACCATGCGTGCCGTGGCCGAAATAGGTCTGATTGCAGTAGAACGTGAGAATCTCGCGCTTCGTGTATCGCTTCTCGATCTGAATGGCGACGAGGATCTCCTTGATCTTGCGCTCCGGGCTCTTGTCGCCGAGCGTGAAGCCGATCTCCTCGGCAAACAGGCCGCGCGCCAGCTGCATCGTCAGCGTGCTGGCGCCTGCCACCATTCGCCGGCGCACGATGTCGTTGCTCAGTCGTATCAGCATTGCCGATACGCTCAGGCCGAAGTGGTTGTTGAAATCTTTGTCTTCGGCGGAGATGATCGCCTGGCGGAGGTGCGGGGAAATGTCGTCGTACTGCACGACGAGACGACGTTCGATCGCGAACTCGCCAAGGGTCTCGCCATTTGCGGCATAGATCCGAGTAATAGCGCTGGGGGCGTAGTCGTCGAGGTCCGAAATCAGAGGTAGATCGCCCGCATAGGCGAACATCACCCCGCTCAGAACCCCCAGCAGGGCGACGCCAATGAACAAGGCTGCGAGCCCGGCATGCCCGGCAAATCGAATGACGTAGGTTTTAGCGGACGCCATCTTCGTCTATTGTACGCTTTACATCCCCACACTCACATTTCATAATCAAACTAGCCTAAAGCTTTAGTGCTAGCAATCCGTGCGAGGGACTCTTATGAGCAAAATCATCGGCATCGATCTCGGCACCACCAACTCGGTCGTCGCAGTCATGGAAGGCGGCGAACCGACGGTCATTACCAATCCCGAGGGCAACCGTCTGACGCCCTCCGTCGTGGCGTTCACAAAGACGAGCGAACGGTTGGTTGGGCAGGTCGCCAAACGCCAGGCGGTGACCAACCCTGAGAACACGATCTTTTCGATCAAGCGCTTCATGGGGCGCAAGTTCGACGAAGTGAACGAAGAGATGAAGATGGTGCCGTTTCGCGTCGTCCGTGCGTCGAACGGCGACGTGCGCATCAATGCGGCCGACAAGGAATATTCGCCGCCGGAAATCTCCGCGATGATCCTCCAGAAGTTGAAGCAGGCTGCCGAGGAATATCTTGGGCAACCGGTCAACAAGGCCGTCATCACCGTTCCCGCGTACTTCAACGACGCGCAGCGCCAGGCCACCAAGGATGCGGGTCAGATAGCCGGGCTCGAAGTCATGCGCATCGTCAACGAGCCCACCGCGGCGGCGCTCGCCTACGGCCTCGACAAGAAGAAGGATGAGACGATCGCGGTGTACGACTTCGGCGGTGGCACGTTCGACATCTCGATTCTGGAGGTCGGCGAAGGCGTCGTCGAGGTCAAGTCGACCAACGGCGATACGCATCTCGGCGGGGACAACCTCGATCAGAAAGTGATCGACTGGATTACCGCTGAGTTCAAGAAGAGCGACGGTATCGACCTCAGCAAGGACCGCATGGCGCTGCAGCGCCTGAAAGAAGCGGCGGAGAAGGCGAAGATGGAGCTCTCGTCGGTCATGGAAACCGACATCAGCCTGCCGTTCATTACGGCCGACGCGAGCGGTCCGAAGCATCTCGCCATGAAGCTGACCCGCGCGAAGTTTGAGCAGCTGGTCGAAGACCTGCTGCAACGCACGGTTGGTCCGACCAAGCAGGCACTGAGCGATGCCGGCGTCGATCCGAGCAAAATCGACGAGGTCGTGCTCGTCGGAGGCTCCACGCGCATTCCGCGAGTCCAGGCCATCGTCAAGGAGTTGTTCGGTAAGGATCCGCACAAGGGGGTGAACCCGGATGAAGTCGTGGCGGTCGGCGCGGCGATCCAGGCGGGCGTGCTCGCCGGCGAGGTGAAGGATCTGCTGCTGCTCGACGTGACGCCGTTATCGCTTGGCATCGAGACCCTCGGCGGCGTGATGACGACGCTCATCAATCGCAACACGACGATTCCGACGCGGAAGAGCGAGACGTTCTCGACGGCCGCCGACAATCAAACCAGCGTCGAGGTGCACGTATTGCAGGGCGAGCGCCCCCTCGCGCGCGACAACCGCACGCTCGGCAAGTTCCACCTGATCGGCCTTCCGCCGGCGCCGCGTGGCATTCCGCAGATCGAAGTCACCTTCGATATCGACGCCAACGGCATCGTGAACGTGCAGGCCAAGGACATGGGCACCGGCAAGGAGCAGAAGATTACGATCACGTCTTCGAGCGGTCTCGGTAAGGACGAGGTCGACAAGATGATGCGCGAAGCTGAGGCGCACGCCGACGAGGACAAGAAGCGGCGGGACGAGATCGAGACGCGCAATCGCGCAGACCAGCTCGTCTATGCCGCCGAGCGGATGATCAAGGACTCGGGCGACAAACTCAGTGCTAGCGACCGTTCAACCGTCGAGTCGGCGATGGAAGAGGTCAAGAAGGCAATGGCCGGTACCGACGTGGCGGCGGTCACGCAGGCGATGGATGCGCTCACCAAAGCCCAGCACGCCGCAGCCGAGAACCTGTACAAGAATGCGCAGGCCGGCGGCCCTGGTGGTGGTGGCTCGACAGAGGCCGGCGCCTCGCAGCCATCAGGCGAAAAGCAGGAGGATGTAATTGATGCGGAAGTGGTGGATGACAAGTAGGTTCTGGGCTCTGGGCTTTTAGCCTGGTCCAGAGTCCAAAGCCTAGAGCCACGAACTTCATGGATCTCTACGATCTATTAGGCCTGGCGCGCGGTGCGACGCTGATCGAGATCAAGCGTTCGTACAAGCGGCTGGCTCGGAAATATCATCCGGATATCAATCCGGGCGATCACGCCGCGGAAGCGCGCTTCAAGGAGATCACCAGGGCGTACGAAACGCTGAGCGATCCGGAGCGCCGCCTTCGCTACGATGCCGGCGCGCTATCGAGCATGTCGGGTGCGGTCTCGTTCGAGTTCGAAGGGTTCGATTTCTCCGGTACCGTATCGCCGCGGGATGCCACGACGTTCGGCGATCTGTTCGCGGAGATTTTCACGCACCGGCGGGATCCCCGCGCCGAATCCGAGCGGGGCGCCGATCTTCATGCGACGGTCGCGCTCAGCTTCGAAGAAGCCATCCGTGGAACGCAGCGACAGATTACGCTGACGCGCCGCGACACCTGTCACTCGTGCCGCGGGTCTGGCGAGCTGAACATCGCGGAGGCGCGCTGTCAGCGATGCCAGGGCACCGGCACGATCCGTTCCCGCCGCGGCAGCATGGTGTTTTCCAAGAGCTGTGACGCCTGTGGCGGCGTCGGGAGGCTGGCGCAGGTCAGCTGCAATACGTGTGGGGGCGCAGGGGTCGAGATCCGCAGTGAGACCGTGACCGTCCGCATTCCTGCCGGCGTGGGTGACGGCGCGCGCATCCGTGTGCCGGACAAGGGCAATGCTGGCAGCCGGGGTGGTCACGCGGGAGACCTGTTTCTGACCGTGCAGGTTGACGCGCACGAGGCGTTCCGTCGCGAAGGGGACGACTTTCATACGGTCGTCTCTATCGGCGTGCATGAGGCCGCGCTTGGGGCCAAAGTCGATGTTCCGGCGCCCGATGGCATGGCGCGGCTCCGAGTGCCTCCGGGCACGCAAACGGGTCAGCGCTTCCGCGTGCGGGGAAGAGGGGCTCCGTCGCCGCGCGATGGGCAGAGAGGTGATCTCGTAGTCGAAGTCAAAATCACGCTGCCCAAGGTGCTCGACGAGCGATCGAAAGAGCTGCTTCGCGAATTCGGCCGCATCAACGGTGAACGACAGTGAAGAAGACCGGCCAAGCCTACTTCATGATCAGCGCGGTAGCGCAGAAATACCACATCCATCCGCAGACTCTGCGCCTCTACGAGCGCGAAGGGCTGCTGAAGCCGTCGAGGACCGATGGGAATACCCGGCTGTACTCCGAGGAAGACCTCGAGCAACTCGAGACGATTCTGACGCTGACGCGTGATCTCGGCGTCAACCTCGCCGGCGTGGAGGTGATTCTCAACATGCGCCGGAAGATTGAGTTGATGCAGGGCGAGGTAAACGAGTTCATGGAGTACGTCAAGCGCGAGCTCTCTCGAGGCATCGAAGACTGGGAGCAGCGACTGAGCACCGCGCTCGTCAAATCGACGTCCACCGATCTCGTGCGCGCGAACCCGCCGCAGGTTGAATCGTCGCCCGCGCCAAAAAAACAGGCGCGCTAAAAAAGTTCGCGCTATGATTGGGCGTGCTTCCCCCGGCGCAAGGCAACGACATCTGTTCTCTCTGCAGCGGTACCGGTTGGAAGGCTTTCCAGGACGGCGACGTCGAGCGCGTCACGCGCTGCGATTGTTGGCGCGACAATATCTCCAAGCGCCTCATCGCCGAGGCGCGCATTCCGCGCCGCTACTACCACTGCACGCTGAACGATTTCGTCACGTACGATAACGAAACGCTCGAAGACGCGTTGTTGCGCGCGCGGAAGATGGCGGACGATTTCGACAGAGAGAAGCGCGGGCTGTTTTTCATCGGCGATCCGGGCGTCGGCAAGACCCACCTCGCAGTGGCGATCCTCAGACAGGCGATTCTGACGCAGGGAACGCGCGGCATTTTTTATGACACTCGCGATCTGCTCAAGCTGATTCGCGGCACCTACAACGACGCGAACAAGGTGACGGAGCTGGACGTCCTCAGGCCGGTTATGGAGGCGGAGTTGCTGGTGCTGGACGATCTGGGTGCCGAGAAGACGTCCGAATGGGTCGAAGAGACGCTCAATTTGATCGTGAACACACGTTACAACGAGCGCCGGCCGACTATCTTCACCTCGAACTATCCGGATCTCCCGCCTGAGTCGAACCCCGGTGTCGTCACCCTTCAAGAGCGTATCGGGTTCCGCATGCGATCTCGTCTCCACGAGATGTGCGACTTCATCGACTTGGAAGGGGCGGACTATCGGATGCTGGTGTCGAACGAAGGAGTAGCGGCGCTGAAGCGGAACTGGGCCGAACGCAAGATGCACGGCAAACTCGAGCAGGCCGGCCGTGCGGCCCGACCGGCGAAAGCTCAACTCCGCGGCGACGGCAAAGCCGATCTCAAGTGGTCGGGTGGCCGAGGCGGCTCAAGGTGATGCCCTAGTCTGTGTTAGGCCTCTACGCCCACGTTCCCTTCTGCAGCGCGATCTGTAACTACTGCAACTTCAATCGAGGATTGTTCGACGAGGCGCTCAAGGCGCGTTTCGTCGAGGCGATGCTCGAGGAGGTGCGGGCCGCCGCCCGCGAGACGGGGCACGGACCAGCCGCGGACACCCTCTATTTTGGTGGTGGCACACCATCGCTGCTGACGTCGTCCGACATTGCATCCATCGTCAACGAGAGCCGGCGTTCGTTTGGTCTGACAGACGATGCGGAAATAACGTTGGAAGCGAATCCTGAAACGCTCGACGCAAGAGCGCTCGAGGGATTCCGCCATGCAGGGGTCAATCGTCTCAGCATCGGCGTGCAATCGTTCCGAGATGATGAGCTCAAGCGGCTTGGCCGTCTCCACTCGGCAGAACGTGCAAGGCAGGCCGTACGCCTGGCTCACGCCGCAGGGTTCGACAACGTCAGCATCGACCTGATGATGTGGCTACCGGGCCAGGACGTGTGCCAGTGGCTGGCGTCTGTGGAGGATGCCGTGCAGACGGCGCCGGAACACCTGTCGCTCTACATCCTCGAGGTGTATCCGCATCTCCCGTTGAAACAAGAGATCGGCCGTCAGGGCTGGACTCAGTTGGGGGATGACGGCGCGGCCGAGATGTACGAAACAGCCATGTCGCTGCTCGACGCCGCTGGCTACACGCAATACGAAATTTCGAACGTCTGCCGACCGCGGCTGGAATCGCGCCACAACCTCAAGTACTGGACGGACGGCGAGTGGTGGGGCTTCGGACCCGGTGCGCACTCGACGTGTCGGGGGCAGCGGTGGAGAAATGTCTCATCGACGGAGGATTACGTGCGGCGTATCGGCGCCGGGGCGACAGTGATCGTGGATCGGCGCCAGCTATCCGATGAGGAGCGGCTTGGCGATGCGTTGTTTACCGGATTGCGGTTGAACCACGGAATCGACCTTGAAATCCTGTCGACGCGGTACGGCATCGACGTCTGGGAGCGATTCGGCGGTCGGCTCGCGCCCTACTGCGAAGCAGGAATCCTGATCAGGGAGGAGGGCCGCCTGCGATTGACCAGGCAAGGCATGCTGTTAGCCAACGACGTGATGTCCGTCTTCGTTTAGACTTGAGTTTGCGAAGCGTCCCGGTAAATATGAAGGCCGGTTCCACAACCAAGGAGGAGTGAATGCGAGCAATTGTCCTGGCTCTTGCGGTGACCGCCGTTGCCGCAGTGCCGTCATACACGCAGGCCCCGGCAACGCCGGCGGCACCTGCGACCGCCGTGCCGAACGCGCGTGTGTTCAACGGAGGCGCCGGTCTGATTCTCTACACGATCAAGCCTGGCAGCACCGCCGACTTCGAAATGGTGATGAACAAGACCAAGGAAGCGCTGATGAAGAGCGAGAAGCCTGAGCGCAAGCAGCAGGCCGCTAGCTGGCGCGTCTACAAATCGGATCAGCCGGCTGCGAACGGGAACGTGACCTACGTCATGATCATCGATCCTGCGCTCAAAGGGGCCGACTACAACATCGTGAACATCTTGAACGAGGTGTTCTCCGCAGAAATCCAGGCACTGTACAAGGCGTACACGGAATCGTTCGCGAGTGGGCTGATTCCGATCAACCTGGTGCCGGTCGTGGATTACGGCAAGTAGAGTTTTAGAGACAGATAGGGCAGAGGGCAGAGGGTAGAGGGCATATGGCACTCTCTGCCATACGCTCTGCCCTTTGCCCTCTGCCCTCTGCTCTCCCTACTAGAAGGCGACGTTCAGTCCCGCATAGATCCGCTGTTGTGTCTTGTGACGGGGATTTCCTCGCAGGTTGAAAATCCGGTAGTCGATGCGCGCGCGGAGGGGGCCTCCGATCGTGATCTTCGCGCCGCCGCCGTTGTTCAGCAGCAGCGCCGATTCCTGATCGTTGGCTAGGCGCTCGCGGTAGAAGCCCACGCCTGTGGTCAGGTACAGCTGAGCGACCGGTATGCCGAACGTCTGCACGAAGACGTTGCCGGAGGTCGTTCGCAGCGAGGGTCGCTGCAGCGTCAGATCCTCGGCCGTGTTGGCGTACTCGAATTCAAAACCCACCACGAGCATGCTGACGCCGAACGCGAACCCGCGTACGCTCGTCTTGTTCTCGCCCGCGGTGGTCCGTCCGAGAAACGCGGTGGCGTCGGCGCGGGCGACCGACGGCCATAGAAGCATCGACGCCAACGCGAGCACGGCAAGTCGCATTTTCATAGGTGCCACGCATTGTACTGAGTCTCATCGCTAAGTACAAGGATTGTCCGGCTTCAGCCGGATCGTCCCCCCGTGATAAATTCCGCAGGTTGTCCGCGCTGTCCGACCTCATCGTATCCGGTGACGCACGAGCTATCGCGCGGGGCATCTCGGTCGTCGAAAGCGCGGGTGAAGAGGGCCCGGCGCTCGTGAGGGAGATTTATCCGCAATCGGGCGGCGCATTTCTGGTCGGTGTTACCGGCGCGCCGGGGGCGGGCAAGAGCACCCTGGTCGATGGCCTCGTTTCGCGGTGGCGCAGGGC
Organism: Vicinamibacterales bacterium; assembly: GCA_035281225.1. Taxonomy (GTDB): domain Bacteria; phylum Acidobacteriota; class Vicinamibacteria; order Vicinamibacterales; family JAMQPK01; genus JAMQPK01. Next base: position 56,539 of record DATEEI010000118.1, read on the forward strand.
TGGCAAGACCGTTGGCGTGATTGCGGTGGATCCCACGAGCCCCTTCAGCGGCGGCGCCATGCTCGGCGACCGAGTCCGCATGCAGGCCCACGCGCAGGATGGAGGTGTCTTCATCCGCAGCATGGCGACACGGGGGCACCTGGGCGGGCTCGCGAGGGCGACTGCCGATGCGGCTCTGGTTCTCGACGCGGCCGGGAAGGACTTTGTGACAATCGAAACCGTCGGCGTCGGGCAAGACGAGGTCGAGGTCGCACGTACGGCAGATGTGTCGATCGTCGTGCTCGTCCCCGGCATGGGCGACGATGTACAGGCATTGAAAGCGGGGGTGATGGAGATCGCCGATGTCTTCGCGGTGAACAAATCGGATCGTGAGGGCGCCGATCGCACGGTTGCCGAGGTCGACTCGCTTCTGAGCCTGCAGACCTACGGTGAGCGCGAGTGGCGCCCGCCGATTGTCAGCACCAGGGCGACGGATGGTCACGGCCTCGATGACCTGATCGAACAGATCGACCGTTTTCGAGGTCAGACGGCCCTGATCGCGTCACGCCGCCGGGCGCGCGCAGCGACGCAGCTGCAGTCGATCATTGCCGATCGCCTGCAGCGGCAGGTCGAGTCTCGCATCGCCGGCGCCGAGTTGGCGCGCCTGATCGACCGCATCGCGGCGCGCACGATCGACCCTTACACCGCTGCGAGCGAGATTCTGCGGAGGCCGTCATGAAAGCGATTCTGGATCATGTCGGCATCGCGGTGAGCGATCTGGAAGCGTCGCTGGCCTTCTTTCGCGATGGTCTGGGCCTCGAAGTCGAGCGGCCTGAGGAGGTTCCGTCGCAGCGTGTGCGCGCGCAGTTTCTCGCCACCGGCAGTTCGTCGCTGGAGCTTTTGGAGGCGAGCTCCCCGGATTCGCCGATCGCGAGGTTTCTCCAGACGCACGGGCCAGGGCTGCACCACATTACGTTGCGCGTCGACGACATCATGGCGGCCTTGCGCCAGCTGCGGCAGCGGAACGTCCGGCTCATCGACGAAGAGCCGCGTGCCGGCGCCGAGGGAGCGAAGGTAGCGTTCGTTCACCCCTCGAGTGCGCACGGCGTGCTCGTAGAGCTGAAGGAAGTCGCTGGCACCAAATCTCAGCCGGAGCGGCCCAAGACGATTCCATTCGGCGACATCGAGATCGTGACCCTGTCCGATGGCTTCTTCGGCCTGGACGGTGGGGCGATGTTCGGCGTCATCCCGAAGACCTTCTGGGAGAAGAAGTCGCCTCCCGACGAGCGGAACCGCATCCGGATGGCCATGCGCTGCTTGCTCGTGCGTGGGGCGAGAACCATGCTGATCGACGCGGGGGCGGGCGACAAGATGTCGGCCAGGCAGGCCGAGATCTACCGCTTCGAGCGTGAGTACAATCTGTCACATTCACTGCAGGCGGCGGCCGTTTCCCCATCGGCTATCGATATCGTCCTGGCGACACACCTGCACTTCGATCATGCCGGAGGCTTTACCGAGCGCGGCGAAGATGGATCCGCCCGGCCGCGGTTCTCGCGGGCGCAGTACGTGGTGCGCCGGGGAGAGTGGGATGACGCCATGAGTCCGAACGAACGGACCAGGGGCAGCTACTTCCTCGAGAATTACAAGCCGCTGGCCGATCATCACGTCCTGCAGCTCGTCGACAACGACGCCACCATCATGCCCGGTGTGAGCGTGCGGCGGACCGGCGGGCACACCATGCACCATCAGATCGTGACGATCGAATCGGCGGGGAAGACCGCGGTATTCGCCGCAGACCTGTTGCCGACAGCTGCGCACCTTCCAGAAGTGTGGGTCATGGGCTACGATCTGTTCCCGCTCGACACGCTCAACTTCAAGCGAGCCTTCCTGCGAGAAGCCGTGGAGCGCGAGTACCTCATCCTGTTCGAACACGACCCCGACATTGCGGCCGGCTACATCCGCGAGAAGGACGGGAAGCGGTACATCGAGAAAGTAGCATGACGAGCCCAAAGCCCAGAGCCCAAAGTCTAGGAGGATCCTGTTGACCGTCCAAATTGGTGTCATCGGAGGAAGCGGCCTGTACGACATGGCCGAGTTGACGGACCGCGAGGAGCGGCGGCTGAAGACGCCGTTCGGCGATCCATCAGGGCCCTATCTACTTGGTACCTTGCGCGGCAAGCGCGTCGCGTTTCTTGCTCGCCATGGCACCGGGCACCGCTTGCTGCCGTCGGAGTTGAATTACCGCGCGAATATTTTCGGATTCAAGACCCTCGGTGTGGAGCGCATCCTCTCCGCCAGCGCCGTCGGCAGCTTGAAGCAGGAGTATCCGCCGCTCGACATCGTCGTACCCGATCAGTTTTTCGATCGGACGACGTCTCGGATCTCCACGTTTTTCGGCGATGGGCTGGCAGCTCATGTGTCGTTCGCGCATCCCATCTGCCCGGAGCTCGCGCGTGTCGGCGCCGACGCAGCCCAGGCCGCCGGGGCGAACGTGCATCGCGGTGGAACCTATGTCTGTATGGAAGGGCCGCAGTTCTCGACGCTGGCCGAGTCGAAGCTCTATCGCGCGTGGGGCATGGACGTGATCGGCATGACCAACCTGCAGGAAGCCAAGCTCGCCCGCGAGGCTGAGATCTGCTATGTGACGCTGGCATTGGTGACCGACTACGACTGCTGGCATCCTGACCACGATTCCGTCACGGTCGAGATGATCGTGCAGACGCTGATGCAGAACGCGCAGACCGCCCAGCGGGCGATTGCGGAAGCTATCACCAAATTACCGGTCGCGCGCTCGTGCGAATGCGGCTCGGCCTTGAAGCACGCCCTCATCACGCGGCCAGAAGCCGTACCGGCGCAGGTCAAGAAGGACCTTGCACCCATCATCGGAAAATATCTTCTATGAATCCCATCCTGGCGGTCGGATCTGTGGCGTTCGATTCCATCAAGACGCCGTTCGGCGAGGTGTCGCGCGTGGTCGGCGGAGCCGCGACGTATTTCGCGATCGCGGCGTCGTTCTTCACCGACGTGCGTATCGTCGCGGTGGTCGGCGAGGATTTCGGCGCGAATGTCGAGAAGGTGTTCGGCGGGCGTGCCATCGACCTTTCGGGTCTCGAGAAGGTGCCGGGCGAGACGTTCCGATGGAAGGGGGAGTACGGGTTCGACCTCAACAGCCGCGAGACGATCTACACGCACCTGAACGTGTTCGAGCAGTTCGCGCCGAAGATTCCCGTGAGCCACCGGTCGTCGCCGTTCGTGTTCCTCGGTAACATTCATCCGGCCCTGCAATGGGATGTGCTCGACCAGGTCGAAAAGCCGACGCTCGTCGGCGCCGACACGATGAACTACTGGATCGAGCGCACGCCGGACGAGTTGAAGAGGGTTCTCACGCGCGTCGACGTTCTGCTGATCAACGACTCCGAGGCGCGGGAGCTGGCTGGCGAGGCCAACCTCGTGAAGGCGGCCCGCAAGGTCCAGGCAATGGGGCCGAGAACGCTGGTCATTAAGCGGGGCGAACACGGCGTGCTGATGACGCAACGCGGCGGCGGATTCTTCGCGGCGCCGGCCATGCCGCTAGAGGAAGTCTTCGACCCCACGGGCGCCGGAGACACATTTGCGGGAGGGTTTCTCGGCTATCTGGCGTCGTGCGGCGCGGTCGATGACGCGGCGCTCGCTCGCGCCATCATCTACGGCAGTACGCTGGCGTCATTCGCCGTCGAGGATTTCAGCGTCGATCGCCTGTTGCGTTTGACGAAGGACGAGATCGGCGTGCGATTCAACGAATTCAAGAAGCTGACCCACTTCGAGGTCACTTGACCTTGGCCTGATCGTGCCAGTCCGCCGCCGGTGGTTCGTCGGCCACGAGGTATTCGAACTCCTTCTGAAATTCCTCGTTCGAGAGTCCTGCGGTCGACGCGAGCTTCGCCAGCTCGTGCGGATCCTGAAAGTCGTCCTTCCGCAGCCGGATCATGTAGCGGCGCGCGATGTGATAGCGCGTCGAGTCGATGTCCACCAGCCGCGTGCGCGCCCGGCCGGTCTTCGCATCCAGCATCTCGCTGAAGGGAATCGGCACGAATCGGCCCGCCTGCATCGAAACCATCGCGTTGGATCCCCCCGAGAGGATGTACTTCGCTGCGCAGTAACCGAGATCGCGCGTGTACTCCATGTCGAAGGGAATCGGGTCAGCGCAACGCAACTCGTAGCCGATGTTCTTCGCGACGAGCGTGGACTTGAGCCCGAACTCCTTGAGCCGGTTCGTGACCTGTGTCTTCAGGATCTCGCCGATGTTCACTTCGGCGATGCGGACGTGCCCGTGCGCGTCCCGCTCGCATTCCTTCAATGCGGCCAGGTCGTCCTCGCTGATGTGCAGCACGACCCCTTCGCCGATAATCGCGACGCCGTCACGCCGGCCGTAGCTCATCCGCTTGATGATGGCGCCGACCAGGGTATCCACCAGCACCTTGAGCGGCAGCGGCGCCGAGAACTCTTCGGGAATCAGCGCCAGCGTCGCGCCAGCGGCCTTGGCGATGCCCAGGCTCAGATGTCCGGCCGTGCGTCCCATGGCAATCACGACGTACCACCGCGAGGTCGTCTTCGCATCGACCATCAGGTTCTTGACGATCTCGACGCCGTAGTGACGCGCGGTCTGAAAGCCGAATGTGTCGATGTGGGCCGGCAGGTCGAGGTCGTTGTCGATCGTCTTGGGCACATGGACGACGCGCAGACGCCCGGCCGCATGCTCGGCGAGCTTCATCGCCGAGAAGGCCGTATCGTCGCCGCCGATGGTGATCAGCTGTGAAACGTTGAGGCGCAGCAGCGACTGCACCGCGTTCTCGAGCAGCGCCGGGCTCCTCGAGGGATTCGCCCGCGCGATACCGATGTGCGATCCGCCTCGGAAATGAATACGGCTGACGCTTTCAATGGTGAGTGGAGTGATGTGCTCGATGTCACCCTGCATGATCCATTCGAAACCATCGCGCAGACCGAGCACGTCCACGCCTTCGATGCGCGCCCGGATGGTCGCGGCGGCGATCACGCTGTTAAGACCGGGGGCGGGGCCGCCTCCGCACAAAATAGCCAACTTGTTATGAGGATCCATGTGGCCGGTATTGTAATTTGAGTGTGCAGTTTCCAGCACACCTGCGACAAAGTCGTTGATTTTGCTAGAAAATTCGTTGGAAGGGAATTTGCTTCCCTAAGAGATGTGCGTCTCGAACAGGAAACCTTCGGCCCCGTCCTCCGCGCCGCCCGCGAACGTCGCGGCGTGTCCCTGAACCAGTTGGCCCTGGAGACCAAGCTCAGCGCCGAGTTGTGGGAAGCGCTGGAAGACGGAGATCTGTCGCGCTGGCCCAAGCGAATACTCGCGCGTAGCTACGTCCGTGATTACGCGCTGCGCGTCGGCCTCGACGGGGATGAAATCGTCAACGAGTTCTGCCGGCTGTTCCCTGAGTGGGGCGACCGCCGCGCGGAGCGATTGATACGCGAGAAGGCGCACATCATCGCGCACGATCTCACATGGGAAGATCTTCCGGCGCCAGGGGATCGTCGCGCGAGCGATCGGGCCGCGCAGACCGCTCCTGGATTCTTCGGGCGGCACCGCGAGCGCGTCATCGCGGTCGCGGTCGATCTCGCCGCGATCTCTGGATTCGGATCGCTCGGTGTTCGGCTCGGCTTTGCCGCATGGCCGTCGGTCGCGGTCGTGGCGGTCGTCTACAGCGTGCTGGCGACGTCACTCATCGGACGATCGTTCGGCATGGTCGCGTCCCCATGGTGTCTTCGAATGCTCAGATCGGCCCCCGCTCAGCGACGCCTGTCCTCCTCGCGCGCCGAAAGCGCGTAGGGCGTCGGCTCAATCGCCTACTCGGTCGCTCGGCGAGCCCTCTTGACCGCACCTGACGCGTGCGTCAACAGCGACATCCCTGCAAGCATTGCCGGATTGTGCCAACCATCGGCCGACACAAGTCCCGCCCGATTACGGTCCAAGAGCAGTCAGCCGGATATGGTCCGCATGACACTGACTGGAAGACCTGAGAGAATCGGGCTGTGAGTCCGACGGTTCTCCAAAGCGGCCCGTATCGTTTTTACTTTTATTCCAGTGATCGCGGTGAGCCGACTCACGTACACGCCGTACGAGCTCAATAAGATCGAAGGTCTCGTGTGGGAGAACCAGAGGTTGTTGTTAAGGGCATGGCATGACTTCTTCAAGTCTGGCAACGGAAACGGCGGAAGCTAAGCGCGTTCGTGTAACCGGCGACTTGCTTGTCGTTGAGCGTCGTGACGGGCGAATGGTCTCCGTGCCGGTGAAATGGTATCCCCGATTGGCCGAAGGTCGGCCCGCGGAACGACGGAACTGGCAGCTGATCGGTCCGGGTACCGGAATTCACTGGCCAGAACTCGACGAAGACATTTCAGTCGAGGCACTGCTTCTCGGTTTGCGGTCCGCCGAGAGTTCAACATCGTTAAGGCGGTGGCGCGCTGCTCGTCAGCGACCGGCTAACAAACGAATGGAGCCAGCGCGCTCAGGATCCAAGAAGCGCGCGGCTCATTCGTAGACGTTGGCGGCGGCAGATGCACACACGAATGAAGCTACACGCGTTGAACATCTGGCTCGTTGCAACCCTCCAAGTCTTTGGTGCCATGCAGGTCAGGGGCCAAGGCGTTGCACATTCGTTTAACGGTTACACTTTCTCACTTGAACTTCCTCGCGGCTTCAAGTTGGAAGCGGAAATCAGCCCGAATCCGTCATTCAGAACATTCGGCTTCACTGGTCAGGCTCGCTCGGACGGTACCCGCACGCTCATTCAAGTGTCACTTGTTGATCTACGCAAGACGGAGGAGCGTCCCAGCCTTGATCAATTCACCCGAACAATGTTGGAAGGTGTACAGCGGCGAAGGAGCGAGTGGCAGGAAACACAGAGCCAAGTTGAAGTGGCTGGTGACGTGCCCCCCGAATGTGATCCAGTCGTTCATGTGACTGGCACCTCGGTTAACAATTCCTGATCAGCGCGAGGCGGCGTCAGCCGCCGAGCGCCCTCCGTGA
>DATEEI010000119.1:0-4070 GCA_035281225.1 Vicinamibacterales bacterium
TGACCACCGGCGTCGCCGCCCAGATCAAGCCGACCTCGCCGCCGACACCGTCGTCGTCGACGTCGGCGTCGAGATCGAAGCCGGCGACCTGCACGTCCTTTAACTCGGCGTTGTCAAAGCTGAGACGGCCGTAGAAGGCCATCGTGGGCGAGAACGGGTATGCATAACCTACACCGATGCGCCAGCGCACCAGGTCGAAATCACCTTCGACGGTGTCGATACCGTCGCTGACCTCGAGATCCTGGCTGGCTAATCCATACTCGCCGAACAGGTGCATGTTCTCCCAGAATTGCCACGCGCCGCCGAGGAAGCCGCCGCTGCCGGAATCGGTCTCGAGCTCGAGCGTGTTGCCGTTGTCCGTCCCGAACTCCTCCACGTCGTTGACGAAGCCGGCGACGACGCCGCCCTCGAGGTAAGTGAAGCCGAGATCCCGGGCGCCCGCTGCCGCCGGCGCGCCGAGCGCGACCGCCACGGCAAGTGCGAGCTTCGTGTGACGAGTGAACATAGAGTCTTTCCTCTAGCTGGAATACCAATCGCGCGTGGACTCTAAGCCTGGCGGGGTGAAGGCGGGGTGAAAGCGGCGTGAAGAGCGCCTTCACGCGCTTGCGGCAACCGACGCCCCCACTTTTGAGTAGCCGACCGGTCTAGAGCATGACCTTGCGCACACGCAATGACGGCTGCGGTGCAGTGCCCGACAGCAACGACTGGAGCATCGACTGCCCGGTCCAGCAAGAGCGGGATCGAACCACCAACACGCGGATTTTCAGCGGCCCGGTCGCACGATCACGGCGGTCGCTTGAATTTTGACCGCGGAACGAAGTAGTAAGTACGGTAGCCGTCCTTCTGAAGGAATGGATCGCCAGGCAATAGTCCACGCTTGAAGACGGCGTTGACGACGACGGCAATTCGGACACCGGTTATCTGCGTACCGGGCGGGTCCTTCCAGAGCTCGTCGGAGATATGCAGCTGCAGACCATTTGTCACGTCCGCTTCCGCGACGTATGCCAGGGCCTCTTCAACGGTATTCAGAATCTGAACCTTGGCGTTCCCGGTCGGCCCGCTGCACGGCTGTAGTTTGCGCTCGGCGCTATCTTGTCCGGCTCCGGCCGAGGGCTGTGGACCGTCGCAGGTGAACCCCATCTCCTCCGCCAAACGCCGTTGATCCTCCAGACACGCGTTGCGCTCGTCGTCGAGGGCTCTGCACTGCTCCAGGTGCCTGGATATGCCGTCGAGGTCATCCTTTTCCATGACCTCATTGAAAAGGATGCTCGCGCGCTCGACCTCCTCCTCTACATTCAGTTTGATCTGCCGCGCGGCATTCCCTCCGACCAATACCCGCGCAGGATCGCGGGAGCCGTGCAGCGACCTGAGATACCAGGCGCAGTGAAAGAAACCTTCACTCGAGTCCCTGTAGATTTCCGCCGTTTCTCCCTCGTTTGCCTCCTGCAGGTGCGTGGCGGTGGTTTCCTCATCGCCTGCGCAAACAGCCATCTGTTTCGACAAGCCCATGAGCGCGTCAAGTGAATAGTCGTCGTAACGCCCACCTGCGGCTCCTGCAGGGACTGCGACCAACAGTGACAGTAACGCTAGAATCTTACGCATTGGACGGCCGGAACAAATAGATGAAAAGGCACCTACACAGCGGGTAAGTAGCAATGTGGGCTTCGAGCAGGTCAGTCCAGGGCTGGCCCAGTTCAGGGACAACGCGCCTCTGCCAGGAAGGCGCGGACGTGTGCGAGAACCTCAGACGAGTGGCTGACGAACACATAGTGATCGGCGTCCGCAATTTCGAGGATACGAGCGCAGGGGACGTCGCGTCGGAAATGAGCGATGGAGCTGGTCACGAAAGGCCCCCATTCGCTTTCTACGAAGGCCTGCGCCGCGTTTAACTGCGCGGTTGTAGCACCAGGCGGGATGTATCTTGGCGGATAACGCCGCGGCGTGGCGTAGATGGCTAGCGCGGGTACGGTGAGACGCCCATAGTCGTATCGATAGCTGAGCCGGCCTGCTTCAATCTTCTCGTCCACACCAGGCTTGGCCCCTGACGCCCATGTGCCATCAAGTTTCTGATACGCGCTCGCTTCGAAGTCACGCTCGTCTGCGTCATTCCACCAGGGTATCCAGCGGCGGTTGAAGGACCGCAGCGCATCTTTGCTGGCGCTTTCCGCCGGTTGAGGAGTGCCAGCGGAATAGAATGGATCCAGTTCCCATTCAATCGGCTTGGACCGGTCAAAAGCTGCGTCAAGGTATACCAGCGCAGTAACCCGCTCGGGTGAGCTCGCTGCGAGGGCAGTCATCTCCTCGCCGGCCATCGAATGACCGATGATCGTAGCGCGTTCAATCAGTCGCGCGTCCATCACCCCACGAATGTCGGCAGCAAGCGTGATCGGATCATAGCCATCGGCCGGGGCGTCTGACTGGCCGTGCCCGCGCCGCGTAAGAGCGAAGACGTGGTAGCGATCTGTAAGGCCGGGGGCGAACGTCCGAAATATGTGCGCGGTGTTGCCCTGTCCGTGAAGCAAAAATACCGCCGGCCCGCTCCCACCGAAGTCCAAGTAATGAAGTCGAACACCATTCACGGTGACGAAGACATCGCGCGGCTCTGCCCCCGCCGCGACAACGAATCCGAGCAGCATCGCGAAGATAGTTAGCATCCGCATGAGGACACCTCAGCTAACGCCAGATCTTTGCAGACCGACCCCAAGGACGCGTCCGCGTCTGTCCGTCTATAGGGAATCGGGCCACTAACACGCGGGCACTTTTCAACAACAGCTACCGGGCCGAAGGCGCATGCCACAATCACCGCTTCTAGCCACATTTTCGCACGAATACTAGCCGGGTCGCGCGCTCGCAAGATCAAACAGGCGATCGCTGTAAATGCGTACGGAATGACCGACGTCAGGGTGATCAAGAGGATGAACTCATAGGCCGCGATGAGTCGATCGGATGAGTGGTTGCACAGCACGCACCCAATCCCTCCGCACCGGAACAGGTGTAAAGCATCTGTCCGGAATAATCTGTAAACCATGTATCCCGAATAGACCCGAATTAGGTGGTGGCCAGGGGCGGAATCGAACCACCGACACGCGGATTTTCAGTCCACCTTGGGCTTGGAAGCCTAAAGAACGTTGAACCTTCGCCTCACCCGCTTGTTTTGGCAATTGTTCAATGAGGGGCCACGGGACTGTAGACTCCGGCCTCATGGGAATGGCCGATTCGCGTCGAACGGTATTCCTGAGCTATGCCCGGGCTGACCAAGATCGGGCCGCGCAGCTCGCAGAAGCGCTAGAGGCTGCTGGCTTCGCCGTCTGGTGGGACAAATTAATTGAGGGCGGAGCTCCGTTTGCGGAGTCCATTGAGACTTCGCTAGACAGCTGCGACGCGGTCGTCGTCTGCTGGTCACGGGGCTCCGTCAAATCGGACTGGGTGCTCGATGAAGCCGGTCGCGGGCGCGACCTCCACAAGCTTGTACCCGTGACCTTGGACGGCTCCGAGCCTCCGCTCGGATTCCGGCAGTATCACGCGGTTGACCTGTCGAGCTGGAGCGAAACGACTTCCAATAGGTTGGTTGCTGCCATCGTTCGCGGGGTTGAAGCGGTAGCGGGGCGTTCAGCAGCTCCTCCCGATCAGGGCGGTAATCGCCGGAGCGAAGACAAGCTGCGCGTAATAACGAGCGGCGTGCTTCGGCCACCTGTCAGGCAACACGCAAAGTGGATTGTCGCGGCGGCCGTTATCATCTTCGCAATCGCCGCCGGCCTTTTTGTCTATGAGCGATTGTTGAGCGTCAGTTTGAAACGCGCTGCAGGAGACACGCCTTCGATCGCCGTGCTCCCTTTCGAGAATATGAGCGGAAACACGAACGACGAATATCTGGTCGACGGGCTCAGCGAAGAGCTACTGCATCGCCTAGCCAACGTCCCGGGGTTAAAGGTCGCGGCCCGGACATCCTCGGCCTATTTTAAAGACCGGAAGGAAACGGCGGAAAACATCGGCCGCGTATTGGGTGTCGCCTATCTCCTCGAGGGCAGCGTACGGAGGTCCGGCGACAACCTTCGCGTCACCGCGCAGCT
>DATEEI010000120.1:0-2223 GCA_035281225.1 Vicinamibacterales bacterium
GGTGTTGTTGCACCTGATTCTTGCGGTCATGCCGCAACCGGAACAAGGGGTGCGGGAAGCTGTGCGGGTGTTGAAATCGGGAGGTCGGATCGGTGTGTTCGACAAATTTCTCAGGGATGAAGAGCGACCATCGCTGAAGCGTCGGGTGCTCAATGCCGTGGCCAAACCGCTGTTTTCGGACTTGAATCGCAGGCTGGGCCCGCTCATTGCCGGCACTCCACTCGTGATCGAACACGATCAGCCCGTCGCCTTTGGAGGGACGTACCGAGTGGTGACGCTGCTCAAGACGACGACGGGTCGCGATCAAGGGGCGAGGCGGCATGAACAAGACGCGGTTCGCCATTCCTGAATAACGCGATTTGTATCCTTCGTCTGAGGGCGTGGACGGGACGGCCCCTCTCCTAAAATAAAAGACACGAGAGCCGGCATTGCATGCCGACTCTCGATGTCAGCTCGCTACCTACATAGCGGGCAGCAACCCGTTGATCCGATCTTGGTCGCCGCAGCTGCGGCGGTTCCGAACATCGCCACCAGAGCAGCCGCGAGACCAATCAGCTTCATCTTCATCGCCATCTCCCATTCGAGATGTGGCGGCCCATCCGCCACGCCAACGAGGTTAAGGTCTCGACACGGCTTGAAGGTCAACCCCCTTGACCTTCAAGCCGACTTGAAGGTGTTCTAATGAGAAGCATGGGTGCTTTGCTCATCGGTGACCTGGCAGAACGCGCGAGAGTACCGACCGCGACGATCCGGTACTACGAATCGATCGGATTGCTCAAGCGCGCTTCGAGGGCTTCCTCGGGCTACCGGCGGTACTCGGAGCAGACAGTTGAGGAGCTCCGTTTCATAAAGAAGGCGCAGGCGCTCGGCTTCTCCCTCGACGAGGTCGCGGAAATCCTTCAGCTCTCGCGCGCAGGCAAGAAGCCGTGCGCACAGGTGCTGTCCCTTGGCCACGAACACCTCGCCGCAGTCGATGAACGGATCCGTCAACTCCAGGCGTTCCGAAATCAGCTCGCTTCGGAGCTCGCGAAGTGGGACCAGCAGCAGGCCGGTGTCACCTGTGACGGCCTGTGCCAGTTCATTGCGGATGCAGAACCGTCCGTCTCGGACGTGAAGTTCTCGCCGGAGACCGCTCGGCGTCGCGCGAGGTCTCGATAATGGGAAGAGTCCTCATGACGACGATCCTCGGCGCGGTTGCTGGATTCTGCACACGGCCTTGCTGCGCGATTCCGGCTGCGATGTCTCTGTTTGGTCTGAGCGGGGTGGCGTTCGCGCAAACGGCCGTCGCCTACCGGCCCGCGTTTATGTCCGTCAGCGGCCTCATGTTGGCGGCGACACTCCGGATAACGCTCCGACGCGACGGTGGCTCCTTCAACAAGGTTCTTGCGGTCACGGCAGCGTTGGCGGGCTTCGTGCTTTCGCTTCAGGTATTGGAGGTCTTGTGACGTTCAGACGCGCAATCTGCGCATTCGCGATCGCAGGAAGTTCATGGCTACTTCCGAGTCCCGCCTCGGCCCAGATGACGTGAAGCGGCTGCGCGAATCCGTACCTGCCCGGGTGGCGGGGCGTATTGACAGAGGGGGTTACAGGCAGCAGGTTTCGAGTGGGCGCATGGCTCGTGACGGAAGACCGTGATCGTGCGTACGACGGGTCGTCTGAGGTCGACAATCCGATGCGCGAGCGGACACAGATCACAGTACCGCTCCTCACAGTTGACATCAGACTGACGGAGCGGTTCGGAATTCAGGCTGCGGCGAGTGTGCCAGACGTGACGAGATCCGCGGTGATTCCCAGGCCCTCTGGTGCGCTCGACTTCAGTGAGACGTTCAGCGGCTTCGGCGATACGTCCGTGGTGGGCTGGTACAAGTTGCGACCGGTTCGGCAGTGGTATCCGGTCGTGAACTTTGGCACGTCTGTTCCTACTGGTCGAACAGAGACGCCACGTTTTCGTTCTGAATTGCAGGACGGAAGCCTGGTGCCCATGTCGCGCCTGCAGCGTGGTTCCGGCACCGTGGACCCGCTCGTCGGCGCGCATATTGGCCGGCGGTTCAGCAAAGCTACGGTCTTCGGCAGTGTGGCTGCCCGAATTCCCCTCTACGAGAACGGCGACGGTCTCCAGACGGGTGCATCTGCCGAAACGAATGTTGGACTCGCCCGGGAACTTGGACATCACCGGATCACGGGGCTTGCGCGACTGGGTTGGCTTCATCGCCAGCAGGACAC
>DATEEI010000121.1:0-33219 GCA_035281225.1 Vicinamibacterales bacterium
AAAGAACTCTCACGTTTTGGAATCCGTCTTCATGTCGCAGCGTGTCGTCTCGTTTGGAATTGACGCGGTCTCTGTCGCACTCCATGCCTGATGTTTCTGGCCGCCAGCGCTCAGACAACCTATCACCTGCATCAGGAAGCCTCGACGCTCTCCACCGCCAAGTAGCTGGGTTTCATCAGAAAACTGGGTCCTGCATGCCATTGATCAAACATTTTGGTATTGCACTGTTGCTGGCTCTGGGGTTTCCCCTTTACGCCGAGGCGCAGTGCACGTTTGAAGTGTCGCCAACAGCGATCGTTGTCTTCCCCGTTGGTAACAGTCCGACATTTGCTATCACCACGCAAAGTGGGTGTGCGTGGACCGCCGCCAGCAACGTGGCGTGGGCCACTGTGAACTCCGGCGCAAGTGGGTCCGGTTCGGGAACCGCCGTGTTTAACGTAACCTCCACGCGTTTTCGGCGGGCTGGCACCTTCACAGTCGCGGGTCAGACAATTAGCGTGACCCAACGAGGTACGGCGGCGGCAGACTACGACGGGGACGGCATCTCGGACTTAGCGCACTTTCGCCAATCTGACGGCTCATGGCGGATTCAGTTGAGCACTGATGGCAGCGTTCGCACCCGAGCCATCGGAGTGGCAGGGGACGTCCCGATCTCAGGAGATTTCGACGGTGATCACATCGCCGATGAAGCCGTGTACCGACGGTCATCCGGCTACTGGCGGATTTTCCTGAGTAGCGTCTCGCAGACGACCGATGTCTTGTTTGGGATCGCCGGCGACACCGGCATCGTCCCAATCCCAGCGGACTACGATAACGACGGTCGCACCGATCTCGCGTTCTACTATAGACCCACCGGGACGTGGAACATTGCTCGCAGCACCGACGGGGAATTTGTAACGTACCCGTTCGGGGTTGCGGGTGATCCTGGAAGTATCCCCGTCCCACATGACTACGATGGAGATGGGCAAGCGGACCCCGCATTTTACTATCGTGCGACAGGCCACTGGTACATCGTTCCGAGTGGTACCGGTCAACTTTCAGACCTGGCGTTTGGTAATCCTAACGATGCGAATATTTTTCCGGCACCTGCCGATTATGATGGGGACGGAAAAGCAGACCTAGCGTTCTACTATCAGGCGACAGGCAATTGGTTTATTTTTCTCAGCAGCATTTCCCTGCCGATTGTTCCGCAGTTCGGCGTCGCTAACGACCCGGCCGTCTTGCCAGTGCCCGGCGACTATGACGGCGACGGCGCCTTCGACCTCGCCTTCTACTACCGCACAGCGTGGGTGTGGTTCGTGTTCCAGACGTCGCAGCAACAATCGCAAACCACGCTGTTCGGCTCGACAGCCGATTCGCCATTGTTGAATCGACGCGAACCCGTGGCCCTTTCACCGGTCGCGATCGGGTACGAGTACGACGCGTTAGGGCGTCTTGCAAAGGTGACGAATGCCACGGGGGACTCGGCAACTTACACCTATGACCCCGTCGGGAATCTCCTCTCGATCACACGACAGATGGCACCAACGGTGACGCTCGGTGAGTTCAGCGCCACCAGCGGCTACGGTGGTGCATTTCTGACGATTGCCGGTACTGGGTTTAGTACCAATGCTGCTGAAAACATCGTCACCTTCAATGGCAAGACCGCAGTCGTCGTATCGAGCACATCAACGGAACTTCGCGTCATTGTCCCACTAGGGGCATCATCGGGGCCGATTTCGATCAGGACGCCGACCGGGTCAACTGTTAGTGGCGTGCCATTTACAGTTCTAGGGAACGGCGGTCTACCACCACAGCCGTCGATCACTAGCTTTACACCGACAAACGGTAATTCCGGCGCGTCCGTAACCGTCACGGGTGCGAACTTTGACACTGTGATGAGCGCGAACGTTGTCCACTTCAATGCCGCTGTCGCTGAGGTTACCCAAGGGACCACGTCGGCGCTGACGGCGACCGTTCCTTTATCTGCGACATCTGGGCGCATAACTTTAACGACGCCAAATGGGGAGGCGAAGAGCGCTCAGGACTTTCTCATTGCGCCGAGCCCCTATCAACACGAGGACATCGCTTCGTTCCAGCGTGTTCCTTATCTGGAAGCAGTCCCCATCGATCTGACTCAACCCGGAAAGGTTGCCGTGGTTCTGTTTGACGGGACAGCCGGTGAGTGGGTGAATCTTGTTATCACCGGGACGTTTGCCTACTGCAGCGTGAATCTGGTCGTTCGTGATCCTTCAGGTACGACGGTGGCATCCGACTGCAATAGACCGACGGGCGCGATTGACGAATGGGTGATAGCAGGAATTCGTTTGCAGCAGGCGGGGACGTATTCGGTCGTGTTCGATCCAGATGAGCAACTCACTGGAACACTGACACTCAAAATCGTTCCAGACGTCGTACAGACACTCTCTATTGGAGCTCCGCCGATTCGGACCTTGATACGCGAGTCTTATCAAAGCGTGCGGGTCCTATTTGAGGCAGCGGCAGGCGATCGGATCGGCGTGGCCATCTCGCAGATCGCTATTTACAGTACCTATGTTGGCATTCAAACGATTGATGGCGCTGAGTTGGCATATGGATATGCGCTAGAAGGCGACGACTGCACCGATGGGTGCATCTTCCATGGAGCAATTCCGACTACGGGAACATACATGATCCTGTTGGACCCTGAGAATAATGTCCCTGCGGGCGACATGACTGGTGGCATGACCATTTCTCTAGTGCGCCCACCGGCAGACGTCATCATAGAAATTTCAGCCAACGGACAACCAGTGACCGTGTCGAACACGGCACCCGGACAGCTGGTGCAGGTGATGTTCGATGCCACCGCTCACCAGCGGATCAGTTTGCATGCGAGTCCCGTTTCAATGAGCATCTTTACGCAACTTACTCTGTACACTCCCGGTGGAACCTTCTTTGCTAGCGCGGGGCAGCTCTACGGCTCAACATACAAGTTAGACGCCGTGATGCTCCCAGTGTCTGGTACCTACAGAATCATGCTGGAACCGAATGGCGCCAGTGTGGGAAGTGCGACGTTGACTCTATACGACGTGGTCAACCTTTCCGCGTCGGCTGCTATTGGCGGGCCATCCCTACCGTTGTCATTCACCACACCAGGTCAAAACGCGCAGGTCACGTTTGGCGGCCTCGAAGGCCAGCGAGTGGCAATAAGTCTGAGCAATGTGACTGTCAGCGTGAGCATGGCTTCCCTGCTCAAGCCGGATGGCAGCACTCTGATTGTGCCCACCCAGGTTCTAGCAAGTGGAAAATTTCTCGATGCTGTGCTACCGACCGCAGGCACATATACCGTGGTCCTCGATCCGATAGACGAGCGTCTCGGGAATATGACGCTGAGTCTTATCGACCTGCCTGCTCCAGTTTTCAACTCAATCATGCCCGGTGGACCGGCGGTAGCGTTGTCGGTGGCAACAGCGGGCCAAAACGCGGAAGTGACATTTGCTGCCATCGCTGGTCAGAGGGTGAGTCTCCGGATAACAGGAGTTACGATTCCCAGCAGCGTTGTATCGATTCGAAGGCCCGACGGGACGACACTCGCTTCAACCTCTGTGACGACGAGCGGTGGTTTTATCGACACAAACGTGCTGGCTTCTTCCGGCACGTACACGATCGTCGTCGATCCAACCGGCAGTGGGACTGGGAATATGACGCTTACGCTGCACGATGTACCGGCAGACGCTTCAGTGACGGGTGCGGTCGACGGCTCTCCTACTACAGTCACAGTTGGTACTCCAGGTCAGGGAGCTGAGCTCACGTTTGTTGGTACGGCGGGACAGAGGATCGGGATTGAACTCACGTCAGTCACGGTCAGTGCCAGCAACGTTTCCGTGGTGAAGCCAGATTCGACGGTGCTGATCATCCCGACATCTGTCACTGCATCGGGAAAATTCCTCGACGCCGTGCTGCCGAGCACAGGCAGTTATATTTTGCGAATTGATCCCAACGGGGCCGCAACAGGCAGTATTACGATCACGATTTCAACGATTCAGCCTGATGTGACGGCCACGATCGAACCCGGCGGCTCGCCAGTGACAGTGTCGATCAGTCCGCAAGGCCGAAACGCTCAACTCTCATTCGACGCTTCTTCAGGGCAGCGGATAAGCCTTCGAATGACCGGTGTGACGATTTCGAGCAGCGCGGTGACCATTCGTAGACCGGATGGCACTGCGCTGGCAAGCGCAACAGTTGGAACGAGTGGTGGTTTCATCGATACCCAGGTGCTAAATGCATCTGGCACCTACACAATTGCGGTTGATCCAGCGGGTTCTGCGACTGGCAGTATCACGCTTACGCTGCACGATGTTCCAACCGACCTCAATGGGACCATTGTGCCAGGCGGCCCGCCCGTGACGGTCGCGATCGGCACCCCGGGACAGAACGCATTGCTCACGTTTGCGGGAACGATAGGGGGTCGCGTAAGCCTGGTCGTCACGCAAAGCCCGACGACACCTATTGCAACCGGAGTCGTGGAGATCTTGAGCAACGGACTCTTGTTGGGGAGTTCATTCCTGAGCACGACCGGCGCCTTCATCAATACCGTTACTCTGTTGGGGGCCGATACAAACCAGATCAAGCTGAACCCTGGGACGACACAGACTGGCAGCCTCACTTTTACTCTGTACAGCGTGCCACCAGCGGCCGGTGGACCAGTCGTCGTCAATGGCCCACCGGTATCCGTGTCAATCGATACACCGGGACAGACCGGCGCCCTCACCTTTGACGGAACGATCGGGCAGCAGATAACCGTTCACGTTGCAAATCAACCCAGCACTATGGGCTCGGTGACAGTAGAGCTCCTTGACCCGGATCAGTCGACTCTGACCTCGCGAATATCCACGGCACCCTCCTACGCGCTTACCGCGCAGATACTGCCAATCACCGGCCCTTATCGAATCACGATTGACCCGCCGTCTCAAAAGACGGGTTCGATGGTTGTCAATGTGACCTCGCCGTAATCTCCACATATCAGCAGCCATGATGCAACCAACTCTCAGCAACCGTCTCAGTGTCCTTCTGTTTCTTGGATTAGCCGGTTTCTGCCTGGCGGATGACAGCGCGAGCGGCCTTCTTGCCGCGGCCCGCCAACAACCTCAGCCGCCGAGCAGCACCGATCAGAGCAACTACGACGGCCAGACGGTCACGCAGTTGCCCGACGGCCGGCAGCTTATCGTGGGCGGGTCAGGTGCGAAGGGACCGGTCGATACGATCAGAGTCCGAAACCCGCTGACAGGCGACGAAGCGGTGTTGCCTATTCGTTTGCGCGAAGCCCGCACGGGCCACACCTCTACCGTGCTGCCCGACGGCAGCGTTGTGATTATCGGTGGAAGCGATCGTGCAGGGCGAGGTGTGACCCTCAGCGAGCGCCTCGACGTGGTCGCAGGGAATCTGTCTTCCGTGACAGGACTCACGAGTCGGGTCTACCACACCGCAACGGTTCTCCCCGATGGCCGCCTGCTTGTGGCTGGCGGATACTCCGCATCCGGGGAGGTTCTCGCTACATCAGAGATCTGGGACCCACGAACTGGTCGCAGAGAGGTGGTGGCCGGATCCTTGGTTTGGCCTCGGCGTCATCACACCGCCCACGTGACCGCTGATGGTCAAGTGAAAATCGCGGGGGGCATTGGTCCGGATGGGACTGAGGTGCCCGACGGTGAGCTCTTTTCTCCGGCGACCGGGTTTTTCGAGCCGGTTCAAGAAGCGCTTCCAGTTGAGCCGGAGACATTCGTGTCGGGCTCGTTGCCTCCGGCTGGCAGCATCGACGTCGCCAACGACGCTGCGATATCGGTCCTGTTTTCAAATCCAGTCGCGCCCGAATCGGTCTCAGGGCGAACGGTCAGATTGTCAGGGCCAGACGGTGATCTGCGCGCAACCGTGGTTCCTGTTGGAGATGGCCGGCTCGCCTTTGTCACGCCCGAGAAGGCGTTGAATCCCAGCGCTGACTACGTCTTGACGATCGACGGTGTCATCTCTGTGAGCGGTCTGCCTCTTCGCACCGCAGCAGTCTCATGGAAAACGCGAGGGACGGCGACTGAGCCCGCCGCCGGTGATTCGAATGCCGAGGATCGCCCGATTCAGCGGCGTCCCGACGGCCGGCCAGAGTCTCCTTGGCAACAGTTGCCGGCTGTGACCGCAGAGCCCGGGGTCACAGCCGTCGCTGGTCAAGTGTTGCGCCTGAATGGGAAACCACTTGCCGACGTCACGCTCGAAATGGAAGGACGCACGACACGCACCGACAGCACGGGCCGCTTCCTGTTGCGAGTCGAGGTGAGCCAACCCAGTGCGTGGCGTGAGCTCATGATTGACGGCCGGTCTGCGAATAAGGGGGGACGAACGTACGGAATCTTTGAGGTCGGGGTCAAGGTCGCCTCCGCTCAGACGACCGTGATCCCCTACACGATCTGGATGCCGGCGCTCGATACGGCTCACGCGGTTTCGATTCCTTCACCGACGACAAGCGAAGTCGTCATCACCACGCCGCGGATTCCTGGTCTCGAGGTGAGGCTGCCGCCTGGCACGGTCATTCGCGATCACGATCGAAACATCGTGCGCGAAATCAGCATTACCCCGATTCCACTGGATCAGCCGCCGTTTCCGCTCCCGGCCGGCCTCGAAGTGCCCGTGTACTTCACGATTCAGCCGGGCGGCGCCTATGTATACACGTCCGGCATCAACGTGCCGCCTGGTGCGCGCCTCATTTATCCCAACGGCCTTGGATTCCGGAAGGGCAAGCGCATTCCGTTCTGGCGCTACGATTCCGACGAACGCGGGTGGCGAGTCTACGGCGAAGGAACAGTCACGGGTACCCAGATCGTACCTAATGCCGGGTTGGGGGTGTACGAGTTTCTCGGTGCCATGGTCGGCGACCCCAATATGGTTCCGGGTCAAGGGTCGTCGCGAGGCAACGAAGATAATCGCGATGGCGAACCCGTCGATACGGCCACCGGCCTGTTCGTAAGAGGCGTCACGGATCTAGCACTCCCGGACGTTCTTCCAATCGCTCTGAAGCGCACGTACCGCCAAAACGATTCGCGGTCACGAGCCTTTGGCGTCGGCACGTCCCACGACTATGAGATGTTTCTGGTTGGGAACACTTGGCCCTACACGTACGTGGAGGTCATTCTGCCCGATGGCGGCCGGCTGCGCTATGACCGCATTTCGCCGGGGTTTAGTTTTGAAGACGCAGTGTACGAGCATACGTCTACTCCGACAGAGTTCTTCAAGTCGAGGATTCATTACAGCTCCAGCGGCGACTGGGACCTGACACTGAAAGATGGTCGCGTCTACACATTTCCAGAGGCTGAGGGGGTTACCGTTCCGAGTCAAGCGGCAATTATTCGAATCCGGGATCGTTTTGGTAACGAAGTCAGCCTGGCCCGAGCATCCAATGGAAATCTCCAACGCATCACGTCTACTAACGGCCGCTGGATTCAGCTCACCTATGACAGCACGAACAGAGTAACTCAGGCGCAGGACAACATCGGAAGGACGGTGCTTTACACGTACGATTCGATAGGCCGGCTATGGAAGGTCACTGACGCAGCCGGCGGCGTGACCGAACATACCTACGACAGCTCGCACCGGATGTTGACCGTCAAAGATCCTAGAGGAATTGTATATTTGACGAACGAGTACGACCCGGCGGGGAGAGTGATTCGTCAGACGCAAGCCGATTCCGGCACGTTTCAATTTGACTACACAATCGATGGAACCGGCACGATTACGCAAACGGATGTTACTGATCCGCGTGGGACGGTGCGACGCATTGTGTTTAATGGGGCAGGCTATACGCTGTCTGATACAAGAGCTTTTGGAACGCCATTGGCCCAGACAACCACCTACGTGCGTCAGGCAAACACAAACCTGCCATTGAGTATCACAGATTCGCTAGGCCGCAAGACGACGTACACATATGACTCGGCTGGTAACGTCCTGAGCCTCACGAGACTCGCCGACACACCTCAGGCTGTTACGTCATCGTTCACGTACGAGCCCGTATTCCATCAACTCGCGACAGTCACAGATCCGCTCGGTCGAATAACTAGCTTCGCCTACGATACTCGAGGCAACTTGCTTCGGAGAACGAATCCGCTGGGCCATGTCATGATAGTCAAATACGACACGGCTGGACGGCCTCTTTCCGTTACGGACAGCGTTGGGGGCACGACGCAGGTTTCGTACACAGGTGGTGACGCAACGGGAATCACGGATCCTCTCGGGAACAACTCGCAGCAAGTGTTTGACGGTGCCGGGAGACTGATCTCCACAGTCAATGCTCTCGGAGAGGCGACGACGTATACGTACAATTCGCTCGATGAAGTGACTACGATAACCGATAGCCTAGGCGGCGTGACTGAGATCACCCACGACGCCAATAGAAACGTTCTTTCGACAAGGGACGCGCGAATGAACACCGTGGCTTACACATACGACGCGATGAATCGTATGGCGAGCCGCGTCGATCAGCTATCACGGACGGAGACTTACATCTACGACGGCAACAGTAATCTTGTGCAGGCGACTGACAGAAAGAACCAAACGACGAGCTTCGATTACGACGAGCTAAACAGATTGACCGTTGCGACTCATGCTGACACGTCAACTTTGACCTATGGTTACGACAGCGGGAATCGAATGACGCAGACGCTCGATTCGATGACAGGTGCCATCACGCGAAGTTTTGATCTGCTAGATCGCTTGATCGCCGAGACAACTCCGGCAGGCACCGTTTCGTACAGCTACGATCCAGTTGGGCGACGGATAAGCATGACGACCACTGGACAGGGCGTCGTCAATTATCAACACGATGACGCCGATAATCTAGTCGCGGTAACGCAAGGTTCCCTATCTGTGTCATTCGCGTACGACAGTGCAGGTAGGCGGGTGGCGCAGACACTACCTAACGGAGTGACTGTCGGTTACGGTTATGACGCAGCATCGCGAATCAGCGACCTGACTTATTCTCGCCCCTCCGACCAGCTGGGAAGTCTTTCTTACGGTTACGATCCCGTGGGACGGATACGCGCAGTTGGTGGCAGTTGGGCGCGGGTTGGCTTACCAGAAGCGCTTGTCTCGGCTGCCTACGATGATGCGAATCAGCTTACCAACTGGGGTGGTGTGCCAGCCCACAATGATTTGAACGGCAACATGGTAAGCCTCGGTTCGACCACCTATACATGGAATGCGAGGAATCAGCTTACCGGTGTATCTGGCGGTTCATCAGCGACATTTCTCTATGATGGAATGGGGAGACGTCAATCGAAGACGGTCGAAGGTACCACAACAACTGTTTTGTACGACGGCTTGAATATCGCGCAAGAGAGTGCCGACGGAGTGACGCACAGTCTTCTGACAGGATTTCGGCTAGACGAGGTTTATAGCCGCTCTTCTGCCACAGCGAGTAAGTCGTTCCTGGTTGACGGACTAGGGAGCGCAATTGCCTTGACCAGTAGCATGGGTGATGTAGAGACCGCTTACACCTATGAGCCCTTCGGGAAAGCGACCTTTTCTGGTGCGATAGACTCCAACCCTTTTCAATTCACTGGGCGTGAGAATGACGGAACCGGCCTGCTCGCTTACCGGTCGCGCTACTATGACCCGAGCCGCCAGCGCTTCCTGAGTGAGGATCCTCTACGATTCGCATTCGAACCAGTGACTCCGCAGGCGCGAGGGGCGTTACGACAGGGCTTGATAGCTGAAGGCATTAATTCTTACGCCTATGTCAGGAATAGTCCGACGAACTTTGTTGATCCCCTTGGACTGAGCGCACAGTGCGCGCAAAAAGCACGCAGTGCTTTAGTGAACTGTCTCCTTGCCTTTACCGCTGTATGGTACGTCGGTGTTGAATTACCTGCGTTTTTGTCTTGCATAACTGCAAGCTCACCGGCGCACGTACCAACAGGGACTACGGTGCTGGCCGTGGCAGCGTGTTTCTATGGACTGCATCACGGCCCGATGGGCACTTTGGCGAGGATTTACGCTGCTGCCGCAGCTGCGGCATGCGGGGGCGTGTATGAAAGCACCTACGGAAGCTGTGAGCGTTGTCCGGAATGACGACTCGCCCTCTGGCTTTGAGACTAATTGCCTTTTCGCTGGGCGGAGTGCTCCAGTGTTGGTGGTTAATGCGTCTCTTGGGTGTCGCCTTGGGCTCACATAGTTCCCTGGTGATCGTTCTTACTTTTGTAGCAATTACTGGGGGCTGGGTGTCACTTGGCTTTTGGACCTCACCCCTTCTACCGAGGAACATGCTCCTTTTCGGGGTTTTGAGATCAGTCGGTGGAATTTGTGCAGGAGTTGGCCTGCTGGCTGGTCATGCGGGAGCGTTCACCGTGGCCTCGCTTTGCCTTGCGATTGTCATCCTCGCGTGGTTCTCACCAGCCGGGCGTCGCATGCCCCCCATAGATACGATTCAGAAACCAAGCTGAGTTACTGAAAAAAGTATCGAGACTGCGAATAATGTCCGAAATGACAGACCGAGCTTTTGCTTTGCGACTAGCTCTGTTTTCACTCGGCGGAGTCTTTCAATGCTGGCTGTTGTTGGATCTCATGGGACTCAAATTCGGCGCGCATGATCGTGGATGGTCGTCCTTGGTCTTGCCAGCATTACTGGAGGTTGGATGTTGTTGGGCGTCTGGACAGCACCGCTGATTCCTAAGAACATCCAGCTCTACGGGACTTTGAAAGCCGCCGGTGGGGATTTTTGCAGGAATTGCAGTGCTGGCGCGCGAGATTGGAGCGCCGACGACAATGTGGTTTTGCCTGGCGGTTGTCCTCGTCGCGTGGTTCTCGCCTAGCGGCCGGCGCCCGCCGCGACCGATAGAATTGAAAAGTCAAACTGAGCAAGCGATCGAGGATAACGCCGACCCGACGGCAGCGTCTGAAACGTTCTCTAGAAAGCCGTAGTTCCGTGAGAATCGTGCGTTATAACTCTCCACGACCTGCGTCTCGCCAGGAGACTGAAACCGCCTTGAAAGTAGGACGCCGACTCTACTTCCACTCGATCGCCAACACCGATCTTAGCTGAACTGGAAAAAGCGTGTATGGTTCGGCCATCGCCGGTGTAGATCCGCCACGAACTATCTTCAAAGCCGGCGCGTGAAGATTCATTGCAGTGTTAGTAGGCGTGAGCTGCCTGTTGATGAAGGACGGTTTTCCGACCATAAAACTAACCCGTCGCATCAAACGACCGTCGTAGCCCGCGCCGTCGGCACGAGGAACTGTTCGCGCAGGTCGCTCGCCTCGAGCGGCCGCGAGAAGGCGTACCCTTGGGCAAGGGTGCAGCCGACGCCGAGCAGGATCGTGGCCTGACGCTCGGTCTCGACGCCTTCGACGATCACCTCGGTCCCCACCGTCCTGGCCATGTCCACCATCAACCTGACGGCGCTCACCGCACGCGCCGACGTTTCGAGATCGTGCACGAACGACTGATCGATCTTGAGCAGGTCAACTGGGAGCTGGTGGAAGTAGGACAGCGAACAGTGGCCGGTGCCGAAATCGTCCATCGCGACCTGGTGGCCGCGTGTGCGGAGCTGGTGGATGGCCTTGATCGTACGCGACGGCTCGTGCATTGCCACGCTTTCGGTGAGCTCCAGCCTGAGGTCGGACGGCTGTATGCCGCTTGCCTGTACGATGCGATCGAGATTGGTGATGAAGTCCGGGTGCGCAAGCTCGATGGCCGACACGTTGACGCTCACGAGCCCCTCGGGAAGGTCGGGGAACTCGGTCCTCCAGGCATGTGCCTGGCTGCAGGCTTTGTGCATGGTCCAGCGGCCCAGCGGCACGATGAGACCGGTCTCTTCGGCTAGCGGAATGAACTCGTCCGGGTTAATTATGCCGTCCGCGTGGATCCATCTCACCAGCGCCTCGCACCCCTGAAACTTGCCCGAACCGAGCGATACGACCGGCTGATAAAGCAGGACTAACTCCTCCTGCTCGATGGCCTTTCTCATCTGCGCCTTGAGCGAGAGGCTGCGCACGGCCTTGGCCTGGATGGTGGGATCGAACATCTGCACTTGCGAGCGCCCAGATGCTTTCGCGCGATACATCGCGATGT
This sequence comes from Vicinamibacterales bacterium, assembly GCA_035281225.1. Lineage (GTDB taxonomy): Bacteria > Acidobacteriota > Vicinamibacteria > Vicinamibacterales > JAMQPK01 > JAMQPK01. The sequence continues at coordinate 12,065 of DATEEI010000121.1, forward strand.
CGGCGTCCCGGAGCATGTCGTTGACCGACACGTAGTGGCCGGGCCCAGTCGTCACGCCCAGGCTGGCCGAGACGAACAAGTCCTTGCCCGCCACTGTAAATGGTCGATTCAGTTCCGCCAGAAGCCGGTTGGCCGCCGCCAGCGCGTTCGTGACGTTGCGGGTATGGTTGAGCAGCACGACAAACTCGTCGCCGCCCACGCGCGCGAGGGTGTCGGTGCCAAGCCGCCCGACGCCAGGAGGTACGACCTGGCGATGCACCGCGCCGAGGATGCGAAGCGCGCTGGAGAGACGTTGTGCAACAGCCTTGAGCAGCTCGTCGCCGACGGCGTGGCCCATCCCGTCGTTGATCGCCTTGAATCCGTCCAGGTCGATGAACATCACGGCAAAGGTCAAGTTCGGATCATGGGCGCACGCAGCCAACACCGCAGCGATGCGGTCCGAGAGGAGCACCCGGTTGGGAAGGTGTGTCAGGCTGTCACGAAGCGCTCCTTCGCGCAGCGCGGCTTCGTATTCCAGGCGCTCGGTGATGTTCCGACCGTTGAGGACGATGCCTCGAACGCTCGGGTTGTGTGTCAGGTCGCGTCCGACGATCTCCAATTGCAGGTCCCTTCCGTCCCGGCCGCGAAATCGTCCTTCGAAGGTATGGAGCCAGCCGGGCGTCAGCGTGAGAGTCGATATGAACGACCGGGTACGTTCGAGATCCTCCGGGTGCACCGCGTCCCAGAGCATTCCGACAGACTCGCCGTTTCCGCTCGCTTCCAGAGCGGTTGTCACCGAGGGCGTGCTGTAGAGAATGCGTCCGGCAGGCTCCACGACCCACAATAGATCGGCGGAATGCTCGCTCAGCGCTCGAAATCGTTCCGCGCTCTGCTCGAGCGAGGTGAACATTCTGAAGCTGACCCCCACCGCAATCAGCGCGCCAAGAATGAGCACGCAGAACGACCCAACCTGGATCATCCTCAAGTCCGACAGTTCGCGAGCGCGCGCACTCTGTTCGGCCTCCACGATGATCCGATCGAGATCGGCGTAGGCCATCTCGACGATGGATCGCTCCTCATGGTGCGCCTTCTCGAGATCGCCGATGTCTATCAGGACCAGGATCCGATCCACCGAGGCGACGTAAGCGTCGTACGCGGCGATGAGCGCAGTCTGATAGGGATCGCTCGGATCCGCGGTCACGAGTCGGCGGGCGTCCAGGAAGCGGAGTCTCGCTTCCCGCACGCGCTCGGCCGACTCATCGCTCAGGTCGCGCTCGGCCAAAACCCGCCACTGAAGCGCGTGTAAGACCGAAGCGTGACGACCGAAGGTCACCAGTTGGTGTGACATCCGGAGGTAGCGCTCAACGCGTCCGTATGAAAGCAGAAAGGCAGCGATGAAGGTCGATATGGCTACGGCGGCCATCACAACGACACGTGTCCGACGTCGCCGGGCTTGCCGTTGGTCTGCGGTAGTTGTATTCACGTGTCGTTGGCTAGAAGGGGACGAACCTCCTGATGACACCTATCTGCTCCTGGTTGAAAAAGTGTCCCGTCAACGCTGTAGGCGAGGGCCGTTTTACCCAATTGTGGTTATCGACAACTTGACACTCGACCTTTAGTCGAGTGTCTTCAAGGTGTAGTGAGACGCTTGAGCGCTTTTTCGAGGCGGCGCTGCGTGTCGTCCGGCACGTCGACGAACTGTACGGCATAGCCGTTCGCGCGGCCGTACAACGCCTCGGCCTCGACCGTAAGGACTTCTAGATCAGGCAAGAAAAGTTGGATAGTGATCCGGCCGGCGGGGATCTTCGAGCTGGAGCTCAAGACGAAGCACCCGCCGGAGCTCAAGTCGTTGATCACGAGCGGGACCTTGATCACCCCAAGCCATTGGGCCCTGAACGGACCGATGACGCGTGGGCCTCGTCGGCGACGCATGGCGGCTTCGTCACCTTGCTTCTTCTTCTTCACATGGCGTCCTGTGGTCGCGCGTCTATTTCTTGGTTGCCGCGGTGGCTTCGGCGGCCGGCATCCTGCCCTGCGAATCGACCAGCTTTCGCGCAAGGTAGTGGACGATCTTGGCGTCGCTCTTGAGGGCCGTCAGATACGCCGCACGCATCAGTTGTTCCCTGCCGGCCTTGAGCCCCTCGGTGATGCGGTCGCTCACGCCAGGCGTGGCGAGATCGCGTTGGCCTGCCGGCTCGTGTCCGACAACCAGCACGAGGGTGTGAGCCCCCCCGGCGCTCGCGACGCTCACCGTGCCCGGCGCTTTCTTCAGCACCGCGTCGCGCAGCTGTGGCGGCGCCTGCTTGAGCCTCGACATCGGCACCAGCCCAAGGTCCCCGCCGCGCGGAGATGATTCCGGATCCTCGGAGTAGTCCAGCGCGAGCTCTCTGAAGTTTGCCCCGCCCTTGAGGCGCTCCATCAGCAGCTTGACCTTCGCCGCCGCCGCCTCCGGTGTGGTGGCATCATCTCGCGTGCGGTTCGCCGACTGCGCGTCACGAACCGGCGTGACCACGATTTGAGCGATGCGGTAACCCTCTTCCGGCACATTGAACTGACTGCGATTGGCAAGAAAGAAGTCGCTGACCTCTTGAGACGTGACGGTGATCTTCGAGGCGACTTCCTGGTCGATTACTTTTTGCGTCAACAGTTCGCGCCGCAAGCCTTCACGCATGTCTGCCGCCGTCAGGCCGCGTTTGGTCAACTCCTGTTGAAACGCCTCTTCGGAGAGATTGCTCTTCGCGGCTGCAAACGTTTTGTCGACGTCGCCGTCAGCAACCTCGATTTTCAACGCGCGCGCCTTCGCAAGGAGCAGGTCCTGAAGGATGAGATCGTCGAGCAGGCTCAGCTTGGCCGCGAGGGCCTCCTGGTCCGACACCGGCTGCGCTGCATCCCGAATGCGGCCATAGGCCTTCTCGACGTCCTCGCGCGTGATGTTGCGGCCGTCGACGACCGCCCACACATTCTCAGAAGCCGAGGCCGGCGGCGTGGCTGGCGCCGGCGCTGCCCTACAACCCGCAGCGAGTGACGCCGCGACAACTGCGCTCAGCACGACCGATCGGTGAAGGCGTTCTGACGACGAAGACGGTTTCGGAGTAGGCATAAGTCGAAGCACTGAATTGTAAGTCTATCAAGTCGCGTCAGCAGCAGAAAAACGTCTGATTCCTCGCTTTCAGCAGATGAATCAGCTCGAACATCTCGTGAAAACACTCGAAGAATAGGGAGTTAGGCGCACGTGAGATGGGCATCGTCTTTGCCTACTGAAGACGTTCGAGTAGGGACATAAATGGACGGTTTGAACAAAAGCTCCAGCGCTCCTCGTAACGAATTGTGTGAACTGCTCGCGGACGGATTGATTTTCTGGCGCCTTTCCAGCGCCGGGCAGCCCGATCTGTGGTGTTTTCTGTTCGAGCTTCCAGGGGGGTTTTACTTCGTCGTCGATGACGACCCCCAAGGGACCAGGCCTTATCGAATCCACGAGCGCTACGCCGACATCATCAGTATCGTGGACCGCGCAGAGGGCCTGAAGTCCGAGCTTCTCGATCGTGGCTGGCAGGACGTCGATGTCGAGTAGCCACGAAACCGACCCTCTTCGCGAATTCCATTCAGAGAGAGTCGTCTTCGCTACTCGCCCGGAGAGCCCGGCGATTATGGTTGGGCGAGCGGCAGCAGTCTGCGCCCATCCGTTCGCGGGCTGGACGCTGCTCTCGACTTCCTGGCGGTTGTTGATTTTGGCTGCTTGCGCCGCAGCGGGCTATGTCATCGCGTTCTGCGCGTTGCTCGCGATCAGGTTGAACTAAGAGTCCTAACCCACACAATCTGTCTTCAGGCCCGCGCCGCCTTCAAGCATCGCAAAATACCTCAGCACGAGCCCGGCAAAAGCCAGCAAGGCGATGAACAGGTTTGCCGAGACGAGAGAAAGAGCGAGGCCGGTAAATCCCGTCAGGGCAAGCCTCGAACCGGCGAGATTGGCCAGCCGCGGCGCAAGAGCGCCGAAATGCCGGGCGGCGATCCGCTGAGCCAGCGGCCAGAGCACAAAGCTTGTAATCAGCGCAGCGCCGGCCCATCGCGACCACTCTGGCAGGGGGAGCGATTGCCAGAGCAACGATTGATGGTCGTAGCTGTGGAGCGAGGGCAGTGCGAGCCACGGCAGGACTCCGAGTCCCATGAACACATACGTGACTGCAGACGGCCTGGCGCCCTCGATGCGACACGGCTGCTTTGGCGGGCACGTATCATCTGCGATCGTCATTCGCAACAGCGGCAGCACCCAGGCAATCGTGAAGAACACGGCAAACGACTTGTGAGTCACGCCGAAGTACTCCGGAGCGCTGAGGGCTGAGGTGTACGCCACCATCATCAGGACGATCGGGTTCACCGCATTCTTGCGAAGGCGCAGCCAGTTCACGTCCGACTACGGGGCAAGAAAAGTACCGAAGGGCCACTTGGCGCTTCGCCAGTAAAGACATGGATGTGTCGCGGCTTGCGGCGAGAAAGTCAGCCTAATCGATGACTTAGTTTCGCGAATGGGCAGAACATCGCGCAAGTGCGTTCGCCGCGAATAATTGCGCAGTGCGGCTCATGATTGCCCTCTGATTTAAATCGCCGCGTTTCACCCTTGTAATGGCTCACCGACCCGTGGATGATCGCAGGATTCCGGGCCGGAAGAACCCACACGAAAGGACGTTCATGTTTAAAGCCCCCCTACGTTCGCTGATCCTCACGGTCGCCATGCTAATCGTGATCGGATTCGCCGCGCACTCATTCGCCGACCATTCATGGGGAAACTATCATTGGGCGCGGACGAGCAACCCGTTCACGTTGAAGGTGGGCGACAACGTGTCACCCGCGTGGGATTCCCATTTCAATGCCGCCATTAGCGACTGGAATGGATCCTCGGTCTTGAATCTGCAGGCGGTTTCGGGAGGGAGCAAGGGCAAGAATTGCCGGCCGACCGTTGGCCAGATCGAAGTCTGCAACGCCACGTATGGTAACAACGGCTGGCTGGGAATCGCCCAGATTTGGATTACCGGCGGCAACCATATCACGCAGGCGATCACCAAGTTGAACGACACCTATTTCAACAGCGCGACGTACAACACTCCCGCGTGGCGGCAGTTCGTGATGTGCCAGGAAGTCGGGCACGACTTTGGGCTCGACCATCAGGACGAGGCTTTCGATAATCCCAACTTGGGTTCGTGCATGGACTACACGAGCAATCCGTCAACCAACCAGTGGCCGAACGCACACGACTTCGAGCAGCTCGAGATTATCTACGAGCATCTCGACGGGACAACCACCGTGGGCAGCGCGAAGCTGCCGAACGGCATGCCGCCGGCTATGGGTCAGATTGTGTTCGATACTCCAGGCCAATGGGGTCGGCTGGTTCGGTCGAGCCGCAACCAGCGCGTTCAAGTCTACGAACTGGATTTCGGTCGCGGTCATCGTGTCGTCACTCACGTGTTCTGGGCTGACCCGGACGCCGACGCCAGGTAAACAATCCGGAGGCGGCGGGCTCGGCCGCCGCCTCACCTGACTCCCCGCCGCTTGTGCTTGGTGGCGTCGCGGGTGCCTGACAAGGCATACGCTTCCCGAAGCCAGCGGGTGAGCGGCGCCTCCACTTCGTCCCTGTGCCTGACCTGAATGATGTGCGCGAGTTTCGACTTCGACGCGCGCGCGACGCGTTTCACACGCGGCGATCGCACCGTTCGCCCGAGGAAGACGCAGACTTCGAGGAAGGTTCTCTTCGGACGCACGAAGAAGTAGCAGCACGCGCGCGAGAACATGATCGAGTGGTGCGACGCGTAGATCCGCTGCTCTCCAAACGAGACGGCCTTCTCTCGGAGCCGCTCCCACGCGTCCTGCAAATCCTCTGAGAGATCCTGTGTGAGCGCCGCTTCGGTCGTCGTCCAGCAGTCGTGCGGTTCGCCCTCGTCGATCCATTGTTTGCAGTGATGGCAGGTTCGACCGGGCATCTGCGGAACGCTACCACATCACGCGCACGGCGCCCGATTCGCGGATAGGGCCATCGCGCGTCACGAGCGGCAGCCCGGCGGCCTGCGCCGCCGCCACAATCAATCCGTCGAAGGGATCCCGGGTAAAGCGAAGCTCGTCGGCGCGGAAGATCTGCTCGGGAGTGAGATCGAGCGGCTGATACGCGGGGTTGCTGAACAGGTCGTCGAAGAATGTGCGGACGCTTCGACGCAGGTTGATGCGCGCGACGCGGGCGAGCAGGCTGCACTCCCACATCACCGCTGCCGGGACATACAGGACCGCTTCGCGCCGCTCGCACCGCTCGAAGAATGCGGCGGCGCGCGGCCCGAGCCGGCCGCCGCCCGCCGCGTGAAAGATGAGCGGATGTGTGTCGGTGACGGCGCTCTGCGGGTTAGCCACGAGTTTTTCGTGTCTGGCGGCGGGCCTGATATGCAGGGCTTTGCTCCCGAACAGCGAGAGGGCGGCCGAGCGACGCGTCGAATGCCGCTTGCAACGAAGTGTCCGCCTGTTCGAGGAGCGGATCCGACGAATCGATATCGATCGTGCCGGCAACAGTCCGCGCGTCTCCGGTGTGGGTTTCCTGCCGCGCAGCCGTCACAATCCGATCGAGCAACCCACTGACGCTCCCGCCTACGGCGCCTGCGCGTCCCCTGAGCCAGGTGACATTGTCATGTTCCAGAGTGACTGAGATGGCTCGCCTGGTCATAATATATTAATACTATATCATATTCACATACTACGATGCGAGGTCGGGCGCGGGGCGTTCAGGTGCGTGATAGCCGCTTGAGCAGCGCTCGTCCCTTGCGAAACCACGGCCGTTCCTGCCGGCGGATATAGTCGGGCATCGTCGCCTTCTTCCGAAGAATTCGTTCCGCCCATTCACGAGCCTCGCCGGGTCGCCCTCGATCCGACAGGAAGGTCGCGTAGTTGTACTGCGTTTCCGACAGTGTCGAGTTCTGCAGGGTTTCCGCGAACAGCGCGTCTGCCCTCTCGGGCTGACCAATCTTTGCCAGCGCGTGAGCCAGCAGGCCGGCGGCTCGGTGATAGTCGTACTTCGGATCGCGTCTCATGACCTGCTCGAGATCGGCCGCAGCAGCGGCGAAATCGTTCAACGCCAGTTGGCAGAGGGCCCGACGGTAGAAAGGGTCGACCGACTCGGCTTTCGCGAGTACTCGATCGAAGCATTCACGCGCCCTCACAAATTGCGCGTCGTCGAGATAAAGATCGCCGAGCTCTTCGTAGTTGCCGATGGAAGGATTGTCGAGGACGAGCCCCTCTAGCTGTTTGATGCGCTTGCGGCGCGGGAAGACCTGGAAAGTGCCCCGGAGCAGGCTTGCGTCGGGTAAGACCTCGACGGCGATATAGATCAGGGCGCCAACGCCCCCGAACATCAGGATGATCCAGAGCCAGTAGGTTTCCGGACGGCGTCGCACGAAGTGCAGGAGCGCGAGGGCCTGCAGTACGACGCCGTACGGATAAATCAGCCCAAACACGACACCCTAGTCTAGAACGACAGACGGGTTCCAACTGGATTGACGCGTGCTTGTTATGGTCATAAAATTATGACCATGTCAAAACGCGTGGCTGCTGCCGAATTCAAAGCCACCTGCCTCGAGCTCATGGACCACGTGCGCGAAACGGGGGTGGAGTACGTCATCACCAAGCACGGAACACCTGTGGCGAAGCTGGTCCAGTACAGCGCGCCGCGGACGCAGGCGTTTTTCGGTTCGATGAAAGGCACCGTGCTGGAGTACGAACGCCCCTTTGAGCCGATCGACGGTGATTACGACATCAACGGCGACTGAGCGGTGGTGCTCCTCGACACGCATGTCTGGCTCTGGAGCGCCCACGGCGATGCCCGTCGCGTGGGACGCCGCGCTCGCCGCCTGCTCGCGCGAGCCGAAGCTGACCATGGCATCTACGTCTCGCCGGCAACGCTGTTCGAGATGACCGCGCTTCACACGCTCGGCCGCGTCCGCCTGACGCGTCGTCCTGAAGAGTGGATTCGGGAGTCGCTCGATGCCTCAGGCATACGGATCGCCGAGCTGTCGCCGGCGGTGGCGATCGATGCGGGTCACATTCCGCGTTCCGTGCTCTCCGATCCACTGGACCGACTTCTCGTCGCGACGGCGCGGCACCTTGACGCGACGTTCCTTACGAGCGACACGCGCATTCTTGACTATGCGTCGAAGTCCGGGGATCTGCGCGCTCACGATGCCGGTCTCTGAGGCACTGCTCAAACTTGTGCGGCCGCCTCGAGCACGGCCTCGGCGTGACCGTCGACCTTCACGTTGTCCCATCGCTTCGCAACGCGTCCGTCGCGATCGATCAGATACGTGGTTCGCACGTTCCCCATGAACGATCGGCCATACAGCGACTTCTTTTGCCAGACGCCGTACTTTTCGGCCACGGCATGATCCGCGTCGGCTAGCAGAGGAAACGACAGTGAGTACTTATCGGCGAACCGCGCCTTGCTGGCTTCGTCGAGGATGCTGATGCCGAACACCGCCGCCTTGCTCTTCTTGAAACCGGGGAGATGGTCCTGGAAGGCGCACGCTTCCTTCGTGCAGCCGGGTGTGTCGTCCTTCGGGTAGAAAAATAGGACGACCGGCTTTCCGGCGTAGTCCGCAAGCCTGTGGGTCGTGCCGCTCTGGTCTTTCAGCGTGAAGGCCGGGGCCTTCTGTCCTGGATCGATCAGCGCCATTTCGAATCACCTCGTGTGATGCCGTTTTCGTGCGAGAAAGATCGTATGGTGCGGGCCGCCTTTCTTCAAGCGGGCGCGCACATGCTCGACCGTGACATCGAATTTGGCGTAGGTGAGGCGCTGCACGAACTTTCGATCGTCCCACGCCGACCAAATCGCCAGCACGCCATCCTCCTTCAGCGCTGCGCGAGCGGCCGCCAATCCACGATCGCCGTAGAGACCGGCGTTGCCCGGTGCCGTGAATGCCGAGGGGCCATTGTCCACGTCGAGCAGAACTGCGTGAAACGAATCGCGGCTCGACGACAGCACATCGAGCACATCGCCGGTCACAATCCGTACGCGCGTGTCCTTGAGAGGGTGTCCCGCCAATGGGCCGAGCGGTCCGCGGTTCCATTCCACCACGCCGGGCACGAGCTCAGCGACCGTGACGTGCGCGTCCGCAGCCAGCAGGTCGAGGGTGGCGCGAAGTGTAAAGCCCATGCCGAGTCCGCCGATGAGCACGCGCGGCTCTTCCACCTGGCGCAGCCGCGCGGCCGCACACGCGAGCCCCGCAAGGGCCTCCTCCGACCCGTGCATGAGGCTCGACATCAGGCTCTTGCCACCGGCAAGAATCACGTACTCTCTATCCCGCCGCGTCAGCGCCATCGCGGTGCCATCGGGCGTTCTCGTTTCGCCGAGCAGCTCCCAGGGCTTCACCGACCGATCTCCCGCATCCCGACGTATCCTACTGAATGGCGATGAAATCAGTGAACCCCGCCACCGGGGAGACGATCAAGACATACGACGAGATGACGCCACCGCAGGCGGCCGCGGCCATTGCGGACGTGCACGAGGCCTGGAACGCGTGGCGAAAGACGACGTTTGCCGCCCGCGCGACGCCGATGAAGAGGGCGGCGGCAATCCTCCGCGAGCGCAAGGAGGAATTCGCGACGCTGATGGCCCTGGAGATGGGTAAGCCGCTCAAGCAGGGCATCGCAGAAGCGGAGAAGTGCGCGCTCTGTTGCGACTACTACGCAGACAACGCGGAAACGCATCTCGCGCCGGAGATCGTTCAGACCGAGGCGTCCCGATCGTACGTGGCGTTCGATCCGCTCGGCGTCGTCCTGGCCGTCATGCCGTGGAACTTCCCATTCTGGCAGGTCTTTCGATTTGCGGCGCCTGCCCTAATGGCCGGCAACGCGGCTTTATTGAAGCACGCGTCGAACGTCCCTGGATGCGCGCTGGCAGTCGAAGAGATCTTCGCGCAGGCCGGATTCCCGAAGAATCTCTTTCGCACGTTGCTCATCGGGAGCCGGCAAGTGAAGGCGGTGATCGAGCATCCGCTCGTTCGTGCGGTGACGCTGACGGGCAGCACTCCTGCGGGCAAAGCGGTCGCTGCGCAGGCCGGTGCTGTGGTCAAGAAGGCGGTGCTCGAGCTTGGCGGCTCCGATGCCTACGTCATCCTCGAGGACGCCGATCTCGATCACGCGGTCAATACGTGTGTGACATCGCGATTGATCAACTCCGGCCAGAGCTGTGTCAACGCGAAGCGGTTCGTCGTGGTTGAGGCCGTCCTGGCGCCGTTTACCGAACGGGTCGTCGCGTCGATGCGAAAGCGGAGGATGGGCAACCCGCTCGCGGACGGGACCGACATCGGGCCCCAGGCCAGGCTCGACCTTCGTGACGATCTGCACAAACAGGTGATCGCGTCGATCGCGAAGGGCGCCACGCTGCTCCTGGGCGGCGAGCTGCCTTCCGGATTTGGCTCGTACTATCCCCCAACGGTGCTGGCTGATGTGAGGCCGGGTATGCCTGCGTACGATGAAGAGCTGTTCGGGCCGGTGGCGTCGATCGTCAAAGCCCGAGACGAAGCCGACGCGGTGCGGATTGCGAACGATAGCGTGTTCGGATTGGGAGCGGCGGTGTTCACCAAGGACATTGTCCGGGGCGAGAGAATCGCGCGCGAGCTCGAGGCCGGGTGCGCGTTCGTCAACACGCTCGTCGCGTCGGATCCGCGGCTGCCATTCGGCGGCATCAAGGAATCCGGCTACGGGCGAGAGCTTGGCAGCTACGGTATCAAGGAGTTTATGAACGCCAAGATGGTCTACGTAAAGTAATGACGAACCAGCGGGCCGTCGCGCTCGTCCGGGAGTGCATGATTTCTGCGCATGTAGACCTTCGCCGTGCCGAGCACGATGCCGGACGCAATGCCGCCTGCGACAAACCACCACACGTCTGGTACTACTGAGCTCAAGAGCAATCCGAACAGCATCATGCCCAGACCGCCGACGCCTTCGACGGGGCTGCTCAGATTGACTCGGCGAGGCGTCAGCTTCCTGGACATGAGCCACTCGGCGACAACCGGGTCGATCGGCGTGAGATTAAGGGCGACCGGTGCGCGCTTGGACTGGAACGAACCCAACAGCAGGGCCAGCAGAAGCTGGCCCCAGAGCCACAGCGCCGACTGCCGTCTCTGAAATGCTTCGAGCAGATCTCCCGCAAGCGGCTCGTTGCGGTCTGCGAGAACACGGAGAACCCAACGCGCGAGGCTGGACGGTCGTGTGCGTTTCATAAGCGTTCTCCCGTACGTAGTGTCCGGCTTCAGCCGGACTACCTCAACTCCGGAACACCCTTCCAAAGCGCCACTAGAGCGCGCTGGGTTTCTTTCGCTCCGCGAATCCCCTGGGGCGTGACGGTAAAAAAACGCTTCGCGCGTCCGCCGCGCTCCGGGGTTGGGTCTCCAAGCGAAGAGGACACCAGCCCGTTGCGCTCCAGCCGATCGAGCGCGGTGTAGATCGCGCCGAGCACCACGCGACGGCCTCCAGTCCGCTCAATTTCCTCCGCGATAGGCACGCCGTAGGCTTCTTCCCCGATGCGCAGAATTGCCAGGAGAATCATCAGCTCGAAATCGGTCAGGAGGTGCCTGGGCATATATTTATAACTTATGAATATATCATCCAGATGTCAAGCCCTCTTTTCATACTTTTTTCACACACGTGCGCTACATTGGAATCGTCTAAGCCATCGGAGCTGATCAATGAATGCCACGATTCGTGCCCTGAACAGATTTGGCCTCGGCGCGCATGTCGGTGAGCGGCGCCGGATCGACGACCCGAAGGGATGGTTGCGCGCCCAGTTACAGGGTGGTGCGCCAGAGCTGCGCGCTCCCCTGGAAGCCACGCCCGCTGCTATCGCCGCCGCGATCCGCGATTTTCGCGCCGCCGGCCAGGGAGACCAGCAGGCACGGCAGCAGGCACGCCGACGGCTGGTCGACATCGCCGCCGCCGAGAGCCACGCCGCCCTGACCGCGCGCGCCACGACGGAGCGGCCGTTTGTCGAGCGGCTGGTCGCCTTCTGGTCCAACCACCTGTGTGTGTCCGTCGGCGCAAAGGTTCTCGTGGCGCCGCTCGCCGGAAGCTACGAGCGTGAGGCCATTCGGCCGCACGTGTTAGGGCGCTTCGAAGACATGCTGCTCGCTTCTGCGAAGCACCCGGCGATGCTCGTCTACCTCGACAATTTTCAGTCGATTGGGCCGGCGTCGCGCGGTGCGCAGTTCAGTGGCGTGCGAGGGCAGCAACGACGAGGCCTCAACGAGAACTACGCGCGGGAGTTGCTCGAGCTCCACACGCTGGGGGTCGATGGCGGGTATACGCAGCAGGACGTGCTGCAGCTCGCCAGGATTCTGACGGGCTGGACTGTCACTGGCCTTGCTCGATCAGGCCCAATGCAAAACGCACGGCCGCGCGCCCGCCGCAGGCCGGTGCAGGTTCGGCAGGACGCCAATGGCACTATCGGCTTTGCCTTTCAAGAGCTGCTGCACGAGCCGGGATCGAAGACCGTTCTGGGGACGAAATATGGAGAGGACGGTGTGGAGGAAGGGGAACGGGCGATTCGAGCGTTCGCTCGGCACCCGTCCACGGCGCGATTTGTCGCCACCAAATTGGTGACGCACTTCGTCGCCGACGATCCGCCCGCGCAGGCGGTCGATCGCGTGACAAGAACCTTTCGCGACACCGATGGCGACCTTCGGGCGGTGGCGACCGTGCTCGTCGATCTGCAGGACGCGTGGGATGAGCGCCTTCGGAAGTTCCGTACACCCCAGGACTGGCTGATCGCCGTGTTGCGTGCGTTCAACGCCGAAGCCAGCGAGAACGTCATGCCGCTCCTTCGTCAGCTCCGTCATCCGCTCTGGTCGCCGCAATCGCCGAAAGGCTTCGGCGACAAGGTGCAGGAATGGGCCGATCCAGATTCGCTCCTGAATCGTGCCGAGCTGGCGCGAACGGTCGCGCGGCGTCTGCGGGCACAGAGGATCGATCCGCGCACGCTGCTCGATGTCGTTGACGTTCCCGCGAGCGATCCCCTCAACAAATTCCTCGCGGACAACTCGATCGCTGCCGACGAGCGTATCGCGCTCGCGCTGGCGGGGCCCGCTTTTCAGTGGAGATGATTATGAATCGCCGCCGCTTCGTCAGAAACATGTGCCTCGGCGGAATCGCGACATTCGGATTTCCCATCGTCAACTTCGCGCAGGTGAAGCAGCGCGGGCGTTTCGTGTTCGTGCTGCTGCGCGGCGGCTTCGACGGGCTCGCCGCCGTCGTGCCGTACGGCGATCCGGCCTACCGCTCGCTGCGGAGTGGCTTCGCATACGACGAATCGGATCTGACCGTTCTCAACGACATGTTTGGGCTGGCGCCAGGGCTTGCGCCGCTTCGCGATCTCTGGCAGCGCGACGAGCTGGCGGTGATTCACGCCATGGCCATCCCGTATCGCACGCGAAGCCACTTCGACGGTCAGGCGATCCTCGAAACAGGGATCGATCGCCCTGTCGGCTCGTCCGACGGCTGGCTGAATCGGCTGCTTCAGGTGATGACCGGAGATCGGTCGGGCATCGCGATCGCATCGGGGATGCCGCGGTCGTTGACCGGCCCCTTCGAAGTGCAGACGTGGTCTCCCACACAGCTCGGAACGGTGAGCGACGAGTATCTCGGCCGACTCGCGGTGCTGTATCGGACCGATGCCGCCCTCTACGGTCGCTTCGAATCGGCGATGCAGCAGCAGGATCTGGTGGGTGAGGAACCGATGGCGGGAGGTGGCGCACGGCGTGGCGGCATCACACCGCTCCTGCAGGCCGCCGCGCGCATTCTCAAGCAGGAAGACGGACCGAACATCGCTGCCGTGGAGTTCAGCGGATGGGATACGCACGCGAACCAGGGCTTGGCGGGCGGTGCGCTCGATCGATTGCTCGGTCAGCTCGCCGAGGGGCTGGTGGCCTTTCGGACGGAGATGGCAGGCGCATGGAGCAACACGACGGTGGTCGTGATGACCGAGTTCGGACGGACCGCGCGCCCGAACGGCACGCGCGGGACGGATCACGGTACCGCCGGTGCGGGCTTCGTGCTTGGTCCGCAGGTGGCGAAGTCGATCGTGTTGTCCGACTGGCCCGGCCTTAGCGACGCTGCGCTCTTCGAGGGGCGCGATCTAAAACCGACGCTGGATACCCGCGCGGTGTTGAAAGGGGCGGTTGGCGGCACGTTCGATCTGACCCCGGCGCAGCTGGACCGTATCTTTCCGGCATCAAGCGGCGTTCGAGGAGCGTTCGAGTTGATGAAATGACAGGGCTGAAGCCGTGTGCCACCGAAATTCTTATAGAATCTGCGCATCGCCATGGATGCGCCCTCCGCCGCACGCTATCGAGCCGACGACCTCGTGATGTTCGCCACCGCACTGCTTCAGCGAGCAGGTCAGCCTCGCGACCGCGCTCTTGCTGTCTCCGAAGTGCTCGTGGAAGCGGATCTCCTCGGCCACGACACTCACGGTCTGGATCACTTGGCGTGGTACCTCCGGCAGATCGAAGACGGCCTTCTGGCGACCTCGGGTAACCCGGAGGTCGTCTCCGACCTTGGCGCGGTCTTGACGTGGGACGGACATCGGTTACCCGGCCATTGGCTCGTGAAGCAGGCAATCGCCGAAGCTCGCCAGCGAGTGCTCAGCCACCCCATGGTGACGATCGCCATCGGACGTGGCCATCACATCGGGTGTCTGCAGGCCTATTTGAAACCGGTCACCGACGCCGGGCTCATCATCCTGTTGATGTGCTCCGATCCATCCATTGCCGGCGTGACTCCTCATGGTGGAGTGGCCTCGCGCCTGACGCCCAACCCGATCGCCGCTGGGTTTCCGACGGCCGGCGATCCAATTCTGATCGACATCAGCTCCTCGACGACCACCAATGCGATGAACAAGCGGGTCGCCGCGCGAGGCGAGCGACTGAAGGGTCTGTGGCTCGTCGATGCCGACGGCAACGCGACAGACGATCCGCGCGTGCTCGGCGGCGATCGTCCGGGCGCGACGCTTCCGCTGGGCGGCGTCGAGTTGGGACATAAGGGATTTGCCCTCGCCCTGATCGTAGAGGCGCTGACCTCCGGACTCGCCGGTCACGGCCGTTCGGAAGCTCCGAAGCCCTGGACCGCGTCAGTGTTCGTTCAAGTCATCGATCCAGACGCATTCGGCGGCCGTGAGGCATTCGTGCGTGAGATGCAGTATCTCGCCGAGCTGTGTCGCTCGACTCCGGTCGCTGCGGGGAATCCGCCCGTGCGGCTTCCTGGCGAGGGCGCGCTCGCCCGGCGTCGCCGCCAAATCCGAGAGGGGATCGCGCTACACGAAGGCATTCTCCCGGCGCTTACACCATGGGCCGATCGATTCGGCGTTCCGCTGCCTGCGCCACTTCAAGCCTGACCTACGGAGTTCTGCGGGCGCTACTGGACGAAACTGCGGGCATGCTCGACCTCGATTCGATTTGCGTCTGGCTCACTAGCGATCTGCAGCAGTTGCTTGTAGAGCGCGATCGCCCGCGCACGCTGGCCGGCGGCTTCCGCGGCCCGAGCTGCGCCGTATAGCCCGCGGAAGCGATTGGGTTCTTTGGCAATCGTGGCTTCGAACGCTTCCAGCGCGTCGGCGGACCGGCCGGCTTCGAGCAGCATGTAGCCGAGCAGCTCGCGCGCGGGTGCAAGCGGTCCGGGCGAGATCGCCGACTTGTCGGTCCGGTCTTCCGCCTCAGCGGCGGCACGCAGCTGATCGAGGCCCGCGTCTTTGTTGCCCTCGGCATAAGTCATCCACGCCGCGGCGATCTGCCGTTGAATGTCGACCTGCTCGGTCCAGTAGACGTCCTGCGCGGTCTTGAGGGTGTCCCGGAGTGCCGCCAGGCGTTCGACGTCGGCCGCGGCCGCTTTCGGATTTCCCGACCGTGCCGCGCCGATCGCACGGGCGAAGTGCGTGATCGCGTCGGTGTAGGGGAAGGTGGTCGTGCGCACGGTCAACGCAGCCGCTTCGGCCCACGCACCGCGTTCGAGGGCATACCGCGCGGGAATCGCCGCTGCCGCGTACAGCCCGGCGACACCTGGGGCCGCCGCGCCGGCGGCGTTGATGTCGAGTCGTGCGACGGCCGCGCGCGCCTCGTCGGTCGCCCGTCGCGCATCCTCATCCTTCGCCAGCTGCAGGTACGCGTACGTCTGGTAGTCCATCGCGTGCAGTTCTTCGGCGGTCGCCTTGTCTTTGCGCGCGGCTTCGGCGGAGCGGCGATTGGTCTCGATCGATTCCTTCCAGAGGCCCACTCGCGTGAATGTATGCGAGGGCATGTGCAGCGCGTGCGGCACCGACGGGGCCAGTGATGCATAGCTTCGGGCGGCTTCGAGCGCCTTCGCCGCCAGCGGCGGATGATCGTAGGCGTGGATGATGTAGTGCGCGAGCCCCGGGTGTTTTGGATGCTCCCGGAAGAGCGGCTCGAGGATAGCTGCGGCTTTTATCTGCTGGGAATATTTCTTATCGCTGGCGAGCGCGGTTTGATTCGCCGCGAGAGCGTAGAAGATACGCGCTTCCATGTCGTCCGGGTACTCCTGGACGACACGCTCCATGCCCTGCTCGTAGGCGAGCGTCCGAGCGCGCTGGGTCGAAGTCTCGCCGCTGGTGAACAGCTCGGCGGCGGCCGCGATGTACGCGCGCTCGCGCGGGGTCGGCCATCCAGTCTTTTGGGCGCGCTGGATGGCGGCGCGCCCCAGCTCGATCTGCTGCGGCGATCGCACGCCTGCAAACGGATTGCCCCATCGGCTGAGCGCCACTCCCCAGTGAGCCATCGCGCATGAAGGATCCTTTGCGGCAACGCCGTCGAAAGCAGCAATCGCCTGGCCGAACCAGAACGAATGGAGCAGCGCGACACCGCGGTTGAAGTCCTGCCGTACCGCGGCCGCGCATGACGTCGGAAAGCTGACGTTCGCGCTGCCAACCTGATCGCCACCTGCTGCTGCGTGATCGTGCTGGGCCGCTGCCGCCGTGGAAGCCGCGAAGACGAGACAGACGGCGAATCCTATAACGAGCTTCATATCGGTCTCCCTTCCTTCGGAAATCGGCTACGCTACCACGTCTACGGCGAAAAACGCGACTTCAGAAAATCGACCAGGCGCGCCGAGGCATTCAGCCGATCGATCTAAGACTGCAAAGTGTCAGAATGTTGGACTCAATGACGTACACGCACGGTCACCACGAAAGCGTACTGCGGTCGCACAAGTGGCGCACGGTCGACAACTCGGCTGCCTACCTCGCGCCGCGCCTGACCGACGGCATCAATGTGCTCAACCTCGGGTGCGGGCCGGGCACGATCACGGCCGATATTGGGCGGAGAGTCGCGCCCGGACGGGTCCTCGGCATCGATGTGTCAGCCGACGTGATCGAGGAGGCGCGCCGCGACGCCGGCGGCGGTCCGAATGTCGAGTTCTCGGTCGGCGATCTCTACGCTCTCGACATTGACGCTGCCACGTTCGACGTCGTGCACGCGCACCAAGTCCTCCAGCATCTCGCCGATCCTGTTGGCGCGCTGCGCCAGATGAGGCGAGTGTGCAAGCCTGGTGGGCTGGTCGCCGCGCGCGACAGCGACTATGGCGCCTTCCGCTGGTACCCCGACGAGCCCACGATCGACCGTTGGCTCGTCCTATATCGCAAGGTGGCGCGCCGCAATGCGGGCGAGCCCGACGCAGGACGATTCCTCTTCGCGTGGGCGCACGCCGCCGGCTTCGACGACGTACTCCCGGGTGCATCAGTGTGGTGCTTCGCCACGCCGGACGACCGCGCGTGGTGGGGAGGATTGTGGGCCGACCGCATGACCAAGTCTGCGATCGCCCGTCAAGCCGTTACCGAAGGCCTCGCGACCGAGAACGAGCTTTGCGAGATCGCCGAAGGATGGCGTCGCTGGGCCATGCACCCGGATGCCTGGTTCGCCGTCCTCCACGGCGAGATCCTCTGCCGCGTGTAGCTTCTTCGGTGTTTTGCCACTTCAACGGTGCGAAGCTCTACAGCTCACGAAGCGCCGTTGGAATCGGTAGCCGCGCGGCGCGAATCGCCGGAAAGAGGCCGCCAATCAAGCCCATCATCAGCGCGTAGAGCAATCCCCACGCGAGCAGTCCCAACGTGACCCGGAAGGCGAACGCCACCTGGCTGAACGTCTGAAAGTTCATCGTCGAGGTCTGGTAGCCGTTGAATGCCAGATAGGCCGCACCACCGCCGATAACGCCGCCGATCGCGCCGAGGACGAGCGATTCCGCGAGGACCGACACCAGCACCGAGGTGGTGTTGAAGCCGAGCGCTCTCAGCGTGGCGATCTCGCGCGAGCGGGTGGAGACGGCCGTGTACATCGTGAGGATCGCGCCGAAGACCGCGCCGATGCCCATCAAGCCGGCGATGCCGAACCCGATGGTGCGGATCAACCGCGTTAGCGCCTGTGACTGGCTGGCATAGTACTCATTCTCCCGCTTGATCGAGACATTGAGCTGCGGGTTCGCAGTCAGCCAGTCGCGAAACGTGTCGAGGGACTCGGGCGAGTCGAGCCGGGCGAGAAGGGACTGATAACCAGCCTCGCGCCGGTACGCCCCCTGGAGCGTTCGGACGTCGCCCCAGATTTCGGTCTCGGCCACGCCACCGTCTGCCTCGAACACACCGACAACCTGCCAGCGGTTCTGGCCAGAGACGATCGTGTTTCCGACTTCCGTGCCGACGAATTGCCCGCGCGCGCCGCGGCCAACAATCACTTCGTTGGTGCCGAACTGAAACATGCGTCCGTCGACGATAGAGACTTCTTCCCGCAACGGGATCCCAGCCGGCTCAATGCCGCGCATCGGGACGTTCGCCGGCGCATCGGGTGTCGATCGTTTCGGCAGATCCAGGATGACGTACAACTCGGCAGAGGCAAGAGCCGACTGCCCCACGCGCCGAAGGCCCGGCGCCTGCTTGATGATCTCGACATCTGGCCCAGGCAGACCGCTCGTCATCTCGCTGTCGGCGCCGCTGCGCATGACGAGCGCACGATTCGGCGATCCCGATCCCTGCATGGCAGCGGAGAACCCGGCCGCAATGGACAGGACCGAGACGAATACCACGACCACGCCAGCAATGCCGACGATGGCCACGGCGGACGAGCTGAGCCGGTTGGGAATCGTCCGGATGTTCAGCGCCAATACGGAGAACGTCTGACTCAGCCAGTTCATATCAGGCGCGCCTCAACGCGTCGGTGATCCGCAGCCGCATGGCACCCATCGCCGGCATGACACCGGCCAGCAGGCCCATCAGCACCATCAAGCCCACGCCGATGGCCAGCTCTCTGGCTGGCAGTATGAAGATCGGTAGCATGCCGCCCGTAGGATCGCCGCCCTGCACGAAGAGCCACGCGAGCCCGAGCCCCAGTAGGCCGCCCGTGAGCACGATGAAGAGCGATTCCGCCAACACCAGCGTGAGAACCGAGGCTCCCGAAAACCCGAGGGTCTTCAGCACCGCGAACTCACTTGTGCGCTCGCGAACCGATTGCGCCATGGTGCTCGCGGCGACGAGACCGAACATGAACAGCACGGTGGAGGCAATCGCGATCATGATCGTCGAGATGTCGCCGATCTGCTTGGCAAAGCCCTCGACGAAGCCCTTCTCGGTCGTCGTCTTCGTTTCGGCTGCCGAATTGGCGAACATCTCGTCGAATGTCCGGCTCAGCGCGACGGCTTGCGATGGGTCGGCGATCTTCACGACGTACCACCCAATCGTGCCCTTGCCCCCCGTGCGGTTCTCGTCGAGATAGTCGTACCTGAAAAAGAAATTGGTCTTGTCCACGCCATCGCCGCCATCGTAGAAGCCGACGATGTTGAACTCCCAGGTCTGGCCTTGCTTCGGCTGATAGATGGTGGCGGTCAGCGGAACGCGATCGCCGATCTTCCATCCGAATCGTTCGGCGAGATCCCGCCCGACAATCGCTCCCTGGCGATCCGCCAACCAGGCCGCGACCTGATCCGGCGGTACCTTGAATTCCTGGTAAATCTTGAGAAACGATTCCGGCTCGACGGCCATGTTGGCGAAGAAGTTCGCGGGGTCCTGGTAGATGCCGCCGAACCACGACTGATGCGTGACGATGTCCACTCCACGAATCTGCTGCAGCCGGTTCTGATAGGACAGCGGCAGCGGCATGATCAGGGTGACTTTGTGAATGATTACCAGACGATCGAGGCCCGCGACGTCCACGCCAAACGAGAACGCCATCCGGATGGTCATCAGAATCCCGAACAGCAGGAAGGCGATGAAGATCGACAGCAGCGTGAAGATCGTGCGAAATTTCTTCCGCCAGATGTTCTTCCAGACGATCGGCAGAAACTTCATGACGCCTCTCTCGACAGGACGCCTTTCTCGAGATGGATGGTGCGCTGCGCGCGTTCGGCAGCCCGCGGATCGTGGGTCACCATCACGATCGTCTTTCCGTGATCGCGGTTGAGCGACTGCAGAAGATCGAGGATCTCGTCCCCCGCCTTGCGGTCGAGATCGCCGGTCGGTTCGTCGCACAACAGCAGCGTTGGATCGGTGACGATCGCGCGCGCGATGCCGACGCGCTGCTCCTGACCGCCGGACAACTGGCGCGGGTAGTGCTTGGCGCGTTCGGCCAGCCCGACGACCTTGAGCGCGATGGCCGCGCGCTTCTTCCGCTCGGCCTTTGACAGTTTGGTGAGCAACAACGGCAACTCGACATTCCGTTCCGCCGTCAGCACAGGCAGCAGATTGTAGAGCTGGAAGACGAAGCCGATATTCTGGGCGCGCCACCTCGAAAGCTGACTTCCACTCAGCGTGCTCACCTGCACGCCAGCCACCTCTACGGCGCCGCCTGTCGGCGCGTCGAGGCCGCCCATGAGATTGAGCAGCGTCGTCTTTCCCGACCCCGACGGTCCCATCAGCGCGAGGAAATCGCCTTTGGGAACATCGAGATTCACGCCCTTGAGCACATCGATGCGCTCGCTCCCGCGCGTGAAGTGCTTGTGAACGTCTTTGACCCGAACCAGTGGAGTGTCAGCCATAGTTACTTCGTTTTCCGTTAGTCGTTTTCCGTGCGTCGTCTTCGGTACGTAGTGTCCGGCTTTAGCCGGACCCCTCGGCCAGACCTACTTCGTCATGACGGGCGCGCCCGTCGCAAGTTCCGCCGGTGGCGAGACGA
>DATEEI010000122.1:0-19404 GCA_035281225.1 Vicinamibacterales bacterium
TCCGGCGCTTGCTCCCGAAGAGCGGTACGACGTCGCAGCCCTGCGCGAGCACCCAGGCGAGGGCGAGCTGGGCAACGGTGTGGCCCTTGCGGGCGGCGAGCGCTTCCAGGCGCCGAACGACGGCCAGATTGCGCTCGAAGTTCTCCTCTTGAAACCTTGGAAACACCTTTCTCCTATCTGTCTGGAGAACATCGTCAGGCGACCGGAACTTGCCCGCGAGAAACCCTCGACCCAGTGGACTGTATGGCACGAACCCGATGCCGAGCTCACGGCACGTGTCGAAGATCAGGCCCTCGGGTTCGCGAGACCATAACGAGTACTCGCTCTGCAGCGCGGAAATCGGATGAACGGCATGCGCGCGCCGGACGGTCGACGCGCTCGCCTCCGAAAGGCCGAGAAACCGGACTTTGCCGGCGGCGACCAATTCGGCCATCGCGCCGACGGTGTCTTCGATGGGCACGGAGGTATCGACACGATGCTGGTAGTAAAGATCGATGTGATCGATCCCAAGGCGTTTCAGCGACGCGTCGCACGCAGAGCGGACATATTCGGGCGATCCGTTGATGCCGTGATGCGAGCCGTCCTCGCCCCGCACGTTGCCGAACTTGGTCGCGATGACGACCTGATCGCGCCTGCCCTGGATGGCGCCGCCGACGAGGCGCTCGTTCGTGAACGGCCCGTACATGTCGGCGGTGTCGAGCATCGTGACGCCGAGATCGAGCGCTCGATGGATCGTCGCCACCGACTCGGCATCATCGTCCATGGGCGGATAGAACTCAGACATCCCCATGCAGCCAAGGCCAAGCCTAGAAACGATGAGGCCCTGCGAACCGAGCGCGCACACTTCCATATGTGAACCCTCCGGACAAACGGACTGCCCATTCTATAATCTGCGGCACCAATGAACCATAAGACGCCCGCCGCCACGGAATCGAGCGACGGGCGATGGATGGCCCTGACCGCTGCCCTGCTGGGATGGCTGTTCGACGGCTTCGAGATGGGACTCTTTCCGCTGATCGGGGGGCCGGCGCTCAATGAACTGCTGGGGCCGGCGGCGGCGACAGATGCGACGAAATGGTTCGGCGCAATCATCGCGGTGTTTCTCGTCGGGGCAGCGACCGGCGGCGTGTTCTTCGGCTGGCTGGGCGACCGCATCGGGCGCGTGCGCGCGATGTCGCTCAGTATTTTCACCTACGCGGTGTTCACGGGCCTCTGCGGGTTTGCCACCGAGGCGTGGCACATTGCCGCCCTGCGATTTATCGCGTCGCTCGGCATGGGGGGCGAGTGGTCCCTGGGCGTCGCGCTCGTAAACGAGATCTGGCCCAACAGGTCCCGCGCGCTGATCGCAGGGCTCATCGGCGCGGCAGCCAATCTCGGCTTCCTGATGGTCGGCCTTCTGAGCATCGGCTTGCACCGCTTCATCGGCGGCGTCGAATCGCTGATGCTGAGCATGGGCGTGCCTGCGACAATGGTGGGCAATCTTCTCGCGAACTCCGGTTGGCGGTTCTTGATGATCAGTGGCGCCTTGCCGGCACTGTTGGTTTTCTTCGTCCGGCTGTTCGTTCCCGAATCGAAGAAATGGGAGGACGAACAGGCCAGAGGCGCGACCTCGCACTGGTCGAACACGGATCTGATCGGCGTAATGACGGGATGCCTCGCCTCACTCGCCATCATCTGGAGCTGGTCGCCTCTGGGCGTCGGCGCCGTGCCGGCGATCGCCATCACCGTGATCGGAATCGGCGCCGCGCTCTGGGGATTTCTGTTTCCGGTCCGCCAGTATCTCGAGCGCGCGATCGCAGCCGGGAGTCTGGCTTCGACTCAACAGCACACTGTCATCCGTCACATGCTGCTCGGCGCGAGCCTGGCCGGGGTCGCGCTACTCGGCACATGGGGATCGATTCAGTGGGCCCCGCGCTGGGCCTTTCAGCTGGAACCGGACCCCGCCAAGTTCTCCAGGGAGTACACGCAAATCACATCGGCCCTCGGGGCAATCGTCTTCCCGATTATTGCCGGTGTCGTGGCGGGGCGGTTTGGACGCCGCATAACCTATGCGGTGCTGTGCGTGGGGTCGATCGCCTCGTGCCTCCTGCTCTATCAGGTGAACAGCGAGTTCAACGCCTTTTTCCTGTTCTGCATGTTTCTGGCTGGAGGGATCACGGCGGCGTTCTACGGCTGGTTCCCGCTCTACCTGCCCGAGCTCTTCCCGACAGTGGTGCGGGCTACCGGTCAGGGTTTTGCCTTTAACTTCGGACGCATCCTCGCGGCAATCGGCGGCCTGCAGACAGCGACCCTCATGGGCTTCTTCGGCGGCAGCTTCGCCATAGCCGGCTCCGTGCTGACGGTGATCTACCTCGTCGGCCTCGTCATCATCTGGCTCGGCCCTGAGACGAAGGGGCTCGGGGGGGATGGTGTAAGTGAGAAGTAGGAAGTGAGAAGTGAGAAGTAGGAAGTAGGAAGTAAGGTCGAATATTACGGACTAACGCTGCGAACCAGGTTCTGAAGGTTGCGGCCGCAGATGACGCTTCCCTCGAACTTATCACCTGCTGGGCCTGTCCAGTGGGTTTCGAGGCTCACACCACCGCGGTAGCCGTCGCGCGCCAGCGCTGCGACTTGTCCCCGCCAGTCGATACCCATCTCGCCCAGAGGGCCAAACACGGGAACATGATCGCGAACGTGACAATCCTTCGCATGTATGTGGACGATTCGCGAGATCGGCAACGCGGCGTAGCCGTTGGGAAACGGCGTCTCCCCCGCGACCAACGCATTGGCCGGATCCCAAATCACCTGCAGCGCCGGATCGCCAACCGCGGCAAGCAGGCGCGCGGTTTCCTCGCCCGTTGCGATGTTGCACGCGTGCTCGTTCTCGATCCCGATCACGAAGCCGAGCCGTCCCGCCTCCTCGGCAAGAGTGCCCAACGCCGACGCCACCCTGCTGAAGCATTGTTCAGGATCGATCGTGCGCCAGTACGAAAACACGCGGATGATGCGGGCCCCTGTCCTGGCAGCAACGTCGAACGCGCGCCGCGCGAGCCGGGGTTGATCGGCGAATCCATAGGCGGATCCAAAGACATCCTGCTGAAGATGCGGCGCCACCGGCGGAGCATCCGGCAGGATGCATTTGAACACGGGAGAGGCGATCGACAGGACACGCATGCCGCGGGCTTCGACCATCGCCCGCACGCGGCCGATTGCTTCGTCGCTCAGATCGAGGACGTTCCTGCCGAACACCACGCGGAGCTCGGCGAACGTCATCCCGAGATCAGCCATCGCCTCCAGGGCCCGTTCGAGATCCGTCGGCGAGAACTCGTCCGTCACCGCCCCGATGGGAAACCGAAGGGGGTCAGACCCTATCGCACTCGTGGACATGGAGTCTGACCCTGCCTACTTGACAGCAGCCGGTTCGAGCCGCGGCGCCAGGAGGTGTACCACCAGCAACGCGACGAGGTATGCGGAAGCCGCGATGACGAACACCGGCACGTAGCTCCCCGTGAGCTCCAGTACATAGCCGGTGACTTTCGCAATCAGCATGCCGCCAATGGCGCCGCACATGCCGCCAAACCCCACGACGGACCCGACCGCCTGCTTTGGGAACATATCGGACGTCAGCGTATAGACGTTGGCCGACCATCCCTGGTGCGCCGCCGCCGCAAGCCCGATCAACCCTACGGCCACCCACACATTCGAGGCGTTCCCGGCAAACAGGATCGGAAGCACCGCCAGCGCGCATATCAGCATGGCGGTCTTCCTTGCGGCGTTCACGCTCCAGCCTCGCTTGATCAGCGTCGACGACACCCATCCGCCTCCCACACTACCGACGTCGCCTATCAAGTAAATCGCGACGATCGGCGGCCCCATCGTTGTCAGGCTGAGCCCATGATTGCGGTGGAGAAAATCGGGGATCCAGAAGAGGTACAACCACCAGATTGGATCCGTCATGAACTTCGCCACCGCAAAAGCCCATGCTTGGCGGTGCGGAAGGATCGTCGCCCACGACATCTTGGTCGTCGGTTCCGGCGGATCGCTACGGATGTACGCCAGCTCGGCAGCGGTTACTGACGTGTGTTCCTCGGGCGAGCGGTACAACAGCCACCACGCTGCCAGCCAGATGAAGCCGACCGCGCCCGTTGCGATGAAGGCCCACTCCCACCCGTAGCTGATCGTAATGACGGGAACGACCAGAGGCGTGAGCAACGCCCCGATGTTGGTGCCGGCGTTGAAAATTCCCGTGGCGAATGCGCGCTCTTTGCGCGGGAACCACTCAGCGACCGTCTTGACAGCACCTGGAAAGTTGCCGGCCTCGCCGAGGCCCAGCGCGAAGCGGGCTGTCATGAAGCCTGCGACCGACGCGCTGTAGCTGAGCCCGAACACGCCCAGCAGAGCGGCCGCGCCTGGGCCGAATGTCATGACGCCGGCGTGCGCCATCGCCGCGAGACTCCAAAGGACGATTGCGATGGCAAACCCGACGCGCGTGCCGAGGCGATCCATCAGCCGCCCGGCAAACATAAATCCGATCGCATAAGCCAGCTGGAACGAAAAGACGATGTCGGCGTAGTCCATCTCGGACCAGCCGAACTGGAGCTGGAGCGTAGGTTTGAGGATGCCGATGACCTGTCGATCGATGTAATTGATAACCGACGCAAAGAACAGCAACCCGCAAACGAGCCAGCGGAATCCGCCCGCCTTGGCGATGGTCGCGGGATCGGCGATCGGGGATCGGCGATCGGCGATCGGCGATTGGGAATCGGCGATGGTCGATCGATCGACGATGGACGATCGCCGATCGCCGGTCATCGTCCCATCCACCCGCCGTCCACCACGAGCAGGTGGCCGTGGACGTAGTCGGAGGCGCGCGCTGAGAGAAAGACGACAGCGCCGCAGAGGTCCTCGGGGTCGCCCCATCTTCCCGCCGGAATGCGCTCGCCAATCTGGCGGCTTCGCACGGGGTCGACTTGGAGGGCGCTCGTGTTGTCGGTTCTCATATAGCCTGGGGCGATCGCATTCACGTTGATATTCTTGCATGCCCACTCGTTGGCGAGCGCTTTTGTCAGCTGAGCGACGCCCCCCTTCGCGGCCGCGTAGCTGGGAACCGTGATTCCTCCCTGAAATGACAGCAGCGATGCGACGTTGACGATCTTGCCGCCCCCGCGTTCGAGCATGTGCACTCCAGCCGCGCGACTCAGTCGGAACACGCTCGAGAGGTTGATTTCGATTGTTTCGTCCCAGATCTCGTCGGGATGGTCGGCCGCCGGCTTTCGCTTGCAGATACCCGCGTTGTTCACCAGGATATCGAGCCGACCGAAAGCGGAGATCACCGATGGTACAAGCCGCGCCGTCTGCTCGCGCTTTGAGAGATCGGCGGTAAAGCAGCGAGCCTTGCGCCCTCGCTCCGTGATTGCATCTTCGGTGTTCGTCGGCGGCTTTTCGCTCGCGTGGATCGCGACGTCGGCGCCTGCCTCGGCCAGCGCGATGGCCATCGCCGCGCCGAGGCCTCGCGATGCGCCGGTAACCAGGGCGACCTTGCCGGTGAGATCGAAAAGGCCGGCCATCGAGTCTTTCATCACAGCATCACCAGCCGACCGTCGCGGCACGACCGGTAGATCGCACCGACGAGCTCGAGGGCCCGATAGCCCTCTTCACCCGATACGAGCGGAGGCCGGCCGGAACGAATCGCCTCGCCAAAATCGAGAAATTGCCGCTCGAACGAGTCGACCGAGACCGCCATCGGATCGGAGGCACCTGACGCGACCGCCGACGCGACGGGCGGCGGTTCTCCCGCGTCTTCTCTGACATCCCAGGTCGTCAACTGATCCCCGGTGATGATCGCCGTGCCTCGAGTCCCGTGCAGCTCTATGCGCTCGCTGTACCCGGGCCATAAAGCCGTCGCCGCCTGAATCACCCCGGTTGCACCGCTCGCGTATCGCAGGATCGCGTTCACGATATCCTCAGACTCGATCATATGCGTCGCGCCGAGCTGCCACATTCCGAACACGTCGCGCACCGGTCCGGCAAACCATAGCAGCAGATCCACCTGATGGATGGCCTGGTTGATCAGCGCACCACCACCTTCGGTCGCCCAGCTGCCCTTCACTGGCCGTGAGTAGTACTCGTCCGTCCGGTACCACTTGACGTAGGCATCGCACTGCAGCAGCTTGCCAAGCCGCCCTGCGCGGAGCGCGGACGAGACGAACTGACTGGCACGGTCGAAGCGATGTTGGCTCACGACGCCAAGCGTGATGCCCGCCTTTCGCGCGGTCTCGATCATCTCGCGGGCGATCTCGACCTTTATGGCGATTGGCTTCTGAACTTGGACTGGTTTGCCGCTTGCGGCGCAGGCGCGCACGACGTCGAGGCGAAATGCCGGGAAGGTGCAGACGTCCACGAAGTCGACCTCCGGGTGGCTGCAGAGGTCCTCGTACCGCTCGATGAATTCTGCACCGTTGGCATCGGCGAAGCGGCGCCCGGTCTGCCGAGTCACGTTCGTGCACGCGCGGATGGTGTAGCCGATGTTCTTGTACGCACGGGCGTGCATGTCTGCGATGGCGCCCGTGCCGATCACGCCGACCCGCATTACTTGATTACTGCCAGCTCCTCTGGCGTCCAAGCGCGGGTGCGACCGGCGTTGGAAGTGCGGATCTGCTGAACGGTTGCCGGATCGATCGGTGCCGCCGTCTGGCCCCACGCCCGCCGGATATAGGTAAGAACCGCAGCAATGTCCTCGTCGCTCAGCAGCTCCCCGTGAGCAGGCATGAGGCCAACCGCACCTTCCTTGCCATGAAGCAGCACGCGGACCGGCACTCCGGGAGCGCCGATGACTGTCGATGACCCGGCGATATTCGGCGCGGCGCCCGGTTGCTCGCGCCCGTCGGCGCCATGACAACCCTCGCAGATGTTCTTGTAGATGTCCTGACCAGCCGCCACGCGCTTTTGCTCGATCGGCGTGAGCGCCGCCGCTGGCGCGGCCGCGACTTTTCCTGGCCATCTAATGCGCGCGAGCACCTTCGCGGCTCGATCGGCCAGCTCGCCGCTTCCGGCCGCCAGCGATACCAACGCCGGCTCGCTCGTGAGCGTGAGCGCTGGTCCTCCCGCGCGGGAAGGCGCCGGGCTCTCGCCTGGCAGTGCGTCAGGAAACGCGCGCGCGCCGCCAGGACCGCCTCGCCCACCCGGACACGTCTTGCACGGAGCGTTGGGGTTCGCTGTTCCCCTCGCCGGAGTCCCTGGCATCGCCGCCGCGAGCAAGGCGACTTCTGCGCCGCGAAGCAACGCGGATCGCTGCCAGGCCGCGCGCCCGTCGTCCGATACGCGCGCCAACAAAGATTGAACCGTCGCATCATCGGCTGCGCGCACGATCGTCGCGGCGATCATCGTGATTGCCGCTTCGCGCTGCGGCGTCTCCGCCTTCGCCTGCATCATCCGGTCGAGTACCACCAGCTCGCTTCTGCGCATGCCGCTGATGGCCGCATCCGTCACGATGGGATCGTCGCCGTGCCGATCGAGCACCGTTGCCAGCGCCGCTTCCTTCGGGCCGGCGGAGAGCTCTCCCACCGTTGCCGCCAACTGACGCCGGACCGCCCAATCGGCATCGTCCAGCCGCTTGAGCACCGCACCTTGGATTGGATGGTTGGGCAGGCCGATCCACCGTTCGGCCAGGCGCAGCGCCGATACCCGGAGGGCCCGATTGGCATGTCCGAGCGCCATGGCGACTTCCGCCGGCTCAATCGCGTCGAGCGCATCGAGCGTCCACAAGGCGTGCAGGCGCGCACGGACATCACCTCTACTCCGCGCGATCCTTCTCAATGCCGGAACGACGGACCTGTCGCCGCGCTCCACCAGCAGCTGCTGCGCCATATCGCGGCGCCAGCCATTTGGATGCGACAGCATCTGCACAAGCTCCGCAGACGACGTGCGCATGGGCATCGGCGTCACATCGCGGCGCAGGCTATCGTGCACGACGCGATAGATGCGACCGAATGAATTGGGCTGCTCGAGCTTGTGCGTCAACACATAGTCGCGGAGGTACTCCGTCATGTATCCTTTGTGTTGAATGATCCCGCGATACATGTCGACCACGTAGAGGGTGCCGTCGGGCGCGAGCGACAAGTTGACGGGACGGAACCGCTCATCGGTCGAAGCGAGAAACTCGCCGCGGACATCCCGGTATGCTTTGCTCGCGATGAGGCCGTTGCCGCTGTCACCCATCACGAACCGGCTCACCAGGTTCACCGTCGGATCGACAACGAACACGTTGCCGTAGAGCTCCGCCGGCAGTCGATCGCCCCGATACACGATCGGCGCGCAGACCGACGTGTACTTGGCGAGCGTGCCGTCTGGCCGGAGGATGCCGTGCTGATATCCGCGGTTGACACCGCGCGTCGGACGAATCGGCCACACCTCGTTGAGCTCGCCGTTGGCATCGGTGAGCGTTTCGTAGCTGCCGCGCGTGCGCAGCAGATTCGGATGACGCATGAAGTAGCGCGCCGGAATCAGATCCACGTGTAGCGCGGATTCATTCGTATTCCTGTAAATACGTCCGGCGTCGTCTTGTGTGATACCCCACTGCCCGCGCGCGAGTGTCTTGCGTACTTCGAACTTGCCATTCCTGAGCCGAAGGTCGATGTCCACCTCCGAGGTGTAGATATTGTTGTCGAGCGCCCAGAGCAAGCTGTTGGCGTTGTGCTCGACGTTGCCCTCGCGCCGGCCGTACGTGTTGCTCACGAGCTCCTTGCGATCGGCGCGGAGATCGCCGTTCGTGTCCTGCAACAGCCAGAGGTTCGGCGGCTCGGCGACCAGTACACCGCGGTCGAGGACCTTCAGCCAACGCGCCAGCACCAAGCCATCCTGGAACACGGTGCGCTTGTCCATTCGGCCGTCAGCGTTGGTGTCCTCGAGGACGACGATCTTACCGATTGGCGCATGCTCGCCTTTGGCCTCGATGTCCGGCATATAGCCAGGCATCTCGACCGCCCACATGCGACCCTCGCCGTCCCAGTCGATCATGACCGGATCCTGAATCAGCGGCTCGCTGGCAACGAGCTCCACGCGATAGCCCGGCGGCATGTGGAACTTCTTGAGCGCTTCGGCGGGTGAAAGCGGCGGAGACTCTTCAGGAACCTGCTGCACGCCTGGGGGCCAGGCGCGATCCTGGGCGGCATACCCGGCAACCACCGCGACCGCCACGAACACCACAATGAGACGCATGCGGCGATGACGCATCTGCGGATTATACTGACACGGATATTACACGTGTAGCGAGGCCCCTCATGAAACTTACTCGCCGCGAGCTCGGACATTTCGCCGCGATCGCGATCCCGGCGCTATGTCTTCCATCGCGCACCGTGGCGCAACGTCCGGCCAGGCCCAATTCGAAGTTTGCAGGCGTGCAGATCGGGATGAACGTCCCCTACAACTTCGGCGGCCGGGAGATGGACGCAGACGAGCAGCTCAACCGGTGCCTGACGCTCAACGTCAGCGCGATCGAAATGCGGTCGCAGCCAGTCGAGAGCTTCCTCGGCTCGCCAGCGGCCATGGGGCAGAAGCCGCCGGCGGAAGAGATGCGAAAGTGGCGTGCATCGGTTTCGATGGATCGCGTCCGCGCGTTTCGCAAGAAATACGAAGATGCCGGCGTCGCGATCGAAATCGTCAAGTACGACCGCATCTACGACCTGTCGGACGCCGAGGTTGATTACTGCTTCACGCTCGCCCGCACGCTCGGCGCCAAAGCCATCTCGTGCGAGATCGACGTCAAGCAGACACAGCGCATCGGACAGTTCGCTGACCGGCACAAGATGATGGTTGGCTATCACGGGCACGCCTCGACGCCCCCTGCACATTGGGAGAATGCGTTCAATCAGGCGCAATTCAACGGCGCTAACCTCGATCTCGGACACTTCCTGGCCGGCAACAACACATCGCCCGTGCCGTTCCTCGAGCAACATCACGCACGGATTACGCACGTCCACGTCAAGGATCGCAAGCGGAACGAAGGACCGAGCGTGCCTTTCGGGCAGGGCGATACCCCAATCAAGGAAGCGCTGCAGGTGATTCGCGACAACCGGTGGCCGATTCAGGCGACCATCGAATTCGAATACCCGGTGCCGCCCGGATCGGATCGCATGGCGGAGCTGGCAAAGTGCGTGGAGTTCTGCCGCCAGGCGCTGCTGTGACGTTCATCCACGACGATTTTCTGCTGGAGAGCAAGACCGCCCGGCGTCTGTACCACACATACGCAGCGCCGCAGCCCATTCTCGACTACCACTGTCATCTCCCGCCGAAGGATGTCGCCGACGATCGGCGCTTCTCGAACCTGTGTGAAATCTGGCTCGAAGGCGATCATTACAAATGGCGGGCGATGCGCGCGAGCGGAGTAGCCGAGCGCTTCTGCACCGGAGATGCGGATCCGTACGAGAAATTCCAGGCATGGGCCGCCACGGTTCCAAACTGCCTGCGCAATCCGCTCTATCACTGGACGCATCTGGAGCTGAAGCGCTATTTCGGCATCGACGAGCTCCTGAGCGAGAAGACGGCTGCGAGCATCTGGGAGCGCGCGAATGCGAAGCTGAAGGCACCGGAGTTGAGCGCAAGAGGCATCCTCGGACAGTTCCGCGTCAAGGCCGTCTGTACAACGGACGATCCGGCCGAGCCGCTTACGTATCACGAGCAGATTGCCGCCAGCGGGCTCGCCACGAAGATCTATCCGACGTTCCGTGCCGATCGCGTGATGGATCCGCACCAGCCCGAGGCGTTCAATCCCTGGGTCGACAAGCTCGGGAAAACCGCGAACGTCCAGATCTCTCAGCTCAAGGATCTGCTCGACGCACTCAAGAAACGCCACCAGGCATTTCATGATATCGGCGGCCGGCTCTCGGACCACGGACTCGATCGGTGCTACAGCGTGAACTGCACGGATGGGCAGGCGCAGTCGATTTTCAACAGAACGCGCGCGGGAACCGCGGCCACCGCGGAGGATCGTGAAGCGTTTGCGTCATATCTGATGGCGTACCTCGGCCATCTCGACGCCGAAAAGGGCTGGACGAAGCAGCTGCACCTGGGCGCCCGCCGCAACGCGAACACGCGCGCCCTCAACACGGTTGGGCGCGACGCCGGCTACGACTCTATCGGCGATCTCCCCCAGATCGACGCGCTTGGCCGGTACCTCGATCGGCTCGATCGCGAGAATGCGCTGCCGAAGACGATCGTCTACAACGTGAATCCAAGGGACAACTACGCGTTTGCGGCGATGACTGGCAATTTCCAGGACGGCAGTGCCGCCGGCAAGATCCAGTTCGGGAGCGGATGGTGGTATCTCGATCAGAAGGAAGGGATGGAGTGGCAGCTGAACGCACTCTCGAACAACGGTCTACTGGCGCATTTCGTCGGCATGCTCACCGATTCGCGGTCGTTCATGTCCTACCCGCGCCACGAGTACTTCCGCCGCGTCCTCTGTAATCTGCTCGGCCGCGAAATGGAGAATGGCGAGCTGCCGGACGACGACGAGATGATCGGCGCACTCATCGAGAACGTCTGCTACAAGAACGCGGAACGATACTTCGGCTTGACGCTGTAGCTGGCGCCTCTCGTCAGAGCACGAAGCCCACCCGCACGACCATCCTTACCGGAATAGCCACGCCGTTGACCACGGTCGGCTCGTATCGCCACTGGCGCACAGCCGTCAGCGCTTCCTCGTCGAACCAGGGAGAAGACTTTACGATACGCGCGTCGTCCACGGCGCCGTCGGCACCAATGACGATGTCGACCTCGACACTTCCCTGAATACGCAACGCCTTCGCACGGGGTGGGTAACCGGGTGGCACGTCGACGATCTTTGCGGGCATCTTGACGCCGAAGACCCTCGCAGGCGGGGGTGACTCTGCGTCGTCGAGCGACGCGACGCCACGAACCTTCAGGACCTTGACGCCGCTGGCATGGGTTGATCCGGAAACGTAGCCGATCGCGCCGGCCTTGAGCCGGACGTAAGCCAGGACCTCCCGGTCGGTCGCAACGGATACCGGCACTCCCGTCTTTTCGCGCTGACGCTTGGCGGTTGTCCGCGAGACGCCGAGCATGTCGCGGACGAACGCCTCACGCACGTCCGAGACCTCTGCTGCCTCTACGGGCATCACGTGCGCACCATCGGTCCATTCGTTCCGTTTGCCGAGAAACAGATCGGCGATATCGCTCTTCGAAAGCGTGACCACCGGGTTTGCGACATTTACGATGATTTTGAATTGTTCCTGTGCTGATGCAGGTGCCAAACCGAATGGCAGAGTCACGAACATCCAACCGACCACGACCCACGACCGCTTCATACGACCTCCGTTGGCGCGCAGGCATGCTGTACACCTGCAGTCATACCTATCGGATGTCGATCATAAAAACATCAGCGCGTGCGCAGGAGTTTGCGCTAGCACTATTGGCGATACCCAGACGTCGCAGATGTGACGTTCGTGTAACACGCCAGCTCTTCCTCTTCAGACTTACTCAACCGAAACGTCAGTGCTCCTGCGAGCTCATCCACCTGGTTGGGTTTGCGCGCGCCGACGATGGTGGCGGTGATCGCCGGATGGCGCAGTGTCCAAGCAATGGTCACTTCGCCGGGCGTGCGGCCGTGTCGCGCGCCGATCCCTTGCAGCCGCTCAACCAGCGAAAGCGCCTTCGAGAGCAACGGCTCTTGGAAGAACCGGTTGTTCCGCCGCCAGTCGCCTGCAGGCAACGATGCAATGCGCTCACGCGTCATCTTTCCGCTTAGAAGACCCGATTGCATGGGCGAGTACGGGATGACGCCAATGTTGTGCTGCTGGCAGAACGGCAGCAACTCCTGCTCGATCTCGGGCCGCAGCATCGAGTACGGCGGCTGTAGGCTGGCAGGTGTCTCGATGCGCTGAATGCGCTGCAACTGCCCCACGTCAAAATTCGACACACCGATCGATGCGACCTTGCCTTCGTCTTTCAACGCAACAAGAGTCGACCAGGCTTCCTCGATGGAGCCGGGGTCGTGATCCGGCGGGCTCGCGTGCCACGCCGCCCAGTGGATCTGATAAAGGTCGATGCGCTCAGTCTCCAGCCGCCGTAAGCTCGCCTCACATTCCTTGCGGATGGATTGCGGCGCCAGATTGTGCGAGGTATTGCCGCTCTCATCCCATACGAGACTGCACTTTGTGAAGACGTAAGGCCGGTCGTTCCGTGGGATCTCGCGTAGCGCGCGACCGACGACCTCTTCCGAATGCCCGAGCCCGTAGACGGCAGCCGTGTCGATCCAGTTCAGCCCATGCTCGACCGCCCGGCGAATCGTCGCGATCGACTCAGCATCTTCCTGTGGTCCCCAGCCGAATCGCCACTCACCGCCGATGGCCCAGGCACCGAGGCCGATGGGTGTCAGGTGAAGGTCGGAAATGCCAAGAGGGCGCGTTGGGATAATTGCCATATTCTCGATTGACGATTGTTGAATTTATTGACGATTGATAATAGTCGAGGGCCGATTCCCTCGAGAAATGGCGAATTTGTGAGGGGCACGAAGCGTGCGTTGTCGCCAGTCATGCGCACTAAGGCCGCCGCGCTGAAGGAACGCACGCAACGATTTGCTGAAAGCGTCATCACGCTGATGTCGCAAAGATTGGAATTGTTGTTGAGGAGGCCGATGAGTCCGAATTCTGGCTGAACCTCATCGTGCGAATATCGTTGCTCAGTGAAACAAGAGTCGCCCGCGACCAGGCCGAAGCATGCGAGCTGACGGCGATCTTCACGGCTTCGCACAAAACCGCTTCGGAACGAAACCGGCCTCGAGACTGAATCACGGAGATTTCCGATTGGCGATTAGCAATCGTCAATCAATTGACAATCGTCAATCGAGAATCTGGCAATGATGGTAGTAGCGTCCCGCTACCGTTGTATCCGCGCCGATCCACCTTTCGCAAACGCCCGCACATGCTCCAGAGTCGCCATCGTCGTGTCGCCGGGGAACGTCGTGACGAGCGCACCGTGCGCCCATCCAAGCTTCAGCGCGTCTTCTGGCTGCTCGCCGTTCAGCAGGCCGTAGAAGAGTCCCGAAGCAAAGCCATCACCGCCGCCCACGCGGTCGAAGACGTCGAGCTCGCACGTCGGCGCAACGTATGCCTTGCCGCTCATCCATGCCACGGCGCTCCAGGTGTGGCGATTGGTCGAGTGGACCTCTCGGAGCGTCGTGGCGAGCACCTTAATATGCGGATGACGCGTCACGACCCGGTCGATCATCGTGAGGAAGGCTGCCGAATCCAACCCAGACTTGGCCGCAACCTCCGGGCCGGGAATGCCCAGACCTTTCTGGAGGTCTTCCTCATTCCCAACGAGAACATCCACATACTTAATGATGCGCGAGAGCACCTCGAGCGCGCGGCTGTGGCCGCCGGAGGCGTTCCACAGCTTCTCGCGGTAGTTGAGATCGAACGACACGACGGCGCCGCTACTCTTCGCGGCCTGCATCGCCTCCACAATCAATTCAGCGCTCGTCTCTGACAAGGCCGCGAAGATACCGCCGCTATGAAACCAGCGCACCCCTGAGCCGAAAATGGCCTTCCAGTCGAAGTCGCCGGGCTTGAGCAGCGCGGCCGCTTCGTTGCTCCGGTTGTAAAACACCACCGGTGCCCGGACGCCGTGAGCACGGTCGCTGTAGACCGCCGCCATGTTGGGTCCGCGTGCGCCGTCGTGCGTGAAGCGCTTGTAGAACGGACGTACCCCCATCGCACGCACGCGCTCGGCAATGAGATCGCCGACCGGGTAGTCAACGATCGCACTCGCCACGGCCGTTCGCATGCGGAAACAGTCCGACAGGTTCGCTGCGGTGTTGAACTCGCCGCCGCTCACATGGATCGCGCATGTCTGCGCTTTGTGAAATGGATAGGCGCCCGTATCGAGACGATGGACTAATGCGCCAAGCGCGAGGAAATCGAGATCGCCCTTGGCAGATATCTGAAGCGGTTCGCTCATTTGTGTGTCCACTCGGTGTGAAAAACGCCGTCGGCGTCCACGCGACGATACGTGTGGGCGCCAAAGAAATCGCGCTGTCCCTGCGTGAGATTCGCCGGCAGCCGCGCGGTGCGGTAGGAGTCGTAGTACGCCAGCGATGCGCTCAACGCGGGCACCGGGATGCCGAGGGCGATCGCCGTCTGCACGACGTCGCGCCATCCCTGCTGCCGCTCGGCGAGCGCGCTGCTGAAGCCCGGATCGAGCATGAGGTTCACCAGGCTCGAATTGTTGGCAAAAGCCGCGCGGACGTCGGAGAGCAGCGCCGCGCGAATGATGCACCCGGCGCGCCAGATCCTGGCGACTTCGCCAGGGTCGATCTCGTATCCGTACTCCTGCGAAGCCTGGCGCAGCATCGCCATTCCCTGCGCGTAGGAGGTGACCTTGCATGCGTAGAGGGCCTGGCGGCACGCCTCGATCAGCCGCTTGCGATCGGTGACAGGGCTGAAGCCCTGGGCCACCGTCGTTGGGCCCTGCGCCATCGGCCCCTTCAGGACCGTGCTCGCGAGGACGCGCTCTGATTTCAGTGCCGAAAGCAGCCGCGCTTCAACCGCGGCATTCACCGTCGGAATGGGCGCGCCCACATCGAACGCGTTCTGACTCATCCACTTTCCGGTGCCCTTCTGTTGAGCCTCGTCGAGAATCACATCGACGAGCGGCCGACCTGTCTTCTCGTCCGCCCGCTCGAGGACACGCGCCGTGATCTCGATCAGGTACGACCGCAGCTCGCCATCGTTCCACGCCGAGAAGATCTCTGCGATCTCGGGTGCCGACAAGCCGGCGCCACGGCCGAGCAGATCGTAAATTTCGGCGATGAGCTGCATGTCGCCGTATTCGATGCCGTTGTGCACCATTTTCACGTAGTGGCCCGCGCCGCGGGGACCCATGTAGGCCACACAGGGATCTCCGTCTTCCGCCTTGGCAGCCATGGCACGCAGAATCGGCGCGAGGGCGTCCCATGCCTTGCGCGGCCCGCCCGGCATCATCGACGGCCCGCGAAGCGCCCCCTCCTCGCCGCCAGACACACCCATGCCCACAAAGCGGAACCCTGCCGCTGCGAGGTCGTCGGCCCGGCGATCGGTGTCACGAAAATAGGAGTTGCCGCCGTCGATGAGGATGTCGTCCGGCTGGAGATGCGGCCGGAGATGCGCGATGACGCTGTCGACGGGAGGACCGGCTGGCACCATGACCAGCACGCGGCGCGGCCGCTCGAGCACGGCCATCAAGCGATCGGGGGCGTCGGCGCTGCCGATGCCCGAGCTTTCGGACTGGCCGGAAGCGAACGCCTTCGTTTTCGCGGCATCCAGATCGTAGCCGGCGACCGGAAATCCTCTGCCGGCGATATTGCGAGCGAGGTTCGCACCCATCACGCCCAGGCCGACTACACCGATTTTGTAGGTCATAGTTAACAGTCGTCAGTCAACAGTCGTCAGTCGTTAGTCTCAGTCAACAGTCGGCAGTCTCAGTCGGTCGTCGGCAGTCTCAATCGGTAGTCGGCAGTCCTTGACCGAGGCGGTAGAGCATTTCGCCGGCCCGCTGGATGACGAGTGTTCTGGGATCGCCTTCGAAATCACGCGTGTCGATTCGGCGAGAATCTTGGTACCCCAGGTTGACTCGGCCGCAGCGATCCTCTGGAATGCCGGTCGCGAGCGTCACCTTGATGCGCGGGCTCTCGACGCCGCTGCGCAAGTCGTAGGTCCCGAGCCCTTTCACATGAGTGGAATGCGCCAGGATGCCGCCCGGAAATCGCCGGAAGCGATCCCACTGCGAGAGAAAGTAGTCGCGGCAATGATAGCCGACTTCGTCGATGACCCGTCCGTGCACGTAGCTCACTTCCTTCACATGCGGGGCGTAAATGATCACCTCGCCGCCGTCGGCCACGACCGGCTCGCTCTTGTACGCCCCCTTGGCGGCCGTCCACAGATCGTCGTACATCGGCGGCATCACCGCGAGCACGCGATCGTACGGTTCGTCAACCCACACGATGTGGCGGCGCGAAGACAGCATCGCGGCCTCGCGCCACGTTTCGTGAATATCGCCGCAGAACATGCCGGCCACGCCTTCGTGCGACACGACGAGCGCAAGGAGCGACACCGGCGTGTCGAGCAGCGCGGCTGCGCGATCGATCACCGCACGCACGGGCGTATCGATCGTGCCTATCACCTCGGAAGACGTGATGAGCGCGCCGAGCCAGTGCGTAAAGTGAATGATCTCGGGCGCGGCGATGCCGGGAAAGAGATACTTCGTTCCACCGGAAAAGCCAGCGACCTCGTGCGGAAAGACCGGACCGCAAATCAGGACGTGATCGTATTCGGTGGCCAGGCGGTTCAACGCAACTGGCACGTCCTCACGCAGCCGACCGTGGGTCAGATCGGCCACGTCGCGCGCCGGGATCGAACCGAGCTCGGCAAACGTCGCAGGATCATCCCAGCGATGATTGAAGATGTGCCGCTGGCCCGCGCGGCCGCTCTCCACGGGCCGGCCAACTAGCGCGCTCAACTGGGCGTCGCTCATCGGGCTGTGCGTACCGAGCGCGACGAGATAGTCGAGCGCGGCGACTCGAGGTCCGAGCTCGCGCTCGAGCGTCTCGAACATCAACGGCATTGGCATCGTGCGCGTGCCGTCAGGAATCACGACGAGCACCCTGCGGCCGTCAACCGACAGCGGCGCCAACCCGCGGCGCGCAACCGCGGCGACCTCCTCAGGACCCAGGTATCCTTCGGCCACGCCTCTGCCGACCACAGCCATTCGCTAGACGATCATCGCTGCTGGCGGGATGACGGCGGCACGATGCCCTTGATGCGGAAGTACGTCACGAGATTGCCGTAGTGCTCCTGCACGTGGCCGGCGTTCATGATCAGCGCCTGCGTACGGGCGCCCTTGCCCATGCCGAACGGCAGCTCGACGGATTCGCCCGCACGCTTGTCGTCGAGCGCGGCGTACGCGGCGTCACAGTACGCAATAGAGTCGTTGACCGCCTTGATGATCTGCGCGCGGGTCGTCGCGGTCTTTTCGAACGCATCTTCCGCGAACGGGGCTTTCTCCCCTCGCGCGGCGGAACAGAACACGTAATTGGCCCCGGCAACGTGAGTGAGGATCTCACCAAATGTCCGCACAGTGGTCACCGGTCGGAATCCATAGTCACCCTCGGCCATGATTTCCGCGGACTGCGAGAGATTCCGTTTCGCGCCGTCCCACACTGCCCGAACGGATGCCGAGACTGGATTGGTCACGCCCGGCGTTTGCGCTCGCAGCGCTGACCCCAATCCTGCAATCATCATCACCATCATCATCGTCGTCACTATCTCTCGTCGCATCGGTTCCTCCTTGATTCACTCGTGCTGCTTCAATTCGGGGCTGACTCGGACAATCCGACCCTTCTGGTTATCGATCAACAGGTAGAGGAAACCATCCGGGCCCTGCAAGACATACCGGGTCCGGCCGGCCTCCTTCTGAAGATAGCGCCGCTCCTGGGCCACGCGGCCATCCTTTAAAGTGAGGTGCACGAACCCGCCTCGTAGCGAGCTGATAAGTATGCCACCCTTGAACGAGGGGAACTTGTCGCCCGTGTAGAAGGTGAGACCCGACGGCGCAATGACCGGATCCCAGTAGTAGACCGGTTGCTCCATCCCAGCCTTCGCCGTAATACCCTCGCCGATCGGCGTTCTGTTGTAGTTCATGCCATAGGCAATA
The DNA here is from genome assembly GCA_035281225.1 of Vicinamibacterales bacterium. Classification (GTDB taxonomy): domain Bacteria; phylum Acidobacteriota; class Vicinamibacteria; order Vicinamibacterales; family JAMQPK01; genus JAMQPK01. Next base: position 18,685 of record DATEEI010000122.1, read on the forward strand.
ATCGGCCAGCCGTAGTTCTTCCCGGGCTCAGGATGATTCAACTCGTCGCCGCCGCGCGCCCCATGCTCGATGGTCCAGAGCTGTCCGGTTTCCGGATGCAGCGCGGCTCCCTGGACGTTACGGTGTCCATACGACCAGATGTGCGGCAGCGCATCCTTGCGGCCGACAAGAGGATTGTCGCGGGGCACCGAACCATCCTTATTTATGCGAACGATCTTGCCGAGGCCTGACATCAGGTCCTGCGCTTGATCGCGGTAGTCGAACCGCTCACCCTGCGTCACGAACATGGTGCCGTCGCGCCGAAACACAATTCGCGAGCCGAAGTGGGCCGAGCCCTTGAGCTTCGGCCGTTGTCGATAGATCACTCGAAGATTCTGGAGACCCTTGGCGCCGAGCTCCGCTCTTGCGACGCTCGTGCCCGCCACGCCGCTGCCTTCACCTGGCTCCGAATAGGAGAGGTAAACCACGCGGTTCTTCGCAAACTGCGGGTCGAGCGCCACGTCGAGCAAGCCGCCTTGGTCGTCATAGAGCACCGGAGGCACACCCGCAGGTGGCTCGCCCACCTGGCTGCCTGACGCCACAACGCGCACGCGGCCAGCGCGCTCGGTCACGAGCATCCTGCCGTCTGGAAGAAACGCGAGGCCCCATGGGAATTCGAGTCCAGTCGCAACGTCCGTCATGCGGACAGCAAGGGAGCTGGTGGCGGGCACTGGCGATCGA
>DATEEI010000123.1:0-179239 GCA_035281225.1 Vicinamibacterales bacterium
ATTTGCGGCGCGCCGGCGGGTGCAACCGACGAAGTTGTGAACCGCTAAAAGGGGTCAGACCCCTTTTTTGCCATTGCGGGTGAGACAACAAAAAAAGGGGTCTGACCCCTTTTTCACCGAGACATATGCCAGATTTCAACATCCGGACAGACGCGGTCGACGTCGAGCAGATCATGCGCCAGATTCGGGCGCGGATTCAGGAAAAGCGGGGCGTCGACTACACCGAGCAGCAGATTCAGGAGCTCGCGAACGTCAAGCTCGAACGGTTTCTCGATCCCAAGGGCGTTCGCTCCGACCTTGTCGAGCAGTTCAAGCGTGCGCGCGACAGGAAAATCGAGCCGTTTCAGCCTGAGCAGTATACGGTTGACGCCAACGATCTCTACGGCAGCAGTCGCGGTCTCGTCCGACTCATCAGGAGCGCCTTCAATCCCCTGTTGAAGCTTCTGCTGAATGCGAACCGGCTTGTCCAGGTGCTGCATCAACAGATGGAGATCAACAAGCTCTACGAGAAGCAGTTTCATCTGCTTCGGGAGAAGAGCCAGCAGCGCGATGAGGTTGACGTTCTCTACTATGAGCTGGTGCACAACCTGGTGCTCGAACTGACGCGCGTGGGCATCGAGAACCGGAATCTGAAGATGCGGCTCGAGTCTCTCTCGAGCCGGATGGATTTCGACGAGCGGCGTGCGCGTGCGCTAGAGGGAGTCGTTCAGTTTCGGCCCGGAACTGGACCGGCGCGGGAGCCGGTCCGGCCACCGGCACGATCCGTCAACCCGCCCGTGCGGATGCCTCCTCCGCCCGTTGCAGCTTCGCAACCTGCAGCTGAGGAGCCGTTGCAGGGAGCGCAGCCACTGCCACAAGCCGTGCTCGGCACCGACGAACACGGCAGTGAATCCGGCACGACACGCCGGCGGCGGCGGCGCCGACGCGGCCGTCGCGGTGGGCGGGGCCGGCTGCCAGGTGAAATCGCGGCCCCGGGCACGCCGGCCGAAGTCTCCTCGCGAGAAGATTCGGCGACGCCTCCGCACGGCGATCCGACAGCAGACGCCGCACTCGAACGCGAGGACGGTGAACCGGAGTTCGATGCTGGTAGTGATTCCGGCGAAGGCGAAGGGTCGGACCCCTCAGAGCAGTGAAGCTGGCGATCGTCGTGCAGCGCTACGGCGCCGACATCAACGGTGGCGCCGAGCTACACGCCCGCTATGTCGCCGAACGCCTCTCGCGCCATGCCAACGTCGAGGTACTGACGACGCGCGCGCGGGATTACGTCACATGGCGTGATGAATACCCGATGGCGGTCGAGGAGATCAACGGCGTCAGGGTGCGCAGGTTTCCTGTCGACCACGAACGCGACGTCGGCACCTTCGGGCGATGGTCTGAGCATGTCTTCGGCCACCCGCACTCGTACCTCGATGAGCTGAGTTGGCTCGATGCAGAGGGCCCGAAGAGCACTTCGCTGCTGTCACACGTCCGGTCCGCCAAGGGCGCCTACGACTACGTCTTTTTCTTCAGCTACAGGTACTACCATGCCTACCATGGAGTGCGTGCCGTGCCATCGCGCGCGATTCTGGTACCGACGGCAGAGCGCGATCAGGCCATCGGCCTGGCGATTTCTCCGCGTATCTTCCGCGGCGTGCGGGCGCTCATGTACAACAGTCCGGAGGAGCAGCGGTTGATTCAGACCGTATCGAACAATCACGACGTACCGGGCGTTGTCGTAGGCATCGGATCTGCAATTCCCGAACAGCCGCAGGCAGAGCGCTTCAGACAGAAGTACGGAATCAGCGGGCGTTTCGCGTTGTACGTCGGGCGTATCGATCAGAACAAAGGCTGCAAGGAACTGTTCTCTTTTTTCCTGAGTGGGCTTCAGGCGCTGCCCAGAGGGCTGCGACTTGTGCTCATCGGCAAGGAACTCCTGCCCATCCCGGAGCATCCGCGTATCCACCATCTCGGGTTTCTCGACGATCAGGATAAGTTCGATGCCCTGGCCGCGGCTGACCTGTTGTTGATGCCGTCATACTACGAAAGCCTGTCGATGGTGGCACTCGAAGCGTGGGCGCTCGGCAAACCGGTGCTTGCGAATGGCAAGTGCGAGGTGCTCCGCGGCCAATGTATCCGCAGCGGGGCCGGCCTCTACTACGAAACGCAGGCGGAGTTTGTCGAAACGCTGCGGGCCATCGCGGAAAGCCGCGCCCTAAACGCCGCATTCGGTGAGAACGGGCGCCGGTTCTTCCAGCAGCACTACTCATGGCCGGTGATCGAGCAGAAGTATCTGGACATGCTGCAGCGACTGAACAACGAAGGTGAAGAAGGACGCACGTTTGGCATGGAGACCGAGCCCGGGTTTTTCGCCCGACGCCGTCGCATTCTGCCTCCGGCGATTGACGTGGTCTCGGAGCTTCCAGCCGGACCGGTGTTGAATTGAAGCCGAAGATTCATCAGGTGCTCGCGACGCTCGGCTATGGCGACGCCATCGGCCACGAAGTGCTGGGCATCCAGCGGGTGCTGAGAAACGCCGGATTCGAGTCCGACATCTTCGTGCAGACGGCGGATCCGCGACTCGAGGATCTGACGAAGGATTACCGCGATCTGCTTCAGGCGAGTCACCCATCCAACATTCTCATCCATCACTTCTCCATTGGATCCAGGGCCTCGCGCGTCGCCTACGCCGTGCCGGACAGGCAAATTCTCATCTATCACAACATCACGCCCCCGGAGTTCTGGGTCAGCGTGCACGAGCAGCTCGCGGAGCAGTGCTTCAAAGGACGTCGTGAGCTCGGCATCTACCCCGCACGCGTCGACCTGGCACTTGGCGATTCGGAGTTCAACCGGCAGGAGCTGGAGGTGCTCGGGTTTCATCCGACCGGCGTGCTGCCTGTTGTGCCCGATTTTTCCCACCTGGACCTCGCGGCCAACGATCTCATCGCGAAGGAGTTCGACGACGAGTGGACGAATGTTCTTTTCGTCGGTCGCATCATCCCGAACAAGCGCATCGAGGACGTAATCCGGTATTTCCACGCGTATCAGCGCCATTTCAACCCTCGGTCGCGGCTGCTGCTCGTGGGCTCATATGGCGGTTTCGACAAGTATCTCGCGATGCTTCAGCAATTCGTGGCACGCCTGGGTGTCGCCAATGTTCACTTCATCGGGCATGTCACCGACGCCGAGCTGACGGCGTATTACGAGATCGCCGATCTATTCCTCTGCGCCAGCGCCCACGAGGGTTTCTGCGTGCCGATCGCCGAGTCGTTCTACAAACAGGTGCCAGTCGTCGCTTACGGTGCCACGGCGGTCCCGTCTACGATGGACGGCGCCGGGGTGCTGTACACCACGCAGGAGCCACTCGAGGTTGCGGCAATCCTCGATACGATCATCGAAAACACCGACTTATATGACCGCATCGTTCGCGCTCAGGATGCGGCGCTCGAGCGCCTTCGGGCTAAAGACTTTGACGCCACGCTATTGCGCTACGTTGACGAAGTGCTGAAGGCGCCGAGAAGACCTGCGCCGCAGGTTGCTTGGGATTTCTGGGATCAGTTCCGGCAAGCTGAGGAGCTCTACGAGCTGCAACAGTACCGGCCGGCGATTTTTCGCGGGTTGCCGGAACGCCCCGAGTCGAAGGTGGGGCTCGTCGAGGAGAAATCCTGATGCGCGTGCATCAGTGGGTCCCAGCGGCACACAAGGGGGACGCCATCGGCGACAGTGCGCGCCGCGTGCGCGACTTCCTGCGAGCCATGGGACATACCTCGGAAATTTTTGCCCTCGCGATAGACGATGACCTCCGGCACGACATCAGGTCTTTTTCTGACCCGGAGGCCAGGCGCGGCGACGTAACGATCTTTCACTTCGCGCTGCCCTCGCCGATGTCGGCAGCCTTCGCATCGCTCCCACACGGCCGGGTGCTGCAATATCACAACGTGACGCCCGCGCGGTTTTTCGCGCCGTATGACCCGGCGCTCTTTCGCCTGGCGTCGATCGCCCGCTCGGAGCTGGCGGGCCTGGCCATCGCGACCGACCTTGCACTCGGCGATTCCGCCTACAACCGTCAGGAGCTGGACGAGCTTGGATTCGCTCGAACCGGCGTCATGCCGATCGCCGTCGACACCGACCGGCTCACGAAAGCTCCGCCACAGCCCGTGCTCGACGAGATCCTCGACGATGGCCTCGTGAATTTTCTGTTTGTTGGCAGGATTGCGCCAAACAAGAAGATCGAGGATCACATCAGGCTGGCAGAGCAGTACAAACGGTACGTCGACGCGTACTATCGGTTCATCTTCGTCGGGCGGTACGACGTCGTGCCGCAGTACTATGCGGCAATCCGAGCGCTGCTGACCGAATACCAGATGCTAGAGGACAGATTCATTTTTACCGGGCCCGTTCCTGATGCCGAGCTGGCGGCGTACTATCGCGCGTCGAGCGTCTATATCTCGCTCAGCGAACACGAAGGATTCTGCGTGCCTCTGGTGGAGGCCATGGCCATGGACGTGCCCGTATTGGCTTACGGCGCAGCGGCTGTTCCCGACACGCTTGGTGGAGCGGGCGTGCAGTTCGCCCCCAAGGATCTCGAGTACGCGGCGGAGCTCCTCGGTATGCTCGCATTCGAGGAGAGCCCGCGGGAGGATGTGCTCGCCGGCCAGCGCCGGCGGTTACAGGATTTTGGCGAGCCTGCCATCCAGAGGCAACTCGCCTCTGTATTGTCTGCCTTCTAGCGGCTCCAGTGAGAATCGCCTTCATCGTCCAGCGATACGGCGTTGAAATTCTCGGAGGGTCCGAGTACCACTGCCGGCTCATCGCCGAGCGGATGGCCCTCAAGCACGACGTTGACGTCGTGACGACCTGCGCTCGTGACTACATCAGGTGGGAGAATGAGTACCCGGAGGGCACGGAGCTCGTCAATGGAGTCACCGTACGGCGCTTCGCAAACGCCCACACCCGCGATATCGACAGCTTCAATCGATACTCGGACTGGATTTTCCATCATCCTCATACGCGCGAAGATGAGATGTCGTGGCTGAAGCAACAAGGGCCCTGGTGTCCGGCACTCATCGAGTATCTGGGGACTCACCATCAGTCGTACGACGTATTGATCTTCTTTACGTACCTTTACGCTCCAACGGTGCTCGGTCTGGACATCGATCCGGTTAAGAGCATCCTTGTACCGACTGCTCACAGGGAACCCGCCATCGGCCTCGATATCTACAAAGAGATGTTCACCAAGCCGTCTGCGATCGCGTTCAACACGGAAGTCGAGAAAGCGTTCCTGAAAGACACCTTCGACATTCGCGCGAAAGGCGAGGAGACGGTGGGCTGTGGAGTGGATCTGCTTTCGGATCAGGATTCTCCGCTCGAGTTCTGCCGCCAGCACGGTTTAGACGCGCCGTTTCTGCTCTACGGCGGCCGGATCGATGCTGGTAAGGGCTGCGACGAGCTGTTCGATTTCTTTGCGACCTACAGAGAGCAAGAAGGGGACGCCGTGCTCGCGTTGATGGGCGCGAAGTTGATGCCGCTGCCTGCTGTGCCGTGGGTGCGCTTTCTCGGACTGTTATCCGAGCGGGAGCGCCTGCGAGCGCTCGAGGCGGCTACGATTGTCGTCGTGCCTTCTCCGCTCGAGAGCCTGTCCCTGCTCGCGCTCGAAGGAATGGCAGTCGGCACGCCAGTGTTGTGCAACGAGCGCGCTGACGTGCTGGTGGACCACTGCAAGCAGAGCCATGCGGGCCTGTTTTACTCGAATCGCGACGAGTTTGTTGAGTGTGCGAATTTGCTCCTCGCCGATCGCGGGCTGCGGGAGCGCATGGGACGTAACGGCAAGGCGTACGTCAAGAAGAACTACCACTGGGACGTGATCATGTCGAAATACGACCACCTGATTGCCGCGTTGCCGAAGGCGACGCCGAGCGCTCGGCCATGAACATGAGGATCAACACTCCCGCGTTGCGGAGGCTTGTGTTCGTCGCGATATTCTTCACGGCGTTCGGCGTCTACGTCATGAGAGTCGTGGCTGGCGGCGGACTCACGCAACCGCCGGAGGCGGGCGACGGACACGATTACGACGCTATTGCCTACAATGTGTGGCAGGGACGCGGGTTCGGCTACCAGTGGAGCGACGAAGCGTGGCGTCAACCGTACGTGGGCATTCCCAGATACAGGGGGTTGCTCAGCCGAAAGTCGGAGTATTACCCCACGACCTACCGTCCGCCCGCTATGCCGTACCTCCTGTCTGCCGTCTATGCAACGGTTGGCAGGAACTTCGCCGCGTGGCGGGTTCTCAACTGCGGCATCATGGCCGGGGGCATCACAACCGCCGCCGTAGTGTCCGCCCAGTTCGCTGGCATACCGGGCGCAATTCTGACGGCGGCGATCGCGCTCAACAGCCGGGAGTTGACGCGCTACTCCGGCATGTTCATGACCGAGACCATGGCGACGTTCTTCGTCACGCTCCTCGCATGGACGTGGACGAGAAATGCCAGACAAGGGTGGTCGGCCTCCGGAGCGGCCGTGTCCGGTTTGGTCTTCGGCGCGCTGATCGCCTCGCGGACATTGTTCGTGCTCTGGACACCGCTGGTGCTCATTCTTCCAGGCCGGGACACGTCGTTCGGCTCGAAGTTCGCGTGGCGCACCAAAGCGATCTGCCTTGCCGTGACGCTGCTGATCATGAGCCCATGGTTCATTCGAAACATCGCCGTGACGAACGCGTTCATGCCGTTGGGCACGCAAGGCGGCATCAATTTGCCGATGGGCTTCGGGCCCCGCGCGTTCAGATCTCAGGGGATCTGGGCGTCGAATCCCGAAGACGGCTGGCCCGAAATCGCGGCGCAGAAACTCGACGTCGTGACCTCAGAAGTCATGCTCGCGAAGTATCGATCGAAGCTGACGATCAACTGGATGCTGGAGCATCCATCGGACGTGCTTCAGCTGATGCGTCTCCACGTGTGGCAGGAAATACGGCCCAGACGCGATGTCCTCACGAACTGGCTCTTGCCTGCGGCCGGCCTTGCCGTGCTCTGCTTCGGAACATCATCGGCGGCATGGGTCATCGCGCTGATGGTGTGCGCGAATATCCTGAGCATCGCCATGACCTACAGCGCGAGCGGACGGTTCATGGTGCCGATGCAGCCGCTCCTGATCGCGCTCATCGCCGCTATGTTGGTGAGTGTTCCGTGGCGAGCGATTTCGTTTGTGAGACGGCCCCGGTAGCACTGCCGCGGAAATCTCCCTTGTGTTCGAGGAACCAGCGGTACGTCGACTCGATGCCCGCCCGCAACGATATGCTCGGCGTCCAGCCCAATTGCCGCAGCAATCCCACATCGAGCAGCTTTCTCGGGGTTCCATCGGGCTTGGACGCATCGAATCCGATGCGGGCTTCGGGGTACACCACCTCGCGTACGAGCTCGGCGAGCGCACCGATGCTCAAATCCTCTCCGGTGCCGACGTTGATGTGAGACTCGCCTTCGTAATGCTTCATCAGGTACACGCATGCATCCGCAAGGTCATCTACGTGGAGGAACTCACGCCGGGGCCGGCCGCTCCCCCATACCGACACCTCCCCGCTTCGACTCAGCTTCGCATCGTGGAACTTGCGAATCAGCGCGGGGAGCACGTGTGAGCTACTGAGGTCGAAATTATCGTTGGGACCGTACAAGTTCGTCGGCATGGCCGAGATAAAATTGCACCCGTATTGCCGCCGGTAGGCCTGACATAATTTGATCCCGGCGATCTTCGCGACCGCGTAGAACTCGTTCGTCGGCTCCAGGGCGCCCGAAAGCAACGAATCCTCCGCCATCGGCTGGGCGGCGTCGCGTGGATAAATGCACGAGCTGCCCAGATACAGGAGCTTTCGCGTCCCATGGCGATAGCACGCATCCACGACCGTCGCGTGAATGAGGAGGTTGTCGTAAATGAATTCTGCGGGCCGGGTGCTGTTCGCGAAAATACCACCGACCGTGCCGGCGACCAGATACACGTAATGCGGCTGATTGAGCCTGAACCAGTCGTTGACAGCCGCCTGATTGCGCAGATCGAGCTCGGCTCGCGTGGCGGTCAGGGGCATCACGCCATCCTGCCTCAAACGCCGCACGACGGCCGACCCCACCAATCCCCGATGGCCTGCCACGAACACTTTCGAACTGCCGTGTTCCACCAGAAATCTCGCTCGCTTATCGGAGGCTTCCGAACTTGATGCGCAGAAGGCCTATCAACGTCATTCGAAACAGAATCGCGCCGTCCCGAAACCTATGAATGTTGGTCGTCCCGTACGTGCGCGCCCGATAGTACACAGGGATATCGATTATACCGGTACCAAGCACGGCGGCCGGAAAGAGCAGCTCAAAATCTCCGAACGGATCGAAGTCTCCGAAATCGCGACGCCATCGCACGAACCGCTCGTAATCCTGCCGCGTCATCAACTTCGTCCCGCACAGACTGTCCCCCAGCGGCACGTCAAGGACGTAGCTCAGCGACTTCGCGAAAAACACGTTGCCGAGCCGATTGAGGAAGCGCATCGCCTCTCCTTCCATGGGATAGACGAGGCGCGTGCCGTTGACGAAGTCGGCCACACCATGACGGTAGGCATCGTAAAAGCGCGTGAGATCCTCCGGAGGCATCGTCAGATCCGCATCGAGAATGGTCAGGAGATCGCCTGACGCTTTCGAAAACCCGAGCCGGACTGCGTCTGCTTTACCTTTTCCTTGCTGCTGGAGCGCCAGAACCCGCAGACCGTTGCGACCATCCCAGAGCTCGCGCACACGCTGGATCTCTTCCCATGTGCCGTCACTCGAGTGCCCTTCGACGAAAATCACCTCGGTCGGTGCACCAAAATCCGGAAGACGCCGAAGCGCATTCTCGATGTTCCCCCGCTCGTTGCGCGCGGCAATCACCACCGTAAGAGACGGACGTTTCTGCCCGGTGTCCTCAGCAGGGCGCAGCACGGCCACGCTGACCAGCGACAGCCACCGGATACCAGGCGCCGAGGGGAGGATCGCATTGAGCAGAGACCCGATGCCGAAGAAGTGCCAAGGCACATACACCACGGGGCGAAGACGGACGAGCTCGAATCCGGCCAGTTTGGCGAGCTGGAGGAGATCCGACCGCGTGATATACGTGATGAATGGCGGCCCCTGCCGCAGGCCGAGGCGATCGGCGAGCCTGAACAGCCACGCAAAATACCAGTTGTAGAGCACGACGACCACCCGTCCGGAGCGCGCCATTTGTGGCCGCACGCTTTCGAGGAGGCCCTGAATGTCTGTCGAGTGGTTGAAGTTCCCGTTGAAGAGGACGACGGTGACACCGGATCCCTCTAACGTGGCACCCGGAAGCTGCACGGAGGCGCTGACGCTCTTGAGGGGGGCATCGACGGCCGCGAGAAGCAACCCTGAATCGCCAGGCACCGGATCGAGATGCACGACGCGGTCGGCGTACCGGGTGATCCGCGAGATCTCCCGCCCGACAACCGTATACATCCACTTTCTAACGTGGCGGGAAAATGCGAGACGCAAATGATTTATGCCGTCAAGAGGGCCGAAGCATGGCCGGGCACGCAAATGCTAGCATAGACCTTTTGACCTCATAACGTGCGAATCGCCTTCATCATCCAACGATACGGGACAGAGATCCTCGGCGGCCCGGAATACGCGTGCCGGCTCATGGCCGAGCAGCTGGCCGAACGCCACGACGTGGACGTGCTGACCACATGCGCGCAGGACTACGCCACGTGGAGAAACGAGTACGCGGAGGGCGCCGATCGCATTCGCGGGGTGACGGTACGCCGATTCGCCAACTCTCAGGCGCGAGACGTCGACGACTTCAACCGGTACTCCGAGTGGATTTTCCAGAACCCGCACGACAGCGCCGATGAGATGGAGTGGGTCAAACGGCAGGGCCCATGGTCGCCGGGCCTCATGGATTACCTCAAGCGGCATCACAAGCAGTACGGATCGCTAATCTTCTTCACCTACCGTTACGCGCCGACTGTGCTCGGACTGCAGATCGATCCGGCGAGGAGCATTCTGATTCCCGCGGCTCAGGACGAACCGCCGATTCATCTCGGCATCTTTCAGGATCTCTTTCGGCTGCCAAGTGCAATCGGATATCTCAGCGAGCCCGAGCGGAAGTTTGTGACCCAGACATTCGAGCGTCAAGCCGTCAGTGAAGAAACCGTCGGCTGCGGCGTCGAGATTCCGCCGCACCATGCCTATCCGCGTTCGCCGGCGCCGCAGTCTGGAACAGGTACCGACGTACCGCCAGATGTCGGCCAATCTGAAAATGAAGATGCCGCTTCGATCGGCGACGGTGAGCGGTTTCCTTCGCATGTGTCCTCGCGCGGAGCGAGCTTCCGCCGGCGGCATCGGATTCACGGCCCTTTCGCGCTCTACGGGGGCCGCATCGATCCAGGGAAGGGCTGCGAGGAGCTCATCGAATACTTCAGCACGTACGTCAAGGACGGTGGCGATGCAGCACTCGTATTGATGGGCCTGAAGCTCATGCCGCTCCCAGAGGAGCCGTTCATCAATTTCGCGGGGATGCTTTCAGATCGGGAACGCCTTCAGGCGCTCGAGGCGGCAACGGTGGTCGTCTGTCCATCTCCGTACGAAAGCCTGTCGCTAATCGCGCTCGAGTCGCTGGCCGTCGGCACGCCGATTCTCTGCAACGCACGGAGCGACGTCTTGGTCGACCATTGTCTGCGCAGCAACGGGGGCCTGTTCTACAGGGACCGCGACGAGTTCGTGGAGTGTTTACGACTGCTAATGGCCGACGAGCGCCTTCGGGCCGCGATGGGCCGCTCCGGGCGCGAGTACGTTCGACGGAACTACCGGTGGGACGTCGTGCTCGGCAAGCTCGACAGGATGATGGCAAAAATGAAGACCTGTAAATAAGAAGTGAGAAGTAAGAAGTAAGAAGTGGGAAGTAAGAAGAAAAAGCTCTCACTTCTTACTTCCCACTTCTTACTTCCCACTTCCTACTTCTTACTTTCTATTTACTCCGGCACTGTCACTACCTCCCTCTCCGGATCGCCGGTCCTCGATTCCGTCGTTCGCTTTCTTCGGGGCCGAATGTCATAGCGCTTGATCATCTCGTTCAGCGTTGTCGGCTTGATTCGCAGGAGCTCCGCGGCGCGTTTCTGTACGCCGCCGGCAGCCTCGAGGGTCGACTCGATAAGGCGCTTCTCGAAGTCGACAATGACGTCCTTGAACGAAATGCCTTCGGGCGGCACCACGAAGCGAGGCATCTGGAAAATCGTAGGCCGGCCTATGTGATCGGGCAGCAGGTCGGGACCGATACGGCGGCCGGTTGACAGCACGACTGCACGCTCGATCACGTTCTCCAGCTCCCGGACGTTGCCCGGCCAGTCGTAGGACATCATGATATCCAACGCATCAGGCACAAGCTCGAGGTCTGGCTTGCGGTTCTCCTCCCCGTACTTCTCGATGAAGTGCTGCACGAGCAGCGGGATGTCGTCCTTGCGATCGCGGAGGGGCGGCAACACCACGTTGACGACGTTGAGGCGGTAGAAGAGATCCTCTCGAAAGCGCCCTTCTTCCATCGTCTTCTTCAGGTCGAGATTGGTCGCGGCGATGATGCGGACATCGACCTTGATAACTTCCATTCCGCCCAGCCGCATGAACTCCCTCTCCTGCATCACGCGAAGCAGCTTGGCCTGAGTCTCGAGGGGAATGTTGCCGATTTCGTCGAGGAAGATGCTGCCCTTGTCGGCGAGGTCGAACAGTCCCTTCTTCGGGTAGACGGCACCAGTAAAAGCGCCTTTCACGTGACCGAAGAGCGTCGACTCCAGCAGATCCGGAGGCAGGTTGCCCGAATTCACCGTCACGAATGCGCGGTCCTTCCGCTGCGAGTGCGTGTGAATCGCGCGCGCTACCAGCTCTTTGCCGGTTCCACTCTCGCCCTGAATCAGGATGGTCGACCGGCTCGGTGCCGCCTGGATGATCAGGTCGAAGACCCGTCGCATCGCGGGCCCCCGGCCAACGATGTTGTTGAAGTGGCTGTACTGCTCCTGAATGTTCTGCCGCAGCGTGCGGTTTTCGTTGACGAGGCGCCGTCGCTCGAGAGCGTTCTTGATAACCACCAGCACTTCGTCGTTCTTGAACGGCTTGGTGATGTAATCGAACGCCCCGCGCTTCATCGCCGTGATGGCGTTCTCGACCGATGCGTAGGCCGTCACCATGATCACGGCCAGCTCATCATCCAGCTTCTTGAGCGATTCGAGCGTGGTCATCCCGTTGATGCCGGGCATCATGACGTCGACAATCGCAGCATCGAACGGAATGTTGCGCGCCAGCTCGATACCCTCCACGCCACTGGCGGCGAGTCGCACGGTATATCCTTCACCCTTCAGCAGGGTCTCGAGGATCTCGCGCATGATCTCTTCGTCGTCGACTACGAGAATCGAACCATTCTTCTGCATATCCTCACTCAATTCCTGGCCGCGCCCGATCGCCCGGCCGCAACGGACTCCGGCAACGACACGGTGAACCGCGTTCCCTGGCCGACCGTGCTCTGGCACGTCAACGTGCCCTCGTGCTCGCGCACGATGCCGTACGTAATCGACAGCCCGAGGCCCGTGCCTTTGCCGATCGACTTTGTCGTGAAGAAGGGGTCGTATATGCGAGAGAGGTGCTCGCTCGGGATTCCGGACCCGGTGTCTCCCACTTCCGCGAGGACGTGTCCGTCTTCGATGCGAGTCGACACCGACAACCAGCCCCCTTTCGGCATGGCATCCTTCGCGTTGAGGAACAGATTGAGGAAGACCTGCTGCAGTTTGTGCTCGATGCCCATCACAAGGGCCGGAGAAGGACAGAGCTCGCGCCGCACTTTCATCCTGCCCGCCAGCAGCTGCGGCTCCAGGAGCGACAGGACATCGCTGATGACGGCGTTGAGGTCCACTGGAGCCGTTTCCTCCGGGTTCGATCCGCTCGAGCGCGAGAGGTTGAGCAGCCCGTTGACGATCCGCGCGGCGCGGAACGTCTGCTGCTCGATCTTCTCGAGCATTCGCGTTTTCGGATCGTCCGGATCGGCATCGCTCAACAACATCTGCGTAAAGCTCGAGATGCCGGTCAGCGGTGTATTCACCTCGTGCGCGACGCCGGCGGCAAGCAGACCGACCGAGGCCATCTTGTCCGAAATCTGGAGCTGCTCCTCGAGGTGCACGCGCTCGGTCACATCTTCGACAATGATGATGTTCCCTACCGTCGACATCGCGAACTGGCCGCTCGGCGCTTTCAGCGGCGCGGTTGCGATGTTGACACGCAGCCGTTCGCCGGCCTTTGCCGCACGTCCCGCGAGCGGAACGCGATAGAGCGACGCGCCGGCGGGCGATTCCCGTTGTGCCGCGCGCAGCGCTTCCACAAAGGGACCGTCCAGCACCTCGTCGAGCTTGTGACCGACCGCCTCCGTCGCCGACACGCCGTAGATGTCTGCCAGCGCGCGGTTCCAGCGGAGCACGCGGCCGGTCAGATCCTCGACGACAAGGCCGCTGTCGAGCGACTCCACGATGTTCTCGTTGAACTCCTGGAGCCGCTGCAGCTCGGTGGCCTTCATCTGGAGCTGCCGATACAGGCGGCCGTTCTCGAGCGCGGTCGCGACGTGGCTGCCCACGGCCGCCAGCAGACCCATGTCCTCGCTGCTGAGCGGCTCTCCCTGGCCCCGCTGGCCCAGGGCAAGCACGGCAATCGTTCCGCCCTTCGATACGCAAGGCACGAAATAGTGCACGCTGCGAAGGCGCCAGAACGCAAGCTCCTCCTGGGGAAACGCACCCTGCAGCGTCGGGTTGTCGAGCGATAGCGCTGTACCGCCGGCCAGGCTCGCAGCGATCTGTGAGTGTCGGCTCAAGCCTGGCACCGAAAGATCATCGAACCCCTCTGCGCGGATGACCTCGTAGTTGCCGGAGGCTTCATCGACCAGCAGCAGTGCCATGCGATCGATCACGAACGTATCGCGAACTCGCGCGACGAGGCGCTCACCGAGGCGATCGAGATCGAGATCGCTGTTGAGATCGCGCGCGAATCCGACGAGCGCTCTGCGATAGTCGTACCTGTCCCGGTAGAACGCGCGGTCGAGCGTATTCTGAATGGCGCTCTTGACGGGGCTGAAGAGCAGCACGACGACAATGGTCGCCAGCATGGCGATAACCATGTTGTGACGCTGGGCCGCGTCGAGAAAAACCACGCCTGCCAGCCTCAGCAACGTCGCGTAAATCGTGAAAATGGCGAGAATCACCGCCATGTAGACCAGGCTGCGCTTGACGATGACCTCGACGTCCATCAGCCGGTAGCGGATCAGCGCCGATGCGAACGCGAGCGGCACGAGGCCGAGCGGAATCACCGAGAGCTCCATCGGCAACGAGGCCCGGAGACCCAGCGCATACGGGAGCGCGTACCCGAATGCGAAGGGGCCCGCCCCGAAGGCTGTGCCCCAGATAATCCACCGCAGCTGGCGGCGAGCCGTCGCCGAGCGCACGCGATCCATCGCGCGCGTCAGCACCACGAGCCCCGCAATCATGAAGATAGAGAGATAGAGCGGCTCGAGTTGATCGAGCAGCGTCAGCACGCCCGAGTAGAACGCCGCATCCGCGGCGAACCGGCCAACGGCAATCACGTTTACGGCAAACAGCAGGATAGGAGCGGCATAAAACAAGGCAACGAGGCGCCGGCCGCGTCCCCGAATCCACGCCGACGGCCGATCGGGGAATACCAGGGTGAAGTGCAGAAAGAGTGGTGCGAGGAGCAGCGTGGCGACGACGTCCGCCCAATAGAAGTACCAGTCGAGTCGATCGAGGCGGCTGAACGAGAACGTGAGCGTGCCGAAAAACGCGAGGCAAAGCCAAAAGAAGTGCAGCGTCGCGGGATCGTTCGGCCGGCGCAGTCGCACCGACGCGCCGACGAGCAGCGCGAAGATACCGATGGCCGCTCCAATTACATAGAGCGTGGGGTTGACGCCGGGAACAGGCGCAACCTCAATATTGAGCATGGTGCGCTCGCCGAGGCGCAGCAGCGTATAGGACAGAGCGTCGGACTCGGTCGCACGGCCGAGCGCATGATGCACGGCATCGACGCTCTCCACTGGAGATCCGTCGATAGCCACCAACACGTCACCCGGTTGGATCCCGGCAGCCCTTCCACCGCCGCCCGGTACGACCTCCGCGGCTGTGACGCCCTCAGGTCGCGCTTCCCAGAGAACCCCGTCATCGAGCTTATGCGTAGTCGCGCGGACAGCGATATTCAGGACGCCAAAGCACAGCAGCACCCCGACCAGGGCAAACAGGCTCCAGCCTGCCAGCGGGCGTTGATAGGTTCGGCGCGCCTGGTTTTTCATCGAGTTAGGGCTTCATGGGGTCGCCCTCGAGCGTGCAAAGGCCATACCCCAATAATCCTTTTATCTACAATAGCTTATCGGCTGATAGCCGCAGGAGATCCATCACAATGGACGAAAATATCCACAAATTTGAATCTATATTAGTTGAGAAACGCGGGGAGCCGGAGGCTTGCCTTTCTAGAACTTGACCAGCAGACCTCCGACGATGCGCTTAGGCGCCCGAATGGCGAGCGCTTCGTCGTAAATCGAGGCTTCAGCAGCTGACTCTCGAAACAAGTTGCGGATATCGACCAATGCTTCCCAGTCGGCGTTCGAGAAGCTCAAGAAGGGCAAGGACTGGTTTACGCGAACGTTGAACCGAGCCCTCGCTCCCAAGCGCGGATAACCATCGGACTCGATGCTCGAGAATGCGCTATTGACGCGGTAGGTCGCAAACAGCCGCGTGGCGGTCTGTGGGATCGTCGTTTCGATCGATGTCCGCAGATCGTGAACTCTCTCTGCACTCAACGGTAACGACCGGATCGCGCTCACCATGGAGCCGTCCGCCGGTTGTGACCAGTAGGCTGCCGTCACCGTGTACTCGACGCTGCCACGAAGGTAGCCCGGGATTTCGTGCGTCATCCCCACACCCCAGCCACGCGCGTCGAAGTTGCCTGCGGTTGCCACGTAGTAGTGGCCAAGCGGTGTTTCGGCACGCCCCGGGATCGCATCGAAGATCTCGACCAGCTGATCGGTCGTCTGCTGATCGAAGCCGCGGAGCGACACCGTGACCCCAGGCGCGAGATCCCGCTCGATCGACAGCTCCAGATGACGCGTCTGCTCCGCTGTGAAGCGGCCGTCGGCGGCCAGCGATGAGAACGTCCGCTCCGGTGGCAACCACACACCTGTGACCGACGGCGCGAACTCCTCGGCGCCGGGCACCAGCGCACGCTGCGATGCGAGCGCCTTTACCCGGAATCCGTCCAACGGAACCGTAAAGCTGAGGCGCGGGCTCCAGACACCGGGCCCGCCGAGATAGTCGTAGCGCGCGTAGCCGGTGCCGTACCCAAGCACCAGCCGCGGCGACAGGGTCCACTCGTCATAACCGTACACGCTGCCGACGTTCCGCGCACTATCCCGAATGGCGCCGAGCGCTGCGAGGTTTCCGCCGTCGTATTGCTGGGTGCTGTACGACAGGCCCATCTCGTACGCGTGATTCGCTGATTCAATCGACTTGTAAGAACCGGCGACGATCCATGACGACAAATCGCCCTGCGTCATCGCCCCCTGCATCGACCACGCACCGCCGGCCGCCTGGGTGTTGACCGACACGAACGCGACGTTGCGTGCGGCGTCGGCGTTGAAGATCTCACCGGGCCGCTGAAACGATTCGATCGTCATCAGGTTTACCTGCCCCGACAACGGAAGATCGCTGAAAAAGGCGATGGGCACCAGGGTCGCGGCATTGCCAAGCCACCGCGTAGGCTCCTCGTCGTTGTCGGCCCAGACGGCGTCGGATGCCACTTCCTTCAAAATGCTGCGCGGGAGATGGCGGAGCCGCCATGCGGTCTCTGCGGCTTCGCTCTCATCGGCCGGCTCGTAGGTGCTGTCTTCGCTCGTCGAGGCCGGCTGCGCCGCATCGATGCTGAATCCAGCCAGCTGTGTTGTCGAAACGATCGGGAGGACCGGAACCGGCTCAGCCGTCACGACCGGCGCCTTCGGCGCGCCGGCCCGTGCCAGCTGTATCTCAGGAACGGATGTTCTGGTTGTGGTGAGCTGAATGGTGCGCCCACGCGACTTGAAATAGCCGCGCGAGTGCACGCTCAGGATGTAAGGACCAAATGGCAGCTCGCGCAGCGTGTAGCGACCGTCTCGGTCCGTGCTTGCGGCCGCGGTGGTCCGGCCGATCACCGAAACCATGGCGCCCGCTATGGGCGCGTGCTGGTCATCGAGCACCCGCCCTTCGATGCTGCCGGCCGGGAATGCGTTCCGCGTCGCACGTGGTTCCTTGGAAGAGGTCTGTGCGTACGCAGCTTGAGCGCCAAGCACGAACACTGCAACAACTGCCGCCGCAGGGAACAACCGGGTCATGAAACCCTCCCTACCCTCTTCAGTTAACGCGTTTATGACACCGTGAACGGAACAATTCGCGTAATCGTCTGGCTGTTGATCTTGTCGGTAATCTTGAGCTCCAGCCGATATTCACCCGGCGCGAACGTCACGGCCTCGTTTTTCAGGGGAATCTCCTGTCCAACGAACACCTGGTGACCGAGCTTCACATCGAACTGGCCCGGCAGCGTCGTCGCGTTGAACGACTGCGGGGCGAGCTTCGTGAATGGCTTGTCTTCGGCGGCGCGGAAGAAATTGTACTCCAAGTCCATGTCGGGTTTGCCGCTCGCAGCCACGCCCTCATTGTAGATGAAGAACACGAACAAGAGCGCGCCCGTTTGGGGCATGACCTGCGAGAACGTCGGGGTCACGCGATAGCCCGAGATTGTGTAGGGCTGCTCGAGCTGCTGTTGGCCCGTCAGCTGCTCCGGTGCAGGGTCGAGGGCCTTTGCCAGGATAACGCTGCTCGTCGTTAGACCCTTGTTCATGTCTGGAACCGTCAATGGCTGCGCAAGGACGACCGTCTTGGGTGACCCCTGCTTCTTGTCCTTCGGCTGACGCTCGCGGAGAGCGATGTAGAGCGTGTACTCGCCGGACGGGAGGGCGAGCGCGCGAGGCACTTCGGTCACGCCTCCGGTCGTGGTCACGTTCTTCTCGTTCAGGAAGTAGACATCAGCAAACGGCCAATCGATTGGCTTGTCGTCCGGTTTCGGGGCCGGCGCAGCCGCCGCATCCTTCTTGACGGCGCGGATGTACATCGCGACGGGAAACGAGGTAAAGGTCCCGCCGCTGACTTCGAGGATGTAAGGGATGTAGACCTTGTCGTTCGATTTCAGGAAGTGATTCTGGAACTTGAGTTTGACGTCGGCGGGGGCCGACTGCTTGCCAGCAGCCACGGCATCGACGAGCTCGTTCAGTGCGAGATACTCGCGTCGTTCGTCATTGCTGAGCTTTCTCTGCTCCTGCGCCTGCTCCTGATTCTTGTCCTGCGCGTAGGAGCCGGCTGTAAGGGCTACCGTGAGGGTCAGCGCACCGAAGACTGCGAAAGCGCGACGGACGTTCATCTCGAGAATCTCCTGTAATTCCAGCTAAAAAGCTGAAAAGTATAATTCACGATGATAGGACGGCGTCGCGAATCAAGTCAATCCGGTTGCGTCGGAACTCTTTCTGATCAAGGGTTTTATCCGTGATTGATGACGCGCTGGTCATTCTGCTCGCCGGGGGGGCGGGCGAGCGCTTGTACCCGCTGACCAGGGATCGCGCCAAGCCCGCGGTCTTCTTCGGTGGTCCGTACCGCATCATCGACTTCACGCTGAGCAACTGCATCAACTCCGGGCTGCGCCGCATCTTCATCGCCACCCAGTACAAATCGCTCTCGCTCAACCGTCACATCCGGATGGGCTGGAACATTGTTTCGGAGGAGCTCGGCGAATTCGTCGAGATTTTGCCGCCGCAAAAACGGGTGAGCGAGCATTGGTACCAGGGCACGGCGGACGCGGTCTACCAGAACCTCTATTCGATTGCCCAGGAGCATCCGCAGCAGGTGATCGTGCTCTCGGGCGACCATGTGTACAAGATGGACTACGCCAAGATGCTGCGCTTTCACAGAGAGCGCGCGGCGGCGGTCACGCTCGCGGCCATCGAGGTTCCCATTCACGAAGCCTATCGATTCGGCGTGCTGTCGGTCGACCAGCAGGACAAAGTCACCGCCTTTATCGAGAAATCGAAAAACGCCCCGCCCATTCCGGGCTCGCCCGACTTCGCGCTCGGGTCGATGGGCATCTACATCTTCGACACCGACGTGTTGTTGAAAGCCCTCGAGGCCGATGCTATCCGGCCGTCGAGTCACGACTTCGGCAAGGACATCATCCCCGCGGTGATCAACGAGCTGCCGACCTACGCCTACCGTTTCTACGACGAGAACAAGAAAGCCTCGAAATACTGGCGCGACATCGGCACGCTCGATGCGTTTTACGACGCCAACATGGATCTCTGCGGCGTCGATCCGGAGTTCAATCTTTACGATCCCGAGTGGCCGATGCGCACGTATCAGCCGCAGGCGCCGCCGGCAAAGTTCGTGTTCGCCGAAAAGGGACGGCGATCGGGCGAGGCGCTCGACTCCATCATCTCGCCCGGCTGCATCGTGTCGGGGAGCCGCATCATGGGCAGCGTGTTGTGCCCGAACGTGCGGGTGCACAGCTACGGCCAGATCGAACACTGCATGCTG
Organism: Vicinamibacterales bacterium; assembly: GCA_035281225.1. Lineage (GTDB taxonomy): Bacteria > Acidobacteriota > Vicinamibacteria > Vicinamibacterales > JAMQPK01 > JAMQPK01. The sequence continues at coordinate 19,634 of DATEEI010000123.1, forward strand.
ATGCCGGGCGTCCGCGTCGGGCGGCACGCGCGCATTCGACGCGCTATTATCGACCGCGACGTGCTGATACCACGCGGGGCGGTCATCGGGTTCAACCCTGAAGAAGATCGAAAGCGACATACTGTTACTGACCTCGGAGTAGTCATCGTCACGGAAGACGACGACCCGCTTGTTGAGCCCCTTAGCGAAGAAGCGCTCCGCATCGAAGCCGAAGACGACGGGAGATAACTCTTGAACATCGCCAACGTGCACGGAAGAGAAATTCTGGATTCTCGCGGGAATCCGACTGTTGAAGTAGAAGTCCGGCTGCAGAGCGGCGCGATCGGACGAGCGGCGGTGCCTTCGGGCGCGTCAACCGGCGAGCGCGAAGCGCTGGAGCTGCGGGACGGCGAGAAGAAACGCTACCTCGGCAAGGGCGTGCTGAAGGCCGTCGCCAACGTGAACGGGGAGATCGCCAAAGCCCTCGTCGGCGTCGAGCTCGACCAGCGATCGCTCGACCGGAAGATGATCGAGCTTGACGGCACGCCGACGAAGAGCCGTCTCGGCGCCAATGCCATTCTCGGCGCATCGATGGCTGCCGCGCATGCCGCCGCTGCCGAAGCGAAGAAACCGCTCTACGCGTACCTTGCCGAGGGAAGCGGGAAGCAGCTGCTGCCGGTGCCGATGATGAACATCCTCAACGGCGGCGCACATGCGGACTCGAACGTCGACGTCCAGGAGTTCATGGTGATGCCGGTTGGCGCACCGACGTTCGCCGAGGCTTTGCGCACAGGCGCCGAGATCTTTCACTCGCTCCGATCGTCGTTGAAGAAGCGAGGCCTGGGCACGGGCGTCGGCGACGAAGGTGGGTTCGCCCCGAGCCTCAAATCCAACCGCGAAGCGCTCGAGCTGGTGCTGGAGGCAGTCGCCAACGCCGGCTACAAAGCCGGCAGCGATGTGTTTTTGGCTCTGGACGTCGCGTCGAGCGAAATGTGGGAGAACGGCCGCTACGTCTTCAAGAAGTCGGGCGAGCCCGCGCGCAGCATCGAAGACATGGTGGCCATGCTGGTCGAGTGGTCGCGCGACTACCCCATCATCTCCATAGAGGACGGCGTCGCCGAAAGCGACTGGACCGGCTGGAAGCTGCTGACGCGAGAGATCGGCGACACGGTGCAGCTCGTGGGAGACGATGTGTTCGTGACCAATCCAGAAATCCTGAAGCGAGGCATCGAGGAAAAGGTCGGTAACGCGCTGCTCGTCAAGGTCAACCAAATCGGCACGCTCACCGAGACTCTCGAAGCGATGGCAATGGCGCGCGACGCAGGCTACGCGCGCATCGTGTCGCATCGGTCGGGTGAAACCGAAGACGTCACGATTGCTGATCTCGCCGTGGCCACCAACGCCGGCCAGATCAAGACCGGCTCGGCCAGCCGCACCGATCGCGTCGCGAAATACAACCAGCTTCTGCGGATTGAAGAAGCACTGGGCGGCGGCGGTCGCTATGCGGGGCGCGGCGCCATCCGCCAGCTCGCCGCGCGATCATGACCACCACACGCGGGCCGCTGGTGCTCGTGGTTCTCGACGGCTGGGGGCTGCGCGAAGAGCGCGAAGGCAACGCTATCAAGCTCGCGCGAACGCCGACGTACCTCGAGCTGCTCGAACGCTTCCCTCATTCGTCCCTGGAGGCCTCAGGAGAGATCGTCGGGTTGCCGGCCGGTCAGATGGGTAACTCCGAAGTTGGCCATATCACGATGGGCGCGGGCCGTATCGTGTATCAAGATCTGACGCGTATCGACAAGAGCATCAAGGACGGTGATTTCTTCGAAAAGGCGGCGTTCGTCGAAGCGATGGCGCGATGCGATCATGACGCGCACGCGCTCCACCTGATCGGCCTTGTCTCGCCGAACGGGATCCACAGCCATACACGCCATCTCTACGCCCTCGTCGAAATGGCGGCGCGCCTCAAGGTGAAGCGGCTGTTCGTGCAGGCTTTCACAGATGGACGCGATACGTCACCGGCCGGGGGCGCGGGGTTTGTCGGCGAGCTCGAGCAAGTGATGGCCAAGGCCGGGACCGGCCAGATCGCCTCTGTCGGAGGTCGCTACTACGGCATGGATCGCGACAACCGGTGGGAGCGTACGAGGAGAGCGTACGACGCCATGGTCGGCGCTGGTCCGGGTGAAACCGGACCCCACCAAGGTACCGGGCCTCGCAGGGCGAGGTCAGCTGTCGATTTCATCCGCAAATCTTACGAAGCGGGTGTCAGCGACGAATTCATCGAGCCCGGCACCATTGTCGATGCCAGCAACGAACCGGTCGGGCCGATCCGGGATGGCGACAGCGTCATCTTTTTCAACTTTCGATCGGATCGCGCACGGCAGCTCACCCGGGCTTTGGCATTCGACGATTTCGACGGCTTCGAGCGCCACCCTCATCCCAGACTTTCGATGACCACGATGACGCAGTACGACAGGACGTTTCCGTTTCCCGTCGCATTTCCACCGCAGTCATTGATTGGGTCGTTCGCCGAGGTGATGGCCGCGCAAGGCCTGACGAACCTCCGTGTTGCAGAGACCGAAAAATATCCGCACGTGAGCTACTTCTTCAACTGTGGAATCGAGAAGTCCTATCCCGGAGAGGATCGCATTCTCGTGCCGTCGCCAAAGGTCCCAACCTACGATCTGCAGCCGGAGATGAGCGCGAAGGGGATTACGGACACGCTCGTAAAAGACGTGGAATCGCGCAAACACGACGTGATCATCTGCAACTTTGCCAACGCCGACATGGTCGGACATACCGGCAACATAGACGCGGCGGTAAAGGCTGTGGAGACGATCGACCACTGCCTGGGCCGGATCGTCCGGGCAGTACGTGAGGCCGAAGGGACGCTCATCGTCACCTCAGATCACGGCAACGCCGAGGAAATGTGGAACACCGAGCTCAATGAACCGCACACGGCGCATACGTGCAACCCCGTTCCAGTGATCGTTGTAGAAAAGGTGAATGGAGTCCGCCTGCGCGATGGAGGCGCCTTGAGGGACATCGCACCGACGATGATTGGAATACTGGGTGTGCCGGCCCCGAAGGAAATGACCGGCACCGACCTGCGGAGCTTGTAGCTATTCGACTTCTTCTTTTTTAGGCTCGTCCGCGGCGATTCTCAGCGAGCGGAGGAACCGGCGGTCGTTCGCGGTCATGTCCTGAGCCTTGCGGGCGGCCACTTTGGCTGGGGCTGGCACCTTGACGATCGCGCCGCCCTTCTCGGTTGTGGTCGTGCGATTGACGAAGCCGACCACCGCTTCGAGGGTGACTTTCATTTCGAAGCCCGCCGCGCGCGCCTTCTCACGACACGCCTCGACTTGAGGATCATCTGCAACCGCGGCAGCAATGGCGTCGGCGAGCTCTCGGGCCAGCCGGTTGACTGTGTCGTCCATTGGTTTGATCCTCCTCGGGGCTCGCAATCCAACCCCTATAACTGGTGTTCTCGAGTGGACCTATCGCAATCGAATTCCCGCCTACACCATTGGCTCGACAGAAATCTGTCCACCGGCTTCGTCATTTTTTCAGAAAATCGGTCTCGGGAACTACGAATGTAGGACGAAGTTCATTGTAGGCCCGTGATTTCGCGGTGTCAAGAACGATAGAATCGCCATTACTGCCCTTATATGGTTGATTCTTCTCGCGTTCCGGCCGATCTCGCAGACTGGGATCCCGACCGGGATCTGGGCCGGCCCGGCGAGTTCCCTTTCACGCGGGGCATACAGCCCACGATGTATCGCGGCCGCCTGTGGACGATGCGGCAGTATGCCGGGTTTGGTACCGCGAGCAGCTCCAACCAGCGCTACCGGCACCTGCTGGCTCAGGGGGTGACGGGCCTGAGCGTGGCCTTCGACCTTCCGACTCAAATGGGATACGACTCCGACCATGCGCTGGCATCGGGTGAAGTCGGACGAGTCGGGGTGGCCATCGACACTCTCGACGACATCGCCGATCTCTTCAAAGAGATCCCCCTCGATCGCGTCTCCACGTCGATGACGATTAATTCGACGGCGATCATCCTGCTCGCCATGTATGTCGCGCTGGCTGATCGGCATGGCGTCTCGCGAAGAACGCTGTCGGGGACGGTGCAGAACGACGTGCTGAAGGAGTACCTCGCGCGCGGCACCTACATCTATCCTCCGATCGCGTCGTTGCGTCTGGTGACGGACATCTTCGCGTTCTGCGAGCGGGAGCTGCCTCAGTGGAACGCCATTTCAGTGAGCGGCTACCACATCCGCGAAGCCGGCTCGACGGCGGTGCAGGAGGTCGCGTTTACCCTGGCCAACGGCATCGCGTACATCGAGGCCGGCCGCGCTCGCGGGCTGTCACCGGAATCGCTCGGCGAGCGCATGTCCTTTTTCTTCGCCGCCCATAACGATTTCCTCGAAGAGATCGCGAAGTTCCGCGCAGCGCGGCGACTGTGGGCGCGCATCATGAAAGAGCGCTTCGGCGTGTCGAATCCGCGCGCCCAGCAGCTTCGCTTCCACGCACAGACCGCGGGCAGCACGCTCACGGCTCAGCAGCCCGACAACAACCTGGTGCGCGTGACGGTGCAGGCGCTGGCCGCGATCCTCGGAGGGGCACAGTCGCTGCACTGCAACGCGCGTGACGAAGCGCTCGCGCTGCCGACCGAAGACTCTGCGACCCTCGCACTGCGCACACAGCAGATTGTGGCGTTCGAGTCGGGGGTTGCCAATACCGTCGACCCGGTCGGCGGGTCGTACGAGATCGAAAGCCGGACCAACGAGATCGAAGAGGCCGCGCGCGCGCTGCTGAAGCGCATCGATGCCAGCGGCGGCACGCTGACGGCGATCGAATCTGGGATGATTCAGCGCGAGATCCAGGAGTCGGCCTTCCGCGCTCAGCGCGCGATCGAGACGGGTGAATCGACGGTCGTTGGTGTGACGCGCTTCCAAACCGAGGACGCCGCGACAATCCCGACGTTCACGATCGATCCTGACATCGAGGCCTTTCAGCAGGAGCGCGCTCGGACTATTCGTGCGACGCGGGATCCCAGCACATGGCGCGCTTCTCTCGACGCTGTCCGCCGCGCTGCCGAGGGAGATGTGAACCTGATGCCGCCGATCATTTCGGCGGTGGTGGCGAAGGCGACGGTCGGAGAAATATCAGATACGCTACGAGACGTGTTCGGCGAGCATCGTGAAGCGAGTGTGGTATGACGCCGGAACAGCCCCTCCTGCGTGTCCAGGCGCTGACCACGACCTTCAAGATTGCCACCGGGATCGTCCGCGCGGTCGATCAGATCAGCTTCGAGCTTCGGCGCGGGGAGACCCTCGGCATCGTCGGCGAGTCCGGCAGCGGCAAATCGATGACTGCACTGTCGATCCTTCGCCTCGTTCAACCACCGGGACAGATTCAGGGGGGCCCGATCAGCTTCAACGGCAGGCACGATCTACTCGAGCTCTCCGAACGCGATATGCGCGCGATACGCGGCGCAGAGATCGGCTTCATCTTTCAAGAGCCGATGACGGCACTCAATCCAGTGTTCACCGTCGGCGATCAGATCGCAGAAGCGTTGCTCGTCCATCGCAAGGTAAAGCGGTCTGAATCGCGCGCCAAGGCGCTGGACCTGCTCGAGGCAGTGCAGATTCCGGATCCCGCACGACGCCTGCGGGATTACCCGCATCAATTATCCGGAGGGATGCGCCAACGCGTGCTCATCGCCATCGCGCTCGCCTGCCAGCCGGTGCTGCTGATCGCCGATGAGCCGACGACCGCGCTCGATGTGACCATCCAAGCTGAAATTCTCGACCTTCTTCGGGAAATGAAGGAGAAATTCCACCTTGCGCTGCTGTTGATCACCCACGACCTCGGCGTCGTGGCTGGCCACGCCGATCGGGTGGCAGTGATGTACGCCGGTCGGATCGTGGAAGAAGGGCCGATGCGCCAGGTCTTTCGATCGCCGTCGCATCCGTACACGCGCGGTCTCCTCGCGTCGATTCCCGGCGGTACGCCCGGTCAGCGTCTTGAGGCCATCGAAGGTACCGTTCCGAACCTTGCGAACCTTCCACCAGGTTGCGCGTTCGAACCGCGATGCCCGAACCGGTTCGAGCTGTGTCCGACGGCTCCACCGCCGTCCTATGACGTCGCGCCGGGCCAGCGCGCTCGCTGCTACCTCCACGACCCAAGGCGCGCCTGATGCCACCTCTCGTCGAGGTCCGCCACCTCGTCAAGCAGTTCACACGGCGTGAGGGCTTTCTCACCAGACCCAACATCGTGCGCGCCGTCACGGATGTGACGTTCTCCGTAGATGAAGGCGAAACGTTCGGGCTCGTCGGGGAGTCTGGAAGTGGAAAGACCACGACAGGACGCTGCATCCTCCGCCTGATAGAGCCAACTTCGGGCGAAGTGCTCTTTCGCGGCCAGAACGTGCTCGCGTTCTCGCATGAGGAACTGCGCCAGGCCCGGCGCCACATGCAGATCGTCTTTCAGGATCCGTACTCGTCCCTGAACCCGCGCATGCGCGTGCGCCAGATCATCGAAGAACCGCTCGTCATCCACAAGATGGGCAGCCGCGAGGAGCGGATGGCGCGCGTGGTCGATCTCTATCGCCTCGTAGGACTGGAACCCACAACCATCGATCGCTATCCGCACGAGTTCAGCGGCGGGCAGCGGCAACGCATCGGAGTCGCACGCGCGCTTGCGCTCAACCCATCGTTCATCATCGCCGACGAACCAGTCTCGGCGCTCGACGTGTCGATTCAGGCGCAGGTTGTCAATCTGCTCATCGAGCTTCAGCAGAAGCTCGGACTGGCCTACCTCTTCATCGCGCACGATCTCCGCCTGGTCGAGCACATCTGCCGCCGCACCGCCGTGATGTACCTCGGACGCATCGTCGAGATGGCCGACACCGCACGTCTCTTCCACAGCCCGCAGCACGCCTACACGAAAGCGTTGCTCTCAGCGATCCCTGTACCGGATCCCGATTACAAACCCGCGCGCATCGAGCTAAATCCGAAGGACGTGAACGTCGATGCACCGCTCCGAGAAGTCCAGCCGGGACATTGGGCGGCGGTCTGAGAACGAAACGCTAGCAGGAGGTTAAGAGATTAGGAGGGACTATAGCGCGCTACGTGGTGACTGTGGCGCGCTGTTCGCGGACGTCTTTCTCGATGACCCCGTCGCGCAAGTGCAGCGTGCGGTGCGCGTAGGCGGCAACGTCCGCTTCGTGCGTCACGAGGACGATCGTATTGCCGCCTTCGTGGAGGCGCGCGAAGAGGCTCATGATCTCCGCGCCCGTCTTCGAATCGAGATTTCCCGTCGGCTCGTCGGCCAGCAGAATCGAGGGATTGTTCACCAGTGCCCGTGCGATCGCGACGCGCTGCCGCTGTCCACCCGACAGCTCGTTGGGCCGGTGGCTCATGCGGCTCGTGAGCTCGACCTTCTCGAGCGCCGCCTTCGCGCGCGCCTGGCGATCGGCCGCAGGCACGCCGGCGTACACAAGCGGAAGCTCCACGTTGTGAAGGGCCGTCGCGCGCGGCAACAGGTTGAAAGTCTGGAACACAAACCCGATTTCCTCGTTGCGAATGCGCGCAAGCTCGTTGTCGTTCATCCGCGCGACTTCGTGCCCGTTCAGCGAATAGCTCCCTTTACTCGGCGTGTCGAGACAGCCGATGAGATTCATCAGGGTGGACTTTCCCGATCCCGAAGGTCCCATGATGGCCACGTACTCACCGCGCTCGATTGATGCCGACACCCCTCTCAGCGCGTGAATTTCCTCCTCGCCCATGAGGTAGGTCTTCCAGAGATCGTGGGTTTCGATGAGTGCCATGGTGATTGATACGGGTGCCGCGGCCGGACGGTTCCCATCTTACATGGGATTCAACGCTCAGCGACGACCGACGGGGGGCTTCAGGAGCAAACGCCGCTCCTCACCGTCCGGGGTCGCAATGACAACCGAGTCCGGCTCGATGGATCGCACCACCGCAGATCCGACGCGGTCCCCTTCCTTGACGATCCGGCCGTCGATGAGCGCGACGCGGCGCCCGACGGAAAGAAGAATGCTGTTCACGACAGGGTCCGGCCGTGCCGGCAGCACGGGCTCGCGCCGTGCAGACGCGGCCAATCGTAGCTGCGACGTTGCCTCGAATGGGTTGCGCTTCCACTCAGGGGCCGGCGTTAGAGCGGCCTGCATGGGCAGGCTTGGATCTACCTGAGGGGAAACCGACTTCGTGCGATGTACGACCAGGAGAGCGACGCTCGCGTGCACCAACGGCCCGTGGCCCGGCGCCAGCTCAACCGATCGGATCTCGAAGATCGGAGGTAGCGTGCGAAGGTTCCAAAAGAAGCGGCCTATCTCGTCATATCGCGCGTCAAACGACGTGGTCACTGGCGAGGACCCTTGGGCGGCGGCCCCTGTCTCGATCGAGACGTTCGCCACACGGCCCACGGTCGGGCTGTTGAGAAGGGCCCGGAGCGACTCGGCGAAGTCCCCGACCCCTTCCGGTGATGTTTGGCTCACGCCCGTCGAAGGACGAACGACGCTGCGCTCGCGACCGATCGTTGCGCGCACTTCGGCGAGCTGCCGTTGTGCGGCGCTGGCGGCTGCGCGCTGGGGTTCCACCACCAGCCCGTAGAGAAACCCGAAAATAACGAACGGGGCCACGACCGCCATTGCGATGGTCCTCATTGGCGCACCCGATAGGTGGCTGCAAGCTCGATGCCCCGCGGACTGTCGTTGCTGAGTTGCAGGGTCGACGGTTGCAGCGGCTTTCCGAACAACGGCGACTCTTCGAGCACCAGAAGAAACCGTTCGGATGCGCGACGCGCGCGGAGCAAGTCGGGGCCTACCGCGAAGGCTTCAATCGTGACGTTCCACGCATTCTCATCCGGCACAGACGAGGCGCGCACCGATTTCACCGTGAACCCGCTCGGCGCCGCGGTCGCCAGCACGTCGAGGAACCGCGCCATGGATGGACCTTGGGTGCTACGCGCAGAGCGTCGGACGGCCTCGATCTCCGCAGGTACCGCGGTAGCGGCGGCGGCCTTGATGGTTGACTGTACCTGCGAGAGCTCGCGTTGCGCCTGCGTCAACTGGCGCTCGGCCTCGGTACGCGCAACGTCCGCCTGCGCGTAGAGAAATGCTGCGAGCGCGACAGCGGCAGCGGCGCCGGCCGCGACAATCAACTGCGCCGTTCGAGATGGTCGACCGGCGGTCATCTCGAGGGGCAACAGATTCACCGGCGGCGGCTCGGCGGCGATCGAGGAGGCCAGGCGGTACGTTGCGGCCTGGTCGCCGAAGCCCTCAGGCAGTGAAGCGGTGTCGATGCCCTCCAGGGTATCGAGTGTCTCGACTTCGATGTTCAACCGTTCGATCAACGGAGCGGTCAGCGATCGAATCTCTGGCATGTCGCCGCACAGAACAACCTGCGATACGTCTTCTTCCCAGTACTGCTTCAAATAGAGAAACGAACGGCGCAGCTCGAGCGACAACTGTTTCGCAAGCTCTTCCCGACTCAGAGGCGTAACCGAGCCGCCCGGAGGCATGGCGTATCCCCAATCAACATCGCGGGCGTACAGCAGAGAGCCGTTGCTGAAGATGCCGAGAGCGGACTGCGAGATACCGAGCGCAACGTGAGCATGGACTTCGCCCGGCTGCGACGGACGCCGAAGTCTTGCCTGCGACCAGAGCGCGCCGCACGGAGTCGTGACGCCTTCGACTTCGAAACCGGCTTCGATGAACGGCCTCAACCGCTCTCTGACGTCCTGTGAGCCTGCAGCGAAAAACGAGACTTCCGTTTTCTCGCGCTGCCCTGGTTCGGTGCGCTTTGAGCCAATCGTCGCGGCCAGCGTGACTTCTGCGTCCTCAAGGCCCAGCGCATCGGCGCCATGATGCCGCGCCATCGATTCGAGCTCGGATACCGGTCCGGACGGCAGCAGCAAATACTTGTGGCTGCTTCGGACGTCCCACAGATTCACCCAGGCGCGGCGTGGAAATAACTTCTGATCGATGAGCGCCTTCAGTTCCGCCGTCAGCGCGTCCGTGCCCTCGGCAGTAGAAAGCGAGGCGAAGTGATGAAGCCGCAGCGAGCCGGCTTCACCCTGACGACGGCGTCCCGACGTCTCGGCATCGACGAGGATGCATCTCGAAGCAGAGAGGTCTATTCCAGTGCGTCGCACTAGCCAGCTTCCTCGTACTCGGTTTTCAGCTTGGCGATGACGCTGGGATCCGCCAGGGTGGTGGTATCGCCCAGGGCCTTGCCTTCGGCGATGTCCTTCAAGAGACGACGCATGATCTTGCCCGAGCGGGTCTTTGGAAGATCGGCCGCGAACAGGATGTCCTCGGGCCTCGCAATCGATCCGATCTTCTTCACGACATGTTCCTTGAGCTCGGCCATCAGCGCGGGACTCGGCGCGTTGCCCTCCTTAAGAATAACGAACGCCGAGATCGCCTGCCCTTTCAACTCGTGCGCACGGCCGACGACTGCTGCTTCGGCCACTCTTGGGTGATCGACGAGCGCGCTCTCGACTTCCATTGTTCCAATGCGATGCCCCGCCACATTAATCACATCGTCCACGCGACCGAGCACCCAGAAGTACCCGTCTTCGTCCCGCTTGGCGCCGTCGCCGGTGAAATAGGTGGCGCAATCCCACTTGCTCCAGTACTGCGTCACGAAGCGCTCCGGATCCCCGTAAATGCCTCGGAGCATGGCAGGCCACGGCCGCGTCAGCGCAAGGAGTCCGCCACCGACGGCGATCGGTTCGCCGGAGACGGTCCGAATCTCCGCCTTTATCCCGGGAAATGGCAGCGTCGCCGATCCCGGCTTGAGCCGCGTAAGGCCGGGCAGCGGCGCGATCATGATCATGCCTGTCTCGGTCTGCCACCAGGTATCGACGATGGGGCACCGCTCGCCACCGATGTTCTTGTGGTACCAGATCCACGCTTCGGGATTGATCGGTTCGCCGACGGATCCGAGCAGCCTCAGACTCGACATATTGCGGCGTTTCGGCCAGTCGGTGCCCCACTTCATGAACGCCCGAATCGCCGTCGGCGCGGTGTAGAAGATCGTCACACCGTACCGCTCGATGATCTCCCACAGGCGATCTTTCTGCGGCCAGTCCGGTGCGCCCTCGTACATGACCACCGTGGCACCGTTGGCGAGAGGCCCATAGACCACATAACTGTGGCCGGTGACCCATCCGATATCGGCGGTACACCAGTAGACGTCGTCTTCCTTGAGATCGAACACCCACTTCGACGTGGCGTACGTGCCCGTCAGATATCCACCGGTCGTGTACATGATGCCCTTGGGCTTCCCGGTGGTGCCCGAGGTATAGAGAATGTAAAGAAGGTCTTCCGAATCCATCGGCTCGGGGGGGCAGTCGAGGGGCGCCTTCGACATGAGCTCGTGCCAGTCGTGGATCTGGACTCCCGGCTTCGGGCTTCGGGCTTCGGGCACGGAGCTAGTCAACCGCCGAAAGACGATGACGTTCTCAATTGAAGGAGTGCCCTCTACCGCCTCATTCGCAACCTTCAACAGCGGCACCACGCCGCCTCTCCGGTACCCGCTATCGGCGGTCACGAGCACCTTGCACTGCGCGTCGTTGATGCGATCGCGCAGCGACTCGGCGCTGAATCCGCCGAACACGATGCTGTGCGGGGCGCCGATCCTCGCGCAGGCAAGCATGGCGATCGCAAGCTCGGGGACGAGCGGCATGTAGATCGCGACGCGATCGCCCTTCTTCACGCCGAGCGACTTCAGGACGTTCGCAAACGCACTGACCTGGCGGTAGAGATCGAAGTACGTGAGCGTGCGGCGATCGCCAGGCTCCCCCTCCCAGATGATGGCTGCCTTGTTCCTGCGCGCGGTCTTGATGTGGCGGTCAACGCAATTGACCGACGCATTGATCTGCCCACCTACGAACCACTTCGCATGCGGAGGATTGGTCCAATCGAGCACCTTCGTCCACGGGCGAGTCCACTCGAGCTCGGATGCAAACGTTGCCCAGAAACCTTCGTAGTCGCGCTCGGCGTCTTCGTAGGGTGTGGTGTCTCGGACAACAGCTGTCGCGCAGAATTCGGCTGGAGGAGCGAAAACGCGGTCCTCATGGAGGAGCGCAGAAATTTCGGGATCGAGAGCGTCGGACATGCGGCAAGAATACTACCTGCCGAGGGTTTCGACGCGCTTCCGCACCTCTCCCACCAGGGCCGGATACCCTGCAGCACCATGCTGCAGGAACGCGCGATAGTGAACGAGCGCCCGTTCTCTGTTGCCCCCCTCGTCTTCGAGCAGGCCAAAGTTGTAATGCGCCTCGGCGTTGCGCGGGTCGATCTCCAATGCGCCGACGAGCGCCGCGCGGGCGTCTTCGCGCCGCCCGGCTTCCTTGTGAACGGTCGAGAGATTCACGAGCGACTCGACGTTTCTGGAATCGATCGCCAACGCTGAGTGAAACTCTGACGCCGCCATATCCAGCTTGCCTTGATTCAGGTACGCCACGCCGAGGTTATTGCGCGCCTTCGGGTAGCGCGGCTCAATCGCAATGGCGCGCTGAAATTCCTTGATGGCATCTTCCGTGAGCCCCTTGTCGCGATAGAGCAGCCCAAGATTGTTGTGCGCTTCGGCGTTGAGGTCGTCGCGCTGCAGCAGCTGTTTATAGTGGACGAGCGCGTTTGCGAAGTCGCCCATGCGCTGATACATCAGCGCACGCCCGAAGTGGTCTTGGCCGGTCGTGACCGTCGCTCCGCTTGCGCCTGCCGGTACAGATAGCGCCGTGCGCGAGGGCGCGCCCGTCGGCGGGATTGGTGCACCTGCAGGCATGCCGGCGCGCCGCGAATTTTCAACAATGTGCTTCGCAGGTGCGACAGGAGCGACGGGCGCGGGTGCGTTAGGTGCGGCCAAGGAAGGCACCTTGGCTCGCTTAGGCGCCTGCACGGGTTCGACAGGTGCGCGAGCGGCGACGGGCTTGCCCGCCGGCTTGTCCGCCGGAGCAGGAACCGCGGAGGCCGAAGCGCCACTAGACGCGGAGGCGGGTGCGGTCACCGGCGGCGCCTTCGGAGGCGCGACAGGGGCGATGGGTGCGGTCGGTGGCAATGCCTTTGGTGGTGCGATAGGTGCGACGGGTGCGATTGCTGGCGCGTGCACAGGTGCGACGGGTGCACCCGCCGGCTTGTCCGCCGGAGCGGGAACCGCGGAGGCGGAAGCACCGCCAGGTGTGGGGACGGATGCGGCGGAAGCGCTTTTCGCGTCCGTCGGATCCGGCGTCAGATGCGCCTCCGTGATCCAGATGACAGCGGCCCACAACACGAACGCAGACAGAATGCCAGCCGTCCACAGCGCAGCGGAACGCCTGAAGCGACTGACTGGCGAGGCAGGGTTATATCGGCCGTAACCGAGCGTCTGCAGAACAGCGTCGGTCTGCGCGGTGTCAGGATTGGGTCGCGGCGCGTCCCGCCCGCGCCCGCGACGTAGCGCGTCGAGGATGATGCTCATCGCTTCACTGCTGGTACGGGATCACCTGCGCATCACCAAACGCCGGCAGCTTGTGCAGCCGGCCAGCTTCGGCCTTCGCCTCCGATAGTGTCGCAAACCTGCCTACCAACACGCGCCGCCAGCTGCCTCGCGCGTTCAAATCGACATCCATGAACCGGACGTCGTAACCGTGCCCTTCAAGCAAGCCAACGACAGTGTCGAGCCGAATGCTTGCCGCCGTGTCCGCGCGCGACAACTCGGGAACTGGAAACGAGGCGGTGAGAACCGAATATCGCGGCTCCTGCTGTTCCGGCGCGGGGATCGACTGCTCCGCTACCGGTGCGGCCTCAGCATCAACGGCCGCGGCGGCTGGAACAGACGTCTCGACTCGAGGCGTTTGTGGTGCGAGTGCGGCCGACTCGGCTTCGGCGGACGCACGGACACTGGGCACGACGAAATCGCCGGCAACGCCGAGCGACATCGTCGCGCCCGCGGCAGCGACAACCACCGATGCGCGGCGAAACCAGGCAAACCGCGACGGACGCTCTTCGACCAGCTCGAGATTCTCCGCGGCCTGATAGACCATCTCCTGCGAAACGCGGTTGGTGCGCGCGGAGTACGCCGCCAGCAGCGAGCGATCGCATACGAGGTTCACCAGCCGCGGAATACCACCTGTACGCCGATGCACCATGTCGAGCGCCTTCGGCTGAAACATGACGGAGGCCGATCCACCAGCGATCATCAGTCGATGGGAGACGTACGACGCCACTTCGTCGCGGCTGAGCGGCCGCAGCTGATAGCGAATCGAGACGCGCTGATCGAGCTGGCGCATCTGCGGCGCCTTCAGCAGCGGATGAAGATTGAGTTGTCCCACGAGCACGATCTGCAGCAGTTTGTCCTTGTCCGTCTCGAGGTTCGATAGGATCCGGATCTGCTCAAGCACGGGCATCGGGAGATTCTGCGCCTCGTCGATAATCAGCACCGCGCTGGCACGCAGGGGCAGCAGGCTGAGCAGAAAGTCGTAGATCGTCTCAATCAGCTCCTGCTTGCTGACGTTCGCCAGGCGTCCGCTCTTCACGTCCTCGCGGGAGACGACGCCGAAGTCCTGGAGAATCAGCTTCAGCAAATCTTCCTCGGAGAGGAACGGGTTGAGCACGAGCGCCGAGAACGTGTTCCTGTCGATTTCCTCGAGCAGCGCACGGCACAGCGTGGTCTTGCCGGTGCCGATGTCGCCGGTCACGACGACAAACCCTTCGCGGCGACGGACGGCGTACTGAAGCAGCTCGTACGCGTTGGCGTGCGACTCGCTCTTGTAGAGATACTTTGGGTCCGGCGTCAGGCTGAACGGCTTTTCGGTGAACCCGTAATAGTCCTCGTACATATCGCTCTCCTAGCGAGTTGTCACTCGCTCCAGCTCTGTGGCGGCCGCCGGAGCGACGCGCCCTGGCGTCATGATCGTCGGCGTCAACAGAATCACGAGATCGGTCTTGCGGCGGCTCGTCGTCTCGCCGCGGAAAATGGCGCCGATGCCCGGCAGATCACCGAGGAACGGAACTTTTCGCACGTCGCGGCGCATCCGCTCCTCCATCAGGCCGGCAATGACGATCGTGTCGTTTTCGTGAACTCGCACCAATGTGTCCGCCTCGCGGACGCTGAGGATCGGCACGGTATCGCCGAACCGCGACGTAGCATGCCCCGTCCGCTCGGTGAGGCTCGGCGTGATGCTCAGGTTGATCATGCCGTCGCTGCCAATCTGCGGCGTCACGCTCAGTACGACCCCTTCGGTAATCGCCTGCGGCTCGACCGTAGTCTGAAGAATCCGTCCCGACACCGCATCCGTCTGCGTCGTCGTCTTGAAAAACACGTCCTGCGTGCCGACGCGCATGATGGCCGGCTCGTTATTGAGCGCGTTCACGGTCGGGCTGGCCATCACATTGACCTTCCCCTGCGCGGCAAACGCGCGGAGCAGCCCGGTGAAGTCCTTGATGCGCAGGCCCGCCGTGAAGGTGCCGTCAGAAGACGGCACGACGTTCTGAGTCAGCGAGACAGCGTCCCCTGCGCGCTCGACCAACACATTCCAGTTGATCCCCGCCGAGAACTCGTCGCTGAGGGTCACCTCGATGACCTTGGCCTCGATCTTCACTTGGCGCGTCGCGCGGTTCTGCACAGCATCGAGATAGAGCTGAATCTGATCGAGCCGATCGGGATAGTCGGTGGCCTGCAGCAGGGCCGCCTTCTCATCCACGTTGAATCGGCCCTCGGGCGACAGCAGCGTCTGCACGCCTGCAGACAGATCGCTGAAGATGTTGCCGTTGTCTGTGCCCGTCACTTCGACCGAGCTCCCCTGAGCACTGGCCTGGTTTCCCGGATTCATTCCGGGCGCGCCGTTCGGTGTGATGGCATTCGAGGCGGCTAGCGTGCGCGATCCAGAACGCCGCGTGACGACATAGTTCAGATCGAAACGGCGAGTGACGAGCCGCCGCTTGAAGACGCGAATGAGGTTTCCCTGGACCGAGTAGTCGAAGCCGTGCGGCTGCAGAATCATTTCGAGCGCCTGACGGACCGTGACGTCCTTCAGATCACCGCGGAAGGTACCCTGCACGTCCGGATCTGCCGCAACGCTGAGACGCGTTTCGCGAACCAGCATGAGCAATAGATCTGGAATAGGAATCGGATCGGACAACGTGATGGTGACGGGGCGAGTGCTGTCGAGATCGCTTCCCTGCTGGCGCTCGTCGAGTTGTGTGACTGCGAGGGGCCGAAGCGGCGCGGTTTGCGACGGCACCTGGGCAAAGCCCTGCACCGCGGACAGGAGTACGGCTGCCACGACACCGACGCGGATCCGCCACACGAGAAACACTACGAGCGCACTCCCACGACAGATATCTCGGTTCTTCGTGGGCTAAACGATAGGAAGCGGAGACTTTGCAGCGATCAGAGGCAGGGGATTGGGGTCGCGCGCTGCACACGTTTGCACACGAGTGCATAGCGGCGGGTCTACAAAGCAAGACCTGCGCGCCGCCGGGTCTTTAAGGCAAGACCCGGCCTACATGCGCAGGGCGGGTCCTGCTCTTTGGACCCGCCTAATCGTAGTACTCGAGCCCGAGGTGCGTGATCAGTTCTTCGCCGACCATGTAGCGGAGCGTGTTCTTCAACTTCATCAGCTGAATGAACAGGTCGTGCTCGGGATAGAGACCCGGGGCGTGCATGGGGCTCTTGAAGTAGAACGACAGCCACTCCTGGATACCGGACATGCCGGCGCGCTTTGCGAGGTCGAGGAAGAGCGCGAGGTCGAGGACGATCGGCGCCGCGAGAATACTGTCGCGACAGAGGAAGTCGATCTTCAGCTGCATCTTGTAGCCGAGCCAGCCCACGAGATCGATATTGTCCCAGCCTTCCTTGTTGTCGCCGCGCGGCGGGTAGTAATTGATGCGGACGACGTGGCAGAGATCCTTGTAGAGCTCCGGATAGAGCTGCGGTTGAAGAATGTAGTCGAGCACCGATTTCTTGCTCTCCTCCTTCGTCTTGAACGACTCCGGATCGTCGAGCACTTCTCCGTCGCGGTTACCCAGGATGTTGGTGGAGTACCAGCCTTCGACGCCCAGCAGCCGCGCCTTGATGCCCGGCGCGATGACCGTCTTCATCCATGTCTGGCCGGTCTTGAAATCCTTGCCGACGATCGGCAGTTTCTTCTGGTGCGCAAGCGCCATCATCGCCGGGATGTCGACCGAGAGATTGGGCGCGCCGTTGGCGTAGGGAATATCCTCCATGAGCGCCGCGTACGTGTAGATCATGCTCGATGGAATAGTCGGGTCGTTTTCTTCGAGCGCCTTTTCGAAGGCCTCGATCGACTGGTGCGCCGGCGACTCCTTCATGAACACTTCGGTGCTGCCGCACCAGACCATCACCATGCGGTCGAGGCCGTGCTGCTTCTTGAAGTTGCGGATGTCGGCGCGCAGCTGCTCGGCAAGATCCTTCTTGTTCTTGCCCTTCTTCACGTTCGGTCCGTCGAGCCGCTTCACGTAGCGCTGATCGAACACCGCCGACATCGGCTCGATGGCTTCGAGCTCGGGTTTGATCTGATCGAGTAGCGACGGTTCGAGCACGCCTGCGGTACGCGCAGCCTGATAGGAGTTCTCCGCGAAAATATCCCACCCTCCGAACACGACATTATCGAGGTCGGCCAGCGGCACGACCTCCTTAATCTTTGGTGAGCGCCCTTCAGTGCGTTTGCCGAGCCGGATCGTGCCCATCTGTGTGAGCGAGCCAATCGGACTGGCGAGTCCTTTGCGGATCGCAAGCACGCCGGCAATCGTGGTCGTGCTGACGGCTCCGAGCCCGACCAGAAGAATGCCGAGTTTCCCTTTGGCAGGAGCGATTTCAGAGTTTTTCACAGCCGGCAACTATATCACCTCCGTGGGAGGCGTGGGAGTTGACCCACGCGACTGACGCAACCTACGCTTCCCACGATGTTCCTTCGCAGGAGTGGAGAGAAGCATGCGCTGGCGGTCGCGATGACCGGTGTTGCGCTCGGCGATCGGCTATTGAGCATCGGTTGCACCGACGCCTCGCTGCTCGGGGCGATCAGCGCCAAAGTCGGCCTCAGCGGACGCGCGTGCGCGATCGTTCCGGACGAAGCCGACGCGGCGCGGGCAAAGCGCGGCGCAGAGGCGGCGGGTGTGCTGCTCGAGATCGAGACGGGGCATCTCGATCGGTTTCCGTTCGAAGACGCCGCCTTCAACCTGATCGTGATCGACAACCAGAGAGCGTTGCTATCGAGCATGAGACCCGAGACGCGCGTGGCCTTGTTACAGCAGGCATTCCGCACGCTCGCGTCGCGCGGCCGAATTGTCATTATCGAGCGTGGGCCGCGTGCCGGCCTCGGAGCGCTGCTCAAATCGCCGGAATCGGCGCCTGTCGATCCGCACTATCAGTCCTCTGGAGGTGCCGTTGCGGCGCTCCAGGCCGAGGGGTTTCGCGGTGTCAGGCCGCTCGGCGCCAGCGATGGGCTGTCCTTCATCGAAGGCGTACGTTAGCGGTGACACTTCCGCAATAACCCCTTTTCTCCAAGCAATTCGCACGTCTAACCCGGCAAGGGTTTTGCCTCTGTGGGTGTAGTCATATGGACGTGTACTCACTCCACGAGATCGCACAAGCAGCCGGCGTGCCCGATGCCAGAGTTGAAGCGTTGGTGGAGGCAGGCAAGGTCGCACCGGTGGCCATCGGCGTTGGCGCCGACTACTTCGCCCCCAAGCAGGCCATAGCGGCCGTCCGCGCGCTTCGTACCGATGGTGGCCGCAGCGCGGCCATGCTCTTCGACACGCGGCCGGAATTCGTCCACGCTCCTCCGCGCCTGCCGATTGCCGTGTCGAGCGCGATTCACGCCGGCATCGCGGCGTCATTCATTCTGATCAGCACGATTGGCCTGCCGCAGGCGGCCGAGCCCGAGCGCCTCAAGCTCGAACCTGTCACCACGCGCCTGGTGTTCATCAACGCGCCTGGTCCGGGTGGTGGCGGGGGCGGAGGTGGTCTCCGGCAGAAAGCGCTCCCACCGCGCGCGCAACGAAAGGGCAAGTCGTCGCTCAGCAGCCCCATTCCCATCCGTCAAGCACCGAAGCCCATCGAGGCCGCGCCGAAGCCTGAACCGCCGCCTCCGCCGCCCCTCGTCAAACCCGAACCGCTCCCGCCGGTTGTGGCACCGGTCGCGACGGTGGCTGCGAACGAACAGGATCGTCCTGGTGTCATCGACACTCCGGCCCCCAAAGACAGCACGAGCCGCGGACCGGGAGCAGGCGGTGGCGTCGGCACCGGAACGGGCACGGGTCTCGGCAGCGGCGAGGGAACGGGCATCGGCGACGGCTCCGGCGGAGGGATGGGCGGCGGCCCATATCGTCCCGGTAGCGGCATCAAGGCCCCTCGCCTGCTGAGAGAAGTGAAGGCCGGCTACACAGAAGAAGCGCGCGTGAGAAATCTTGAAGGCGAAGTCGTGCTGGAAATCGTCGTACGCCGCGATGGATCGGTCAGCGACGTCAAGCTCATCAGCGGCCTCCCAAGCGGATTGAACGAACGTGCCATCGCTGCCGTGCGACAGTGGCGCTTCGCGCCGGCTACGAGGCTGGGACACGCGGTGGATGTGATCGTCGAAGTCGCGGTCGAATTCAAGTTGAGGTAAAGGTCATGGAAACCGTACTGCTTGTCATCACCATCATCTCGGTCGCGACGGCTGCCGTCGCGCTGCTGTCCGCGCGCAAGGTCCAGCGCCACGATCGCGAACGATCCGAAGCGCGGGTGGCAGCTCTATCGGCAGCGGCGGATACGCACAGCGGTGCAGATCGCGGAACGCAGGCGTCGGGAGACTGGCATTGGACGCCTGAACCAGCCGTAACGAGGGACCTGGATAACTTCTTTGGAACCGTCCAACGCGCCGACCCGGCGACAGGCCGGGTTCCGATGCTGGCTGCAGCCGTGTTAATCGTGATGATCGGCGGCGCGTTGATGCTGCTGAACTCGTCCACGTCCAGTAGACCAGCGGCCACCACCGCACAGATCGCGCACAACGAGCCCCTGGAACTGGTGTCGCTCGGTCACGCGCGCGATCCCAACTTGCTCACGATCTCGGGAACCGTCCGCAACCCGGCCACTGGTCTCAAGCTCGAAGGGCTTGCGGCGGTCGTTTCGCTGCTCGATCGCACCGGCGCCCTCGTATCCACGAAGGACGTGCCGCTCGACTATCGGGCGCTTCGACCCGGCGAGGAAGCGCCGTTCAAGGTGAGTATCCCGGATCCGGGCGCGATCGCGCGCTACCGCGTCAGCTTCCGCGCAGGGAGCGACGTCGTACCGCACGTCGACCGGCGTACCGACACGAAACTGGCAAGCGCCATTCATTGAGCGCAGTAATAGATAGAAGGTTGGCCATGAAACACATGCTTCGCCCCTGGATCGGACTCACGGCCGCTGCGGCGGCTGTCTTCATCGCCACCGGCGCCGACGTGGCCGGTCAGAAACAGGATGACGAGTTCCGCTTCCGCAGTGGTGTCGACCTTGTCAACGTGACGGCGACCGTCACCGACAGGAACGGGCGATTCGTACCAGGTCTGCGACAAGACGACTTCATCGTCTACGAAGAGAACGAACGGCAGGAAGTGACGCACTTCAGCAACGAGCGCGTGCCCGTCAGCCTCGGGCTCGTTCTGGACACGAGCGGCAGCATGGTGGGCGAGAAAATTTCGTCGGCGCTGGCAGCCGTGGATCGGTTCCTCACGAAGCTGCTGTCGCCGGACGATGAGATCTTTCTTTACACATTCAGCAGCTATCCGAGTCTGCTGCAGGACTGGACGACCGACAGGCAGCGCCTCAGCAGGGCCATCCGCCGAGTGAACGCGAGCGGCGGCACGGCTATGCTCGACGCTATTGCGGAATCGGTGCCTCTGGCACAAACAGGGCAGCACCGGAAGCGCGCCGTGGTGCTGATCTCGGACGGCAACGACACCGACAGCCAGAGCTCGCTGACGGAAGTGAAGCAGATGATTCGAGAATCCGAAGTAATGGTTTACGCGATCGGCATCGACGGCCAGGGCGACACGACGTTCGGTGCGCCCACCTCTCGGCCACCGACGACGTTCCCGCCGTATCCCAGTCCTTTTCCGGGAGGCCGGAGGCCGCGCGGTCCCGGCGGCGTCGTACTGCCGCAACTGCCACAGTTCCAATGGCCGTTCCCACAGCCGCCGCAGGGGCGCACCACGGTCCGAAGAGGATCTGATGAACGCGTGAACGCGCACGCTCTGCGCGAGATCACCGACGACAGCGGCGGGCGGACGGAAATCGTACGAACGGGACGCGATCTCGATCCCGCCACGGCAAACATCGCCGACGAGCTCAGCCGTCAGTACTATCTCGGGTACTCGTCTACGACACAGAAGGACGGGCGCTGGCACTCGATTCGCGTGGAGACGCGGGATAAATCGCTCAAGGTCAGAGCGCGCCGTGGGTATATCGCGACACCATAAAGCTGCCAGCTGCCAGCTTCCAGCTGCCAGTTGCCACTGGAAGCTCACTGGAAGCTGGGAGCCGGCAGCTGGGAGCTGGAGGCTGGCAGCTGAGAGCTGGTAGCTGCTAACATGCGCCCGTGCGTTCGCTCGCGTGGGCCGTCGGCCTGACGCTCGTCGGCAGTCTCGGCGGCGTCTTCGTCGCCTCAGGTCTTCTCCTCTTCAACGATCGTCTCCGCCTCAAAATCGTACCGTGGCTGGTGAGTTACGCCGTCGGCACGCTGCTCGGCGCGGCGCTGCTCGTCCTACTGCCCGAAGCGCTGGCCAATCTCCCCGCGCGGAGAGTGCTCGGATCGCTGCTCGGCGGCATCATGCTGTTCTTCCTGCTGGAGAAGCTCGTGCTGTGGAGACACTGCCACACACACGATTGCGAAGCGCACGGCATGCCGGCTCCGATGGTGATCATCGGGGACGCGTTCCACAACTTTCTCGACGGCGTCGTCATCGGCACGGCGGTGCGCACGTCGATCCCGCTCGGCATCAGTACGGCTCTCGCGGTGGCGACGCATGAAATTCCACAGGAGCTTGGCGACTTCGCGATCTTGCTGAACGCCGGGTACACCCGGCGCAAGGCCCTGCTCTTGAATCTGGTGTCGGGCGGAGCCGCCGTCTTCGGAGCGATCCTCGCCATTTTTGCCCTGGACTGGCTGCCGCAAATCAATCAGTACGTGCTGTCGGTCGCCGCTGCGGGGTTTCTGTACGTGGCGATGGCCGATCTCATTCCCGATCTCCATCGCGGACGAATCGACGCGAAGACATTTCGTCAGCTCGGCCTTGCGATCGCGGGCATCGGCACGGTCGTCGCCCTGAACATGCTTGCTGGAGGACATTGATGTACGCCGTGGCGCTCATTCGTTATCGCCGGCCGCTCGAAGAAGTACTCGTCCATCAGGATGCCCATCGTGCCTACTTGCGCGGCCTGAAGGAGAAAGGTGTGCTCATCGCGTCTGGGCCGATGGATCCACGCGCTGGTGGAATGTGCCTGCTGCGGGTAGCGGATGGTGATGTGAAATCACTCGATGCGGTTCGCGACAACGATCCGTTCGTGCTGCAGGGGGTGGCTCAGTACGAGCTGATCGGATGGGCACCCGTCATCGGCAAGGACGATCTCGACCGGCTCTAACCGGACTGCGGCAGCCGGTGCTCGACGATCAGGTATTCCTCGACGGGCTTCCCGCCTATCAGATGCTCTTGAATGATCCGCTCGAGGACTGGCGGGTCGCACGCGCGGTACCACGTGCCTTCTGGATACACCACAGCGATCGGCCCGCCTTCGCAGATGCGAAGGCAGTTGGCCTTTGTGCGAAGGACCCCGCCGGCTTCCGACAGGCCCAACTGTTTGAGCCGCTGTTTCAGATAGTCCCACGCCGCCAGCGACCGCTCGCGGTCGCAGCATTTCGGGTTGGTTTGATCGGCGCACAGAAAAACGTGCCGCCGGCCGTTCAACACCCCGACAGAGGCGGCAAGCTCTCTCAGTCGCTGAATATCGTCGCCTGTCATATCATTAGTGTCTGAACATGCCGGAAGCCATTACGAGAAACATCCGCGTCCAGGTTGAATCAGAATTCGCGCCGGGCCGCTCGAGCCCGCAGCAGAGCCAGTGGTTTTTCTACTACAAGATCCGCGTCGTGAACGAAGGCCAAGAAACCGTTCAACTGCTCAGCCGTCATTGGATTATCACCGATGCGATGGGCACCATGAGGGAAGTGAAGGGGCCCGGCGTCGTCGGAAAGCAACCGAGGCTGGAGCCGGGAGAGAGCTTTGAGTACACGTCAGGCTGCGACCTGACCACGCCGTTCGGATCGATGCGCGGGACCTATCAAATGGTGACCAGCGAGCAGGAGCACTTCGACATCGAGATTCCGATGTTTACGCTGACCGAGCCATACACGACGGTGCACTAGTCACTTCTTACTTCCTACTTCACACTTCTTACTTACATATTTCCTGTCAATATACTCGTCCACAATCTGTTTGAACTCGGCGGCGAGCTCTTCGTACGTGCCGCGCAGAGTTCTGGCGTGCTCTCCGTCGATGTAAATCGGACAGCTCGGCTCTTCGCCGGTTCCAGGGAGGCTGATGCCGATGTTCGCGGCCTTCGACTCGCCAGGACCATTGACGATGCACCCCATTACGGCGAGCGTCATATCTTCGACGCCGTCGTAGCGATCCTTCCAGACGGGCATCATCTCGCGAATGTAATCCTGGGTTCGTTCGGCGAGCTCCTGAAACGTCGTGCTCGTCGTCCTGCCGCAGCCCGGACATGCCGTGACGCTCGGCGCAAACGATCGCAGGCCCAGGGCCTGAAGCAGCTCGCAGGCAGCATAGACTTCTTCGCGACGATCGCCGCCGGGACGCGGTGTCAGCGACACCCGAATCGTGTCGCCGATGCCCTCGTTCAGGAGTGCACCCATCGCGGACGCAGACCAAACGAGTCCCTTGATACCCATTCCCGCTTCGGTCAGGCCGAGATGGAGAGGCTGATCGGTTCTCTTCGCGAGCTCCCTGTACACGGCAATGAGGTGAAGCGGACGCGACACCTTGCACGAGATGATGATCTGATCTTTCCGAAGCCCCGATTCGAGCGCGAGCGCGGTCGAGTCGAGCGCCGAGAGAATCATGCATTCGTTGATGATGTCGTCGGAGGATTTGCCGAGGCGACGATCCGTGTTCTCCTGCATCTTGCTCATGACGAGCTCTTGATTCAGCGAGCCGCCATTGACGCCGATTCGCACCGGTTTGCCGTGATCTGCCGCAACCTGGCAAATCGTCGTGAACTGTTCGTCGCGCCGCTTGCCGGTGCCCACATTGCCCGGATTAATCCGGTACTTGTCGAGCGCCCGCGCGCAGTCGGGGTGCTTCGTCAGAAGAATGTGGCCGTTGTAGTGGAAGTCGCCGATGAGCGGCGCGGTGACGCCGGCATCGAGCATCCGCTGCTTGATTGCGGGAACAGCGGCCGCGGCTTCGGGCAGGTTCACCGTGATGCGTACGAGCTCGGATCCTGCCTGCGCCAGATCGATGCACTGCCGCGCGGTACCTTCGACATCGGGCGTATCGGTGTTCGTCATCGACTGGACGGCAATAGGCGCACCGCCGCCGATTTGAACGGCACCGACTTTTACACCAACAGTTTTATGAAGCCTGATTGGCAGCATTGACGATATTCGCAGAAATGGGGTCTGACCCCATTGTATCGTCAACCTCCCAGAGCGGGACGCCGAGGCCGGAATGCGGGCTGATGCGCGGGCCTGGTGTAATGATGCCGCCCAGGTTCAGTGGGTCGGCCGCCGCAACGTGCGGCGACGCGCCGATGTTCTGATCGCGCCGGATCTCGCGCAACAGCTCCACGGCTTCTGGCCGCGCGAACTGCTCGCCCACGAACCCTGATACGAAACGTCCGCCGCGAATCTCCCCTTGGGCTTCCATGCGCCTGAAGGTGACAAGCAGATCGCGCCATGGCGGTACGATCGTCTCACGCGCGAGCAGATCACGGAACACGACGCCCCACCGCAGCAGCAGCTGGCGGGCAAGCGCTTCGAGTGTGGCTGCCGATAGCTCGGCTGTGGCGCGTTCCTCGCGCCGACCCCCTGTGCCACCAACAAGCTCCACGTCGAGCGAGGAAGGAGCGAAGGCCGACAACAGAGCCCAGCGTCCCGGAACGAAGCGCGCGCGGCGGGCGTGGTGCCTCGCCGTCGCCAGACGCCGCTTCGGATCGATCAAGGCGCGGAGATTCTCGAAGCCATCAGCCGTCACCAGACCCGCCGCAGCGAGCTCCCATAATGCGTCTTCGACGCTGCTCGTGAGCTGGCGGGTATCTTTCACCACCTCCGCCAGAAACGACGCGCCCCGCCGGGTCAGTGACTCCAGAACCTGTCGAGCCGCATCCGACAACCCCTGCCTTTGATCGGGCAATTGGCCGCTCGCCGCGCCGGCCGCCGATCGGTAGGCCGCCGCTTCGAGCAGCCAGGGCGCGTCATCGCGCAGGAACAAGGCGACAGGGGCCGAGCGGGTCGGCCGCACACGCCGCACGGGGCCGCTCTTCCCACGATCCACATCGTCGAATGCGGGATGCGGCGAGAGACGTCCCCAAACAACCTCACCCGAGATGCACAACTGATCGAGCAGATCCGGCGTGTACTTGCCGACTCGGCGGCGCAGTACGTCCCCTTCCCATGCGGCGGCCGAAATCTCGTAGCCCTGGAGCTGCTTGATGACGTGCAGCGCACCGTCAGGGCCATGGAGCTGTGAGCCTTGCTTGAGGTGCTGCCACTGATAGAGGAATCGCATGAAGTCGCGGGCATTCACCGGCTCGATCTCGCGGCGCAGGCGTCCAAGCGTGAGGCGATGAATCCGCGCGAGCACCCGCCGGTTGCACCATTCGATCTCACTGCCGTGTACCGAACCGGCGCTCGTGAAGCGGCCGCGAAGAATCTGTCCCTCCGCTTCGAGCCGGAGCAGCGCAGCTTCTATCACCTGTGCCGGCAGTCCAAAGCGCATGGTAAGGCCGCTCTGCGTCTGAGGTCCTGTTGATTCAAGCCAGCCGCGAAGTGCCTCGGTCACCGCCGATTCCTGATCCGACGCCGGCGTGCGATCGTAGTCGTCAATCTGCGGCGCAATCACCGCATCCGGATACATCAGACGTGCCGACCCAAGTCGCTCCGCCGCGACCCAGAAATTCGCGCCTCCTGCGCTCAACACCGTCGCCCGATTCGACTCGCGCAGCGCCGGGAAGAAGGGTTCCCAGTCGGCGACAGGCGGAACGCAGGTGAGCGTGAGCAACGCGTCGTGTAGCTCCTCGGCATCCCGAACCGCAGGCCAGGACTCCGCCGCCACTTCGGCAATCGCGGCCGGATCGAGCGCCGCAACGCCGGAGGCATCTGGTCCAATCGTCCGGCGCATCTGCACAGCCCGGGCGCGCCGTTCCTCGAGAGGCGCGTCATCGAGGTAGGCGTACGGATTCGCGTTGAGAATCTCGTGAGAAAACGGCGACGGCTCCGGCGTGTCGATGGCAACTGTCTTGAGCTCGCCGCTGCCGATCTGCTCGATGAGCCGCTTCAAGCCATCGAGATCCATCGCTTCGTGGAGACAGTCTTTGATCGTCTCGCTGACGAGCGGATGATCGGGAATCCTGATGTCGCCGACGATGTTCTCCTGGCAGGCCGCCTGATCTGGAAACACAGCAGCAAGCAGATCGTCGGCGCGCATGCGCTGAAGCGGCGGCGGTACTTTCCGCCCGCCCGAGAATCTCAGCACCGCCAACGCCCGCGACGTATCCCATCGCCAGCGGACCTCGAACATCGGCGCGGGCAACATCGCCTGCGTCAGTACTTCCTCGACGGTTTCCTTGGTCAGGAACTTGAACACCAACTCGAGCGGGAAACTGTGTTGATCGCTGAGGGAGATGACGATGCCGTTGTCGGTGGCTGCGGCCTGCAATTCGAAGTTGAACGAGCGGCAGAAACGTTTTCGCAGCGCAAGACCCCAGGCTCTGTTTATGCGGGCGCCAAACGGCGAATGAATGACGAGCTGCATGCCGCCGCTTTCGTCGAAGAAGCGCTCGGCGACCACGGTCGTGTCGGACGGCAGCGCCCCGAGAGCGGCGGCGCCTGCCTGCACGTAGAGCACGGCCTGCTCGGCGCCGCGCCGGTCGAGCCCGCACTGAGTGGTAAGAAAGAAAAAGGGGTCAGACCCCTTTTTCAGGATCTGCTCGCGCAGGTGCGAGACGGCGCTCGAGAGCTCGGCGGTTCGGCCGGGTGCTTCGCCGCGCCAGAATGGAATCGTCGGCGCCGCGCCTCGCGCGTCCTCGACCCGAACCCGCCCCGCCTCGACTCGGCGAATTCGCCATGATGTCGTGCCCAGCAGAAATACATCGCCGGCCAGGCTCTCAACCGCAAAGTCCTCGTCGAGCGTCCCCACGACGGTCTCGTCAGGCTCGGCGAGCACCAGATACTGCGCGTTGTCTGGAATCGCGCCGCCGGACGTGATCGCCGCCAGGCGCGCGCCGCGCCGACCGCGCACGACACCGTGCACGCGATCCCTGTGAAGAAACGCTCCGCTGCGGCCGCGCTTGGTGCTGATGCCCTCCGACAGCATGTCGATGACCGAATCGAATTCGGCGCGCGACAGGTCGCGGTAGCAATAGGTGCGGCGCACCAGGTTGAACAGATCGTCTTCCTGCCATTCTTCTGCGGCCGCCATGGCGACAATCTGCTGAGCGAGCACATCGAGCGGCGTCACCGGGACCAGCAAGCGATCGAGATCCCCCGAGTTGATCGAGCTCACCAGCGCGGCACACTCAATCAGCTCATCACGTGTCGTCGCAAAGATGCGCCCTTTGGGCTTGGTGGTGTGTTCGACCTGATGCCCGGACCGGCCAATGCGCTGCAGCGTCACGGCTATGGATCGCGGCGAGCCGATCTGGCAGACAAGATCGACGCTCCCGATGTCGATGCCGAGCTCGAGCGACGCGGTAGCAACAACCGCCTTCAGTTGGCCGCCCTTCAATCGCTCCTCAGCCATCAAACGGAGCTTGCGCGAGAGACTTCCGTGGTGCGCCAGCACGGCGTCCTCACCCAACCGGTCGCCCAGGTGGTGCGCCACCCGTTCAGCCAGGCGCCTCGTGTTGACGAACACAAGGGTCGTCTTGTGCTGCTGGATGAGAGCTGTCACCCGGTCGTAAATCTCCTGCCACATCTCGTTGGACGCCACAGAACCAAGCTCATCG
Source organism: Vicinamibacterales bacterium (assembly GCA_035281225.1). Taxonomy (GTDB): domain Bacteria; phylum Acidobacteriota; class Vicinamibacteria; order Vicinamibacterales; family JAMQPK01; genus JAMQPK01. The sequence continues at coordinate 47,851 of DATEEI010000123.1, forward strand.
TTCGGCACTTCAACCGCGAGATCCATCGCGCGCCGATGGCCATGGTTGACGACGGTCACGCCGGCGTCTTCGTCTGGGGCGAGAAAGCGCGCAACAGTTTCGATCGGCCTCACTGTTGCGGACAGGCCGATGCGCTGCGGCCGAGGGCCGCCCGATTTCTCAACGAGGTCATCCAAACGGGCAAGGGTCAGCGCAAGGTGCGTGCCCCGCTTGTCGTCGGCCATCGCGTGAATCTCGTCGACGATCACCGTCCGAACGTTCCGCAGCGCCTGCCGGCTTCTCTCTGCGGTCAGCAGGATGAAGAGCGACTCCGGAGTCGTCACGAGAATGTGCGGCGGGTGCTTCACCATTCGCTGACGTTCGGACGCCGGCGTGTCCCCGGTTCGCACGGCGCTGCGAATCTCCGGCAGGAGCAGACCGCGCTCCGCCGCAAAAGCTGCAATGCCCGACAGCGGAACCTCGAGGTTCTTGTGGATATCGTTGCTGAGCGCCTTCAAGGGCGAGACGTACAAGACCTGTGTGGTCTCGGGAAGGCCACCCTCGAGCCCGGAGCGGACGAGGGTGTCGATGCAGATCAGGAACGCTGCGAGTGTCTTTCCGGATCCGGTTGGAGCGGAGATCAGGACGTGCTCGCCCGAGCGGATCGCCGGCCAGGCGCGCTGCTGGGACTCGGTCGCCGAACCGAAGCGCGACTCGAACCAGTCGCGGACGACCGGATGAAGGGCAGTCACGGGAGTTTCTCTATCTCGGCCTCGAGCTGCGACACCCGCCGATCGAGCTGTTTTACGACGGCCTCGGCCGGCGCCGACGTACTCAAATCGATGCCGGCACGTTTGAGCAGCTCCATCGGGTAATCGCTACCGCCGGCGCGCAGCAGATTCAGGAAGCGATCGACGCCTTCGCGCCGTTCGACGTCGCTGCCGGATGTCATGGTCTGAATCAGCTGGGCCGAAGACGCATAGCAGGTGGCGTACTGATACACGTAGTACGGGCTGCCAAAGAAATGCGGCACCCTCGCCCACGTAATCTTCGCAACCTCATCGTAGGTCATCACGTCCCCGTGGTATGCCTTGAAGAGATCGAAGTAGATACGGCTCAACGTTTCAGCCGTAATGGGCTCTCCCTGCTCCGCAAGGCGGTGCGCCTGCAGCTCGTAGTCGGCGAACAGGCACTGACGGTAGAACGTGCCGACGATGTCGTCGATCGCATGCTGCAGCAGGACGATCCGCTCGCGCTGATCACTCGTGCGTGACAGCATGTGATCGAAGAACAGCATCTCGCTCAGCGTTGACGGCACTTCGGCCACGAAAATCGTGTAATCGGAGTACACGAACGGCTGATGGGCTTCCGACAGCATCGTGTGCATCGAATGTCCCAACTCGTGCACCAGCGTGAAGACCGAGTCCAATGTGTCGTTGTAATTCAGCAGCATGTACGGATGCACGCCGTAGACGGGCGCCGAGTACGCGCCGCTCCGCTTGCCGGGATTTTCGTACACGTCAATCCATCGGCCTTCGAAAGCCGCTCGCACGTTCTTCTGATACTCGGGCCCAAGCGGCTTCATCGCCTCGACGATCACGTCGAGCACCTCCGAGTATTCATACTTGCGATCGCAATCGATCAGCGGAACCAGCTGGTCGTACGCGTGGTACGTCTCGAGCCCGAGCACGCGCTTCCTGAGCCTGTGGTACCGCCGAAGGGGCTCGGTACCCGCCTTGGCAGTGGCCACAAGGTTCTCGACCACAGCCGGCGGGATGTCATTGCCGTGAAGCGCGCCTTCCAGAGTGCTCTTGAACTGCCTGGCCTGGGCAATGAACCAGTCGTGCTGTAAGACACCGTTGTACACGGCGGCATACGTGTTCGCGTTCGACGCGAAGGTCTCGTGAAAGGCTTGAAATGCGGATGCGCGATCGGGCTGATGCCGGTTTGTCTGGAGCAGCGCGTTGTACTGCCCGTAGGTGAGCGTCGCCGTTCTTCCGTCGTGCAGGGTGATCGTCGGGTGCTTGATGTCTGCGTTCGCGAGCATCGAGTGCACATCGTGCGGCGTGTCGCCAAACCGGCTCGACAGCGACAGCAGGTGCTCGCCCTTTTCGTCGAGCACATGCTCCTGCTGGTGATACACCCGCTCGATCGCGAACCGATACACCGCGAGTCCTTGGTGTGAGGCCATCCAGCCGCGCACCGTCTCGAGAGGAATTCGCAGCAGCTCGGGGGTGAACCACGAGCGCGCTTCTGCGGCCTTGGCGAACAAAATCTGCACGCGCTGGCGCCGCCCATTTGCAGCGTTGTCTCGCTGATCCTGGTCGTAGGTCAGGCCCGCGTAGTACCAGAGCTTGTATGAGAGCTGGCCGAGCTCGTCCTCCAGCTGAAATGCCTTGAGCAGCTGGCCCGAGCCTTGAGCAAACGTCCCGCGCAGCTCGGCGTAGCCGCTCAGCTTGCGCTCAAATTCGCTCAGCCCCTGTTCCCAATCGGCCCAGCTTGGGTAAATATCGGAGAGATTCCAGGTAAATGCCTCCGGGATTTCTTCGCGCGCACGCATCCGCTGCTCGACGGGTGTTTCCGTAGCCATATTTTCGATCTTAGCGGATCTTTCGCCTACGTCAGGCGAGAGCGGACGAAAATAAAGTACATCACGAGCAGCAACGCAATGAGGTAGGAGATCGGACCGATGCCGCGGCCTTTCCCCGCAAGGACTTTCAGAACCGGATAGCTGATAAACCCGAGCGCCAGCCCATCCGCAATCGAGTACGCGAGAGGGATACCCACGAGCGTGAGAAACGCAGGCCCATCAGAATCGTCGCAGCACCCGAGACCACGCACGTTGCGAGTAGCACGGCGCCAAAATCGAGCCCGGTAGGTTGTCCAGCGAAATCGGTCGATAGCACGGCCGGCTGCACGAAGATGATGTACGCCATGGTCACGAACGTGGTGACTCCGGCGACGATCTCGGTCTTCGTCGTCGCGCTGACCAACTACTTCCAGCCCACCAGTTTTCTGAGCTTTTCGAAGAGAGTGGGATTGACTCGCGCAGCGGTCGCTTGAACCAGCAGATCGAGAGCCTCGTCAATCTTCTCCGCTGTCCCGATGCCCAAGCGGCGCGCGCTAGTAGCCGCACGAGGATCGTCAGCATCGACGAGCAGGATCGCGCGGGTCGAGGAATCGGCGAGCACATCGACGCAGTTCTGCAACGTGTCATCGACGAGATAATCGAGACGCAGCACCGAGGCCGCCCGGCCGCGGCCGGCCGACAGGGGAATCACGCTCGGCATCAGAAATCCGTGCTCCACCAGCCACTTATGTGTCTGCCACTGCACGGTTCCGCCGGCCGTGGCTGGTCGCTGCGTGATGAAGAAGACCTCCCAGTTGTGCTCGCCAGTGAGCTGATAGAGCCTCTTTATGGCGTCACCGTCGATAGGCTTCAGCGTCACCCAGAAATCTGGCGTGTCTTCGATAGCCTTCCACACGCGATCGCGATGTTGCGTGCCATTGCGCGGCACTGAACGCCGTCCGGCCGGTCGCGGTGGGTCGGGTTCAGTCGGAGCGGTTGCGACGTCATCGCCGTGCTGCTCGACTTCGCGTAATTCCGGCGCCGGCTGTTCGACCTCGACAACGCCGAAAAGCCGCTCCTCGACTTCCGCATAGGCGGAGCTGAGATCGGCCAGGGTTCCATCCATATCGAACGCGATGCGCAGCGGAATCATCGTTGGAGTACCGACCTCTATACTATGGCGGCTATTGACGTTTTGGCTATTCAATCGAAGCCCGGAACGCTAGAATCACGATTTCCACATGCATCCTATCCATGGCTTGTTAGTCGGCTTGATCGCGGCCTCGGCGGCCGTGTCCGCCTGTTCGGGCACCGGTGCGGAAACCCCTCGAGCGGCCGCTCCTCCGGCCACCGTTCCCGTCACCGTAGACAAGGTGGTCCAGAAGGAAATGCCGCTCGACGTTGGGGTCGTCGGCGCTGTCGAGGCCTATTCGACCGTCGCTGTCAGAGCGCAGGTCACTGGCGAGCTCAAGGCGGTCAACTTCCGTCAGGGCGACGACGTCAAGTCCGGACAGGTGCTCTTTACACTCGACCATCGTCCGCTCGAGGCCGCGCTCAATCAAGCGGAGGCGAACCTGCAGCGCGACACGGCGCAGGCGGCCAATGCGAAAGTCGTGGCGCAGCGGATGGAGGATCTGGTCGAGCGCGGCGTCGGCACCCGCGAGCAGCGAGACACAGCCCGAACCACCGCGGCCGCGCTGGACGCTGTGGTCGGAGCGAATCGCGCCGCTGTGGAAAACGCGAAGGTTCAACTTCAATACGCCACGATTCGCGCTCCCATCTCTGGACGAACCGGTGCGCTCATGGTGAACGCCGGCAACCTCGTGCGCGCCAACGATCAGCTGCCGCTCGTCGTCATCAACCAGGTGACACCCATTCTCGTGTCGTTCGGGATCCCTGAAGCGCTGCTGCCTGACCTTCGCCGGTACCTCGCCGAGAGAACGCTCCAGGTGGAAGCGACTCCGGCGAATGAAACCTCACCGCCGGCCGTGGGCCAAATCACGTTCGTTGACAACACGGTCGATCAGACGACCGGCACGATCAGAATCAAAGCGACATTTCCGAACGCCAACCGGCGACTCTGGCCCGGGCAATTCGTCAACGTCGTCGTGAGGCTGGCCTCCGATCAGCGCGCCATCGTCGTACCGACGGCCGCTGTGCAGGCTGGACCACGGGGCTCCTATGTCTTTGTCGTGAAGGAGAATCAGACTGTCGACATGCGGCCTGTCGCCGTCGCGCGCACCTCGGGCAAAGAAACCGTTCTCAAGGACGGCGTGAAACCCGGCGAGACGGTGGTCATCGACGGACAATTGCGTCTCGTGCCGGGCAGTCGTATTTCCATCAAGACCGACAGCGGACGGAAAGCCGACTTGTGAACCTCGCAGCGCTCTTTATCAAGCGGCCGATCACCACGACGCTCATCATGCTGGGTATCGTCGTGTTCGGGATCATGTCCTATCGGCTTCTGCCGGTCAGCGATTTGCCGGCCATCGACTTCCCCACTATCTCCGTCAACGCGGCGCTGCCGGGCGCAAGCCCGGAGACGATGGCGTCTGCCGTTGCCCTGCCGCTCGAAAAGCAGTTCTCGACGATCTCCGGACTCGCGTCGATGAACTCGACCAATACGGGTGGCAGCACGAACATCACGCTGCAGTTCGACTTGAGCCGGGATATCGATGCGGCGGCCCAGGACGTCCAGACGATGATTGCGAGAACGACACGCCAGCTGCCGCCGCAGATGCCGTCGCCGCCCTCGTATCAAAAGGTGAATCCCGGCGACTTCCCGGTGATGTTTCTCGTCCTGCGGTCGCCGACGCTGCCTCTTTCGACGGTGAACGAGTACGCCGACTCCACGATCTCTCAACGCATTTCGACGGTAACCGGCGTAGCGCAGGTCCAGGTGTTCGGACCGCAGAAGTACGCCGTTCGCATCGACGTGAACCCACAGAAGCTGTCGGCCCATGGCATTGGAATCGATGAGGTCGTGACGGCGATTCAGGCGTCGAACGTCAATCTGCCAACCGGCACGATGTCGGGCCGCGAGCGTACCTTCACGGTTCTCGCCGACGGCCAGTTGCTCGACGCGAGTGCGTACGCTCCGATGGTCGTCGCGTATCGGAACGGCAATCCGGTTCGTCTGGGCGACGTCGCGCGCGTCTATGACGGCGTCGAGCAGGACAAGACCGCAAGCTGGTATCAGGGGATGCGGAGCATCACGCTTTCGATCCTGAAGCAGCCTGGCTCGAACGTGGTCGCCGTCGTCGACGAGATCAAGAAGCTGCTGCCCGGTATCCAGGCTCAGCTGCCGCCCTCCGTGATTCTCGACGTGCGGACGGATCGCTCGATCCCCATTCGCGAGTCGGTACACGACGTCAAGGTCACGCTGTGGCTGACGATGGGCCTCGTCATCGCCGTCATCTTCATCTTTTTGCGGAGCGTGTCGGCCACCATCATTCCCAGCTTGACCCTTCCCGTGTCGATCATCGCGACCTTTGCGGTGATGTATCTCCTCAACTACAGCCTCGACAATTTGTCGCTGATGGCGTTGACGCTGTGCATCGGCTTCGTGGTCGATGACACCATCGTGATGCTGGAGAACATCGGCCGGCACATGGAGATGGGCAAGCCGGCGATGCAGGCGGCCTTCGACGGCGCGAAGGAAGTGGAGTTCACGATCGTCGCGATGACCGCCTCGCTGGTCGCCGTGTTCATTCCCGTGCTCTTCATGGGCGGCATCGTGGGAAGGTTGCTGCAGGAATTTGCCGTCACGATCGGTGTGGCCATTCTCGTGTCGGGCTTCGTGTCGATCAGCCTGACCCCGATGTTGTGCAGCCGCTTCCTGAAGACCTCCCACGGCAAAGCCCACGGGCGCCTCTTCAACGTCACCGAGCGCATGTTTGACGGCGCGCTGCACATCTACGACACATCGCTGCAATTCGCTTTGAAGCACCGAGCCGTCACGATGGCCATCTCGCTCCTGTTTGTCGCAGGTGCGGCATACCTCTTCACGATCGTGCCGAAGGGCTTCCTGCCGAACGAAGATTCGGGCCGCTTTCAGATGACGGTCGAAGGGATCCAGGGCATCGGCTTCGAGGAGATGGTTCGCCACCAGCAGGAGGTCTCGGCAATTCTCGAACAAGACCCCGACATTGCAGGATTCAGCAGCAACCTCGGCTTTGGCGGTGGTGGCGCATCGAACCAGGGTCGGATCGGTGTCGACCTGAAGCCCCGGGCAGAGCGTGCGCGTTCGGTGAATCAGATCATGGACGACCTGCGGCCGAAGCTGGCGCAGGTGCCAGGCATCCGCGTGTTCATGGTCAACCCGCCACCGATCAACCTCGGAGGACAGGGCGGCGGGCGGGCGACGTACCAGTTCACGCTGCAGGATACGGACACCGCCGAGCTGTACCGGGCAGCGCCGATTTTTGAAGAAGAGATGCGCAAGATCCCCGGCATCGAGGACGTCAACAGCGATCTGCGACTCAACAACCCGCAGGTTCACATCAGCCTCGACCGCGACAAGATTGCGGCGCTCGGCCTGACGGTCAACCAGGTGGAAACCGCGCTCTTCAACGCGTACGGCACCCGCCAGGTCTCGCAAATCTATGCGGCAAGCAATCAGTACCAGGTCATCCTGCAGGTTGCTCCTGAGTTCCAGCAGGATCCGGCTGCCCTATCCGTGCTGTATGTGCGCTCGACATCGGGAAAACTCGTACCGCTCAACACGGTCGCGACCATGACGACCGGAGTGGGTGCGCTGTCGGTCAGCCATACGGGCCAGCTTCCATCCGTCACCATTTCATTCAACCTTCGATCTGGTTTGGCCCTCGGCGACGCGGTGACGGCGATTCAGGCAGCTGCCGCATCAACATTGCCACCGACGGTCACGACGCGATTCCAGGGCACGGCGCAGGCGTTTCAGGATTCTCTCCAGGGCCTTGGCCTCGTCCTCATCATGGCGATCGTCGTCATTTACATCGTCCTTGGAATTCTTTACGAGAGCTTCACACAGCCGCTCGTGATCCTCTCTGGCTTGCCAGCCGCGGGATTCGGCGCGCTCGTGACGTTGCTCATCTTTGACACCGACCTCAGCTTGTACGCATTCGTGGGTGTGATCATGCTTGTGGGGCTCGTGAAGAAGAACGGCATCATGATGGTGGACTTCGCGGCAGTGGCCGAACGCGACCACGGCAAGGCGCCGCTCGAAGCGATTCACGAAGCGTGTCTGGTGCGCTTCCGTCCGATCATGATGACGACGATGTGCGCGCTGGTGGGCACGTTGCCGATTGCGCTCGGATGGGGAGCGGGTGCGGAGTCGAGACGTCCTCTCGGTCTCGCGGTGGTCGGTGGCCTTCTCGTTTCTCAGCTGCTCACGCTCTACATCACGCCCGTCTACTACGTGTATATCGAGGGAGCGCGGCTGCGGTTCATGCGACGGAATGAGAAGCCTCACCCGGCAGGCACCCCATCTTCTCCTCTTCCGACGGGCGAGCCCGCAGTCTGAAAGCCCCTTACTCCTCCGGTAATGACGGGCGTTGGCGGCTGGCTGGTGGTCCTGATTTTCCTGCTCACCGTCTGGAATCCCGCCAGCCTCGCACAGCACGCCGCATCGAGCGTGTGGAATCTCGGTTCACGATCGACGCTATCGCTGTTGTTCCTCGGAGCGCGGCTGGGGATCACCAGCATCGGTGTGGCAGCGGGCATCGCCTTGTGGCGGCGCCGGCCAGGCGCCGTCTGGCTGGCTAAACTGGCGCTCATGCTCTTCGCGATCGAAGCCGTGGTGCGAATGTCTACGCGCGTGGATCTGTCGAGCGCGCCTCCCGGGACTCGGCTGCCGACCGCGATCGTCGTCGTTCTGCACAATGCAGGCTGGTACCTCTATCTCCAATTATCCCGTCGCGTCCAGACGATATATCGCCTAGAATCGCGGCCCTAACAAGGAGCCTTCCCATGCGCCGATCGATTTCACTGCTGTTCATCCTCGCCATCTTTCTGATGCCGAGCCCCACGCTGATTGCACAAGCACAGGCCGGGAAAACACTCGACATCTATTTCATCGACACCGAAGGCGGGCAAGCCACGCTGTACGTCTCGCCCACCGGGCAGACGCTGCTCGTGGACACCGGCAACGCGGGCGAGCGCGACCTGAACCGCATTCTGGAAGTGCTCAAAGCCGCCGGCGTCAAACAGATCGACCATCTTTGGATCACGCACTATCACAGCGATCATTACGGCAGCTTATTCGACATCGCAAAACAGGTTCCCATCAAGCGCCTCTACGATCATGGCGAATCTGTCGAAGGGGATCGGCCGAACATTCAGCAGTTCCAGGCAGCGTATGCCGAGCTCACCAAGACGATCCCGCGGACCTCGGTGAAACCAGGCGAGAAGCTCGCGCTCACCGGTACCGACACGACGGTTGTGATGAGCAACGGTCATCCGCTGACAGCACCCATCGCGAAAGCACCCGGTGCGGGAAGGCCGAATGCGCTGTGCGCGAGCCACAAAGAGCGCGATGAACTGAAGACCTCCGAGAACGACCAGTCGGCCGGTTTCGTCATGAACTACGGTCGATTCCGGACGATCAACCTGGGTGACCTGACGCGGAACGGCGAATTCAAGCTGATGTGCCCGGCCAACAACATCGGGACCGTCGATCTATATCTGACGAACCACCATGGGCTGGATCAGTCTGGCGCGCCGGTGCTCGTGCACGCCATTCAGCCCCGCGTCGCGGTGATGAACAACGGTACTCGCAAGGGCGGCGCGGTCCAGACGTTTCAGACGCTGGAGTCATTACCGGGTTTCGACGATGTGTGGCAGCTTCACTGGTCCTATGCCGGCAGCGTCGAGCACAACGCGCCCGGTCTGATGATTGCCAACATCGACGCGCCGGATCAGCTTGCCGCGATCGTGGGGATGACGCCCGGCACGCAGCCGGCCGTGCCTCCGCCCGCAGGCCCGGGAGGCAATGTGGCACATGCCCCCGCGCATTACCTCAAGGTGTCCGCGCGGACGGACGGATCGTTTACGGTGACGAACAGCAGAAACGGATATTCGAAGACGTACCCGGCCAGACCGTAAGACCCTAGCGATGGCGATAGCGATCGTGGATCGTTGGGATCAGGTACTCATGAAACGCGCGGTCGAAGTCATAGCTCGGGGAAAAATCCCAGTCTCTGCGCGCCGCCATGTCATCGACGTCCTCGGGCCAGGAATCGATGATGCTCTGCCGCTTGGCATCGACGCGGTAGCCGATCTTCGCGTCAGGAAACGCGCGCAGCGCAGACGCGCGGACCTCGTCGGCGGAGGGGTTGAACGCCTTTACGTTATAGGCGCTGCACGACAGGCGATTGGGGTCTGCCGAGGAGAGCTTCAACAGCGCCTCGGTGGCATCGGGCATCGCCATAAACGGAATTCGCGAGTCGGGGCGAACGAAGCAGTCATACTGCTCGCCTCGCGCGGCGGCGTGAATCATCTCAGACGCGTAGTCTGACGTGCCACCGGATGGCACCGTCACAGCAGAGATCAACCCCGGGAATCTGAGACAACGAAAGTCGATGCGCGGGGGCCTCGCCTCCGATAGTTGCTTGTAGTGCTTTGCGTAGTAACGCCCGAGATGTTCGCAGTACAGCTTGTTGCAGCCGTACATCGTGACCGGTTTATTCCAGTCGTCTTCGCGAACCCGGCCCACCTTCCGGCGGGTGGCGAGATCGGGCAGACCATACGCCGCAATAGACGAGGGATACACGAACACGACCGGTCGGCCGTGCGATTCCGTCTCGCGCGCCGCAAACTCGAGGAGGTTGAGGGTGCCCTCCACGTTTACATGGTGGGCAGCCATCGGCGTGAACTCCGACCGCGTCGAGAGGAGGGCCGCGAGATGAAAAATCAGGTCAACCTCGAACTCGGCCAGGACGCGCTCGAGCAGGCTGGTGTCAAGGATGGAGCCGGTAATCTCGCGATGGACCAGGCGCCCAATTTGGGGATCGAGCGCGTTGACGTCGAGCGCCACCACCGCCTGGTTTCGCTGGTCGGCGAGATTCGCCACAAGAGCATGGCCAATCTCGCCGTTCGCGCCGGTGATGAGAACGACGGGTTTTCGCACAGTGCTCCGGATTCTTGCCGGACCGTCTAAGTTACTATATGTACAAACCCGCCATGGAATACCGAGCCGTTTTCAAATGCATCGCAGGCTGCGAGGGCGAACACGACCTGGAGCAGCCGCTCTATCGCTGCCCTATCTGCGGGGATCTGCTCGAAGTGGTCCATGACATGGGCGCCCTCCGTAGGCACTCGGCCGCCGATTGGAAGAAGATTTTCGACGATCGCTACAAGCGGACGGAGTGGCCCTTCGGTTCGGCCGTCTGGGGCAAGAAAGAGTGGGTGTGCCCTGGCATCCGCCACGAGAACATCGTGTCGATGGATGAGGGCGGCACCAACCTTATGTGGGCCGAGAGATTCGGGCGCGAGCTCGGGATGGACGAGCTCTGGATCAAGATGTGCGGCCAGTCGCACACTGGGTCCTTCAAAGATCTCGGCATGACGGTATTAGTTTCGGTCGTCAGGCAGATGATCGCAGACAGGAAACCGATTCGCGCGGTCGCCTGCGCATCCACCGGAGATACGTCCGCCTCGCTCGCGGCATACGCCGCCGCTGCCGAGATTCCATCGATTGTCATCCTGCCGAGCGGCAAAGTATCGACGGCGCAGCTCGTGCAGCCGCTGGCAAACGGCGCGCTCGTGCTGTCGCTCGACACCGACTTCGACGGCTGCATGGCCATCGTCCAGCGGCTTTCGGTGGAAGAAGGCGTATATCTCGCGAACTCGATGAACAGCCTCCGCCTTGAAGGTCAGAAGACGGTCGGCGTCGAGATCGTGCAGCAGTTCGACTGGTCCGTGCCAGACGTGATCGTCATTCCAGGTGGAAATCTCGGAAACGTCAGCGCGCTCGGCGCCGGCTTCGACATGATGGAAGCGCTCGGCCTCATCTCCAAGCGCCCACGCATCGTGGTGGCGCAGGCCGCCGCCGCCAATCCGCTGTATCTCGCGTTCAAGAATGGCTGGGATTTCCATCCAGTGACGGCAAAGCCGACGCTGGCGTCCGCCATCCAGATTGGCAACCCGGTTTCGGTGAAGAAAGCGATTCGCGCGCTGCAGAAGTACGACGGCATCGTGGAGCAGGCCACGGAAGCGGAGCTGGCCGATGCCTCCGCCCGCGCCGATCGCACGGGCATGTTCAACTGCCCGCACACTGGAGTGGCGCTGGCCGCTCTCATCAAGCTCCGCGACCGCGGTCAGATCAAGCCGCACGATCGGGTCGTGGTCATCTCAACGGCGAACGGGTTGAAGTTCACCGACTTCAAGGTCGCCTATCATGCCGGCACCGTTGCCGGCGTGTCCTCCCGGCTCGCGAACAAACCCGTCCATCTGCCGAACGACTACGACGCCGTCCGCAGGGCCATCGACACGGCCGAAAAGCGGTTGCTTGCAACTCGCCAATAGCGTCTTCCTCGTTACGGGCGCGGCATCGGGACTCGGAGCTGCCACAGCGCGCATGCTCGCTGCGGCGGGCGCGCGTGTCGTGGTGGCCGACGTCAACGAAACCACCGGACAACATCTCGCGGCCGAGCTCGGGGACAACGCACGATTTGCCCTCGTGGACGTCACGGACGAAGGAAGCATTCAGAACGGGATTGCCATCGCGGCCCAGCTCGGACCGCTGCGGGGTGTGGTCAACGCCGCCGGCGTGGTGCTGGCCGAAAAAGTCCTCGGCAGAACCGGGCCGCATGGATTCGACGAGTTCATGCGGGTGATCCGGATCAATCTCGGAGGCACGTTCAACGTCATCCGACTTGCGTCAGCCGTCATGAGCTCGACCGAGCCCACTGCGACCGGCGAGCGAGGCGTCATCATCAACACGGCGTCGGTCTCGGCCTTCGAGGGCCAGATTGGGCAGGCCGCGTACTCCGCCTCAAAAGGCGGCATCGTGAGCCTGACGCTGCCGGTCGCGCGCGAGCTGGCCCGGTACGGTATCCGCGTGATGACGGTCGCGCCTGGCATCTTCGACACGCCGCTGATGAGCAGCCTTCCGCAAACTGCACGCGACAGCCTGGCTCAGCAAGTGCCGTTCCCCCCTCGCCTCGGCAAGCCACCCGAGTTCGCCGCGCTCGTGCGACACATCATTGAGAACGAGATGCTGAACGGCGAAGTCATCCGCCTCGACGGTGCGATCCGAATGGCCCCCCGATAACATGTAGGCCCGGGTCTTGCTGTGTAGACCCGGCAATTTGTCGGGAATGTATTTTGCGAATGCGCTCGCAGCATGTCCAGACCGCCGCGAGTCCGAGGTTTCAGATACAAAGGCGCCCACCGGTATTTTCTAACCTTCTGCACCTTCAACCGTGCCCCGCTATTCGTCAGCACGACCACGGTCTCTGCGACTCTGGCGCAATTTCGGAAGACCTCTAGAGAAGAAGCGTTTGAAATTCTTGCGTACTGCTTCATGCCAGATCACGCTCATCTGCTCGTCGAAGGACTCGAAGAGCGTTCGGACCTGCAACGATTCAGCAAGCTTGCGAAACAGCGATCAGGAGGCATTCACGCTCGATTGACTGGTAAACGCCTATGGCAGGAGGGCTATTACGATAGAGTGCTTCGCGAAGGGGACGACATTCTGACGCTCACCAGATACGTGCTGAACAACCCGATCAGAGCTGGCTTGGTGGCAAATGCGAAGGATTACCCACACATTGGATCGGATCGTTGGAGTCTTACGGAGTTGATCGGGGCGTACGAGACGTAGGTCTGGTCTGGCTTGGAGACCCAGCGACCGGCGGGTCTAAAGAGCAAGACCCGCCCTACGTACAAGACCCGCCCTACGAACCATCGCTCAATCACCTATCACACGCTCTCCAATGTCTTTTCTAGTCGCACTTCATCCCGAATCGGAATACCGCCGAAGCCGGGGAGGAGGCTGGCGGACGTGGCGTGGCGTGCGGCGCCATTGGGAATCCACTCGGCGACGTGATAGCCGCGGCGCTGATAGAAGTAGAGCGCGGGAAGATTGTCATTCGTCATCGACACAATGACTTTCGGAATCTGAAGTCGTCTCGCCAGCAGCTCGGCCTCTGCGACGAGGTACCCACCCACTCCGGAGCGCTGCCACATCGGATCGGTCGCGAGAGCGACGATATGCAGCCCGGCGTCGATCAACCGGTATGCGAGCGCGCCGCCGATCTCACCGTTCATCTCGGCCACGATGGTCGGCGCCGCATCGAGACTCATGAGCTCGCCGAAGGCCACGATGCCGCTTCGCCCGAAGTCGCGGCGGAACAGCTCGAGTGCGCTCTCACGCTCTGGATCTGCCGCTTCACGCACGAGCACGGGGGGCAGATCGATGCGAGGCCTGCACTCGCAGACCACTTGCGCCCGAGCCTCGGCCCAGTCGACGAAGGTCCCGCAGCGGCTGCAGCGCAGTACCGACGGTTTGGCGCCGAATGATGAGCTCATGCGGGAACCACGCTCCTTCCCTTGCGACTGACCCACCAGATGATGAGGGCAAGAACCGCCATCGCCGCCGCGAACGTGCCGCCAAACAGCCAGAGCGTGCGGTAGAGAATCGACTGGGGCTCCATCCGCGCTTCCATGCGCATCGGCGCGCCGGCGAGGCGATCGCGAAGTCGCTGCTCCCACGCCAGAATGTTGCCGCGCTCCAGTCGCGGCGCGTTGTGGAACGTAATCCTGCTTGGCAGATGCACCCGAAACGCTATCAGCTCGTCGCCGGTCCAGCCGACATCGGCAATCGGCACCTGGACAGCCTCGCCGACTTCCTGGACGAAATGAAACTCCTGCTCCAGCCGGTCAAGACGGTAACGCGACCACGACAGCGGCGCAAGACGCGGCAGGTCGGCGATGCTGCCGACGTCGAGCCTCACATGAACGAACCGGCGTCCGTGCCGCCGGTAGGCGCTCACGTCGCGCACCGTGACGCCCGGTCCTTCATATAAACGTCTGAACTGCTGGCGATCGAAGCGCGCCACCGGGTCTACGTCCAGTGTCGCACCGCGCAGGGCCACCAACGCCGGAATCGAGGCATTGATATCGACGATGGCCGAGCCGTCGAGCGACAGCTCGAGCCTCTCATCGTACTCGTACTGTTTGACGAGACCCAGTTTCTGACATGCTGTGGTCATCAGCACGAGAAGGGCCACGCAGAAGAGCCGCCCAAAGGCCATAACTCCAAATGATATACTGACTTAGATAGCTACCAGCTTCGAGCTGCCAGCCCTCAGCCGATCGCGTGACAAAGCCCAGACTATTTCTCATCGACGGCAGCAATCAGATGTATCGCGCGTACCACGCGATTCGCGGGCTCACCGCGCCCGATGGCCGCTCGACCAACGCCATCTACGGGTTCGTGACAATGCTACGAAAGCTCATCAACGACCATGAGCCGGAGTGCATGGCGGCGGCCTTCGATCTGTCCGGCCCGACATTCCGCTCGGAAATGCGCGATGACTACAAGGCCAACCGTGCGCCGATGCCTTCGGATCTCGCCGAGCAAGTCGCGTTGGTTCATGAGGCCTGTGAGGCACTCGGCGTTCAGGTAATCAGCTATGCCGGCTTCGAGGCAGACGACGTGATTGGGACGCTGGCGATGCGCGGCGTCGCCGCAGGGCGCACGGTCACCATCGTCACAGGCGACAAGGATTTCTTCCAGCTCGTCAATGACGATACGGGTGTACGCGTCTTCAACCCGCGGGATGAGGGCACCTGGTACGACGCCGCTGGCGTCAGGGAGAAGTTTGGGGTCGCACCGGACCAAGTGGTCGACGTGCTCGCGCTGATGGGGGACACGATCGACAACATCAAGGGGGTACCCGGCATCGGGGAAAAAGGCGCGCGCGATTTGATCTCAACGCATGGCTCGCTCGAGGCACTGCTGGCCGCAGCCGGCTCGCTTCCACAGAAGAAGTATCGCGAAACGCTGCTCGGCAACGCGGACTCCGCGAGAGAAAGCCGCGTGATGCTGCAGATCCGGACCGACGTGCCGCTTCCGGACGTCGACGTCTCGTGCTTCGCTTACCGCGGACCGAATCGACAGAAATGCTTCGAGCTGTTCTCGACGCTAGGATTCCGCTCGCTCGTCACAGAGTACGCACCGACGGCGGAGACGGTCGACAACGACTACAGGGTGTTGACGACCGAGGCCGACTTGGCCGAGCTGGTTTCGGATCTCGAACGAGAGAGGCGATTCGCCTTGAGCGTGCTCGGGGACTGTCCAGGCGGCATGCAAGCAGCGCTCGTGGGGATATCTTTCTCAACGCGCACGGGACAGGCGCGCTACCTGCCGGTTGGCCACACTGGTTTGGACGAGCCGTCCGGCATTACCGGACGGTCCGGTCTCAACGCGTTGAAGCACGTGCTCGAAAATCCTGAGCTGAGAAAGATCGGCCACGATCTCAAGTTCGATCTGATGATGCTCTCTCACGAGGGCATCACGCTCGCCGGGCTCGACTTTGACACGATGCTTGCCAGCTACGTGGTCGATGCGACCCGGTCGAGCCACACGATCGAGGAGGTTGCGCTCGAGCATCTGGGTTACAAAGCGCTGACGCAGGAGGACGTATGCGGCACCGGCCAGAAATCGGTGGCGCTCCCGCATCTGCCGGCGTCCGCGATTCTGAATTTCGCCGGGGAGCGCGCGGACCTTGCGTGGCAGCTCGCCCAGAAGCTGGCCGTCACAGTCAAGGCGAGCGGTCTCGAATCGCTGTATCTCGAACTGGAGCTCCCGCTCATCCCGGTGCTGGCCGACATCGAAAAGAGCGGAGTCCGAATCGATCTGCCGGCGCTCGCTACTCAATCCCAGCGGATCGAGGCCGAGCTCGCCTCGCGCAGCGCCCGCATCTTCGAGCTGGCCGGCGAAGAGTTCAACATCAACTCTCCAAAGCAGCTTTCGGTCATTCTGTTCGACAAGCTGCAGCTCCCGACTGCCAAGCGCACGGGCAAGACCAAAGTCGCGTCCACAGCGGTGGATGTCCTTGAAGATCTTGCTCTGACCCACGAACTGCCCAAGCTGATTCTCGAATGGCGCGCGCTTCAGAAGCTGAAGGGCACCTACATCGATGCCCTGCCGCAGCTCGTTCATTCGCGAACGGCGCGTGTGCATACGTCCTTCAACCAGGCAGTGGCGGCAACCGGAAGGCTGAGCAGCAGCGACCCAAACCTGCAGAACATCCCGATTCGCACCGATCTCGGACGCGAAATCAGGCGCGCCTTCATCGCAGATGCCGGCTGTGTACTGATCTCGGCCGACTACTCACAGATTGAACTGAGGGTTCTCGCTCATCTCGCGGAGGAAGACGCGCTCATCGATGCGTTTCGACGGGGCGAGGACATCCACGATCGGACGGCGTTGAAGGTGTTCGGATCGGACAGCGGCCTCGACAAGCACGAGCTGCGCCGCCGTGCAAAAATCATCAATTACGCGTTGCTGTACGGCAAGACCGCGTTCACGCTCGCGCGCGACATCGGCGTGACGCCGGGCGTCGCGCAGGAATTCATCGACGCGTACTTCGGCGGATTTCCGCGGGTGCGGGCGTTCATCGACGGTACTATTGAGCGGGCCCGGACCAGAGGCTTCGTCGAAACCATGTTCGGCCGGAGGCGGATGGTGCCCGAGCTGAACAGCCGCAACAACCAAATTCGCCAGGGCGCCGAACGGATGACGGTGAATTTCCCGATTCAGGGAACGGCGGCCGATATCCTTAAACGCGCCATGCTGGCGGTGGACGACACGTTGAGATCCGGCAGGGCAGAGGGCAGAGGGATGAGGGCAGAACAGGGCCCCCGAATGATCCTGACCGTGCACGACGAGCTGCTGATTGAGAGTCCTGAGGAATTGGCTGGAGAGGTTGCGGAGCGCGTGCGACGCGCCATGGAAGGTGCGGCCGCGCTGGCGGTGCCGCTGACCGTGGACGTCGGCATCGGGCCGAACTGGCGGGAGGCAAAGTCATGAGCTTTCTGCCCTCAGCCTTTCGCCCTCTGCCCTGATAAAGTTCACCTAATGCCCGAGCCCGTCATCATCGCGCGCAGCGATCACCCGATTTCACGCCAGCACATCGACGCCGACGCTCTCAAGGTCCTCTATCGACTGCGGCAGTTCGACCACATCGCCTATCTCGTCGGCGGCAGCGTTCGCGACCTTCTACTCGGGCGCACGCCGAAAGATTTCGACATCGGCACCTCGGCGCACCCTTACCAGGTGAAACGGCTCTTCCGAAACTGCTGGATCATCGGCCGGCGGTTCCGGCTGGCGCACGTCAAGTTCGGCTTGAAGGTGATCGAGGTGGCGACATTCCGCCGCACGGTTCCTGCAGGGACGGAGGAAGAGCCGGCCGTCGTCCCGCCGGTTCCGGCGCCGCCTAGCAACGCGGTCGACGATCCGGATCTCTTCATCCACCACGACAACACGTTTGGCACACCGGAGGAGGACGCGTTCCGGCGCGACTTCACGCTGAACGCGCTGTTCTACGACATCGAGACGCGTTCGATCATCGACTACGTGGGTGGTCTCGAGGATATCCGCGCGGGATTGATCCGCTGCATCGGTATTCCCGAAGAGCGATTTCAGGAAGATCCCGTCCGCATGCTGCGAGCGGTGGCGCTCGCAGCCAGATTGGACTTCATCATTGATGCGCCGATTCTCCAGGCCATCGAGCGGTATCACGGTGAGCTGGCACGCAGCGCGCCACCGCGCCTGATGGAGGAGATTTACAAGGTGCTCCGAGCGGGCTCCGCCGAGAAGGCGTTCCGCGTGCTCGTGGATACGGGCCTCCTTGCCGCGATCGCGCCCGAAGTGCCGGGGCGGATCTCGCCGACATTCTGGCGATCGCTCGCTGCGATCGACACCTATCGCCGCGCATTCAAACGGAACCCCGAGGCCCTGGGGAATGCCATTCTCCTAGGCTCGCTGCTCATCCCGCTTGGGTTACTGGAGCAGCATCATGGCCGTACGAAGGAACTGGGTGCCCGGTTCGGGATTCTCCCGCTCGCTCGGCGCGACGTGGAGTTTCTACGGCAGATCCTCATGCTGCAGCGGCATCTTCGCGATCCGAATGCGTCCCTGCGGCACCGGCGCGCGATCGTTCATCGCAGCGCCTTCTCCGCCGCGCTGACATGGCTCGAGCTCCACGGCAATACTCCAGAGATCGTCGAATCGTGGCGGTCATTGCAAGCAGAGGTGGCCGAAGAGATGCCCGATGGCGTGCTTCCAGCGTCAGACGGTCCTCCGCGCCCGAGAAGACGGCGCCGGCGTCGGCGAAGATTTACTCCGCCTGGCGCGTAGCGTTCTAGGCGCCCTGAATCTCTTCGATGGTCTTGTACGGATGAGCGAGCTTCAATGCGATCAGGAGTCGGATCACCGGCCAGGATGGGTCGATCTCACTTGGGCGGAAACTGAACTTCGGGCTTCGCGGATGCCCGTGGTGATTGTTGTGAAGCCCTTCGCCGCCAGTCAACAGCGCCACGAGCCGGATGTTGGTCGCCGTATTGTCGAAATTTCGGTACCCGATGTAGTGGCACAACCCATTGATGGAGGATGACAGCACGAAAACGTACATGAAGAGATGGACACCAGCTGCCAGCAATCCCCACCAGAGGCCAAGCAGATAGCAGAGCGCACCAATGCCCAGTAGCGGCCCGACGAACCCGAAGCGAAACACATAGCGATCGAATGCGTCCTCGTCGATATCCCGCGCGTAGCGATCGAGCGTCTCCGGATTGCGCGCTTCCTTCAAGTAGTGAAAGACGTTGCCCAGCTGAACCGACCAGAACCCGCTCAAATGTGGGCTGTGCGGATCACCCTCGACTTCGGTGAACGCGTGGTGCTTGCGATGCACCGCAACCCACTCCTTCGTGCTGAGGCCGGTAGTCATCCAAAGACAGAATCGGAATAGAAACGCGACTGCAGGATGCAGCTCAAGCGCCTTATGGGTGGCGCTGCGATGAAGAAAGATCGTGGTGCTGAAGACGGCAACCTGCGTCACGAGTGCAGATGTGAGCAGACACCACAGTAGCTGCCGGAGCACGCGACAGCCTACCACATCAGCCGTTGCGCCGTTCGAACTCCTTCATGAATGCAACCAGCGCGTCGATGCCCGCTTCGGGGAACGCGTTGTAAATCGACGCGCGAATACCTCCGGCAGATCGGTGACCCTTCAACCCATCGAATCCGGCTCCTTCGGTCTCCTTGACGAACTGGGCCTCGAGCTCTTCGCTCGGCAGACGAAACGTCACGTTCATGAGCGAGCGGCTGTCTTTCTGGGCCGTGCCGCGGTAGAAGCCGGTCCTGTCGATCTCCTCGTACAACTTCGCTGCCTTTCGCGCATTGCCGACGGCGATCGCCTCGAGCCCGCCCTGCTCGATGAGCCATTGCATGACCAGCCCAAGCATGTAAATGGCAAATACCGGCGGAGTGTTGTACAGCGAGCCGCTTTCTGCATGCACGGCGTAGCTCAGCATCGCGGGCAGCGAAGCGGGAGACTTCGCGAGCAGATCATCGCGGATGATGACGACGGTCACGCCGGCGCATCCCATGTTCTTCTGGGCGCCTGCGTAAATCAGCGAGTGTTTCGACACGTCGATCGGCCGGCTGAACATGTCCGATGAGGTATCGCTCACGAGGGGAACGTCGCCGACCTCTGGAATCTCCTTCCACTGCGTGCCGTAAATGGTGTTGTTCGACGTCATGTGCACATACGCGGCCCCCGGCGTCAGCACAATCTCTTCCGCGCGAGGCACCCTCGTATACTGCTCGGCTTTGGTCGTCGCCGCGACGTGGACCTTGCCGATCTTTCTGGCCTCTTCCGACGCCTTGGTCGCCCACACGCCCGTGACGACGTAATCCGCCGTTCCCTCGGGGGGTAGCAGGTTCATCGGCACCATCGCGAACTGCAGGCTCGCGCCGCCCTGGAGAAACAGCACGCGATAGTTGGACGGGATGCTGGCGAGCTGCCGGACATCGGCCTCGGCTCGGCCGAGCACATCTTCGAACGTCTTAGAGCGATGACTGACCTCGAGAATCGACATGCCGACGCCCGGCAAAGCCTTCAGCTCGCTCTGTGCCCGCTCGAGTACGGAAACCGGCAGCACGGCGGGGCCGGCTGAGAAATTGAAAATGCGCTCAGATTTCATGAATCAGCAACCCATCTCGAAGCTTTGGCTCGAACCACGTCGATTTCGGCGGCATGATGGCGCCGGCATCCGACACATCCATCAGCTCGACGGTGCTGACCGGATACATGGAGAAGGCGGCCGCCGCCTTGCCGCTATCCACGGGCTGTTCGAGCGCTCGCGTCCCTCTTGCCCCACCGACGAAGTCGATGCGCGTGTCGGTGCGGACATCTTGTATACCCAGTATCGGCCGAAGAAGCCGCTCCTGAAGGATGTTGCAATCCAGCGCGTCGATGATGCTCGCTCCAGGCAGCCCGCCGCTCTCGAGATCGACGGTGTACCACTTGCCGTCGACATACATGGAGACCCTTCCCTTTTCGTCCGGCGACGCAGGGCCGGACGTCATTGAGAAACGGCGTGCGACTTCCCCGAGAAACTGCTGGGGTGTCATGCCCTTGAGATCGCGGATAACGCGGTTGTAGGGAAGAATCCGCACCTGATCGGATGGGAATGCCACGGCGAGGAAGAAGCGGGCCTCCTCGGAATCTCGAACAGCCTCGCGCGCGCGTGCCGCGCTGGCCGCACGATGGTGTCCGTCCGCAATGTAGAGCGCGTTCACCGATGCAAACGCGTTGACGAGCGCTTCATCATCCTTCGCATCGAGGCGCCAGAGGGTATGACGAACGCCGTCGAGCGCTTCGAAGTCGACCAGCGGCTCGGTCGTCAAGCGCACCCGTTTCGTCAACCCATCGATCTGTGGATTCGGCCGGTGTATCAAGAAGACCGGTCCCGTTTGGGCGCGAAGATCGATGATGTGTCGAGTACGATCGTCTTCCTTGTCCTTCCGCGTCCGCTCGTGTTTCTTGATCGTTCCGTTGTCGTACTCGTCGAGCGAGTAGCACGCCGCCACGCCGGTCTGACCGTGGTCGCCCGCCGCCAGATGGTAGACGTAGAAGGACGGCTCGCGCTCCGCCACGAAGGGTGCGTCAAGCTTCAGCCCACGATACCGTTCGGCCGCCGTGCGATAGACACGATCATCGTGCGGATCAACGCCGGCCGGTAGATCGATTTCGGCCCGCGATACGTGAAGAAAACTCAGCGGGTTGCCGGCCGCCAACGCGCGTGCTTCGTCGGCGTCGACGACATCGTAGGGAACCGCGGCGACCCTGGATGCTGAGGCGGGAACGGGACGGACTGCACGAAAAGGTCGGATGACAGCCATCGCGAACCTTTAATTATATGGGAACCTGCTATTTGCGCTTGGCGGGAAACTCGATGTATTGCACGACGCGATCGCCACGTCCTACGTAGACGTTGAAGATCTTTGCTGTACCGTGCCGCAGCTCAACCTCATGGCGCCCTTTTTCCACCTTGAGCGTCAACGGAGTGGTGCCCTGGGTCTTGCCGTTGACCAGGACCTGCACGCCTGGTGGATTCGACTCGATCACGAGGGTGCCGGTCTGCGAGAAGAACCAGTCAGGCGCCGGAATGAACTGGGCCGCCGTAAAAGCACCGGTCATCAGGCATATCACTGCTCCAATGATCAGATACTTCCTGAAGCCGGGCCGCACCGGCTTGCTGGCCGCTATCGTGCTCCCGCGCTGCGCGAACACGCGCGAATCAACATCGTGCGCCTGCCAGACGTCGCGCTTCGGTCTCACGAGCGGTTGGAGCGCAGGCAGACTCGGTATCGGTGGAGGTACGGAAATTCCCGCTGATTTGCGGACGGGGCTCTTGAAGGGCAGCGGGCCATCGTTTCGGGAAACTTTCCCGGCGTCGAGATTCAGGTCGCCAGGCGCAGTACGCAGGCCGGCATCAGTCAGCGCTCCGTTGAAGCTCTGCAGCGCCTCGGATGCATTCGAAAACACGCACCGCTGATCCATGTGCAGCGCTTTGAGCAACCAGTTCCGAATCGGCTGAGCGAGCGCCGGGCTTGTCAGCAAACCGCCGACCGCGCTGACCAGCTCCGAGTCGCGCAACGGACGTCCCGCGAACAGCGCGAGGGCAATCATGCCGATCTGTGCCACGTCCGAACGGCGATCGAGCCGTGCGCCACCGGCCGATGGCGGCACGGCTACGCGTAATTCCTTCCAATACCGCTCCGTCGAGAAGCGCAGTTGCTCGATGGCCGGCCCCAACACGTAGTCGGCAATACGAACTTTGCCATCTGCAAAGACGATCCGCTCGGGCGCCAGGGCGCCATGCGACAGATCGCCGCTCTGCCGGTGAAACTCGGCCATGCCCTCGAGGATTTCCTTGACCACGAAAGCGGCGCCGCCGGCGGACACCGGCTGACCGCCCGATTCCGCGCGCGCCAGCACCTGTGACAACCTCTCACCGGCGGTGCAATCGGAGATCACGCTGATGCGCGAAACGCGCCCGGGCTCGCTCACGATATTGCGAATCGTGACGAAGGCCGGGTGATCGAATCGTTCGACCAGCCAAAGGCGCTCGTTGAGCGCGAATTCGAAGGAAGGGATGGCTGACAACTCCGACCGTAGTGTCAACGACTCGTGAACCGGCCGGCCGAGGGCGTCGCGGACGAGCAGGCGATCGCCCAACCCGTCGCTGAAAACGATCTCTTCCTGAGGCATGGATTTCGCGGCAGACACGTCCACGACTCCCTGCACAGCGAGATCCGTGCCGAGCGGCGATCGTGTGTTTCAGGCCGAAAACAGCGAGGTCTCAGGCAGAGCCACTTACAGGCCAGGCTGGGCAATCACGCTTCTGTAACGACCGTTACCGCGTGAAAACCGCGAACCGAGTTCAGCAGATACGTCGCATCGGCTTGCCGCATCTCATCCACCGTGATCGTCCTTTCCTGGATTCTTCTCTCGTCCAGGAGATGGGCCCGGAGCGTGCCTGGCAGCAGCCCGCTCTCGATGGGCGGTGTCAGCAGCTCCCCGGCAATCTCGACGACCAGGTTCGCAATCGTCGATTCGGTGACCTGCTGTTTCTCGTTATGGAGAAGTACATCGGCGAATCCAGGCCGTGCCGCGACGGCCTCTTCGTAAATCTGCCTGTTTGTCGTCTTGTGATAAAGGAACACATTCGCAGAGTCGATCGGAAACGCCGCAAGCGCCACCGAAGAAAACCCTTCGTCGACATCGACGGCTGTTGCCGATAGGCTCACGGCTCCGCCGCGCGACACCAGCATTCTGATCCGCTGTGGCACCTGCGGCAGATCCAGCGCGAGCCGATCGAGCTGGTCGCGCACATCGAGCAGGTCCAGCTGAAATCCAAAATAGTCCGCTGACTGCAGCAACCGCTTCAGATGCCGCGCAAGCAGCACATAGCCCGCATCGGGCCTCCACAGCATCGTCTCCAGCAGATCGAACGACGGAGGCAGGGTCGCCAACACCTTCGCCTTGACACGGCTCTCCTCCCATTCATCACCGACCACGGAATCTGCCACGATGCCGCCGCCAACGCCATACTCCGCTTCGCGAGTGGCGGCCTCGACCAGTACCGTGCGGATCGCCACGTTGAATTGTGCCCGGCCACCCGGCTCGATGAAGCCGATCGATCCCGTATAGATCCGGCGGGGCGAACATTCGAGGTCCGCAATGATCTCCATTGTCCGCGCCTTGGGCGCGCCCGTAATCGACGCGGCAGGAAACAGGGCCGCCATGGCCTGCGTCAGCGAGGCCTGCGTCTCGCCCGTCACCGTTGATGTCAACTGAAGCACCGTCGGATAGCGTTCGACCTCGAAGAGATTCGTCACGCGAACGGTTCCAGGCCTGGCGATGCGGCCAAGGTCGTTGCGGACCATGTCCACGATCATGACGTTCTCAGCGCGCGCCTTGTCCGACTCGCGCAATTGCCGGGCGCGCTCGATGTCCTGCGCGAACCACAGCCCGCGCGCGGCCGTGCCTTTCATGGGCCGCGACTCGATGGTTGTCCCCGCGCGATGGAAGAAGAGCTCGGGCGAAGCGCTGCACAGCATCCAGTCGCCTGTATCGACATAAGCGCCGAATGGCGGGCGTTGCGCCGCCGCCAGTTGAAGGAACATGGCAAGCGGATCGGACTTCAGACGCGTGCGCAAGCGATAGGTGTAGTTGACCTGATACGTATCGCCGTTTCGGATCAGGTCTTGAAGATGCTCGAACACCTCCGCATAACGCGCCGCCGACACCGAAGGGGTCCAGACTTCATCGGTAAGCGTTGCCAAGGGTGCCGGGAAGCCCTCCAGCGAACGAGCGGCGGCATCGCTGTAGATTCCAAACCACAGGAGCGGAAAGCGATCGGGCGGCCGCGTCGTGAGCGCTCTGTCGAAGGCTGGTGACGCTTCGTACGACAGAAAGCCCGCGGCATAGCGTCCATTGCGCGTGCATTCCGCTTCGACTTTCTCGAGTGCCGGAAGCACGTCTTCCACACGGCTTGCGGAGACGATTTCAAGAGGCCGTTCGAATAGGCGCCACTGGCCGGACGCAGCGTCGCGCGCGATGACCGTCAATCGTCTGTCTCCAACGGCGGGCTCCATCGGCCGGTCTGATAACTCCATTTCACCAACCGATCGACACGCTCACAGACAACCGGTTGGGCTGCCAGCGTATCGACGGACCATGGAAGCACGTACGTCCAGTTCGTCTCGCTGATGGTGGCCGGCTGATTGATGCGGTCGCGCCAGCCGAACACATCCTGGATCGGCAGCAGCACAAGGTTGGAACCTGCGTGATACAGGCGCGCGAGAATCCCATCGCGCACGGTCGCGTCAAACACCGGCGACTCAGATCCAAATCGCCGCCGTTCATTCGGCGGCAGCGTTTCCCACCACACGGCGAGCGGCTCGGTGTCGTGCGTCCCCGTCATTGCCACTGACAGCGGCGGGTACAGGAGCGGATCGTCCGATTCCCATCGAATCACTTTGTATCCAGGCAGGCCGAGTCCGGCGATCGATGCGCGCACGAAATCGGGAACCGTGCCGAGGTCTTCGACGCTGACGTCCGCCCCCGTCCCGGCCATGATGCGCATCACTGTCTCACCCAACTCGCGTTGCTCGTGCTCGTCAGCCGGCATGAAGTACGGCGTACGCCCGTCGAAAGGGCGCACGTACGTCCGATAAAAGCCGACCAGATGGTCGACACGAAACCCGTCGTAGAGGTTCGACAGCCGCCGTGCGCGCATGCGCAGCCACGCGAAGTCGTTCTTCCGCGCCTCGTTCCAGTTGTAGGGCGGCAACCCCCATTCCTGGCCTGTTTCGCTGAATGCATCCGGCGGCGTCCCAACGGACGCATCGAGAATGAATTCCTCCCGGCGGCTCCAGACATCTGCGCTGTCGAGAGTCACCATGAACGGACAATCTCCGACGATCTCTACGCCATCTGTGCCCCGCCTGACGGCGTGCCACTGTTCCTCAATAATCCATTGCACGTACTGGTAGAAGAGCACGTCCTTCGAGAGTCGCGTGCGGGCCTCAGCCAGCGCGGCCGCTTCGCGATCGCGCACAGGCGCCGGCCATGCAGGCCACGGCAGCTCTCCCGATTCTGCACGCAGCGCCCTGTATAAAGCGTATTCGTCGAGCCACCACGTTTCCTGCACGATATACGCGCGGAACGCGGTGGCTCTTTCCGTTTCGAGAAGCCATTCCGTTTGAAGAAACCGTTCGAACGATGCGCGCAACGCACGCGCCTTAAGACCCCGCACACTCGCGTAGTCGATTCGCGGCGAGCTCCTGACGACTTCGATCTCATTCGCCATGACCTCGTGAACGACCGGCGCGTCATCCAACAGCCACATACTGATGAACTGCGGATCGATGGCCATGGCGCTAAGGGCCGAGTAGGGAGACGACTCGTCAGGCGCGAGCTCGTTCAACGGAAGTATCTGTAGCACCGATTGGCCGGCCGAGCGCAGCCAGGCTCCCGCCGCCGGGATGTCGCCGATCTCGCCAATTCCCCAGCTTCGGGTCGAACGTAGCGAGAACAGCGGCACGCTAATGCCGGCACGGCGCACGGGACGCGTCATCGAATCCGTCCGATCTCCTGAACGATCGCGTGCACCGCATGCTCGAAGACCGCCCTCTCGGGGAGCAGGCTCATCACGAGGTACGCCTCGCGTTCGAAATCGAAGAAAAACCCGGGGTGGACGAGCACTCCTGTTCTTTCCAATAGCTCCAGAACGAGCGTTTCCTCCGGCTCGATGACCGGCACCTGCACGATTGCGTACCAGCCTGCCTCTGCCGGAAGTACTGTGCAGGACGGGAGCGCAGACACGAACTCGACCATCGAGGCGTAGTTCTCACGAACCCGCCGACGAATCTGCTCGCGAACTGTCGCGCCGGCGCTCAACAGCTCGGCCGCGGCGGCCTGCACCGGAGTCGATACTGAGAGATACGCGTCGCAGATCGTTTCGAGTCGCTCGGTCGCGTGCGCGACCAGCGACGCCGGGCCGCCGATCCCAATCCATCCCAACTTTGCCTGCGGAAGTCCGATTGATTTGGACAGCCCGCCCAGCGCGAACGTCAACGCGGTCTGCTGCGCCAGGGCGCTGGCGCACGTTCCTTCGGCCATGGGGTAGTCGCCAAACACTTCGTCCGAGATGAGGGCAAGCTCATGCTCAGCCGCCAGCGATGCGATCGCATCAAGTTCGGCGGCCTTCGTCACTGAGCCGGTTGGATTGTTGGGATTGATCATGATGACCGCGCGCACCCGCCTCTGGCTCGGCACCGAAAGCCTCTCGCGCAGGATCTGGGGGTCAATCGTCCACTCCCCGTGAAATTCGAGGCTGTATTGCTCGAGAAACACGCCGTCGAGCTCCGTAAGATGCTCGACCAGCGGGTAGCTCGGCCTGGGCGCGAGCACAGCATCGCCGGGATCGCACAGCAGCTTGAAGAGCATCGAGTACGCTTCGCTCGTGCTGGCTGTCAGCACCACCTGGCTGGCCGGCACGCGCACTCCGCGGCGCGCGAAGTCCTCCGACACCGCCTGGCGAGCGGCTGGTAGTCCGAAGGGCCGAGGCTCGTAGCACAGCGCGCGCTCGTGGGCCAGCGGGTGTAGCAGATCCGTGGGATACATGAATCCGGCTTGCGTCGGGTTCGACAAGGTGAGGTCGATGACCGGCAGGCCGGCTGCCCTTCGCGCATCCAGTGCGAGCGCAATCCGATTGCGGCCGGCCGCGTGCCGCAGACGCGAGGAGAACATCACCGACCGTCTCAGCTTAACTCGACTTGCTCCAGGTGGTTAGGCGTGCGCACATTCCAGTGCAGCCGCGACTGGATGGTCTCCTTCAGCGCGTCCATCGGCGCAGGCTCGCCATGAACCAGGTAGGTCATTTTCGGCGCCCTTGAAAAACCGCCAAGCCATCGCAGCGTCTCTTGAGAATCGGCATGAGCCGACATCGAGTCGAGCTTCTCGATGCGCGCGTTCACCGCGACGAACTGCCCGCGGATCTTCACCTCGCGCGCCCCATCAACCAGCTGGCGGCCGCGAGTGCCCGCGGCCTGGTAGCCGACAAAGAGCACGGTGCTTCGTTTATCGGGCAGTGCACCCAGAAGATGGTAAAGAACGCGTCCTCCAGTCGCCATACCGCTCGACGACACCACGATCGAGGGAATTCTCGAGCGCACGAGGTCGGCGGACTGCTGAGCGGACGAGACCGGTTGAAATCGAGCGGTAAAGAACCGGCGAATCTCGTCGCCGGATTGAATATCCGGATCGAGCTCCCCTGCGCGATTCGAGTAGTACCGCAGGGCGTCAAGCGCCATGGGGCTGTCGAGAAATACCGGCAGTTTTGGAATCTCGCCGCGATCCTCGAGATGCTTGAGCCAGTGCAGCACCTCCTCGACGCGGCCGATGGCAAAAGCCGGAATAATCACCTTGCCGCCCCTGCCGATCGTGTCTTTGATGATGGCTGCGAGGCGTGCGCCCTGGTCGTCGGGCTCGTGAATGCGATCCCCATACGTGGATTCCAGCAGCAGCACGTCGGCCTGCGGCGGTGCTGAGGGATCGGGCAGCACGGGACGCCCGTAGCGGCCGAGGTCGCCGCCGAAGAGGACCGTGCCTCCTCCTTTGATCGTCATTCTGATGAACGACGACCCAAGCAGGTGGCCGGCGTTGATGAACTCGATCTCCACGCCGTCGATCAGCGACATCGGCTTGTTGAAGCTGACGGCCTGAAGCTGAGATAGCGCACGAAAGGCATCCGATTCGCGGTAAAGCGGCAGCGCCGGGTGGTGCTTCGAGTAGCTCATCCGGTTTGCCTCACGCGCGTCCTCTTCCTGAATCCGCGCCGAGTCGGGCAGGATGAGCCGGCACAGATCGGCCGTACCTGCCGTACAGAACACGCGTCCGCGATAACCATCCGCCACCAGCCGCGGCAGGTAGCCCGTGTGATCGAGGTGTGCATGGGTGAGCACGACTGCAGACAAATCAGACGGATCGACCGAAAGCGGCTCCCAGTTTCGTAGGCGCAACTCCTTGAGGCCCTGAAACAACCCGCAATCGACGAGAATCTTCCGCCCGTCTATGTCGAGAAGGTGCTTGGAGCCGGTGACCGTTCGCGCCGCCCCCATGAAAGTCAGCTTTGTCATATTCTGGGCCCGTATGGTACTGCGTTCCGCGTGGTCGCGCGTGCCGGCGCTTGCGCTGTTGCTGACGTTCGAGGTCGGGCTGAAGCCGTACGGGACGACCGTCGCCGCGCGGCAGAAGCCACTGACTGTCGAGGACATTTACGGCTACGAGGGATGGCAGCGTTTCAACGGCAGCCCCGAAGCTAACATGAGATGGGCGCCGGAAGCGGGGCCGTGGCTTAGCGATACCCACTTCTTGTGGCCGGCCGCCGCGTCTGGGAATGCCTGGCTTCGAGTTGAGGCCCTCACCGGCAGCAGCCAGCCTCTCTTCACGACTGCTCGACTGGAATCGGCGCTCGTCAAAGCCGGGGCCTCCCCAACCGGCGCACGGGACGTAGCACGACAACGGCCGTCGAATTTCAACTCCAGACGAGACGCGCTCGTGTTGACGATCGACACCGATCTATATCTCTTCGACATCACGAATGCGACCGCCACACGCCTGACGAGCTCGCCTGGCAAGAAATCCGAGGTGACGTTCAGCCCGGACGGGGACTCGGTCGCGTTCATCAAGGACAACAATCTCTACGTAACCGCCGTACGTAGGGCGGGTCTTGCTGTTCAAGACCCGCCCCACGTTCTGCAAGAGCCGCCCTACATCGAACGTGCGCTGACCACCGACGGCAACGCCGAGCTGCTCAACGGCACCCTTGATTGGGTGTACTCCGAGGAGCTGTACGGGCGCGGAACGCACCGAGCTTACTGGTGGAGCCCCGACTCATCGAGCATTGCGTTCATCCAGCTCGATGAGACACCGGTGCCCGAGTACGCGCTGGTGGACGACCTTCCGTACCATCCCGAAATCGAACGCCTGAACTACCCGAAGGCGGGAGATCCGAACCCCATCGCGCGGCTCGGCATTGTCGCGCGGTCGGGCGGCCCTCCTCGCTGGATCGATACGTCCAAGTACTCCGACTTCCTCATCGTCAGCGTCGCCTGGGACCCGAACGGGCGCGCGGTCGTCTATCAGATCCAGAATCGGCAGCAGACGTGGCTCGATTTGAATCGGGCGGATGTCGCTTCGGGTGCAGTGAAGACGCTACTGAGAGAAACGAGCCGCACCTGGGTTGAGCGGTGGCAGGACGCGAGCGCGGATCCCGTATGGTTGAAGGACGGATCGTTTCTGTGGCTCAGCGAAAGAAGCGGGTGGCGCCACCTCTATCACTACTCCGCCGGGGGTTCTCTGATCCGGCAAGTCACGTCTGGCGAGTGGGAAGTCCGCCGGATGCACGGCCTCGACCCTGCCCAGACGGCCGTCTTCTTCGACGCAACCGCCCGAAGTCCCGTCGGCCTCGACCCATTCCGAATCAATCTCGACGGCACCGGGCTCCGGCGCCTTTCCACACAGGATGGACGCCATCTTCCGTTTCTCAACCCCTCGCGGACGCTCTTTCTCGATTCCTGGAGCGACGTGACGACACCGCCGCAGGTTCGCCTGCACCAGACCGCTACCGGCGAGACCGTTCGGATCGTTCATGCCAACCCGGTCGCGTCGCTGACCGAGTACCGGTTGTCGAAACCGGAGCTGCTGCAGGTGAAAACGCGTGACGGCTTCGTCATGGAAGCGATGATGATCAAGCCGTCGAACTTCGACCCCTCGAAGCGATATCCGGTCTATCAATTCACCTATGCTGGTCCGCATTCTCAGCAGGTTCTCAACGCCTGGACCGGCTCCAACATCATGTACCACCAGCTCCTCGCCCAGCAGGGCATCATCGTCTGGATGGTTGACAACCGCACGGCGAGCGGCAAGGGCATGCAGTCGGCATGGCCGCTGTACAGGAGCTTCGGCCAAACCGAGCTGCGCGACATCGAAGACGGCATTTCGTGGCTCAAGAAACAAGCCTACGTCGATGGGTCGCGCATCGGGATCTCCGGCATCAGCTTCGGCGGGTACATCACGCTGTACGCCCTGACGCATAGCAAGAGCTTCACGATGGGCATCGCGGAGGGGGCCGTGAGCGACTGGCGAAACTACGACACGATTTACACCGAACGCTATATGGGACTGCCGGACGACAATCCGGAAGGATACCGGCAGAGCTCCCCGCGGTTCAGCGCCGCAAATCTGAGTGGCGAACTGCTGCTGATTCACAGCATGCTCGATGACAACGTCCACCCGCAGAACGCGACGCAGTTCGCCTACGAGTTGCAAAAAGCCGGGAAGCGCTTCCAGATGATGATGTATCCAAAAGCTCCCCACGGCGTGAGCGAGCCGCAGCTGGCACTGCACATGCGGCAGATGATGCTCGAATT
The DNA here is from genome assembly GCA_035281225.1 of Vicinamibacterales bacterium. GTDB lineage: Bacteria > Acidobacteriota > Vicinamibacteria > Vicinamibacterales > JAMQPK01 > JAMQPK01. Next base: position 79,398 of record DATEEI010000123.1, read on the forward strand.
CACACTGAAGAATCTTTTGCGATAGGATCGCCGGATGAATTCAGCTGTTCGTAAGTGGGTAGAGGACATCCAGGCCCTTACGATGCCGTCCGCGGTGGTCTATTGCGACGGCTCGAAAGCCGAACGAGATCGACTGATTGCAGAGTGCCTCGCCACCGGGGAGCTGATCGAGCTGAATCAACAGAAGCTGCCAGGCTGTTACCTCCATCGCAGCGCGGCTCACGATGTCGCACGCACGGAGCATCTGACGTTTGTCAGCACGACCGAGAAGGATGACGCCGGGCCGACCAACAACTGGATAGCGCCGGACGCCGCTCGCGACAAGTTGGTGCCGCTCTTTCGCGGATCGATGAAGGGGCGCACGTTGTTCGTCGTGCCGTTCCTGATGGGGCCTCCCGGATCTGCGTATTCCATGGTCGGCGTGGAGATCACCGACAGCCGCTACGTGGTGCTCAACATGCAAGTCATGACGCGCGTCGGACAGGTTGCGCTCGAACACCTCGGCGATTCCGACGATTTCACCAAGTGTCTGCATTCGCTGGGTGACCTGAGCCCCGACCGCCGGTACATCGTGCATTTCCCAGAAGAGAATGCCGTCTGGTCCATTGGGTCCGGCTACGGCGGCAACGCGCTGCTCGGAAAGAAGTGTCTTGCCTTGCGACTGGCGAGCTACCGCGCGCGAGATGAAGGCTGGCTCGCGGAGCACATGCTGATCGTCGGTTGCCGGTACAAGAACGGCCCCGTGCGCTACGTCGCCGGAGCGTTTCCCTCGGCGTGCGGCAAGACCAACATGGCGATGCTCGTGCCACCGCCATCGATGCCGGATTGGAAGACGTGGACCGTCGGCGACGACATCGCCTGGATTCGCCCGGGCGCCGACGGACGTCTCAGAGCAGTGAACCCCGAAAGCGGCTTCTTCGGCGTGCTGCCCGGCACCAGCCGCCAGACGAATCCCACTGCATTCGACATGATCCAGCGCGACACCATTTACACCAACGCCGCGTTGCGCCCAGACGGCACACCATGGTGGGAAGGGCACGACGATGCTCCACCCGCTCAGGCGCTCGATTGGCAGGGTCGTCCCTGGACGCCCGACTCGAGTGAGAAAGCCACGCATCCGAACGCCCGCTTCACGACGCCCGCTGCAAACTGCGCGTCGCTGTCGCCTGAATTCGAGAATCCCAACGGCGTCCCGCTCGACGCGATCATCTTCGGTGCGCGGCGGCGGCATCGGGTGCCGCTGGTATGCGAGTCCAAAGGCTGGCAGCACGGTGTATTCCTCGGCGCGACCCTCTCGTCCGAAACCACCGCCGCCGCATCGGGCAAGACCGGCGTGCTCCGGCGCGATCCGATGGCCATGCTCGCGTTCTGCGGCTACAACATGGGCGACTACTTCAAACACTGGCTCCAGATGGGCCGCTCGGTCTCGTCGCCACCGCGAATATTCCGCGTCAATTGGTTCCGGACTGATGAGCACGGCAGGCATATCTGGCCCGGGTTCGGCGAGAACCTGCGCGTCGTGAAATGGATCCTCGAACGCTGCGACGGTGTCGCCAAAGGCAGGGAAACGCCTATCGGCATCGTGCCAACGCCGGACGCCATCGATCGCACCGGGCTGACCATCGCGGACGAGGCTCTAGAGACACTCTTCAGGGTCGAGCCCGGCGATTGGGCCGAAGTCTCGGTCGATCAGGCCGCCTACTTTCAGTCGCTTGGACCGCGAGTGCCGAAAGAAATGTTCGAGGAACAGAAGCGCCTGGCGGATGCATTGGGCGGGACGGTAAAGAGCGAGTGATCTCGGCTCAGGAGGCACTCGAACGTCTGCGGGAGGGCAACCGTCGCTTCGTGGCAGGCATTCGCGGCGACAACGTCCCCGCAAACCACACGCGACGCATTGAGCTCACTGCAGGTCAGGAGCCATTCGCGATCGTCCTCGGATGTTCCGACTCCCGTGTACCAGCCGAGCTCGTCTTCGACCAGGGCCTCGGCGATCTGTTCGTCATCCGCGTTGCCGGAAACATCGTCGCCTCGTCCCAGATCGGCAGCGTCGAATTCGCAGCGGAGCGGTTCGGCACACCGCTCGTCGTAGTGCTGGGCCACTCCCAGTGTGGAGCCGTCCTCGCGACCCTCGAAGAGCTCACACGACCGAAGGAGACTCAGTCGCGCAACCTGCGTTCGATCGTCGATCGCATTCGCCCATCGGTCGAGGTGTTGCTGGCGACAGACCTTCGGCAGGATTCGGATGCGCTCGTGCGCAACGCGATTCGGACCAACGTCCGCGTCTCCGCAAGTCAGCTTCGACATGGCTCGGAGATCCTCGAGCAACTGATCCAGACGGAGAGCCTGCTCGTCGTAGGCGCCGAGTATTCTCTGGAGACCGGTGTCGTCGATTTCTTCGAAGGCGTGGCTGAAACGTGAACCGGTTATCGCACGTGCCTGCCTCCATCGACACGCACCGTCTCTCCGGTGATGAAGTCGCAGCCCAGCAACGCCAACACGGCGTCCGAGATGGCTTTTTCGCCGCCCCAGGAACCGAGCGGCGTCGATTTCTCAACAGACGCCAGCTCTTCGTCGGTCGTCTCCGGCGGGGCGAGAATCGGCCCGGGCGCAATGGCGTTTACACGGATCTTGTCAGGGGCGAGCTCCAGCGCGAGCGCTTCGGTCAAGCCAATGACCCCCGTTTTCGCGACGTAGTACGGTAGATATCCTGTGTATCGTGGGCGACCGCTGCGCGAGAGCCAGTCGGAGAAATTGATGATGTGGCCCTCTCCGCTGCGGCGCATGTGCGGCCACGCCGCGCGGGAGCAGATGAACGCCGATCGCATGTCAACGGCGACGTTCTCATCGTACTCCTCGACCGTCAGCTCGCTGAACGGCTTGCTCACGTAGATCGACGCCATGTTGACGAGCACATCGAGTCGTCCCAACGCCGTGGCACTGTCGTTGACGAACGCTTCGCACTCCACAGCCTTCGTGAGGTTGGCCTGTTTGACGAAGACACGCCGACCGAGCGCCTCTACGGCAGTCGCGGTCTGTTCTGCTTCCGCACGTGAGCGGTTGTAACAGAGGCCGATATCGGCGCCCTTGCGAGCCAGTTCGATGGCCACCACGGCGCCAATCCGCTTGCCTCCCGTTACGACGGCGACGCGATTCATCAAGTCCATGATGAAAGCTTAACGCGTCTGAGGCGGATACCCACTGAGGTGTGACATCCTATGTTTGTCATCAAAGGAGCTGTGAATGCTGAAACGAGTTCTTGGCTTGGCAATCGTCATTGGCGCGTTCGGACCTGGATCCGCAATGGCCCAAACACCCCCACCTGCGCCCGCGGAGCCAGCCCCGGCTAGCCAGGCACCGGCTCCTGCCAGCAGCGGCGGCGGTATGAAGGTCGGCCAGACTGGTAATCCCGATCCTGGCGTCAATTTCCTCAACGTGGTCGAGAACCCGCACGTCCGCGTGCTTCAGGTGGGGCTGCAGCCTGGCGCTGTCCGCCGCCCGCACCTTCACAACGACGTCACGTTCAATATGCTGGTGCCGATCACCGGCTCGCTCGAGCTCGTCGTTGAAAAGGATCCCGCCATCACGATGGTGCCGGGCCAGGCGTATTACATACTGAAGGGGCAGAACCACGGCTATACCAACAAGACCGCGGCGCCCGTGCAGCTGATTGAATTGTTTATCAAGCCGGATCCGCCGACGATGCCGGCAGTCGACGCAGCACCGGCCGCACCACCAGCCAAGTAGGGCACGCGATCAGAAGATCAGGGATCGAATCCTCTGATCTTCTGGTTTGCTCGCTAGTTCGTCGCGGTCCTCAGCGGTTTTACATTCCTGAAAATTTTGGTGGGGTTCTTCTTCGCCCAGGCCCGCGCTTCCGCCGATCCCGCCCACTGGATTGCATTGAACAGCAGCTTCTGAAACGAGGGGTTCGTCCACGCGCTCGCGTTGTGGCCATGCTGAATCCAGACCACAGGACTGTTCTCCGCGGTTTTCACCCAGGCGGTGAGGTTGCTGTGAGGCCGTTTCCCGAGAAACCGCGCTGGCTCCTGCGGAACGTAGTCCGTTCGCAGCAAAGGGTGTACGTCCTTTTCGTTGTACGGGCAGGCATACGCCTCGTCAACGATGTCGAAGCCGTCGCCGAGTCCTTCGACTACCGGATGCGTCTTGTCCACGACAGTAATGTGCTGCTTCTGGCCTCCGAACGCACCAGACTCCGGGAACGGTTCCTTGCGCAGCACGATCTCGTTGCTCCAGTCGCAGGCGCCGCCGACCACTTCCTGATATTCGGGCCAGTTGTGCGTCCATGCAGAGATCGCATGATGCATGAACACCAAACCCTTACCGGCCATCAGCATCTGAGCAAAGTCAACTTTCGACGCCGGCGGCACTTCATCGAATGTCGGCTTGCCGTCCTTGCCCATGGTCGGACGCTTCACGCGGCCGGGCGCATCGTAGAACGCCAGCACATCGAAATTCGCCGCGTTCTTCTGGTTGTAGAACACCTGCGCCGCGGGATGCTGGACGTGGGTCCAAACGACTTCCCTCCCGAGCCTGTCGAACAACTCCATCAGGCCCTGCCGATCGAAAGAATGCCCTTTGGTGATCAGCAACACCCGCACGGGTGCCTTCGTGAGCGGCGGCAAAGGTGCCCCGCTGCCCTGACCAGCGATGCGCACGGACGCAAGCGTGATGGCAGAGACGACGAACGCCAGGGCGAGACCCGCGTTCAAACCCTTTTTCATATCAGGTCTCCAAAAAATAATGTCACTTGAAAATGCGAGTCGGGTTTGCCTTCGCCCACGCGAGCGCCTCCGGAGACGCCGCCCACTTGATCGCATTCGTGAGGAACTGCCGGTACTTCGGATTGAACCACGCGCTCGGACCATGCCCCATCTGTCCGTAAAATACGGGGCTATTCTCGGACACTTTCACCCATGCGCTGAGGTTGCTGTACGGCCATTTCGTTCCGAGGTATCGAGCAGGATCCGCCGGCCTGAAGTCCGTTCGCGCGATGGGAGTCACCGAATCCTCGAACCAGGCGCAGGCATACGCCTCGTCGATGAGGTCGAAGCCATCAGTGAGCCCCTCCGCTATTGGATGTTTCGGATTCACGATCGTGATGTGCTGCGGTGTGGAACCGGCGGCCAGATGATTTGGCATGTCGATACCGCGGATCGTCGTGTTCGCGGACCAATCGCACGCACCACCGACGACTTCCGCGTACTCTGGCCACGTATGCACCCAGGCTGCCGAGGCATGGTGCAGAAAAACCATCCCCTTGCCCTGGCGGAGCAGATCGCGGAAGCCCGTTTTCAACTCGGGTGAGGGGTTCGGGTACAGCCGCTTGTTGCTCGAGAGATGTCCTTCGATCGGCTTGCCGTCCCACGTCGTCGTCGGCCCGCCGGGTCCGCCGAGGTCAAAGAAGGCCAACACATCAAAGTTCTTTGCGTACTGCGGCGTCATCATCAGGTCGGCCGCGGGATGCTCCACGTGCGTCCAGGTGACGGTCTCGCCGAGGGCGTCCCACATCTGGAAGTACGGGTTTCGTTCGAAACCATGTCCCTTGGTGATGAGCAGGAGCTTGATCGGTCCCCGCCCGCCCTGGGGCATTCCACTGCCGCCGCTGCCCTTGCCTGCGGGCGCCGCAGGCGGATTCTGCGCAAGGAGAGTTGCCGACACCGCAGCCACGACCGCGAACGCGAGAAATTTCTTCATGGCGCCTGCCTCCACCAGCTTTTTACGGAAGACCCAAAATCGCGGGATTCTATCACGCAGACTTCACGTCGAGCACCGCCAGGAGCTCTTTCAAGTTTTCGAGCTCATCCTTGGCGGCGTGGATAATCGCGCGCCGTTCCTGCACCGAGGGCGCCGACCAGCCATCCTTCTCCAGCCGGATGCGCCCATCGGTATCGAACTCGACCAAAAACGCATCCATGGTAGGAATGAAGAGTCGCATCGATGACTCTGCTCAGATACCGGTCGCGTACGAGGCCCGCTGCGCATCGTTCACGCCGATGACAACCCCGACCATCGGCAGGCGATCGATGCCGCTGGCGTAGGCGTACTCGACGTTGATGCCGGCATCGGCCAGCAGCTTCAGCGCGCGAGCGAGCGATCCCGGCTCGTTGGGCATGGAGGTGTAGAGCACGTCGCATTCCTCAACCTGATAGTGCTGCTCACGCAGCGTCGCCGCGGCGTGCAGAGGATTGTCGACCACCATCCGCAGGGCGCCCGACGGTTCGACCGTCATCGCCAGCATGTTGATCCGTTCGGCGCCGAGCACCTGAGCCACGCGGCTGATGGTACCGGGACTGTTGGCCAATCGTACGGTTATCTCCTTGTGTATCGCCATGCAGGCACTCTAGCGCAGAACAGCCGCCAGCTACCAGCTGCCAGCTACCAGATTTCTGCCCCCTTCCCTCTGCCCTCCGCCCTTTGCCCTCTGCCCTTTTGCTAAACTCCCCCTCATGGGGACCCCAAGGACCTCCGCGATGATTCCGCCAGCGAGCCGCATGGGCGGCGTGAGCTATTCGATCCGCCGCGTCGTAGCGGAGGCGCGCCGTGCCGAAGCCGCGGGCAAGCGAATTCATTACCTGAACACCGGGGATCCGGTGGCATTCGGCTTCGCGACGCCCGCGCACATGGTCGAGGCCGTGCACAAATCGCTGCGTGATGGCGAGAACGGCTACGGGCCTTCGGGAGGCCTTCTGCCCGCGCGCGAGGCGGTGGCTGCCGAGAACACATCGCGTGGATGGTCGATCGATGCCGATCGCATCATCCTGACCGCCGGCTCTTCGGAAGGGATCGACTTCGTGCTCACCGCGCTCGCCGATCCAGGCGACGAAGTGCTCGTGCCGCTCCCGACGTATCCTCTTTACACGGCGATTCTGCACAAGATCGGCGCCCGCGAAATCTACTACCGCACCGATCCATCGAACGGCTGGCAGCCCGATCCGAACGAGATCCGCCGTCTCATCACGCCGCGGACGAAAGCGCTCGTGGTGAACGACCCGAACAATCCGACGGGCGGTGCGTACCCGATCTCCGTCAGGCGCGAGCTGCTGAACATCGCCGATCGACACAATGTGCCGATGATTGCCGACGAGATTTATCAGGATGTCGCCTTCGACGGCCCCGTCGCGCCGATCGGATCGCTCGATCCCGAGGCCCCTGTTATTTCGCTGTCCGGATTGTCAAAGGGTTACCTGGCACCGGGATGGCGGACCGGCTGGCTCGCAGTTGGTGGCGGGGATCGTCTGAACGATGTGCTCGCCGCCATCACGAAGCTGGCCGAAGGGCGGCTGTGCGCAACGATGCCGATGCAGCGCGCCATCGTGCCCGCCCTGACAGGCGATCGTTCCCATCAGCCGGCATTCCGCGCGGCCTTGCGCGAGCGTGCCGACCTCGTCCATCAGCGCGCCACGGCGATTCCCGGCTTTACGTCGATCAAGCCGCGCGCGGCGTTCTACGCGATGCCGAAGGTCGCGCTGCCGCAGGGCAAGACCGACGCCGACTTCATCATCGAGCTCGTCCATGCCACCGGCGTGCTGTGCGTCCACGGGTCTGGCTTCGGCATGGATCCGGCAGACGGTTACTTCCGCATGGTGACGCTGGCGCCGCCTTCGCAGCTCAACGAGATCTGGGATCTGATTGCAGGCTTCACTCGAAGCTTCTGTGCAGCTCCGTAGGGCCGGTCCTTCTGGACTCGCTGCAGCATCGCTCTACCTTGCGATAGCCCTCGCGTTCACGTGGCCTCTCGCCGCCGGTCTCACCCGGGACATCCCGTGGGATCTGGGCGATTCGTTGCTGAACGCGTGGATTCTCGCGTGGGATGCGGATCACCTTCTGCGATTCCTGTCGGGCGACTTCGGCGCGCTCAGGGGATTCTGGAACGCTAACATCTTTCATCCTGAGCGGCTGACGCTCGCCTACTCCGAGCATCTGTTCGCGCAGGCAGTCCAGATCCTTCCGGTCTACGCGCTGACCGGAAACATCATCCTTGCCTACAATCTGCTGTTTCTCTCCACGTTCGTGCTGTCGGGCCTCGGCGCATTCCTATTTGTGCGCGAAGTCACCGGCAGCGCACGCGCGGGGTTCGTTGCCGGCACGATCTACGCGTTCGCACCGTACCGAGTACCGCAGTTCGCCCATTTGCAGGTCATCTCGTCGCAGTGGATGCCGTTTGCGCTTTATGGGCTGCGAAGGCATTTCGATGCCTATACGTACGGGCGGTCGACGCGCCTGCCGCTGATCGGTGCGGGCACAGCGCTGGTCGCGCAGAATCTCTCGAACGGCTATTTCGTCTTCTACTTCTCGCCGTTTGTGGCGGCGTACGCAGTCTTCGAGATCGCGACACGGAAATTGTGGCGCGACACGCGGGTGTGGGGCGTTATGGCCGCGACCGCCGCTGCTGTGACACTGCTGACGCTGCCGTTCCTCTGGCCCTACCTCGAGCTGCGACGCCTCGGCTCGCCGGCGCGCACGTTGGCCGAAGTCCTCACGTACTCCGCCGATGTCTACAGCTACTGGACGGCGCCGCCTGAATCCCACATGTGGGGCCGGACGATGCGCGCGTTTCCCAAACCAGAGGGCGATCTCTTTCCTACTTTGACGGCGCTCGCGCTGGCGGCCGTCGGAGTGGCGGCCTGCGCGCGATCGGCGTGGAAGACGTCACGCGACTCCGTGACGTCGGTACGAGGCCTCAACGGTTTCGTCTATCTGTTGCTCGGCATCCTCGCCGCGTACGCGGTGTTGTTGCTATTGGTCTTTACCGGAAGCCGAATCGATCGTATCGGGCCACTTCCGATCAGCGTGAGAGGCATCGGCCGTCCGTCGCTCGTGCTGGCTCTTGTCCTCATCCTGCTCCTTGCAGTATCGCCTCGCGCTCGATTGTTTGCGCGCGCGTGGCTCGGAACGGTTGCGATGTTCGCGGCGCTGTCTGTCGCTGCAGCGTTCGTGCTGTCGCTTGGCCCGCACATCCGCACGGCCGGCCGCCTCATTGGAGAGACAGGCCCCTACTCGCTTCTCTATGCACATGTGCCTGGCTTCGACGGGCTGCGCGTGCCGGCGCGCTATGCGATGATCGCCATGTTGTTCCTCGCGACCACGGCAGGCTTTGGAGCGGCGGTCATCGAGCGGCGCTTCCGCCGCGGCGGTGCCATCACGGCGCTCCTCGCGGTGCTCGTGCTGAGCGAATCGTATGCCGCTCCCATCATCATCAACGGCAGCGCAGCGGAGGGCGGCTACCTCGCGCCGCCGCCACGCGTATACACGGGCACGGAGATCCCGTCCGTCTATCGCTTTCTGAAGACGCTCCCCGCGCCCGGCACCGTCCTTGTGGAGTTTCCATTCGGCGAATGGGGCTACGAAGTCCGGTACATGTTCTATTCGACGAACCACTGGCACCCGCTTTTGAATGGATACAGTGGCATGTTTCCCCTCAGCTACAACCTCCGTGGAGTCCTACTGCGGCACCCGCTCGAAAGTCCCGATCTCGCGTGGAAGACGTTGCTCGAAGATGGCGCGACACACGCGGTGGTGCATCATCGTCTGTACAAAGATGGGGAAGCTGTGGCGATATCACAGTGGCTCGCCGAGCATGGAGCAAAGCCAATTGCGGAATTCGATGGCGATGCGGTTTTCTCGTTGCGATAATTGACCAGCACTCCATGCGCAACGATCCTCTTGCCTTTCTCGGCGATGAGCTATCGGCACTGAAAGCACAGGGCCTCTACCGCCACCTGCGGGTGCTCGACAAGGAACAGGCTGCGCGGTCACGCGTCGACGGCCGCGACGTCGTCAACCTCTCCTCGAACAATTATCTCGGCCTCACGACGCATCCAAAACTCAAGCAGAAAGCGCTGGCGACACTGGAGCAGCTCGGCGTCGGCACCGGGTCCGTGCGTGCGATCGCGGGGACGATGCAGATTCATGTGGAGCTGGAGCGCCGTCTCGCAGCGTTCAAAAAGACGGAAGCGGCGGTGGTGTTCCAAAGCGGATTCGCCGCCAACGCGGGAACGGTTGCGGCCATTCTCTCCAAGGACGACTTTGTCATTTCCGACGAGCTGAATCACGCCAGCATCATCGATGGCGCGAGGCTGAGCCGCGCGTCGATCAAGGTCTTCCCTCACCGCGACGGCAAAGCCGCGCGCGAGATCGTTCGGGGGTTGCCGTCGGCGGGTCGAAAGCTGCTGATCACCGATGGGGTGTTCAGCATGGACGGCGACCTCGGTGCGCTGCCCGATCTCTGCAATCTGGCCGAAGAGCATGGCCTCATCATGATGGTGGACGATGCGCATGCGAGCGGAGTGTTTGGACAGAACGGGCGGGGAACGATCGACCATTTCGGACTGCACGGACGCGTCGACATCCAAGTGGGGACGCTATCGAAAGCCATCGGAGCTCTGGGAGGCTACGTGGCCGGCAATAGGAACCTGATCGAATTTCTCCAGCATCGCGGCCGGCCGTTCCTCTTCTCGACGTCGCACCCGCCGTCGGTAGCCGCCACATGCCTCGCAGCGCTCGACGTGCTGATCGAAGAGCCGGAGTTGATCGACACGCTTTGGAGCAATACCCGGTTTTTTAAAGACGGTTTGCAGAGCCTTGGCTTCAATACCGGTCTGAGCGAAAGCCCCATTACTCCCGTCATCGTCGGGGACGCGGTGATCGCCATGCGCCTGTCCGACCGCCTCTTCGAGGAAGGTGTATTCGCCCAGGGCATCGGATTCCCCACCGTCGCCCGCGACAAGGCTCGCGTTCGCACGATCGTCACCGCCACCCACACGCAAGCGGACCTGCAGTCGGCGCTCGATGCCTTCGCAAAAGTCGGCAGAGAACTGGGGCTGATTTAGGCGAGTCCGCCGTGGTCTAATACTCGTGTGAGAGTGTTATTTCTCGCACTCGCGCTCCTCATTCCAGCGTCTGTGGGTGCACAGAACACGTCGGCAAGCGACGGCATTTCGCGAATCCTCCGCGAGCTCGAGCGGGCGCTCGAAGCGGGCGACGCAAATGCATACAGAGCGCTGATGCTGCCCATCGCCCCAGCCAGCACGAGCCAGGAATTTCTCGATGAGTGGCTGCAGCCGGGCGTTACGCGCGCGGTCGTCCGCGAGCGCCTGCGTGCGGAAAATGCGGATGCGAAGAGCGAAGACTTCGATGTCTACGTCGACGCGCTCGTCGAGTCTGGCAAAAATGGTCGCATCGGCACGCTGCTTATCAACGTGCGGCGGCACGAAGCCCAATGGTACGTCGCAGGCCTCAACGTGCTGACCACCGTGCGGGGGCTGTACCGGCTTTCGTTGAGTCCGGACAAACAGTGCACGGTCACCGACCTGTCGCTCCGCGCAGAGGATTTCGAGCTTCGAGTACGGAGCGGCGTTGCGTTCATGGCCGAAACCGATGCCGGCATCACCGGTATCGTCATCCTCGGCCGTGGAGTCATGACGTTCTCACCGACGCCGCAGTCCGAAAAAGGTCAGGTTCGAATCTACAGCGGAGCCGACGCGCACGACGGACGATTTTCCTCCCTCTATCTCCGCGCGCATCCCGCCGAATTCGATCGGCTCCTCGACATCACCACTTTTCAGCCTCGCGCGGTCGATCCGCGCGATCTCCGGAGAGCCGAGGCTATTTTTCAGGAGAATCTCCCGAACTCGTACGGCATCGAGCTCGCCGATCTGAGCCGCGACAAATGGTCGGTCATGCCGAGAAACGGCGATCTCGTGGCGGAAATGCAGGCCGACAAAACGCACCTGACGTACATGCGATCGGTCGCGGACCCCGAAGATATCCGCTTTTTCGATCGAGCCCGCAACCGCACGATCGCGATCTACCCCTCGAAGGAGAGACTGGCCGCCCGCGGTCCGTTTTTCAGCGAAGACGACAACGCAACCTTCGACATCGTCCACTACGACATCGACGCAAGCTTCGATCCGCGGCGCGAGTGGATTGACGGCAAGGCCACGCTGCTGGTAACGCCGCGCCAAGGGGCCATTTCGTCGTTGATCCTGAAACTCGCCGAGCCGCTGGTCGTGCGCTCCGTCACGAGCCGCAAGCTGGGTTACCTGATGGCACTGCGCGTCAGCGGCCAGGAGGACGTGATTATCAATCTGCCCCAGCCCCTCCTTCCGAACGCGCTGCTCGACCTCGAGCTCACCTATGGTGGACGGCTTCCAGCGGTACCGCCCGAGCGCGAGGCGCTGCGCATGCAGCTCGACGAGGTCTTTACCACCCCGCTGCAACCCAGCTACATCTACACGGGCCGTTCCGGCTGGTATCCCCAAGGGGAGGTCACCGACTACGCGACCGCCACCATGCGGCTGCGCGTTCCAGAGATGTTTTCGACGGTCGCGAGCGGAACACTCGATGAGGGGTACCCGAAGCTGCTGCCGCCCACCGGCAAGACCGGGCCGTGGAAAGAGTACCGCTTCAGCGCCACCCAGCCAGTGCGCTATCTCGGCTGGGCGACCAGCCGGTTCGAGCATGTCGACAGCGCTTCCTTCTCCATCGCTCTGCCAGAAGAAAACACCACGCCGCTGGCGGGCGTCGCGTACACCTTTGGCGACTTCCATGTCGAGTCGAGCAGCATGTTGCAGCGCCGGGCGCGCGAGGTGTTCGACGAGGGGCAGCGCGTGATGAAGTTCTACGGCTCGCTACTGGGCGACGTCCCTTATCAGAGCTTCACGGTCGCGGTCGTCGAGCGCAACCAGCCGGGAGGTCATAGTCCGCCGTATTTCGCAGCGCTGAGTCACCCGCCACCGTCGACTCCGGTCTTGTGGCGTTCGGATCCGGCGCACTTCGAGGGCTTCCCGGAATTCTTTGTGGCGCACGAGGCCGCCCATCAATGGTGGGGGCACGCCGTCGGATGGAAGAATTATCACGAGCAGTGGATCAGCGAAGGGTTCTCGCAGTACTTCGCGGCGCTCTACGCGGAACACGCGAAGAAGGAGGAGGTCTTCGAGTCGATTGTGAGCCAGATGGCGCGCTGGACGCTCGCTCGATCCGACCAAGGACCCGTCTACCTCGGATATCGCCTCGGCCACCTCCGTAACGACGGGCGGGTGTTTCGCGCGCTCGTCTACAACAAGGGCGCGCTCACGCTTCACATGCTGCGCCGGCTGATGGGCGACGACATGTTTTTCAGGGGCCTGCGCCGTTTCTATTCGACCTGGAGATTCAAAAAAGCCGGCACCGAAGACGTGAAGGCGGCCTTTGAGGCCGAATCCAGGCGCGACCTCGATCGTTTCTTCGACCGGTGGATCTACGGGTCTTCCCTGCCCAGGATCAAATTCAGCTACACCTCTGAGCCAGACGCGATCACCGTGCGGTTCGAACAGGTCGGCGAGATCTTCGACGTGCCGGTGACGGTGACACTCGAGTACGCGAGCTCGTCGACCGACATCGTTGTCCCGCTCACCGAACAGGTGACCACGCAACGCATTCCGGTTTCGGGCGCCTTGCGCGGCGTCGAGGCCAACGACGACAAAGCGGCTCCCGTGGTTTTCGTGAGATAAGATTATCCAGCATGGACACGGTGAAAATCACCATCAACGGGCGGGAGCTCAACGTCGCGAAGGGCAAAACGGTTCTCCAAGCAGCTCTCGAAAACGGCATCGAGCTTCCCTACTACTGCTATCACCCCGGGCTCGGCGTCGACGGCTCGTGCCGCGTCTGCATCGTCAAGATCGAGAAGATGCCCAAGCTGCAAACGTCGTGCTCGACGGTGTGCACCGACGGCATGATCGTGCAGACGCAGACGCCCGATGTCGTCGAGGCGCGCGCAGGGGTGTTCGAGTTCCTGCTGATCAACCATCCGCTCGACTGCCCCGTGTGCGACAAGGGCGGTGAGTGTCCACTTCAGGATTTTTCGTATGAGTTCGGCCCGGACCGCAGCCGGATGGACTTTCCGCGGCGTGTCTTCGACGGCCAGGGAGTCGAGGCTGACGTCGACTTCGGCCCGACGCTCATGCTCAACCGTAATCGCTGCATCCTTTGCACGCGGTGCATCCGGTTCATGCGCGACGTCGATGCAGACGCGCAAATCGGCATTACCGACCGCGGCGCCGGCAGCGAAATCGCGACGTACAAGGAGGAGGGGGTGCACTCGCTCCTCTCCGGAAACCTGATGGACGTGTGTCCGGTGGGCGCCATTACGACGCGCGACTATCGATTCAAGTCGCGGCCGTGGGACAACCCGTTGGCGGGGGACACAATCTGCACGTTCTGCTCGAAAGGCTGCAGCACCACGGTCTGGATCAAAGCCAAGCCTGAGTGGGCGCGCGCGGCGCAGATGGCGCGCGTCACCCCGCGCTTCAATCCTGAGGTCAACGGCTATTGGATCTGCGACATTGGCCGTTTCGACTATCACTGGGTCGAAAGCGATCGCCGCCTGACGCAGCCTCTCGTTCGCGCGGCGAACGGCGTTCAGCAGCCGGTCTCCTGGCACGATGTGTGGCGAGGCCTGCAGCCTTTGCTTGCGCCAGCCGGTCTCACCGTCGGCCCGACGCCCGGACTTGCGTTCCTCACGTCGGCTCACGCCTCGCTCGAGGAGCTGCACGTGCTGAAGCAGCTGGCGAGCGGCACGAGCGCCTCGATTTCGGTCACGTGGAAAGCGAGCGAGAAGGCCCAGCCCGCCGGTACGACGTTCAGAGTGCCGTCCATTGACGCACCGAATGTCAGCGGCGCGCGCGACCTCGGCCTAATCAGCCCCGCGGCCACCCTCGCGCCGCCGGACCTCACGGATCTGCAGGCCGCAATCGAGCGCGGAGAGGTGAAGGCGCTCTACGTGCTAGACCCCGGACCACCCGGATCGATGGGCGACGTCTCGTGGATCATCGCCGCGCGCGAGAGCGGGCGGTTGCCGCTGCTGATCGTGCAGGGGGTGGTGCTCTCGGAGCTGACGGCCGCGGCCGACTTCGTACTGCCCGGCTCGACCTCGTTCGAGAAGGACGGGTCCTACACCAACGATCAAGGTCGGGTGCAGGGAGCAGCCGCCGTGCTCGCCGCACCGGGTGATGCGCAGGATGACTGCCTCATCCTTTCAAATTTCGCGATGCTCTTCAGCATCACGCTTGCGGCGCCGGATCGCGCACGCACCGAAATCGCGGCCGAGCTCACCCATCTGGAGGCATATGGGACACTGCGCCAGATGGTCTTCAACCGGCCGGTGCCGGCACGCGCGTGGCTGGAGGCGTCCAATCCGTCTGAGCGGTGGAAATGGGATTTCTTGTTCAAGGATCTACCTCCGGTGAAAGGCGCTCTCGATCCCAGCTCGCTCCCGCCTGCCCCTGGCTTCATCAAACTGAAGCCTGTCGGATGACAGAAGAAGTTTCGCTGTTCGCGGCGTTTCTCGCCGGACTGCTCTCGTTTGTCTCTCCGTGTGTCCTTCCGCTCATCCCAGGTTATCTGTCGTTCGTCTCCGGGGTGACGCTGGAGGAGATGCGTGGGACAGGTGCCGCGGTCGCGCCAACCCCAGCCGGAACTAAACGTCGTGCGGTGCTCATGTCGATCGCCTTCGTGCTCGGATTTTCGATGGTGTTCATTTCGCTCGGCGCATCGGCGACTGCGCTTGGCTCGCTCCTGATGGAGCATTTGGCGCTGCTCAGCAAGATCGCCGGCGGCATCATCATCCTGTTCGGCTTGCACATGATGGGCGTGCTTCGCATCGGATGGCTGTACAGCGAAAAGCGCGTGCAGCCGAAGAAGAAGCCGGCGGGATTCTTCGGAGCAGTCCTGGTCGGCGTCGCATTTGCCTTCGGCTGGACTCCGTGCATCGGTCCCATCCTGAGCGCAATCCTATTCGTCGCCGCGGGCCAGGACACGGTTGGCCAGGGCGTGGAGCTGCTGGCCGTCTACTCCGCCGGCCTTGGAGTCCCTTTCATCGCCACGTCGCTCGCGATCAATCAGTTTCTCGCCGCCTCGGCTCGGATTCGCAAGCACTATCACACCATCGAGGTTGTCTCCGGCGTGCTCATGGTCATCGTTGGTGTGCTGATCTTCACCAACAAGTTCACGATCATCGCGCAGTACCTCACGCCGTACCTGCCGACCTTCTAAAAAAACTGTACTATTGCCGGGCCCTTTGCTATATTGGGCGCCTCGATGAACTCACGCCTCATACGCGTCCTGATCGTCGTTTTTGGCGTGGCGATCACAACGGCGGCGGCGTACTTTCTGAACGACCTCGACACCAGGATCAATTCTCAGCGGTCGTCCGCTGATTCGCTGCGCGAGCAGGCGAAAGCGTTGAGCGCCACGATTGCCGACGTCCGGGCCGGCCAGGCTGCTTACGTGGCTCGCGGTCAGGGCGAGGCATTCTGGATGATGCACGTCGCGAAGCTGCTGCCGACGCTCCAGGCGCAGATGGCCGATCTTGCGGCGTCGTTCACCGCGCCGAGCGCTCGTGCAGCGTTCGAGTCGGCCGCAGCGGCACTGGAGAATTTCCGCACGCTCGACAACCGGGTGAAGGAATTCGTCACGAGCGGCAACTCACTGCTGGCCGCCGATTTGATTTTCTCCGATGGCCTCGAATCGGCGGCGACCGCGTCAACACAGATCGGCGCGGCGCTGAACGAGGAACTGCAGGCGCGGGCCGGCGACGTCGCCCAGTTGCGCAGACGCCAGCTCGCCATTCTTGGGGCTGCGGTGGGCGGTCTTCTCCTGCTCATGTGTGCCCTGGCCTTCGCGGTCCCGGCACCGCGGGCCGATGCGCAACCGCAAGTCGTGGCACCAGTGATCGAACCGGTCAGGTTCGAAGCGCCGCTGCCTCGCGCGAAGGCCGCGATCACCCCGAAGCTCATCACCACGGCACGGCTTTGCGGCGAGCTCGCTCGGATCACCGAGAGCAAGCAGCTCCCCGCCGTGCTCGAGCGCGCGGCCAGGGTACTGGAGGCATCGGGCATCATCGCCTGGGTGGCCGATCCGGCGGGCGACGAGCTGCGTCCTGCGATGTCGTATGGCTATGCCGATCAAGTCGTGGCGAAAATGGGCGCCATCCCGCGCGATGCCGGCAACGCTGTCGCCGCTGCCTATCGAGCCGCCGAGATACGTACAGTTGCCGGCGATAGCGGCACTAGTGGCGCCCTAGTTGCCCCATTGATCACGGCTGACGGCTGCATCGGCGTGCTCTCAGCAGAAATGAAGAATGGTTCGGAGAAGGACGAAGCCTTCCAGTCCCTCGCGACGATCTTTGCCTCCCAGCTCGCGACCCTGGTGTCGCCCCCTGCGATAGCCCATCCGGCTAGAACCGCAGCCCAAGCCTAGCTCGCGGCTTCGAAAGGCGGTTTGAGGACAGTGCGTCTACGTACTGTGACGATTCCGCCTATGAAATCAACGTTTTAGAGCGTCTGCCCACGGCACAGGTTTTGGATTACTTCCTGCGGGCCTGCATCGCACGCTCGGCCCCCGGAGGAATCTTTATGAAGATCATGGATCGCGCCTTTGCGGTACTTGCGCTGTCGGTTGTGGTGTCCGGCTGCGCCGGCACTCTGCGCCGTCCCGATATCGCCGACGTACAGCGCAACGCTGGACACTACGCGGATCGCACGGTCACGCTCGATGGGACGGTGACGAGCTCGTGGGGTACCAAGCTCGTGCCGTTCAAGATCTACAAGGTGGACGACGGGACGGGGGAAATGACCGTGCTTTCGCGCGGCGGCAACCGGACGCCGGTGAGGGGCAGCCATGTGAGGGTCAAAGGCGTCGTCCGCGATATCGCCGTCTTCAGCGGCATGCCGCTGGGGCTGCACCTGGAAGAGCGCGATCTGGACATAAGGAGAAACTAAGTCGTAATCCGCAGGGCCACCGCCGTCATGTCATCTGCGGCGGGGCCGTCCCTGCGAAAGCCCTCCACCGCCTCGAAGATTCCGTCCACGATCGCCTGCGCCGGCTGATTGGCAAGCCGATCGATGACCTTCATCAGACGAGATGCGCCGAATTCGCGGTCGAAATGATCTTCGGCTTCGTAGATCCCGTCCGTGCAGAACACATAGAGATCCCCCGCCTTCAGGTCGAACGTGAGCTCCTCGTACGTCGTGTTCGGGAACGCTCCGAGCGGCACGCCAGGGAGCTGAATTGGCTGGGACGTTCCATCGCTGCGCCTGATCGGATAGGGCAGGCCGGAGTTTGCGATCACCAATTGGCGCTTCTTGAAGTCGAACGACGCATAGCACAAGGTACAAAAGTATTCTTCGAGCCGTCGCTCGTGAAGGATCGCGTTCATCGACGCCAGCACTCCCGACGGGCTTGACCGGAGATTCGTGAAACGCCGGCGGAAGGTGCGGGAGCGGACGAGCTCGCCGGCAAACGCGCCGTAGAGCGCTGCCGGGACACCCTTGCCCGATACGTCCCCCACAGCAAGCACGAGCGTGCTGGGATCGGGCGTCAGGAAATCGTACAGGTCCCCGCCGATTTGCCGCGCCGGCTCGAAGCGCGCCGCCAGATCGATTCCCTTCGGCTTCTTCGGCGCTTCGACCGGCATCAGCGCGGTTTGCACGCGCCGTGCGAACTCGATCTCCCGCTCCAGCCGAAGCTCACTCGCACGCACCGTCTCATACAGCCGCGCATTCTCGATCGCTACCGCTGCCTGGCTAGCGAGAATGCCGAGGATCTCGGCATGGCGCTGGTTGAACGCGTTCAACTCCGGGCTCTCGAGATCGAAGACGCCAATGCATCGGTCCTTCGACATCAGGGGAATCACGAGCTCAGACCGCACGTCATCGAGCACTTTGATATAACGCGGATCCTTCGAGACGTCGTCGACAATCAACGGCACTTTGTGGAGAGCCGAGTACCCGACGAGCCCCTCGCCGATTTTGATGTTCAGCATGCTCGTCCTCTCGCCGTACTGCAGCGCCACCTTCGGTTCGAGCTCGTGTTTTTCCTCGTTCACCAGCAGGATGCCGAACGTGCGATAGTCGATGATGCGCTTCGTGAGGATGGCAATCCGGCCCAGCAGCTCATCGAGATCGAGGATCTCTGCCACTTCGCGCGCGATCTCGGTGAGCGTCGCAAGCGCTGCCGTGTAGGCGCGCTGCTGCTCGAACATCCGCGCGTTCGCGAGCGCTTGCGCGACGTGGACGCCGAACTGCGCCAGGATCTGCTCGTCGCGCTCGGTGAAGGCTCCGATCTTGTCGCTCAGCAGGTTCAGCGCACCGAGCACCCGGTTCTGGTGGCGGAGAGGGACCGCCAGCTGCGAGTTCACCCCGGACACCAACCCGACATAACGCGGATCTTCGTGCACGTTGTTCAGGAGAATTGGTCGCTGCTCCGCCACAGCCGCGCCGACGACACCCTGTCCGACTTTGAGGCGGAAGTTCATCACCAGATCCGCTGGATACCCTTCGGCATACGCGATGCGAAGCTCCTGTCGGCGCTCGTCCAGCATGTAGACGGAGAACACGGTGAACGACGTCAGCCGGGCAATCAGCCCCGGAATGCGCTTCAGCAGCTCATCGACATCGAGCACGGCCGACACTTCGCGGCCGAGGTCGAACAGCGTTGCGACGAGTTCCTCGTCTTGTACGGTAGAGTGGTCCGTCAACTCTGTAATAATATCAGTCCCGATGGAATCGCTGAGCCTGCCGCTCGACTATGCGGCGATCGAAAAAATCCTGCCGCACCGATATCCGTTTCTGCTCGTCGATCGGATCACCGAGCTCGAGATGGACAAGCGGATCGTCGGCATCAAGAACATCTCGGCGAACGAACCGTATCTCTCGCACTCGCCGTCAGGCCGGCTCGTTCTGCCGCCGACGATTCTCACGGAAGTCATCGCGCAGGTCGGTGCGATTCTGATTCTTGCCAAACCGGAAAATCAGGATCGGCTCCCATTTTTTGCCGGCATCGAACGCGTGCGGTATCGCCATCCGGTCCACCCCGGTGACCAGGTGATGATTGAGGTCAACGTCAAACGTCTGCGCAGCCGGATGGGCGTTCTTGCGGGCGAAGCCCGCGTGGATGGCAAAGTCGTTGTCGAGGGCACGATGACGTTCGCTCTAGGCCCGCGCGACGGCAAGATCCCGGCATAGCTCCCAGGTCACAAGATCGCAAGTTCACCAGCTACTTGATCACCAGCAACACCCCTCCCATTTTCGTTCCGCGCGCCGCCCAGGTTGCCCAACGCGCGTCGGGGTTGAAATAGCGATACGCGTCCAACACGGCGGGGGCGAGCACCAGCGCGCCGATCCAACGCTCGCTCAGACGGCGTGAAGACGCCATCCCGCGCGTGTCTCGCTCGATGGGTCCCGTTTTTCCAAAGGCGGCACCCGCGTACACGAGCGACGTTGCGACATGGAACGTCAGCAACCCTTTGCGCACCGGGCTCCGTTCGTTCTTCAGGTTCGGGTGATGCGTGAGGATCTGCTCGCTGTATAGGTATTGAGCCCAGAACCCGGCGGACGACACAATGTATTCGCGCCTCGGCGACAAATCAGGCGCATGAGACAGGGCGAAGAACGGCATGCCTTTATAGTCGACCTTCTTGACGACGACCTTCTCATCGAACGCCCAGTTGGCGACGAGATGGCCCGACTCATGGATCGCCAGACCCGCCGCCCCGCCGAGAAGCACTCTACCGAACTTTGACGCTGCCGATTGTTGCTGTGCGAGGACAGGCGATGCGGTGAGAAGCAGGAGCATCGCAAGGAGTGCCAGGGTCATCCTCTCCACAGCACCCGCCCGAGCCTGGAGTGGTAGGGCGTGAATTCCCCCTCACCTTCTTCGGCGAGCGCTTGTCTCACCTGGTTGATCTTCGCGTCGAGATCGTCCGCAGCCGAGAGAATCATCGCTTCGATGGTCATCGGCTCGACGGGCGCACCAAATTCCTTCTGTCCATGATGCGAGACGATGAGATGCTCGATCTGCGTACGGAGCAGGTCGGGGAATTCAGGGATGGACATCATGGCCGCCCGCACCATCATCGTGCCGAGGGTGACGTGTCCCACGAGATTCCCTTCGCGCGAATAGCTCGTAGAGCGGTCGTAGTCCAGCTCCTCGAGCTTACCGATGTCGTGAAGCAGCGCGCCGGCCGTCAGCAGATCCTGGTTAGCCCCATAGATTGTTCCGAGGGTCAGCGCCGAACGCGCGACCGACAGAATATGTTCCAAGAACCCGCTGCGATACGCGTGATGAACCGTTTGCGCAGCTGGCCAGATCCGCAGTTTGTCTGCGTGCTCGGTCGCGAGCTTCTGGAGCAGCTCGCGTACGTGCGGATCGCGGACGTGCTGAATCAACTCCTGCAGCTCACCCCACATTTCCTCGATCGGACGCGCCGCGCACAGCACACAGTCTTCCTCGCGAAATCCTTGGGCCTTGTCCTGATCGGGATTGATCCGCCGAATCTTTTCCACCAGGAGCTGAACCCTGCCGTTAAACAGGTCGGTCCGCCCTTGCACTTTGACGAACTCGCCGTTGTCGAATTCGTCACGCAGCCGAGCCGCATCGTTGAAGATGCGCGCTCTGACGAGACCGGTCTTGTCCTGAAGGGACAGCGAGATATAGAGATCGCCGCTGCGCCCCTGTCGAACGTCCTTCTGCGTGCAGAGGAAAAACCCCCAGCCGTTCAGATCTGGCGACAGCGCACGAATGAATGGAAAGCGACCGGGATTGCTCATGGATACGAGTCACCATCATAAGGCTTTCCGCCGCCACCCTGGCGCGACGGATGGCCGGACGGTGTACAATTGAGGCTCACCGTGTCCACACGTGTATTGATTGCGCTTGCTCTGTGCGGGACACTCGCATGGGGCGCTTGCTCCAATGAAGCGGCGCCCGTCCAAGCACCGCAGGTGTCGGGCGCCGACACGGCGAGTGCAACGAAGGCGGCTGCGACGGTGGTGGAGCCTGACTATCCCCAGCCCGCGGTCATCATTCCACCCCGGCCGAAGCCCGGCGCGCCGCACGGACCTGGGTTCGACATGCCACTCATTGAGCTCGGCGGCTACACGCCGTCGCGTCCCATGGAGGCGTTGCGTGACGCGCACACGTTTACGGCCGACCATCCGGAAGTGGCGAGCTATGTGCCGTGTTACTGCGGATGCGGCAACGCCGGCCACAAGAACAACGCCGATTGCTTTGTAAAGGGCCGAGACGCGCAGGGGCGCGTGACAGAGTGGGAACCCCACGGCGTGGCGTGCGCGGTTTGCATCGACATCGCCGTGGAGTCGATGAAGATGCGGAACTCGGGCGCGTCGGTTACGGCGATCCGCAAGAAGATCCAGAACGACTACCGGCCGAAGTTCCCAAGCACGGAAACGCCGACACCAGCCCCGCCGCCGGGTAAGTAGCATTGCCCGATAACCGCGCCGACGCCTTCGCACGGCTGTTCGAGGCGGTTCATGAAGGCGTCTACATCGGGCTTCTCGGACCGCGGGAGACCACCACTACTCTCGCGGCGAATCCCCATCTCAAATTGATGTTCGGCTACGCTGCCGAAGCGGGCGACGCGCAGATCCGGCCATTCGACGGCTCCCGCTTCATCGATCCGACGGCTCGCGCTGCGTTCGTCAACCGGCTCAGCACCGAGGGCGCCGTTACAGACTATCTGCTTCGCCTGCGGAGGGTCGACAACTCGCCGGTGTGGGTTGAAGTGACGGCACATTCAGACGCGCCGGACGCAGATGGATCGGTCCGCATCGACGCGCTGGTGCGCGACGTCAGCGAGCGCAAAAAGCTCGAGGATCAGACGCGCGAGCTGTACCACCAGCTTCTGCAGGCCGAGAAGCTGGCCGCGCTCGGCCAGACGATCTCGGGCGTCGCACACGAGTTGAACAACCCGCTCGCCACCATTCTCACGTGGGCCGAACGGCTGTCGCAGCGTCCGCCCGGGGAGATTGATGAGAAGACGAAGCGGGGCATCGAGACGATCCTGAGCGAATCGGAACGGGCCGCAAAGATCGTCCGCAATCTGCTGACCTTCGCTCGAAAGCGGCAATCAACCCGCACGATGGTCGATCTCAACCACGTAGTCCGCGAAACCCTGGCGCTGCGCTCCTACGAGCAACGCATCACCAACATCGCCATCGTCGATGCCCTGGCAGCAGGCTTGCCCCAGGTATTTGCAGACGCTCACCAGGTGCAGCAGGTGCTACTGAACCTCATCATCAACGCCGAACAGGCGATGCTAACGGCCAACGGCCGCGGCACTCTGGTCATGCGCAGCTGGCACGACGTCGATCGCGAGGCCATCGTCCTCGAAATCAACGATGACGGCCCTGGCATTGCGCCGGAACTGCAGCCGAAGATCTTCGATCCCTTCTTCACGACGAAGGAAGTCGGCAAGGGCACCGGGCTCGGTCTCACGGTTGCGTACGCAATCGTTCAGGAACATGGTGGGCGCATCCGGCTGACCTCGAATGCGGGGGCGGGTGCCTCGTTCTACGTGGAGCTTCCGGTGAGCGGTACGCCTTTGCAACGGCCAGCCACGACGTCCCAGAAGGCCGACTTCGAATCGTTGGTCGGCTCGACTGTTCTGGTTGTTGAAGATGAACCGGCGCTGGCGGCTGCGGTGAGCGAGGCGTTGACTGACACCGGGTTCGTCGTCGATCGCGCAGGAGACGGTGAGGAAGCACTCCGCCGCGTCAGCGCAAAATCCTATGACTTGATCGTTTGCGATTTGAAGATGCCTAAGGTCGACGGTATTCGCTTCTATCAGAGACTGTCCGCGTCAAACCCAGACTTGGCGCGGCGTGTCATCTTCGTCACCGGCGATGTCGCCGGCACGGAGGCCGAACGGTTCCTGCAGGAAAGCGGCTGCCGCTGGCTGGCAAAGCCGTTCAGGCTTGGGGACCTTCTCCGCACCGCCCGCGAAATTCTCGCGTAGAAATAGAAAACCCGGCGACATGCGCGCCGGGCTTCCTCCGAACGACGATCGACCGTTGTCTATTGACCATCGACCACTTGGCTATCGCGCGACGGCGACTGCCACTCGATCCGATGGAAGCGAACGTGCTGCCACGTATGGTCTCTTCGACAGATTCGGCTTGATGTTGACCACCACACCCGGACCCTGCGGAGCCCCCACAGCCCGCTGCGGGAGTTGTGCCTTCGCCATGACCGGTTTCTGATGGAATGCGAGGACGGCGGTCTTGAGCGCGTTCATCGCCTCAGCCGGCGCCATGTCAGCCAGAACCACGCGGAGTCTCTTGATGGCGCGTGCATGAAGCTGTGAAACACGCGATTCGTTGACGCCGATCTCGGCGCCAATCTGCTTCATCGTCACGTCGCCGTAGTAGTAGAGGGAGATCACTTTCTGCTCGCGCGCTGGCAACGATTCGATCGCTGCGCGAACCTTGGCCTCCAGCTCACCGCGCTCGTAGGCGGCATCGGGTGACTCAGGCTCTGAGGGCACAAGCGCGGTCGGCAAGCAGGCTTCATCGACCGTCTCGCTCGTCGCTAAGGGTGATGTGGATTCGATGGTATGAATGCGGACAATCGTTCGGCCCAGCCGTTTTTCGTCGGTGCCGACCTTTGCGGCCAAGTCGGCCAGGGAGGGCTCGTGCCCAAGCTCACGGCGCAGCACTTCCCGCGCGGCCTCGAGCTCGCGTCTGACCCGACGCACGCCGCGCGGCCATGCGTCGCGGCGAAGCGCGTCGATCATCGCGCCACGGATGCGGCGCTCGGCAAAGGTTTCGAACTTGATACCGCGCGACTCATCAAAGCGGTGCGCGGCATCGATCAACCCGATGACGCCATCCTGCACCAAATCCCCCACATCGATGGAATGGGGCATCGTCGATGCCATGCGACGGGCGAGCGCTTCGACAAACGGTATTCCGTTAACGATGCGACGGCTCTGAGCGGCGGGCATTGATTGGGCGCGCATTTCTTTTTGGCTCCTGTTAAGCGCCGGGGTTGTCCGGCGACGGCAGCCTCTATCGCAACTTGGGTACCAGAATCGATACAAGGGAGACGCAATCGACACTGCCGGTAGAGCCAATCCTATTAAATCTCTAATTTGCAGATACTTAGAGTAAATATGACTGGAGCGAAGGAAGGGAAAACTGGCTCATGTACCGCCCGTACGTTGCCAATTATTTGACGAAGCGAGCCGAATTCGTCAAATTAGTGGCGAATTACGATCACAATTTTGGGTGTCGAAAGTTGCAATTCTGCACAGTCCAAATTTCAAAAACAGTGTGAGGTCGATGTAACTGGCAGAAAGAAGAGGGGATGACCATCTGCCTTCGGCAGTGTCAATTTGGAGCAGGGTTCTCAGTTTGGAGCAGTCGGTTTCATCTGCATCCTGATCTCCTTCGCGGTGCCCATCGCGTCGAGGACGCTGCTCACGACCTGCGTGGCGCGAGAGCGGCTCGTTTCGTCGGCAGCCTTCTTCTCCAGCAGCTCCGCGTGCGCGAGGATGATGCCAAGCTGGTTGTTCAACCGGTGAAAAAGGCTGGAAAGTTCCGGCGGTTGTCCCATTGCGCCCCGCTCGAGCAAATCCGCGACTGAGTACGACAGTCTATCCATTTTATCTCCGCCGACTTGACGAGGGACGCACCGATCGTCAGTGCTGAATCGGAACGCTCTGCTGGAGACTCTGAGGCGCTCTCCACAGCGAATCTGCGAAGATGCGGACCGAGCCACCGGCGGTACGCACATACTCCACCTTCCCGCCCGCCATCCAGTTGTAGATTGTGCGACGGCTTACACCTACGACTTGGCACGCCTTCATGATCGAGATCGTCTGTCTGTCAATGTCCACTGTCGTTCCTCCTCGAAACCCCTATCGGAACACGGTTTCCAACTCTATAGGGTTGCTTCTCCTACATGACTTGTGTCAAAGTATTGACGCTTCTTAAATGCCTGAAATAACTAAACATCTGCTCCTCGTCGAGGACGAGGCGCCGCTACGGGAAGTCCTCGCCGAACGCCTTGCCGAGCATGGATTCGAGGTGGAGCAGGCTGACACCGGTGAGCGCGCAATCGAGCAGCTGGCAGAATTTGCCTTCGACATTGTTATCACCGATCTCCGATTGCCAGGCCTCGACGGTACGCGTGTCCTCGAAACCGCCCTGCTCCGCTATCCAGACATCATCGGCATCATCGTCACCGGCTACGGCACAGTGAAGGATGCGGTCGAGGCGATTAAGCACGGTGCCACCGACTTCGTCACAAAGCCCTTTCAGTTTGACGAGTTACTGCACGCGCTCAACGCCGCGCTCGAGCAGCGTCGTCTCAAGGCCGAGAATGCCTACCTGCGATCGCAGTTGCATGAGCGTAATCGCTTCGAAGGTCTCATCGGCCGCAGCCAGGCGATGCGTGACCTCTTTCAGCTTCTGGAGACGGTCTCGGCGTCGGCGAGCACGATCCTAGTAAGCGGCGAGACGGGCACCGGCAAAGAGGTTGTGGCGCGAGCCATTCATCACAACAGTCCACGACGCGCGCAGCGGTTCGTGGCGCTCAATTGCGGCGCGATTCCCGAAACTCTTCTTGAAGCCGAGCTGTTCGGTCACGTACGCGGGGCCTTCACTGGCGCGATCGGCACACGGCAAGGCCGGCTCGAGCAGGCGAACAAAGGCACGCTCTTTCTCGACGAAGTCGGGACGATGAGTCCAGGGATGCAGATGAAGCTGCTCCGTGTACTTCAGGAACGTGAGTTCGAGAGGATCGGCGACACGCACACGATCAAAGTCGATGTCCGTGTGATTGCAGCAACCAACAGCGATCTTCAGAAGATGGTCGCCGAGGGAACGTTCCGCGAGGATCTGTTCTATCGCCTGAACATCATTCCCATTCTGCTTCCTCCCCTGCGCGATCGTAAGGAGGACATTCCGCTTCTCGTGCAGCACTTCCTGAAGAAATTTGCGGACCAGGATTCCAGTCGGACTCACGAGTTCACTATCTCCCAGCAGGCGATGCGATGCCTGATGGCCTACTCGTGGCCGGGTAACGTACGGCAGCTCGAGAACGCGATGGAGCGTGCGGTCGCGCTGAGCGGAGGACGTACACAGATCGAGGCCGGCGATCTGACGCTCGACATCCAGCAGGCGTCACAGGTGGTGGCGGCGCCGGATCTGAACCTTCCTGAGGGCGGGATCGATTTCGACGGTTATGTCAGCCAGATCGAGCATCAGCTGATCCGCCGTGCGCTCGAGAAAACCGGCGGGAACAAGGGGCAAGCATCGAAGCTGTTGAACCTCAAGCGTACGACGCTGGTGGAGAAGCTGAAAAGGCTGGAGCCTCGCGCCGGCTCGTAGGCCACCACCACCATGGTCCTCCACGTCGTCCTATTTCGACCCAAAAGTGATGTGAGCGACCTCGATCGGCGAGCGATGTTCGATGCACTCACCGTCGCCGCGCGGGAGATTCCGTCCGTCCGTCGGTTCCACATCGGCAACCGCGTCTTGCACGGTGCCGCGTACGAGCAGCAGATGACTCAGGATTTCCCCTTCGTCGCCCTCGTTGAGTTCGACGATCTCGCGGGGCTGCAGGCGTACCTTCAACACCCCAAACATCAGAAACTGGGTGCGTTGTTTTATCAATTGCAGGAAGCTGCTCTCGCCTATGACTACGAAGTCGGAGCAGTGGGAAGTAACTACTTGCGGTAGTCGATGCTCGTGTTGGGTTTACCAGATTTGGTGGTATCAAACGAGACACGGATGAGGGCCCCGGACGCATACTCTTCCCATTTGTCGATGCGTCCATCCCCATCTGTATCCACCTCCGCACGGCTCAACTCGCCCTTGAGATAGAACTCGGTTCTGTCCACCTTGCCGTTCCTTTTAGTGGAGATCTCTATTCGGGCTACCGACCCGTCCGGACCCTGATACACCCAAGAGTCCTGCTTTCCATCATTTGCCCTAGAAAGACCGACTTTCTGGAGTTGTCGATCGTCAGCGTAATATTCCCAACGGTCGATACGTCCATCTTCATCCTTATCGATTTCGATCCTGAGAAACTTCGTTCCATCCATATAGCTGAAAATGTTTGGCTTACCATCCTTTCTCGCATCAACGGTCAATTGACTTAATTTTCCTGTCTGTTTGTCATAGACCGCCTCCACACGCTGATCTTGAGGCTTAGGCCGACAGGTTGTCAGGCTTAATACGCTCGCGGCAACAGCCAAAACCCTGAAGAAAGCGCGTGAGATAGGTCTATAGACCGACATGGGTCAATGGAGTGGCTGCCAGAGCGAAAAACTGCTCAATGATGTCGCGGGCTTGATTGATGGAGCCGGCCGAGTTTATGGCTGTCCGCAGCTGCCCGCCGTTGTGGAGGCCCTTCGAGTACCACGACATCAGCGCGCGGAGTTTATTGACCACCCAGCGCTCGTGACGGCTATGGTCCACGGCTCCAGGACTGTGCCTGAAACCCTCAGCTTCGTTCTCCCCTTCACTCAGCAGCAGTGCTATGTAATCCAGCAGGAACCGTCCTCGATCCTGAAGCGTCACGTCACGCATCGGGCGCCCCGCGGTCAAATCCGCGGCTTGCGCCAGGATCCACGGATTGCGCAGGACGCCGCGTCCCACCAAAACGCCGCTGACGCCGGTCGCCATCCGTTCGACGATCTGATCGGGTTCGATGCAGTCCCCCGAGCCGAGTACCGGGATGCTGACGGATCCGGCAACCCGATCGATCAGCTCCCAGTCCGACTGGCCAGAATAAGACTGCACGGCCGTGCGGCCGTGCACGGCAACGGCGGCGGCACCGGCGTCTTCCACGCGCTTCGCAAGATCAGGCGCGTTGATCGATTCGTCGTTCCACCCCGCGCGCA
This sequence comes from Vicinamibacterales bacterium, assembly GCA_035281225.1. Lineage (GTDB taxonomy): Bacteria > Acidobacteriota > Vicinamibacteria > Vicinamibacterales > JAMQPK01 > JAMQPK01. Next base: position 108,106 of record DATEEI010000123.1, read on the forward strand.
TTTTCACTGTGACCGGAATTTTGACTCGCCTGGTCATCGCCGCAATCACGTTTGCGGCATGCTGCGGCTCGCGCATGAGGCTGCATCCGGCGTTGTGTTTTGCAATCTTCGGTACCGGGCAGCCCATATTGACGTCGACGATGTTCGCGCCAAGGCTCTCGACAATTTGCGCGGCGTCCGCCATTTTCTGAGGGTCGCCGCCGAAAATCTGGATCGAAACCGGCCGTTCCTCTTCCGTGTACTCCGCAAACTCGAGCGTGCGATCGATGCCGCGCACGAGGCCCTCCGAGCTCACCATCTCTGTCACAACCAGTCCGCATCCGCCGTGACGCTTGACGAGCCTACGAAATGCAGAATCTGTCATGCCTGCCATGGGCGCCACGATGAAGGGCGAAGACAAAGCCTGACCCCCGATTTGTAATCCGAGAGTCTTGGGAGGACAGGTCAGGTTTTGACTCACCAACTCAGTATATGCGGCCCATGGCTTCGCCACGCCCGAGCTCGCGCAGTCGCCGGAGCGGCGCTCCAGCGTGTTCCAAAATGGCACCAACCGTGGGCTTGACCAAGGGCTAAACCCCAATGAACAGATGCATTTCCGGGGGCAAATGCCACTTGTGGGAAGAGGAATTCAGCCCTCAAGTTTCTAGCTGAAATGCCGATATATCAGAAAGTTATCCAAATCATGCGGGATACACGCGTCGACCTGACGCTCGCAAGCGGTGGCCGGTCTTCCTACTTGACCTACGAGCCTTACTACGGCCTGAGAGAAAAGCCGTTCAGTCTGTCCGCCGATCCGAGGTTTTTCTATAAGAGCCGGACGCACGCGCCGACCTTTGATGAGCTGCGTGCCGGAATCCGCCGCCGCGAAGGACTCATCGTCTTGACCGGCGACATCGGCACCGGGAAAACCACCCTCTGCAGGTCGGTGCTCCAGGCGCTCGATCGCAAGACCTTCTGCACGATGGTTCCCGACCCCTTCGTTTCGCGCGAAGATCTCTTGACGATGCTGCTCATCGACTTCGGTGTCATGTCGATCGACGAGCTCAAGAGCGGCCGGTTCAAGGGAGCGGCGCGACCGGAGTTGAGCTATCCGCTGTACGAATTTCTCCGATCTCTCGTCCCCTTGCAGGCATTTGCCGTCTTGATTATCGACGAAGCGCAGAATCTCCCTGCGCCGCTGCTTGAGGAGATTCGCATCCTGTCGGACCTTGAAGGACCGGAGAAGCTGCTCCAGGTCGTGCTTGTCGGCCAGCTCGAGCTCCGTGAAAAGCTGAAAGGACCGGCGATGCGGCAGGTTGATCAGCGCGTCTCCGTGCGCTGCTCCTTGGAAGCGCTCAGTCGAGACGCCGTCGCCAGCTACGTCGAGCATCGCCTGACCGTCGCTGGCGGAGGCACCGATCGCGTCGACTTCACCGGCGCGGCGATTGACGTACTCTGCGATGCATCGGGCGGAAACCCCCGTCTCATCAATCTCATCGCTGACCGCGCTCTGCACCGCGGTCACCTGGAACGAACCTGGTTGATCACGCCCGCAGTGGTCGCAGCGGCAGTCAACGATCTCGAATTGGGGAATCCGGCGTTGGCCGCGCACGTAGCCTCAGCGGTGAGCTTGCCGGACTTCCCGATGACAGAGGCACCGGCAACTGTTGCGTCGATCGCGCAGCCTTCGACGCCGATGGTGTCGCCACTTGCGACCCCGTCACCGCTTGCGGCCCCTCTGAAGCCCAGCGCGGAAGCTGCCGTTCCCGTGGAAGCCAGCGGACCAGCTGTCGAAGACCTTAGTAGTGAGTTGAGTAGGATCGGCGATACGCTGCATCTCTTGGCGGAACACAGGCCGGCCCCATTCACGCCGCCCCCATTTCCTGACAGGCGGCGCTGGTATAAGCGTCTCCGTCGTGTGGGCGTTGCTGCGGCCATGATCGCTCTGTTCATGGCGGGGAGGGTGGTTCTGGTAGAGTGGCGCTCACAGGCGCAGGAGCTTGCTCAACCGCTTTCGATGCCGAGCCTTCCGCAGTCACAGCCGATGCGAGTAGGCGCCGGAGCGGCGCCGGTAGTTCCTCCGGCAGATTTCTCTGCCCCCATCGTCTCGCAGTAGCCGCCCTTCAGGGGGGTTCTTACTCAGCTACCATGATCCGGCGGGCCAGCTCACCGAGGCGTGTTCCATCCGCCGAGGTGTACATGGGAGCCATTGCGGCTGCGAAGGCCTCCCGATCCACGTGATGAACCGTCACGCCCGCACCTTTCATGGTTTTCAGTGCTTCCTCGGTTCTTTCGCGCCAGAGTTTGCGCTGGTAAGGCACGGACTCAGCGGCGGCCTGGTCTATCCAACGTCGCACCTGCGGATCGAGTCGATCCCAGACCTTCTTGCTGATCAGCACGATGTCGGGCACTCGCGTGTGCTCATCGAGTGAATAGTGCCTGGCCAGCTCATAGTGCCGGCTGGTGAACAGGCTCGGAGCATTGTTCTCCGCGCCGTCCACTTCCTTTTTGCGCAGGGCTTCGTGCAGATCGCCGTACGGAATAGCCGTGGGCGTACCTCCAAGGGTGAGGACCATCTGCTGCGAGGTCTTGCCCGGCAGGACACGCAGTTTCATTCCACGGACGTCCGCCGGCCTGAGAATCGGCTTTCCCAATGTGTAGAAGCTACGGCTGCCGGAATCGTAGTAGGAAAGGCCATGTAGACCGTGGGTCTCAGCACTCCCGAGGATTTCTTTGCCGATATCACCGAGCAACACATTCCAATAATGCTTCTCGTCGCGGAAGACAAAGGGCATCCCGAAGACGGCCATTTCCGGGACGACCTCCTCGAGTGCCGCGGCGGATGTCTTCACGATGTCCAGCGTTCCGCGCCTGGTCTGCTCGATTAATTCGGGCTCCGTGCCGAGCTTCGCATCCCCGACGACCTGTATTTTCACCGTTCCGGCCGACAGTTGAGAGACGCGCTGCGCCAAGTATTCCAGCGTCGGATGCACAGGGTGCGACGCGGGCAGAACGTGCCCTATCCTGAGCACGGTTTTCGCGCCTTCCTGGGCATGCGAAGCCGGGGTCATCGATGCCAGCCCGCAGCCGACGATCACAGCGAGTGTGAGCAGGGAGACGGATTTCGTATTCATCGTTCGCTTCCTCCACCGATCAGTATCGAAAATTCACCTTAGGTGCGCGCGTTCATTTCCTTCGGGCGATTGTGCAAACGACTGAGACACTCGATCATCATGCCAGGAATCTGTTGGAGGGGCAGCACGTGCTTGGCGCCACCACGCCGCACGGCTTCGCGCGGCATGCCAAACACCACGCACGACTGTTCGTCCTCCGCGATGGTCTGGTGGCCGGCCTGGTAGAGCTCGACGAGGCCGTCGGCTCCGTCGCTCCCCATACCGGTCAGCAGGATGCCGACCACCGGCACTCCTCGCAGGCTGGCCAGCGAGCGAAAGAGGACATCCACCGAGGGCCGATGCTGATTGACCGGTGCCCCGCGGCGTACAGCCGCGAGCAAGCGCCCGCCCTGCTGTTCGACCGTCAGGTGATAGTCGCCCGGTGCAACATAGGCAATGCTGCGCACCAGCTCCTGCCGGTCGGCCGCTTCGACGACTCTCATGCCGCACGTCTCGCTCAGCCGTTTTGCGAACAATCGCGTAAAGTCGGCCGGCATGTGCTGCGTGATCACGATCGGGGGCATGTCAGCGGGAAGCCGTGAGAGCAGGTCCTCGATTGCCTGCGGTCCTCCAGTAGACGCGCCTATCGCAATAATCGCGTTCAGCGGGAAATCGGTTGCGGCCACGATCCTGGCACCATGGTCGGTCGCCGGCCGGGGCCGCAATGGCCATCTGCCGAGCTCGCGAATCCGTTGGCGCAGCCTGGTCTCAAACGGCGCGATCGCCGCCGGGTTCAGCGGCTTGGGAATCACGTCGAGTGCTCCGGCGCGGAGCGCTTCAATGCCCGCCGCAGAGCCATGGGGCGTGTGAGAGCTGACGATGACCACCGGCAGCGGCTGATGTTTCATCAGGTGCCGCAGAAAGGTGATTCCGTCCATCTGGGGCATCTCGACATCCAGGGTGACGACATCAGGGCGGTGCTTGGCGATCAGCGATCGTGCTGTAAAGGGATCGGCCGCCTCGGCAACCACTTGAATTTCCGGATCGCCCCGCAGGGCAGCCGACAGCAGCCGTCGCGTGACGGCCGAGTCGTCGACAATGAGCACTCGCCTCGGGGCCGGTGTCACGTGACTCAACCAGCCATCGGCCGAAACCGCAGGCGCACCGGCAGATCGTTCACCGCCATCGCATGACCCTGGCCGTCGGCCCAGTTGGAATCAGTGAGAGGACTCCAGTCGCTCACCATGCGGGTCACGGCGGGCGGCCGCAAGTTAAACGCGGTTCGCTGGGACATATTCGTCAGCCAGGCGCCGCAGATCATGTTGGCGAATTCGCCGAGGCCGTCGAACACCTGGTGCTCGGCGAAGTCCGAATCGGCGGGCTCTCCCAGCAGCGACGCGATCAACGTGCGTGCGAGGCGCTCAGGAAGGATGACCTCAATCGCACCCGAGAACGTCCCTGTAAAGCTCACCGACGATTTCAGCCACTCCGAAGGGGACGCCCGCTGGGCGGTGTAACCGCCGCTCTCCTGAACCGCTCTTGCCGACCGGCTGCACTCCTCGGCGAGCACCGCGAATCGATGAGCGTCGCACGCTTCGACGTACGCAAAGAACGAGTTCTCGCACACGTCGATGAACGAGTCGCGAAGGGCCTCGCCGGCCTTAGCCGACTGGGCTGGTGATTTGGACAAGGACATCTCGCACCACCTCCGGTCGAAAGGGTTTTTCGACATACAGGGAGACTCGCAGGTTTCGGGCCGCCTCCCGCCGCAGTTTGGATCCATCGGTCGACACGACGATTCTGAGGATGTCGTTCCACTCCTCGTGCTGCGCGATCTCGCGAAGCAGCTCCTCTCCGTTCATCACCGGCATGTTGATGTCGGTAAAGATCGCTTGCACGCTTTTGGACTCGAGCACCTTCAGGGCCTCGCGCCCATTGCGGGCCTCATAAATGTTGTCGACCGGCACCTCCGTCAGCGACACGACCCGGCGAATGACCATTCTCATCGTGGTCGAATCGTCGACGATCAGTATGCTGAGCGGCCGCGATGCCACAGCCGTGCTTTCCGGTTCCATATCGCCTCCCACCTTACAGCTCAGCCACCACGGCTCCGTCTGTCTTAACGATCACTTTTCCGTCCCCTACGCTCATGGCAATGGTTCGCGCGGTCGTGCCGCCCACGAGCTCCCCGCCGGTCATGATGCCGTTCCGCCAGAGCACCGCTCTCGCTGCGAGCACGTTCCGCCGGCCCACGTCGAATACTCCGGCTCCGTCTCCCTCCGCTCGGCCGCCCGCCGCAAGCTCAGCGCCGCCCACCAGACGAACCGCGCAGCGCTTCTTGTCGGCTCCGAGCTCGTACGCCGCGCGAAAGAGCAGCGGAATCCCCGTATTCGCAAACACAGCCGGCTGTTCCCTGGCGCGCTCCTTGTTGAGCGCGGCGTCGGGCAACATGAAATGCAGCATGCCAGCCACTCGCGCCTTGGGCTCCCACAAACAGACGGCGATGCAGCTACCAAGCGCCACGGTCGTGATCACATCGTCCGATCGATCTGAAACCACGAATTCGCCGATGCTGACGCGCAGAACGCGTCGCGCGGTCTGTCCTTCGTCTTCGGTCACGCGAGTCCTCGCTGGTAAACGCCTCCGAAGCACCACTGAAAGCCGTGCTTCAATCCACTGAGGCTTTCCGAGTGGGAGACGAATAAATAGCCGTTGGGGGCGATCAGCCGCTCGAGCACGGTGACGACGCGCTGCCGCGCAGGGATGTCGAAGTACATCATCACGTTGCGACAGAAGATGAAATCGAACGCTTCGGTCATGCGATCGAGTTGCATCAGATTCACGCGGCGGAAATCGATGAGGTCTCGCACCGAGCGCTTGACCCGCGCCAGCCCAGCTTCGTGGCCGATACCGCGCTCGAAGTACGCTCGGAGCAGGCCCGGCTCGACGGGCGCGACGCGCGCCACTGGGTACACGCCGGCACGAGCTGTCTCAAGAGCCTCGGTGCACAAGTCCGACGCCATCAGGCGGATGCGATCGTGCTGGACGGCCGGCACCCGTTCGAGGAGCGTGATCGCGATCGAATACGCTTCCTCACCCGTCGCGCAGGCCGCACTCCACGCGCGTATTGGCTTTGATGGACCCGCGACTACCAGTGGCGGAACGACGGTCTTCGACAAGATGTCGAAGTGCTGCGGCTCGCGAAAAAATCCTGTGTGGTTTGTCGTGAGGGCCTCGAGGAGCGACCGCATTTCCTTCCCCGACCGATCGCTCTCGACAGCCCGCAGGTAGTCGGTAAAGGTGGAAAAGCCGCCTTCCCGTAAACGCCTTTGCAGCCGGGCGACCACCATCGCTTCCTTCAGCTCGGGCCGCAGCGCGATCCCCGTATTGGCATACACCAGCCGGGTGATCCGCTCCATGTCGAGACGACTCATCCTCGGACGGTTGAACCCGAAGAACGTGACGGCGTCGGATTTCTCCGCCTCCTGCACCATCACAAGCCGAGCCCCCCGTCGATGGTAGAGATGTGATCCAGATTGAGCAGAATCTTGACGCCGCCTTTCACTTTGGCCAGGCCTTCGACGTACGCCGACACGGTCCAGTTTCCAATTTCGGGGGGGTTTTCGAGCTCCTCGACTCCGATCGCCATCACGTCCGATACGCTGTCGACGAGAATGCCCATTGCGATCGTGTGGTCGCGTAGCGGAACGTCCACAACGATGATGCACGTGCGCCCGGTAGATTCCCCGGAAGGCAGGTTGAACCGCACCCGGAGATCGATAACGGGAATCACTTTGCCGCGCAGGTTGATCACGCCCTTAATCCAAGGGGCAACTTGCGGCACGCCGGTGATGGGCGGGACCGTGATGATTTCGCGCACTCGGCGCACGGCCAACCCATATTCCTGCGACGCTAGGGCGAACGTCAGATATTTACCCGCTAGCGACGCCAGACGAGAGTCTGCGGCGGCACGCTGTGGCGTATCGGCGATGGCTGTAGTCATCGAGTCCTCCCGTTTCGTCCATCCGTCGCGCAGCTCATGCGGCTCGCCCCGGACTTTCTTGCAGGCACAGACGTATGAGGCCGCCTGCATCCAGAATGAGGCCGATGCGCCCGTCTGCCAGAATCGCTCCTCCGGCAATGCCTTCGACGTTGTTGAACGGCTCGCCGAGCGCCTTGATGACGACGCTCTGCTTGCACACCAGCTCATCGACCATCAACGCGACCCGCCGTGCTGTGTCCTCGATTACGACGAGTGCGCCGCGCGTGGGATCGGTGACCCCGCCCGGGATGTTGAACAGGTCTGCAACCCGTACGATCGGCATCAGCTCGTTTCGAACCTCGACCATCCAGCGACCGCCGGGCATCGCGTGCAGTCGCTCGCGCGCGGGCCTCAGGGACTCACGAACCGAGAATGTCGCGAGCACGAAACGCTCGTCAGCAACCTTGAGCAGCAGCGCCTCAATCGTTGACAGGGTCAGCGGCAGCTTGAGAAGAAACGTCGTGCCGGCGCCGGGGCGGCTGCGGATCTCGATCCGACCGCGGAGCGACTCGATGTTGCGGCGCACGACGTCCATGCCGACGCCGCGTCCGGAGAGCTCCGTCACTTCCTTGGCGGTTGAGAACCCGGCCGCGAAAATCAGCGACTGGATTTCGGCTTCTGATGGCCTGGCACCCGGCTCGATGAGTCCCGCGGCGATGCCGCGCTCGAGGAGGCGGTCCATATCGAGCCCGCGTCCATCGTCGGAGACACTGATGAGCACGTGGCCGCCTTCGTGTGCGGCCGAGAGCGTGAGCTGTCCGCGTGCCGGCTTGCCGGCGCGCGCGCGCGTGTCGGCATCCTCGATGCCATGGTCGACACTGTTGCGAAGCATGTGCAGGAGCGGATCGCCGATCTCCTCGACGACCTTCCGGTCGATTTCAGTGTCGTCGCCCAGAATCGTCAGGTCGACGGGCTTACCGGCCTTCTTGCTGAGATCTCGCACGAGCCGCTGCATTCGCTGAAAAGTCTGGCGAATCGGAACGAGGCGCATGGCAATTGCGCCGGTATGCAGCTCGTTGGACAACCGCTGAAACTGCGCGAGGTTGCGATCGAGCCGTTCGTCGCCGCGCCCAAGTGCACGGGCGTTCTGGTAGAGCATCGACTGAACGATGACCAGCTCGCCCACAAGATCGATCAGGTTGTCCAGCTTGCGCGTATCGACCTTGATCGACGCCTGTCTGAGTCCGTTGCGTTCGAGGCGCTTGTCTACGGAGCCCTCGTCTGAATCGATCGGGGCCATGACACCGCTGGCGACTGCCGAGGGGTCGGTTTCCTGCTCGAGCAGCTGCTCGATCGCGGCCTTCAACACCGCCTGCCGGCTCGCGAGATCGCCGTCATCTGCGCAGGTGCCCGTCGCTTCCACTTCGCGCACCATCTGGAGCAACAGGTCTACGACCGCCAGGATGATTTCAATGTCGACGCTGCGAATCTGGTAGTCCCCGTCGCGTACTCGGCCGAGCAGATCCTCCACGGCGTGGGACAGGTGTTCGATGGTCGTCAGACCCAGCGCCCCGGCATTGCTCTTCAACGTGTGGAACAGTCGAAAGACGTCGTTCACGGCGGTGGAATCGCGCGCCGACTCCTCGAGCGCGAGCACGCTCGCCTCGATCGAGCCAAGGTGATCGAGGGCCTCCCCGACGAAAACGGCGGTCAGCTCCTTGTCATTCTCGAACACCGGCGCGCTCCGTGGGTCCATGCTCACGGTTCAATCTCAGAAGGATCCGTATGTGCCGCTGTCAGCCACCGTCGGGGTGCCGATTCGCGCACTGCGGGAATCGATGATCCGCCCCTCGCGCGCGGTATGCGTTCCCGTAGAACGCGCATTCTGCCGCTGAGGCGCCATGAAGTCCGAGAGCGCCGCTTTCGCGGTCCCGACCATGAGCTCGAGGCGCTGGACGATTCCCACCGTGAGATCGGCTTGGGCATTGAGCTGTTCGCAGGCAGCGGCGCTTTGCTCAGCGGTTGCGGCCGACGTCTGGGTGACGCGTTCCATCTGACGGATAGCCTGGGTCACTTGATCGATACCGAGAGCCTGCTGTTTGCTCGCCGTGCTGACTTCGTCGACCAGCCCTTTGATCTGGGTCACATTTGCCGTGATGGCGCCAAACGCCTCGGCGACCTGTTCGACCCTCTTGCTGCCGTCTCCAGAGCTGGCGATGGCCTCGTCAATGAGCGCTTCCGTGTCTTTGGCCGCCTGTGCGGACCGCTGGGCGAGGTTGCGGACTTCGTCGGCAACCACGGCGAAGCCCATGCCGGCTTCACCGGCGCGGGCTGCTTCAACAGCGGCGTTCAGCGCGAGAATATTGGTCTGAAACGCGATTTCGTCGATCGTTCTGATGATCTTCGAAACGCGGCTGCTGGAATCCTTAATGGTCGTCATCGAGTGGACCATTTCAGCCAACGCCGCGTTGGCATCGGCCACGACTTTCGTGGCATCGGCGACGACGACCGCGGCCTGCTGCGAGCTATCGGCATTGCGCCGGATCATGACGGCCATCTCTTCCATTGCAGCCGACGTTTCTTCGAGGGACGCAGCCTGCTGCGACGCGCCCTGAGATACGGACTGGGCCGACGCCGCCATTTGCGAGGATGCGTCAACGACCAACTGCCCGCCCTCGCGCAGTTCCTGACACACGACACGAAGGCCGCCATTGATCTTTCCGACGATCAAGACGCCTACCCCGCTAAAAATCAACGCCGCAAAGCCGACCGCGATCATCGTGCCCAGGCCGATGCGATAGGAGTTCGCGGCTTCTTGGCGGGCATTGGTCATGATTTGCTGGTGACGCTTTGCGAGACCTGCTGCGGCCTCCTGTGCCGTCGCCAACACCGGGGCGGACTTATCGGCAATCTCCTGCTGCGCTTCCGCGAAGCTGGCTGCATCACTCAAGGCCGTGACACGCGCGTGAATGGCTTTGGCTTCGACCAGGTTTGCACTCAGCGCCTTGGCGACCGGCTGGTCGCTTTCCTGGCCGGCGGCAGCGAGTATGGCTTCGACCTCGCGGGTGCCTTCGTCGAAGTCGGCGTTGATGGCCGCTCGCGCCCGGGCGCCCAGCGCAAGGTCGTTGTCGAGGCCGGCCCACAGCATCGTCTTCTGCTGGCTTTCGATCTTTGACAAAATCGCCCGAAGCGTCAGCGCGTGCTGCAACGTCGTTGCGCGGCTCGAGACAGTCTCGAGGTCGGACTTGATTCCTGACGCAACAGACACCGCCACGGTCCCGGCGAGCACCGTCAGCGCGAGAAATGTGCCGCAGCCCAGATAGAGCCGCTTCCCGATGGTCAGACGATCGATAAACATGCTTCCTCCTGCATTGCGGCAGTCATGGTGATAGCCCTATTTGTCGGACGAAGTCACTTGTATCTGTAGCGCTACCATTCGTTCACCAGGTCCGGGATGGCGGCAGCGGCCGTATCGGGCGGGGGTTCCGGAGCAGCATCCATGGCGACCTCAGCCGACTCCATGGGCGCGACATCGACCGGCGCCGGCTCATCGAACGTGATGGCGACCTGGTACGTCATCGTGCTGTCGCGGTGAATCGCACACACCTGACAGCGCACGGCCTTCCCGGGCAGACGCTGGGGTTGGGTCCCGCCGATGCACAACGTGACGACCGCGCCGGCAACGAGGCGACTTTTGGTTTCGACCAGCGCCCCTGTTTGCGACAGATTCACCAGCTCTGCGGGGCCACCCGGAAACAGCTTGACCTCGCTGCCCGCCTCAATCTCCGACCCCGCCACGCGTTGGGCAACTCCCATATTGGCTAGAGCGTCCCCTTTCCGGTCGTCGTTCTCTCGGCAAGCACGTTCCTGTATTGCTCGAACGCCTCGGCCAGGATGCTCTCCAGTCGGTCGTGCTGCGCCTTCGCCTCGAGTTGCGCCGCATCGACTTCCCGAAGTTGCAGCTCAAGGAGAGCGACCGACTCACGGTCTGCCGACTGCTGCAACCGAAGGTTCTCGAGAGATACCTGCAACCCGTCTCGTTCTATTTCAATGCGACGGCATTCGGTCTTCGAGTCATCCAGCTGCGCCGCCTTCTGCTCCGCGTCGGCTTCAGCCTCACGTAACCGGACTTCTGCCTGATTGCGGGCGGCAAGTGCGCCTTGCAGCTCGTGCGCGTGCTGAGACCGGACCTCGTCGAGTGAACGCTTGAGGGAGTCACGCTCCGACGACAGTTCGCCGGACTCGGCCCGCTGCTTCGCGAACTCCTGCTTCAGAACGGCCACCATCCGTTGAATTTCGCGAAGGGTCGCGAGCAGGCCATCGCGCTCCGCCGTCAGACGGCCCGTCTCGAGGCGCTGTCCTTCAAGCTCGCCTTCGAGCGCGCTGATCGTCTTGCCCGTGACTTCGACTGTGTGCGAAAGGCCGATGCGCTCGGCCGCGATGGTGTCCAGTTCGCGCTCCCGCTCCTGCAGTCGCTGCGACACCACCTCGACCTCGACGCGCTTCGCTTCAAGCTGTGCTTCCAGCGCACCAACCGACCTGCTAGTCGTCTCCACTGCGTGCGACAGACCATTGCGTTCGGCCGCGATGGTGCTCAGTTCGAGCTCCCGCTCCTGCAGTCGTAGCGATACCGCCTCGACCTCGCGGCGCTTCTCTTCGAGCTGCGCTTCCAGTTCGCCAACCGACCTGCTGGTCGCCTCCACGGCGTGCGACAGGCCACTTCGCTCAGCGGCGATGCTGTGCAGCTCGAGCTCTCGCTCGTGCAGCCGACGCGATACTTCTTCGACGTCGCGGCGCTTTTCTTCGAGCTGCGCTTCCAGCGCCGCGACCGTCTGCCCCGTCGTTTCGACGGCCTGGGAGAGGCCGCTCCGCTCGGCCGCGATGTTGTGCAGCTCGCGCTCCCGCTAGTGCAGGCGCTGCGCCACTTCTTCGACCTCACGGCGCTTCTCTTCGAGCCGCGCTTCCAGCGCCGCGACCGTTTGGCCCGTGGTTTCGACGGCCTGAGAGAGGCTGCTCCGCTCGGCCGCGATGTTGTGCAGCTCGCGCTCTCGCTCGTGCAGCCGGCGCGATACTTCTTCGACCTCACGGCGCTTCTCTTCGAGCTGCGCTTCCAGCGCCGCGACTGTCTGCCCCGTCGTTTCGACGGCCTGGGAGAGGCCGCTCCGCTCGGCGACAATGTTGTGCAGCTCGCACTCCCGCTCGTGCAGGCGCTGTGATACCGCCTCGACCTCGCCGCGATTGTCTTCGAGCCGCGCTTCCAGCGCCTGGATCGTCTGCCCCGTCGTTTCAACCGCTTCCGAGAGGCGATCCCGCTCGGCCGCAACGTTGTTCAGCTCGAGCTGCCGCTGCTGCAGCTTCTTCGACAGCGCTTCGATTGCCGTATTTCCGTCCTGAACCGCCTCGTTCAGCGAGTCGCGCTCGGCCTTCAGCGTCAGGCGATGCGACTCGGCCTCGGACAGGCGGCTTTCGAGCTCAGCGATCGCGTTGGAGTTGTCGAGGCCGGGACCTGGGACCTCGGCTTGCTCGAGCGAACGTTCCAGGCGCCGCCGCGCGGAAATGTCGCGGAGGACCAGCAACGCGGTCTCGCTTCTGCCTGCGTGGGGGGCCAGCTGAATCGCGCTCGCTTCGACAATACGAGCCGATTCTGAGCTACCGGCAGTCGAGAACTCCATGGAGCCGGGCTGCCCGCTGCAGACACGTTCCACGAACCCCCTCAGCTGATCTCGATCGTCGGCACTTACAAAAGCCAGGATCGATTTCCTCAACACCGCTCCCGCTTCACCCGCCCCGATGAGGGAGCGTCCGGCGGTATTGATGGCGAGAACCGTCGCGTCGCGATTCAATCTGACAAGGCAAACCGGGGCAGACTCCAGGATCCCGCGCAGGCGCTCTTCCCTGGATCGTACCGTGTCGAACTGGCTCAGATGGCTTTGTCGGGACAACACCATGCCAAGCCGGACCGGCAACCTTCCGAGCCAACCAGGTGATTTGACGGTAAAGTCGTCGGCTTTCAGATCAACCGCGTCGCGCGCCGCATCGGCCCGACCGGGATCGACAGCGACAACGACAGGCATGCCGGGGAATGCACTGCGCAGCTCCTGGAGCAGCCTTGTCGCATTCACGCCGGACGAGCTGCAATCGATGAACGCAACGTCCGCAGGCGGAGCGGCGCCCTTCGATTTGGCGTCGCGGATCGACGCCTCCGTGGCAGCCACGAGCTCGAGGCGCGGAGCCTCGCTCGCAAACTGCGCACGCGCGAAATCCATGTCGCCAGCGTAAAGGAGGCGAATTTTGCGGCTGCCAGGCGCCTCCCCGCCGTCTGTCCCCGCGGGAGGATCGCCGAGCGCCGTTTGCGTCTTGAGCATCACAAGTTTCGCTACGTAATGGAACACGCCGCGTGAGCGTATCTATCGGGTGATCTCGCACTTCAGAACAGTCGCAAGTGCAAAACTGTGCAATTTTGTGAAGGGCTAACGTGATTGCACGGTCTGTCCGAGATACTCATATATGCAACATCTCTGTGACATTCGAGAGGACGGTTGTGCTATGGCGCGGGAGGATCTCCGGAGAACCAGTGGAGGAGGACGTTTAGTGATGTATACGCCCAGGGTCCGTGCCGCGATATTCGTGACGGCGGCCTGTCTGCTGTTGCCGTCAGGTCCGTCCGCGCAAAGCGCCGATAGCTACAAAATCATTGTGAACCCTGCGAATCCTGTTGCGGCACTCTCGAAGTCGCAGCTCTCGAACATCTTCCTCCGGAAGACCACGACATGGGACAGCGGCCAGCCTGTCCAGCCAATCGATCAGGTTGAGACGTCGGCGCTGCGCGAACTGTTCTCGAAGGAAGTACTGGGCCTGCCCCCAGCAACGGCAGCTCGGCAGGCAGGGGCGGCCTCGAATGGCGAGCCTCTGTTGACCGTTGCGAGCGATCGAGAGGTACTGGCGTACGTGCGGCTGAAACCGGGCGGCGTCGGATACGTCTCGGCAGCGGCGCCGACCCAGGGCCTCAAGGTCTTGACGTTCGGGCGATCCGGAGACATTGCATCAACTTCGCAAGGACCGGAAGCCATCCGCGTCGGCGGGGCTGTCCCGATGCCAACCAGGGTCTTCTCGAGGCCGCCCGTTTATCCTCCTGCGGCCAAAATCGCCAAGGTGGAGGGGACCGTGGAGCTCGAGCTCCTCATCGGGGCGACCGGTGCTGTCGAAGATGTGAGCGTCGTGAAGCCGGCCGCGATGCTTACGGATGCGGCGGTCTCAGCGGTGCGACACTGGAAGTACGCACCGACTGTTGTGAACGGCACGGCTGTGCCCGTACGGATGACCACGCAGGTCACTTTTACACTGCGTTAGCTCGGCGCGCCACGATGCTCGAATGCCTGCGCAAGCTTCCACGTTCAACGTTTAGACTCAAGTGCGTGAAGTGTGGCGTGATCCGGGACCTGGAAGATGACGGGACCCGGACGCGCCACGCCAAGATGCATAGCTCGTCATGCCCTGCGGCGCCCGTCGGCGAGCCGCGCCTCGAGATGGTGAGCCTAGATCATTTGAAGATGCTCGCGGCCGACGACACTCTGTGGTTTGAGATTGTGCGAACGGAGGCCGAGGAAGACGGACGACAGAAGCGCCGCGGCTCGGCCTGACAGCGCGTTAGTACTCCTTCACGTCTGCGGCGTCCACTTCGACGCTGACGCCCTGGCCGATCAGGTCCACCGCCAACACGAGCCTCGCATGCGCCCCCTTCCGGACCAGGCGCCCGACGACCCCCTTCAATGCTCCGTGCGTGACTTCGACCATCATCCCCTCTCGAATCATCGGGCAGGGATCGAACTGCAGGTCGCTCTCAAGAACCCGGCGAATGGCCGCGATTTCGTGATCGGGAATCGCCGCCGGCCTGCCCTCGAAGGACACGATGCTGACGACGCCGGTGCACTTCAGGATGGAGAGGGTCTCATCAGGCTTGAACCGCGCGAAGCAGTAACCGGGAAACAGGGGCCAGTCGATCTTCTTCTTTCGATCCTTCCAGCGGCTCCATCTGGTGATGGTCGGAAGGAAGGCGTCGAGGTGCTTGCGCTCTATCTGCTCGCGTACAACTTGTTCGTGGCGCGATCTGGTCCAGATGGCGAACCAGCTTGAGGTATCCATTCAGTATGTCGGTTCCGCAGAGATGCCCGCCTTCCATGCCTTTTCGAGCTCCTCGTTCTTCCACTCGATAATCGCCTGGGCGCGAAGGCGTTGCGCCAGTTTCTTGAGCTCGGCCCCGAACTTTTCCTGACTCAGCTTGTCCGTGATCCGATCGCGCGCGGCTTCGAACGGCAGCGTCGCTGAATCGATCGACGATTCCAGTTTGAAGATCTGCGCGCCGGTTGCCGTATTGACGACCGGCGTCACGTCTCCGACCTTCATTGTCGAGATCATCTTCAGCAGTTGCTCGTTCATCTCGGCGCGCGAGATCGGGCCGATGAGGCCGCCGTTGGCCTTCGAAGCGGAATCTGAAAGCTCCGCCGCCAGCTTGTCGAACGATTCCCCTTTGGCGACGCGCGCACGGATCGCGTCGGCTTTGTCGCGTGCCTCATCCAGCGCGCCAACGCTCGCCGCTTTCTTGACGGGATCGACAACGGCGTTCACGACGATCTCCCGAAGGGTGACGCTCGGCGTCGAGGCAAACTCGTCCAGGTGCGCATCGTAGTAGGCGCGCTGCTCGGCCTCGGTCACCTCGACGCGGCCACCGATATCGCGGCGCTGTACCTGGCCAATCAGCATTCGCTTACTGAGCATCTCTCTCAGCTGAGCGAGGGTTATCCCCTCCGATTTGAGCGCGGCGTCGAACGCCTCCTCGCTCTCGATCTTGTTGTCCTTCTTGATCGACGCGAGCACTTCGGTGAACTGCGCATCGGTCATCGTAAAGCCCAGCTCCTTCGCGCGCTGCAGCATCAGCATCTCATCGATGAGCGATACGATGAGCTGGGGCGTGATCTGCGCCAATGCCTTCGAGAGCTCAGCGTCGTTCACCGGCTGCTTCGGCAGCTCCCGGATCGCGCTGATCTGCTGACGCTCGAACTCGGTCTTGGTGATGATTTCGCCGTTCACCTTGACCAGCACCTGTTCGAGGATTTCGGCAGAGAGTGCTGTGGCGAGTCCGGCCAGAACCGTGACGACAAGTGCTATTTTTCTCATCTGATCCTTATTGTAGTCCCGCGAGTTCGGCCAACAAACCGCGCACCTTCGTGAACACGCCTCCGGACGCGTTCGGGTCTTCCTTCGGCGGCTTCAGAATTTCTTCCTTGGTGAAGCCCGACGTGACCTCGCCGGCCGTGGCCCTGGCCGTCCACCAGCTCGATCCACTGCTCTGCCGCGCCTTGACCTTCGTGCCGTGAGGCGTCGGTGTCGGGGGCCTGGGAGCTGCGGACCGCAAATCCAGCTTGAGCGTCGCCGGCGGCACAAGGGTCGTATCTCCCCTGACGCCAATCACCCTGAGGAGTCGCTCCACATTCAGACGTGTCCCATCGGTATCTGGCCGGAATTTGATGACAACCGTTTGAGCCTCGCGGTCGATCGACTCGACACCCAGCCTGTCCGCCATGATGCGGATGCGCCCGTATTGCTCGAGATGGTCGACCGGCTCGGGCCACGGGCCGTAGCGGTCGCGCAGCTCGGTCAGCACCTGATCGAGCTCTGCATCCGACCGCGCGTCGGCGACCTTACGGTAGATCATCAGCCGTTGGTTCATGTCGGGCACGTACGAGTCGTCGACCCGCAGGTCGACCCGCAGGTTCACGATCGCCCGCACGTCGTCCACGAGATCCTCGCCCTTGAGCTCGCGCACGGCCTGCTCGAGCAGCTTCATGTACATCTCGAAGCCGACCGTCTCGATGTGACCGCTCTGCTCACCACCGAGGAGATTTCCCGCGCCGCGAATCTCGAGGTCGAGCGCCGCGACGCGGAACCCGCTGCCGAGATCGCTGAACTCCCTGATTGCAGCGAGTCGCTTCTTCGCGATCGAAGACAGCGCGGTCTCCGGGGGAATAAGAAGATATGCGTAGGCGGGACGATCCGACCGCCCGACTCGACCTCGCAGCTGATACAACTGGGACAACCCGTATCGATCGGCGCGATTGATGATAATCGTGTTGACGTTCGGAATATCCAAGCCGTTTTCGATGATGGTCGTCGCGAGCAGCACATCGAACTGTCTGCTGATGAAGTCGAGCATCGCCTTCTCGAGCTCCGCCTCTCCCATCTGGCCGTGGCCGATGACGACCCGCGCTTCCGGTACGAGGCGCTGAATGAGCGCACCGATGGAGAAAATCGACTCCACCCGGTTGTGGACGAAGTAGACCTGTCCGCCGCGCTCCATCTCGTGCCGAACGGCTCTCGCGATGACGTGCGAATCGAATTTCACGACGTTCGTCTGGATCGACAGTCGATCCTTCGGCGGCGTCTCGATGATCGACATGTCGCGGATTCCAACCAGCGACATGTTGAGCGTCCTTGGAATCGGTGTGGCGCTGAGCGTCAACACGTCGATCTTGCGGCGCATCTGTTTGATGCGCTCTTTATGGACGACGCCAAACCGCTGCTCCTCGTCTACGACCAGCAGTCCCAGATCCTTGAACTGGATGTCTTTGGACAATAGCCGGTGGGTACCGACGATGACATCGACCTTGCCGGCGCCGAGGTCGGAGATGATCTGATCCTGCTCGGCCTTGCTTCGGAATCGACTCACCATGTCGATTTTCACGGGGAACCCGGCGAACCGCTCGGTGAGCGTCTTCTGATGTTGAAACGCCAGGACCGTGGTCGGAGCAAGGAACGCCACCTGCTTGCCGTCCATCACCGCCTTGAAGGCGGCCCTCATCGCGACTTCCGTCTTACCGTATCCGACGTCGCCGCACAGGAGTCGATCCATCGGTGTCGATGACTCCATGTCGCGCTTGATGTCGGTGATGGCATTCACCTGATCGGTGGTGAGGTCCCACTCGAACGCGTCATCGAACTCGCGTTGCCAGTGCGAATCGGGACTGAATGCATGGCCCGGCACCGCCTTGCGTGCGGCATAGAGCTTGAGCAGCTCTTCCGCCATATCGCGCATGGCCTTCTTGACTCGTGTCTTGGTGCGCTCCCATGAGGTGCCCCCAAGCTTGTCAAGCTGTGGTTTTGCGGTGCCGCTGTACTTCTGGACGAGGTCGAGCCGCTCGACCGGGACGAAGAGCTTGTCGTCGCCGGCATAGCGCAGCTCCATGAACTCCTGCATCGCGTCGCCGACGCCTATTTGCTTGAGCCCGACAAACTGTCCGATGCCGTGATCGACGTGGACGACAAGGTCGTCTACCTTGAGATCGCGCAGGTCCGAGAGAAACGTTTTTGCAATCGATCGATGCCGGTCGCTGCGCCGTTCGACCTTCGTGCGCTCCTCTTCAAAGACGTCCGCCTCAGCGATGATCTGGAGCCCCGCTTGTGGAAGTCGAAAGCCCTTCGACAGCTGCCCGACGGTGATGAGGATTGGCAGGTTCAGCAACTCGTCATTCATCACCGGCCGATCGATCAACACGCCGCGAAGCTCGTACTCGGCGAGCAACTCTGCGGTTCGCTCCGCTCTGCCGTCGGACGCAGCCACGAACAGTACGCTTTCGCCCCGCTCGCGCATCCGTCTGACCTCGGCAATCCACTCCTGAATGCGTCCGCGGAACTCCACGGCGGGCTGGCATGCAATGTGGTGCGTGGGGTACGTAGGCGGCGTGGGGGGCGTGGGTAAGGTAGGACGCGCGGATACGTAGGCCGGGTCTTGTTCGTCAGATCCGGCATCGATCGCCAGTTGCTCCAGACGCGTGGCATGGTTGAGTCGCTCGGCGATCTCTTCCCATGGCGTCAGCAATGCGTCAGGGGCGGGTGCGGTGGGGTTCTCTTTTTTCGCTGCCTCAAAGCTCGACTGCACCTGCTCGACCAGTTTTGCCGCATGGGCTGTGACGTCCTCTTCCTCCCGAACGATAAATCGCAGGTCGCGGTCGTTCGGAAGATAGTCGAAGACGCTCGCTGATCCGGACTTCTCGATCAGCGGCACGACCGCTGCCTGATCGATGGTGGCGATCGAGCGCTGGGTCGACGGGTCGTATCGGCGGATCGACTCGACGCTGTCCCCCACGAACTCCACGCGAATTGGCTTGTCGGCGCCGGCCGGAAACCAGTCGACGATGCCGCCGCGGACGCAGAACTCGCCGTGCTCGTCGACGGGATCCTCACGCGTGAAGCCCGCATCGACCAGCAGGTCGCCAAGCGCCACCGGATCGAGGTCCATTCCAGGCTTCAGCTCGATGGCGGCAGCTTCGAGATTGTCGGGAGAGCTCAACCGCGGCATCAGCGCCGCTGCCGAAGCAACGAGGACGCGAGCGGTGCCGCTGGCGATCGCATGCAGCGCGGCTGCTCGAGCGGATGCAACGCCGAAATGCGGTGCGATGTTCCGATAGGGATCGATCTGGAGCGAGGGAAACGGCTTGACTGCGTCCTCGAGAGCCGTTGTGGACGCTCCTTCCAAAGCGGCCATGAAAAATCGTGTGTCGAGAGAGAAGCGATCGACGTCTTCATCGGTCGGGACGACGACGACACACAGCGCGCTCTTTCGATGGCTCGCCTGTACGGCGACATAGAACGCTTGAGCGGACGGCGAGAGCCCGGAGACCCGTGACGCGGAACCGTCCAGTCCGGTTCTGGCTGCGGTGGTCTTGAGAAGCGCTTGGAGGTTAAGGGACGTGGTCGCCGGCATTGCGTATCTTTCGTATTATCGCCGACGTTGAATAGCCTTCCGCGAGCGGGATCCGGGAGACGCGGCCACCGCGCGCCTCGACCACATCGCGACCGATGATGGACTCGAGCTCCCAATCGGCACCCTTCACCAGCACGTCAGGTCTCAGCCGGCTGATGATCATCCGCGGGTCGTCCTCGTCGAACACTACTACCGCATCCACGCATCCGAGCGCGGCGATCACTTCTGCTCTTTCGACGTCGGGCACGAGGGGCCTGGACGGTCCCTTGATCGCCCGTACCGATCGATCTGAATTGACGGCCACAATCAGGACATCGCCTTCGCGCCGGGCCTCCTGCAGGTATCGAACGTGGCCAGGATGGAGCAGGTCGAACACCCCGTTCGTAAACACGACGTGTCTGCCCACATGCCGCAGCTGCTCGACGAACGCGACGGCCTCAGCAACCGACATGACCTTCTGCCGCATGGCTGTGGCTAGATCTTCTTGAGTTTGACGGTGGGCGAGAACGTCCACGTGTGGCGCGGGCGGTAGATGCCGACTTCTTTTGTGCGCGTCTTCACGCGAAACGTGTAGAGCAGGCGGTGATAGTCGTAGGGATACCCGTCGCGCTTGTGGACCGCGACATCCAACTTGTAGGTGCCCTCGACGAGATCGAGGCTCTCGATGTTGAGAGCGACTTCCCCGTCGCCGCTGATCTCGTCAGACTTGTAATCCTCCAGCTGCGTGTTCGTGCCGTAGCAGGTCACGCCGTCGGCGCTGTACAACCCGATGCCGAATACGAAGTCATTGTTTGGCTCGTGCGCACGCACGGCCAGGTGGATGGACACACGCTCGCCCGACTGGAAAATATGGGAAACTTCGCCGCTTTCGCCCTTGAGTATCACTCCCGTGATCTCGATTTCGCGCGATCCCCAGCGTCCCTCGACAGCGCGCGTCATGTCCTCGACGTAGGAAGGTTCCTCGGCCAAGGCGGCCTCTGGTGTGTAGGCCGGGTCTTGTTCTGTAGACCCGGCGGCGGGTCCGATAGGACCCGCCCTACGTACGTCTTCTTCGGGCGAACCGTCCGTCAGATCGTGAGCGCGCGCTTCCGCTTTCGCCAGCTCGCGCTCTTCGCTGCGCTCGACGTCAATCAGATAGGCACCCACGACCCGCTTCGGATCGCCTGCGCCCCGCACTTTCCCACCGTCGAGCCAGAGCGCCTCGTCACAGAAGCGCTCGACAAGGCTGAGCGCGTGGGTGACCAGCAGAATCGTCTTGCCGCGGCGCTTGAACTCGCCGAACTTGTCGAGGCACTTGTGCGTGAATCCTTCGTCGCCGACAGCGAGCACCTCATCGACCAGCAGAACATCCGGATCGACGTGAATCGCCACGGCAAACCCAAGGCGCATGTACATGCCCGACGAGTACGTTTTGACGGGCGCGTCGATGAATTCCTGCATGTCGGCGAACTCGACGATCTCGTCGAAACGCCGTGCCACCTCTCGTTTTGTGAGGCCGAGCATGATGCCGTTGATGAAGACGTTCTCGCGGCCTGAGATTTCAGGATGGAAGCCGGCGCCCAGCTCGATGAGCGCGGAGATCCTCCCCCGCACGCTCACACTTCCCGTCGTCGGCTTGGTGATCCCCGCCACGAGTTTCAATGCCGTGCTCTTGCCGGACCCGTTGCGACCGATGACGCCGTAAGTTTTGCCGGCCGGGACGTTGAATGAGACCCCCTGCAGCGCCGGGAACGTCTCGTCGGGCTGCAGATCCTGGATGAGGCTGCCCGAGAGCAGCGCGCTCTTCAGCGTCGCAAACTGCTTCCGCCGCGCGTATCGGCGGTAGATCTTCGTGACGTTGACGACCTCGATCGCATTCATCAGACTTCCTCTGCAAATGAATCGCGCAGTCGGTCGAACAGGAAGTACGCAAACAGAAACAGCAGCAGCGATCCGACGCCGAGCCCCAGCAGCCATTTCCGATGATCGAAATCACCAGGGAAGTACAGAATTTGCTGGTACGAGATCGCGAGATGCGTGAAGGGGTTCAAGTCGAGAAACCGCCGAATCTTGACGGGCGCGAATTTCCAGTAGTAGATGATTGGCGTCGCGAAGAACCACAGCGTCATCACATTGCCAAGAATGTCCTTGATGTCGCGGAAGTGCACGGTCAACGCCGACAGAATCAGCGCGAGCGCGACGCTCAGCAGGAGCTGCACGAGCACGACAACCGGAAACCACACCAGCTCCGAGGTCTGGAGCGGGGCATCGAAGTAGATCAGGAAGGCAACGAGAATCGGCAGACCAAAGAGAAAATGCACGAGGTTCGCCAGGACGGTGACGATCGGCAGGATCTCTGCGGGGAACATGACTTTCTTGATGAGGTTCCCGCCGGAAATGAGGATGTTCGACGACTCGACGAGCGACGCCTGGAACCAGGTCCATGGAAGGAGCCCGCAGAACAGGAACAGCGCGAAATTGGGAATCTCCTTCAGCTGCGCCGGCGGCATCACGTACGCGAAGACGAACGTGTAGACCATCAGCAGGAGCAGCGGGTTGAAGAACGACCAGAAGAATCCGAGGACGGAGCCGCGATAGCGCGCCTTCAGCTCGCGGGCGACGAGGCTCTGAATGAGACCCCGGTATCGTGGAAGTTGGCGGAGATTTTCGAACAAGCCGACAGCTATCTTAGACCCGAGTGCGCGCTTTGGTGGAGACCTGGAGCCGAACCAGCGATTTCAGGAGGGCGATGCGAGCCCGCTCGAAATCGATATCCGGCCCTGGCTTGGCGATGCGCTCCTCAGCACGGCGCTTGGCCTGCTCGGCCCGCGCGACGTCGATCTCATCAGGCCGCTCCGCCAGTTGCGCCAGTATGGTGACCCGATCGGGCAGGACTTCGGCAAAGCCGAACGCAATCGACAGATAGAACTTCTCACTGCCCTTCCGGTACCACAACTCGCCAACCTGCAGCGTCGCCAGGAGCGGAGTGTGGCCCGGCAGCACGCCGAAGTAGCCTTCGGCCCCCGGGATCTCGACTTCGTCGACCTGCTCGGTGACGACCGAGCGATCGGGCGTGACGATTTGCAGCGTCAGATGCGTCGGCAGTGCCGGTATCTCGGCCATTTACGCCGCGGCCATCTTCTTGGCGGCCTCGACGACTTCGTCGATCGTGCCCACCATATAGAACGCCTGCTCGGGCAGAGCGTCGTGCTTACCCTCGATGATCTCTTTGAAGCCGCGGATGGTCTCGGCAATCGGCACGTACTTGCCTTCGCGCCCCGTGAACTGCGAGGCAACGAAGAATGGCTGCGAGAGAAACCGCTGCAGTTTGCGCGCGCGTGCGACGGTGATCTTGTCCTCCTCCGGCAGCTCGTCGATGCCGAGGATGGCAATGATGTCCTGCAGATCTTTGTACCGCTGCAGCACGCGCTTCACCTCGCGTGCGACGTTGTAGTGCTCATCGCCGATGATGCGTGCGTCGAGGATGCGCGAGGTTGACGCCAGCGGATCAACGGCGGGATAGATGCCCAGCTCGACGATCGCCCGCGACAGGTTCGTCGTGGCGTCGAGATGTGCGAAGGTCGTGGCCGGCGCGGGATCGGTGTAGTCGTCGGCGGGCACGTAAATCGCCTGCACCGACGTGATCGAGCCCTTCTTGGTGGACGTGATGCGCTCCTGCAGGATGCCCATCTCGCTGCCGAGCGTCGGCTGATAGCCGACAGCCGATGGCATGCGCCCAAGCAGTGCCGACACTTCCGAGCCGGCCTGCGTAAAGCGGAAGATGTTGTCGATGAAGAGCAGCACGTCCTTACCCTCGGCATCGCGGAAGTACTCCGCGACCGTGAGCCCAGACAGCGCGACGCGAAGGCGGGCGCCCGGCGGCTCAGTCATCTGGCCGTACACCAGCGCCGCACGCGACTTCGACAACTCGTCCTTGTTGATGACGCCGCTCTCCTGAAACTCCAGCCAGAGGTCGTTGCCCTCTCGAGTACGTTCGCCGACGCCGGCAAATACCGACACGCCGCCGTGCTTCATCGCAATGTTGTGAATCAGCTCCTGGATGATGACCGTCTTGCCAACGCCCGCGCCGCCGAACAATCCGATCTTGCCGCCGAGCAGGTACGGCTCGAGGAGATCGACGACCTTGATGCCGGTCTCGAACATCTTGAGCTCGGTGGACTGCTGCTCCAGCGTCGGTGCCGGGCGATGAATGGACCACCGCTCTTTCGAGGCAACCGGGCGATCCGGGTAGTCAACCGGCTCGCCGAGCACGTTCATCACACGCCCCAGGGTCGCCGGCCCTACGGGCATGGAGATCGGTTCGCCCAGATCGACGGCGATCATGCCGCGCTGCATACCATCGGTCGGCTTCATCGCGACGGTGCGCACGCGCGACTCGCCCAGGTGCTGTTCGACTTCGCAGACGATGTCGACCTTCGAGCTGCCGCCGGCACCATCGGACACGATGTGGACGGCGTTATAGATATCCGGCAGGTGCCCGTCTTCGAACTGGATGTCGACCACCGGTCCGATGACCTGCACGACCTTGCCGACCTTCTGCTTTGCCGCTACGTCAGTTGCCATGTGTGCTCCAAAACGGCGGAACTAAAGTTCCGCCCCACCCGCTATTTTCGCTTCGCCCCACCGTGCTATTTCAGTTCCGCCCTACGTACGTGGGGCGGGTCCTGCTCTTTGGACCCGCCATTTATTTCGCTGCGGCGGCGCCCGAAACCACTTCGATAATCTCTCGGGTAATCGCCGCCTGACGAACCTTATTCATGTAAAGGGTGAGCGTGTCGATGATCTCGCCGGAGTTCTTCGACGCCGCGTCCATCGCCGTCATGCGCGCCGCGTGCTCGGCCGCGGCCGATTCGAGCAGCGCGCGATAGACCTGAATCTCGATGTGCTTCGGCAGCAGGTCCGCAAAGATCTCCGCCGGCCCCGGCTCGTAGAGGTAATCGACGTCGCCAGGAACGGGTGCTTGGTTGCCAGACCCGGCATCCTGTTTCGGGATCGGCAGCAGCTGCTCTGTCGTAACCCGCTGCTGCATGACCGACTTGAACTCGTTGTAAACGAGGAAGACCTTGCCGGCGCGACCGCCGGTGAACTCGTCGATTGCCGCCTGCGCAATGCGCTGCGCGTCGGCATATTTCACCTTTTGGAAGATGCCGACCTCTTCGATACGGACCTCGAAACCGCGCCGCTTGAAGAAATCGCGGCCTTTCCTGCCCACGAGCCCTAGGCAGACCGGCCCCGTGCCGGCCGCGCCGATAAAGCTGCTCGCAGCCTTGATGACGTTCGTATTGAATCCGCCGCACAGCCCCTTGTCGGCGGTGATGACGATCAGCAGGATTTTCGCGTCAGGTCCCGGCTCGCGCTCCACCAAGAGCGGATGCGTCGACGAATCGACGCGGCTGGCTACGCTGTTGAGCACGCGCTGCATGTGCAGCGCGAATGGGCGCGCGCCGATGATGCGATCCTGCGCGCGGCGCAGCTTCGAGGCGGAGATCATCTTCATCGCCTTCGTGATCTGCTGGGTCGATTTCACCGCACGGATGCGGCGCCGAAGGTCAAGCAGTGACGGCATTGCCTACGCCGCTTTCCTCGCGGCAAACTGCTGCCCGAATTCCTTCATCGCCGCGTTGATCTGCGTCTTGATGTCGTCGTCTATCTGCTTCTTCTCCGCGATGGTCTTGAGGAGGCTGGAATAGCGGAGCTCGAAGAACCGGAACAGCTCCGCCTCGTAGACGCCGACGTCGCTCACGGGCACCTGATCGATGAACCCGTTGGTGCCCGCATAAATGATGAGCACCTGTTTCTCGACCGGCAGCGGGTCGTATTGCTTCTGCTTCAGAATTTCCACGAGCCGAGCGCCGCGGTTCAGCTGCGACTGCGTGGCCGCGTCGAGGTCGCTGCCGAACTGCGCGAAGGCCGCGAGCTCGCGGTACTGCGCGAGATCGAGACGAAGAGAACCCGCCACTTGACGCATGGCCTTGATCTGCGCAGAACCACCGACGCGCGACACGGAGTTGCCGACGTTGATGGCCGGCCGGATGCCCTGGTGAAAGAGGTCGGATTCCAGGAAGATCTGGCCGTCGGTGATCGAGATGACGTTGGTCGGGATGTAGGCCGACAGGTCCCCCGCTTGTGTCTCGATGATCGGCAGTGCCGTCAGAGATCCGCCGCCAAGCTCGCTGTTCATCTTCGCCGCGCGTTCCAACAGACGGGAATGCAGGTAGAAGACGTCGCCCGGATACGCCTCGCGGCCCGGCGGGCGCCGCAATAACAGCGAGATTTCGCGGTAGGCCTGTGCATGCTTCGACAAGTCGTCATAGACGCACAACGCATGGCGACCGCTGTCGCGGAAGAACTCCCCCATCGTGCAGGCGGAATATGGAGAAATGTAGAGCAGGGGCGCGGGGTCTGACGCGCCCGCAGCGACGATGATGCTGAAGCGGAGGGCGTCGGCCTCCTCGAGAATGCGCACGACCTGCGCGATGGTGGACTGCTTCTGTCCAATCGCGTTGTAGATGCAGATGACATCCTTGTCGCGCTGATTGATGATGGCATCGACCGCGACTGCGGTCTTCCCCGTCTGCCGGTCACCGATGATCAGCTCTCTCTGCCCGCGGCCGATCGGCACCATCGCGTCGATCGCCTTGAGACCCGTCTGCAGGGGCTCCCGCACCGGTTGACGGTCGACAACCCCTGGCGCGATGCGCTCGATGGGCATGAACGTCTTCGAGGTGATGGGACCTTTCCCGTCGATCGGTTGGCCGAGGGCGTTCACCACGCGGCCGAGCAATTCCTCACCGACCGGCACCGAGATGATGCGGCCGGTCCGCTTCACGATGTCGCCTTCCTTGATCGCCGTGTACTCGCCGAGGAGCACGGCGCCGACGCCGTCCTCTTCGAGATTCAACGCGATGCCGAAGACACCATGCGGAAACTCGAGCATCTCGCCGGCCATGGCGCGCTCGACACCGTGGACGCGCGCGATGCCGTCGCCCAACGACACGACGCTGCCGACCTCGGCGACGTCGACTTCGACGGCGTAGCTGCCAATCTGATCCCGGATGATCTTGGAAATTTCTTCAGATTTGATCTGCATAGGCTTTTCTATGTCGTCAACCTCTCTCTGATTTTCTTGAGCTGCGTCGCGATGCTGGCGTCGTAGACGGTGCCGCCGATGCGGGCGACGACTCCACCGATGAGATCCTTGTTCACGCTGGTCTTCATCGAGACCCGCTTGCCGCTGACGGTCGCGAGCTTCTTCTCGATCGCATCGACTTTCTCTCGCGACAAGGGCTCTGCGCTGGTCACTTCGGCATGTACCACGTTCTGCCGTTCGGCCAGCATGTCGTGGTAGGTCGCGGAGATCTCGGGAAGCAGGCCAAGCCGATCGCGATCGGCCAGCAGGACGAGCAGCTTCGACACCGCCGGCATCAGGCCGGATAGCCTCGTAATCTCTTCCATGGCGGCACGCTTGCGCGGAGCGGGCACGGCAGGGTTCAGCAACAGGCGCTCGAGCGCAACCTGCTGGCGGAGAAACACGTTGAACTCGTCGACCTCCACGGCAATCTTGTCGAGATCGACCGATTCTTTGGTGGCGACGTCGAGCAGCGCGCGGGCGTATCTGGCGGCGGCCGTACGGCTAGTCATGATTCACAGGAGCGCGACCGTTTTTCGAAGCTTGCGCCGAATTTCACAAGCGCAAAACAGCCATTTATAGCATAAAAACGCGTAACTAGTGAAAGTTCACGAGCTCTCACGTTGTGAGGACCTCGTACAACCGCTGCAGCTCGTCCTCCGACGTAAAATCTATTTCGATTCTGCCACCTGTTCCCCGCCGGACAATACGAACGCGAGTACCGAGCGCCATCTTCAATTTCTCTTGAGCGGCGCGCGTATGGACATCCGGACCGGGCGCGGTGGTCCGCTCCGTCGGCATCGGGCGCCCGAGACGTTTCACCCGGGCCTCGGTCTCGCGCACGGACAGGTTCTGCGTGATGACCTCGCGTGCAACCTGCCGCTGCCCGCCTTCATCGTTGATCGCGAGCAGGGCCCGCGCGTGTCCCATTGACAACCGGCCGCCTGCGACCTCGGCCCGAACTTCCTGCGGCAGCTTGAGCAACCGCAAGTGGTTGGCGACCGAGGAGCGGTCCTTCCCCACTGCCGCAGCGATGGCCTCCTGCGTCATCTTGAAGTCGGTGCTGAGCTTCTCGTAAGCCGTAGCCTCGTCAATCGGGTTGAGATCCTCGCGCTGGATGTTCTCGATGAGCGCCATCTCGAGGAACTGCGCGTCTTGTCCCTCCGCGACCTGTTTGACCACCACCGGCACGCGCGTCAATCCCGCGCGTTGAGCGGCGCGCCAGCGGCGCTCCCCCGCGATGATGCGATAGCCGTTGTCGATCTTCCGCACGATGATGGGCTGGATCACGCCGTTTGCCTTGATGGAGCGCGCCAGCTCGTCGAGGCGCGCATCCTCGAACTGATGGCGCGGTTGGTGCTCGTTCGGCGAGATCAGATCGACATCGACGTCTGTCGGCGAGGCTCCGGGCCGCACATCCGGCACGTCGGGAATGAGAGCGCTGAGGCCTTTGCCGAGCGCCGGTCGTTTTTCCATTACTGCCTCCTACGGAAACCGCTCACTGCAGAGGTCACAGAGCTTCGTTCTCCGTGGGCTCTGTCTGCTCTGTGGTTGGAAGCGCGCTCCCGCGTTGCAAGAATTCCCGTGCGAGAGAGGCATATGCTTCGGCGCCTCTGGATTTCGGGTCGTACACCATCACGGGCAAGCCGTGACTCGGCGCCTCGGCGAGGCGCACGTTGCGCGGGATGACCGTCCGAAATACTTTCTCTTTGAAAAATTCCCGGACGTTGCTCGCCACCTGAGCGCCCAAGTTCGTGCGTTCATCGTACATCGTCAACAACACGCCTTCGACGTCGAGCGGGGGATTCAATCCCGCGCGCACGCGCCGCAGAGTCGTCATCAAATCGGCGAGCCCTTCGAGGGCGAAGTATTCGCAGTGCAGCGGGATGAGCACGGCCTCTGCCGCGACGAGCGCGTTCAGCGTCAGGAGACCGAGCGACGGGGGACAGTCGATGAAGATGTGATCGAATCGATCGCGCAGAGGCGTCAGGAATCGGCGCAGTTGAGATTCGCGCCCGGGCAGCGCGACCATCTCGATTTCGGCGCCGGTGAGATTGCGATCGGCCGGCAGGAGAAAGAGATTGGGGAAGGCGGTCTGCAGAATGAAGTCATCGGGATTGCTCAGCGCGGCACCGTCTGCTGCGGTAAGAAGGCCGTAAACGTTTCCACCGGGGGCGGTCTGGCCACGGAGTCCGACACCGCTGGTCATGTTGCTCTGAGGGTCGAGGTCAACCAAAAGCACTTTGCGTCCCTCTGCGGCCAGAGCTGCGGCGAGATTGATCGCGGTCGTGGTCTTCCCCACGCCACCTTTTTGGTTAGCGATGGCCTGTATCTTCTTCATCTACTTATAGTTACTGCTTTAATTGGTTGATTGACCAATTTAATAATTCATCTGAGTTCTAGTGGCCAGAGGAGGATAACCCAGTGTTCCACGTGGAACAAGATGCTTAGCTGACCCGTCGGAGGATCTCAACTCGGCTTCCAAGATGCGGCAAAAGGGAGTGGACGGCATGGGGAAGTAATCCGGGCGCTGGATGGGTAGGGGCATGGCCAACTGAGGAGAACAGGAAGAGCAGCCCATCTGGTCTCAGGAAATCCTTAGCCGCCACCAGCGTCCCAGGATCCACTCTGACAGCCCTCAGGGTCACAACATCAGCCGATTCGCGAAATTCTGGAGCTTTCAGCAGTTCCTCGAATCGCGCAGATTCAACCGTTGTATCCGTCAGGGAAAGATGCCGGACGGCCTCGCGCAGGAAGGCTGCCTTCTTCTGTTTTGATTCCACCATCACCATAGAGATCGTAGGAGCCACGAGCTTCATGGGAATCGCTGGCGAACCTCCTCCGGACCCCAGATCGACAACCCTCAAGCGAGAACCCAGGAAATAGCGCGCGGCGGCAGCCGGCTCTAGCAAGAGCCGGTCGATGGCCTCATCAGCCCATTCCTCGACTGGAAGAGAAGTCAGCGAGACGCGCTGATTCCATTTTCGCAAAAGCTCAAAATATGCTTCCAGGCCTCGAAAAGCGGTGTCCGGGAGGGATAAACCGGCCTCGGTTGCGCGACTGGCAAGCTTTTCTCGAGTCTGCACGCGGATGAGAATATTTCAAATACTGCGAGAGACGTAGGTAGAGAGCACTGCTATGGCAGCAGGCGTAATGCCCGGCACGCGCATGGCCTGTCCCAGCGTCTCGGGCCGAACCTGGCTCAGGCGCTGAACGACTTCCGCCGAGAGACCAGGGACTGCCGCATAAGGGAAGTGGACAGGGATCCGCCGATTCTCGTCGCGCGAGCGGCGGATGATGTCCGCCTCCTGCCGCTTCAAGTACCCCTGATACTTCAGCGTGGTCTCGACGCTTGGAATATCGAGTCTACTGACTGGCTGCTCAAGGCCGAACCCGTCTCGGACGAGATCCGAAAGCTTCGAGGAGGGCTGGCGCAGCCACTGCTCGGCCGGAATTCGACCGCCGGCTGCCTCTCTGACAGTCGCAGCACGCAACCTCGATAAGTTTGCCTCGAGTCTCGATCGTCTGCCGCGAAACCGCTCCCAGCGTTCAGTGTCTATCATCCCGGCCGCCTGAGCCCTCGGCGTGAGCCGCAAATCGGCGTTGTCTACCCTCAAGAGCAGCCTATATTCCGCTCGCGACGTAAACATGCGATAGGGTTCCAGGCAACCATTCGTTACTAGGTCATCTACCAGAATTCCAACATATCCTTCGCTTCGGGATATAGAGAAGGCATCTCCGTCACCAATCTGCAGGGCCGCATTCGCACCAGCGATCAATCCTTGCGCGCCAGCCTCCTCGTAGCCAGATGTCCCGTTGATCTGGCCGGCCAGAAACAACCCGGCCACGCGCTTCGTCTCGAGCGCGCTCGTCAACTCTGTCGGCTGGATGAAGTCGTACTCCACGGCGTAGGCAGGCCGCAACATTCGCGCGCCCTCGAGACCCGGCATCGCGTGTACGACTTCGAGTTGCACATCCGCTGGAAGGCTCATCGAGAAGCCGTTCACGTAAATCTCGTCGGCGTCGCGTCCCTCGGGTTCGAGATAAATCTGATGTCGCTCGCGCTGCGGGAACCGCACGATCTTGTCTTCGAGCGATGGGCAGTAGCGCGGCCCAATACCGTGAATCTGGCCGTTGAACAACGGCGACTTATCCAGGTTCGCCATCACGATCTCGCGCACGCGCTCGTTCGTGTGAAGGAGATAACACGGTGTCTGCGCGATCTCGATCGATTCGGTGAGAAACGAGAAAGGCACCGGCGGACGATCGCCGGGCTCGAGCGCGAATCGGCCGTCGCTGACACAGCCCTCGAAATCGATGCTGTGCCGATCGAGCCTCGGGGGAGTGCCGGTCTTCAAACGTCCCCAGGTGAACCCAAATGACTTGAGCGACTCAGCCAGCTCGCGCGAAGGCGGTTCATTCGCGCGGCCGGCAGGCCGCTGCTCGGTGCCGATATGCACCAGCCCGTTCAGGAATGTCCCCGTCGTGACGACCAGCGAGCGACACGCGTAGCGCGGCCCATCCTCGAGAGCCAGGCCGGCGACTCGACCGTTTTCGACGAGGATTCGCCCGGCCTTCCCAAAGATCCACTCGATATTGTTCTCGCGCTGGAGCGCTTCGAGCATCCAGCGCCCATAGAGCTGCTTGTCCGCCTGCGCGCGCGGCGACCAGACGGCGGGACCCCGGCTGCGATTGAGCACCTTGAATTGAATGCCGGTGGCGTCGATCGCGCGAGCCATCAAACCACCGAGCGCATCGATCTCCGCGACAAGATGGCCCTTCGCAGTGCCGCCAATTGCTGGATTGCAGGGCATGTGCGCCACTGTGTCGGGCGTCAACGTGCAGATGGCGACGTGCCGCCCAAGACGCGCGGCGGCGTACGCGGCCTCGCATCCCGCATGCCCGGCGCCGATGACGATCACGTCAAATGTCATTCACGCCTATTCGTGTCGGTACTCTTTACCATCTATTACACGCAATCATTTCCCAATACAGAAACGCGAGAAAATATGACGCAGCAGATCTTCCGATGTGCGCTTACCTGTCACTTCTTCGAGCGCAGCTCTCGCATCCTGAAGGTCCGTCAACACGAACTCTTCGGCGACAGGACCGGCTGGATTCGCCACCGCATCAGATGCCCGGCGAAGCGACTGACGCGCGGTTTCGAGCAGCGCCGCGTGCCGCACGTTGGTGACGGCTACCGTATCGCGCAGGGTGGCTGCGCTTCCGCCCTCAAGTACCGCACGAATTTCGCGCCGCAGCTCGTTCAGGCCGTCACCGGTGACTGAAGACACGACAGACGTCGCGACTGGAAGATCGGCGGGCGCCCACACTGCGGGCAAATCACTCTTGTTCGCGACAACGAGGCGGGGTGCGTCTCCCGTTTCGTCGAGCAGATCGAAATCCGCCGCGTCGAGAGGTCGCGAGAGGTCGAGCACGACCAGCACGAGGTCGGCGGTCGCCCAAGCTCGGCGCGCCCGCGCGACGCCTTCTCTTTCCACCTCGTCGGCCGTCTCGCGCAGGCCGGCCGTGTCGATCAACTCGAGCCGGAGGCCGTCGATGTCAGCGCTCTCCGTCACGAGATCTCTCGTCGTTCCGGGGACGGACGTGACGATCGCGCGGCCGGTCCGCAACAGGGCATTGAACAAGCTCGACTTGCCGACGTTCGGCTTTCCCACAATCGCAACCTGCGCCCCTTCTCGAATCAGCCTGCCGCGCTTCGCGTCGCACAACAGCGAGTCAAGATGGCTTTCGATCGTTCGCAGCGCCGTGATCGCCTCGCCGGCTTGGACGAAGTGATAACCCGCATCCGGAAAATCGAGCGACGCCTCCAGACGCGCAATCAGATCGAACAGCTCCGCATCGAGAGTGCCGATGCGTTCGGTCAACGTGCCTTGGAGCTGATCGAACGCGGCCCGCGCCTGAAGCGGCGTCACCGCATCGATGAGATCGGCGACCGCTTCTGCCTGGACGAGATCGATTCGGCCGTTGAGAAACGCGCGCAGCGTAAATTCGCCGGGCTCGGCGAGACGCGCTCCACCCTGCATAGCCTGCTCGACGATCTGACGCAGCACGACGGGGCTGCCGTGTGCGCTGATTTCGACCCCGTGTTCGCCCGTATAGGAGTGCGGTGCGGGGAAATACGTTGCGACGACGTGATCGCCGGCCGTCCGTGCAAACGTCGCACGCCTGGCCTGAAGGGGAGCATCGAGCTGGAGCAGTGTGCCCGCAATCTCGACGGCGTCTGGACCGCTGAGCCGGACGACGCCAATCCCGCCGCGTCCAGCAGGAGTCGCGATGGCGACGATGGTGTCGTGCGTGCTGAACATCGTCTTGGAACTGGGGATTAGGGATTGGTGACTAGTGATTCGTTATTTGGATACGCTGATCGTGACCGTCTTTACTGCGGCGTCGCCGATGCTTTCGGAAGTGGCGCCGGGTACTTCGGCGACGGCGAGGTGCACGAGCCGCCGCTCGTAGGCGTTCAGCGGTCCGATGCTCTGTTCGACCCCGGACGTCTTGGCCTTCTCGGCGAGGAATTTCGCCATTTGTTTCAGCTCGTTGTCTTTGCCGCGGCGGAAATCCATGCAATCGATCAGCAGGCGCTCATCGCCGAGCTGCTTGCGAAACGCGCTGTCGACGACGTGCTGCAGCGCCTGTAGACCCTCGCCGCGTCGCGCGAGCAGCGCCTCGGCTCCGTCGCCCTTCAGGTTGATGCGCGTGCCGTCCTGATTCGTCTCGACGCTCGCCTCCAGCGCAAGGCCCATGTCATTGACGACCTTGGTAATGAAGTCGACCACCTGTTGAGTTGCACTCATTCGGCTCCCTCCGTTTTACCTTCGCCGATTTTCTTCATCCTGCGCTCTGCCGGCGACCGAGAAGGGCGGATCGCCGGCGGGCCGATCATCTTGTTCGTCAGTACCTGTTGCACGATCACCAGCACGTTGCTCGCGAACCAATAGAGCGCGAGTCCTGCCGGCGATGTCAGGAAGAGGAACGTGAAGATGATCGGCATGAAGAGCATCATCTTCTGCTGCACGGGATCGGCTCCCGTCATCGGCATCATTTTCTGCTGCAGCACCTGCGAGGCGCCCATGAGGACAGGCGTCACGTAGTACGGATCGGCGGCCGCGAGATCGTGGATCCACCAGATGAACGGCGCGCCTCGCAGCTCAATTGCCTCCGATAGCAGGCTGTAGAACGCGAGCAGCACTGGGAAAGTCAGAAGCATGGGAACGCAGCCGCTGGCCGGGTTGACTCCCTTCTGCCTGTAGAGCTCCATCAGCTCGGTGTTCATCTTCTGCCGCGCCGGATCGGTCATGCTCAACTTCGCATAGCGATCCTGAATGGTCTTCACCTCCGGCTGGATCTCCTGCATCTTCCGCATCGACACGTTGCTCTTGTGCCGCAGCGGGAACATGGCCGCGTTGATGATGACCGTCAGCAGGATGATCGACCAGCCGTAGTTGCCGACGAAGCCGTTCAGCCAATTGAGCGCCGACAGAAGCGGCACGCACAGAAACGCGAACATGCCGAACCAGATCGCGCGGACGAGATCGGGATCGGCTTTCTGCAGCGACACGAAGTGCTTTGGTCCGACGAAGAATTTAACGGTGACCGGGCCGGTCGGGGCCGACCTGAGCCGGATGTCGTAGCCGATGTAGTCGCGCGACACGGCCGGCGCGGATCCCGGGGATGGAATAGAAAGCGGGTGGTAATCCAGCTCCGCGTGTCCAGGCTTCACCGCGACCGACATGAAGTAGTGAGTGTCAACGCCCGCGAAATCGTAGCCGCCCTGATACTTCGGTGTCTCGAGAAGATCGGCGGCTTGAATCCGCTCGACATCGCCCGCGGTGGAGTAGATGGCCTCGCTCTTGCGGATGGCCGTGAAGGTACCGGCGGGGCCGACGGCGAGCACATCGCCCAGTCCCGGGCCCCACTGGATCGTCGGGTTGACCGCTCTGCCTGCATCGCTCACGCTTGCAGACAGCGTGGCCACGTACGAATTTGGCTCGAGTCGGAACTCCTTCTTGGCGTGCAGCCCCGTTGCATCCTGATACTCGAAGGTGAGAGTGATTGGAGTGCTGCGCGCATCTAGCGTTGACGCATCACCTGTGGCCAATCCACCGGTTCTCACGAACAGCGCGGAGTTCAAGCGCGCGGTCTTCGCCGCATCGTCGAGCTTCAGCGAGAAGGGCTTCGGCTGGTCTGTCCCCACATCGTGCGGGACCAAATCAACCGGCTTTCCATCAGCGAGATACTCGGAGAGTTGCCATGCAGACAACGTCGCGCCGCGGTTTGAGAAGACCGCGCGCACGAGCCCGTTGTCCACCACAATCGTCCGTTCTACGGTGTCCGCCTGAACGGTTTCAACAGCCGCAACCACCGGAGGTGTCGTCACGGCTGGCGGGGGAGTGGTGGCTGGAGCGGGGGCGCCACTCTGCGCGGCGGTCGGGGCGCTGGTCGCTGCCGCCGGCGGCTGCGTTGCCGGTGGCTGATAGGTCGGAACCAGCCACTGATACGCCGTCAGGACGATGAAGACCAGAACTATTGCGAGGAGAAGGCGGCGTTCCATTAGTTAAGGGACCAGATCCAGTCCCGAGCCGCCAAACGGGTGGCATCGGAGCACGCGCTTGAGCCCCAGCCATCCGCCTCGAAGCACGCCGTAGGTGCCTATCGACTCGGCCGCATACTCCGAGCACGTCGGCAGATAGCGGCACGAGCCCGTGAGTGCGGGCCGAATCACGATTTGATAACCGCGAATGACCGCGAGGCCGATTCGGACGGAGAGAGGGGTTGCCTCGGCGCTTTTAGAGTTTTTCGATGCGCAGCAGTGCAGCACGATAGTCGGCTTCAATATTCCGCCAGGATGCGTCAAGCATCTCCCGCCTAGGAATAACGACGATGTCTATTCCTGTCAATGGTTTATGGGACCTAAACAGCTCTCGAACCAGCCGCTTGGCCCGGTTTCTGGTGACTGCGTTTCCGATTTTCCGGCTGGCCGCTATGCCGAGGCGAGGCGAGCCGATCGCATTTGGCAGGGCGAAGCAGGTCATCAAGCGACCCCGAAGTCGGGAGCCTTTCTCGTAGACCGTCGTGAACTCCGCCCGACGGCGCAGTTTCACCGCGACGACGAAACAGTGAGCCGCTTCCGCCCCTTTGCACGGCGGCGCTTCAGCACAATGCGGCCGTTCTTGGTTTGCATGCGGACGAGAAAGCCGTGAGTGCGTCGGCGACGGCGTCTGTTGGGCTGAAAGGTACGTTTCATCGAAAATCCTTAGGAATTTGAAAAATTTCGCAACGCGCGAACCTGCAATCTTAATGGGCGGCCTGCCAGCCTGTCAACGAACGCGCGGCCTATGCTACAGTCGCCGCTCGAGCATCGCGCATGGAATTTGGTCTCATCCCAGAGTTTTCCACACCTGTGCAAAAAGCTGTGGAAATTGCGGCTCTTCTGCATCCCGATCGAAAAAAACGGCCTGTTTATGGACCGTTTTTGAAGGCGAAAGCCTGCCGATCACGATTTGAAGCCACTCTTCGCGTTTCTTCCATAATTCGAACGCTCGCCGCCCTCTGGCGGTAAGGCGAAAGCAGCAGAAACCGCCAATGATTGCCGGCAATATCTGGGACGAGATCCTGTCGCGCGTCCAGGCCAAAGTGAACCGCCACAGTTTCTATACGTGGTTCAAGCCGACGGGTTTCGTCGCGGACGACGGCCATACGCTGACCGTGCGAGTCCCGAACGCGCTCTTTAAAGATTGGATTACCAAGCATTATTCGGGTGTCATCGCCGAAGCGCTCGAGGAAGTGCACCGCACGGATGCACTCGTACGCTTCGTCGCCAGCGGATCGCCTGAGGCCGAAGTGCCGCCTCCGCCCGTGGTATCCGAGACAGAGGACCCTGGCGACGGACCGCTGCCCCCCCTTACGGCGACGCCAGCTGCAGGGCTGAATCCGCGCTACACCTTCGACACCTTCATCGTCGGATCGTCGAATCAGTTCGCGCATGCGGCCTGCCGTGCGGTCGCCGAGGCGCCTTCGCGTTCGTACAATCCGCTGTTTATTTACGGCGGAGTCGGTCTCGGTAAGACCCATTTGATGCACGCGATCGGTCACTACGTGCTTCAACACGACCGCAATCTCATGCTCACGTACATTTCGTCCGAACGTTTCATGAACGAAATGATCAACGCGGTGCGCTACGACCGTCTGATTGATTTTCGCGAGCGCTACCGCAGCGTCGACGTTCTGCTTGTGGACGACGTGCAGTTTTTGTCGGGCAAGGAAGGGACGCAGAACGAGTTCTTTCATACGTTCAACGCTCTCTACGACTCGCAGAAGCAGATCGTGCTGAGTAGCGACTGCCCGCCGCACGAGATCGAGCAATTGGAAGAACGTCTGCGCTCGCGATTTGAGTGGGGACTTATCGCCGATATCCAGTCGCCAGACCTGGAAACGAAGGTCGCGATCTTGAAGAAAAAAGCGGAGGCTGAGGCGGTGCCACTCCCCGATTCAGTCGCAATTTATATTGCGGGCCGCATCAAGTCGAACATCCGCGAGCTCGAGGGATCGCTCATCCGGCTGATTGCCTATGCTTCCCTCACAGGGCGTGAGATCTCCACCGATCTTGCCCAGGAAGTACTGCGGAACGTCAAAGACCATGAAGAACGAGCCGTCACGATCGATCACATCCAGAAGTTCGTCGCCGACTACTATCAATTGAAACTGGCCGATTTGAAATCGAGGAACAATTCCAAATCGATAGCTATGCCGCGACAGGTGGCGATGTATTTGTGTAAAAATCTCACCCACGCGTCGCTGCCGGAGATTGGCCGCAGCTTCGGCGGCAAGCATCACTCCACAGTGATCCATTCCATCAAGAAGGTCGAAGCGCTTCGTCAACAAGACGCGCAGTTCAACACGCTTCTCAACAGCTTCCTGGAGAGTTTCAGGTGAGAAAACACGTTTTCCACAGGTCTAGGTGAGGGGCTTCCCACAAGACCGGGCACGACCTGGTTTTAGGGCGAAAGCCTGCCTTCCGTACGCGGTTTGGTACGCTCCGTTATCCACAGAAAAACCCACAGTTTAAGTACCTGAACAGCAAGCACTTGCGCCAACGTTTTGACTTCCTAACAGCACCTTTTCCTTGTATAATTCTTTATCTCTCTTTTTTCCCTTCTAAGACAAGAGATCGCAGGCCAATTTTGAGGGTCAGCCAGCCATGGATTTAGTCGTTAAGAAAAACGACCTCCTGAGAGAACTGCAACTTTTCCAAGGCATCGTCGAGCGGAAAAATACGATTCCGATTCTGGCGAACGTGTTGATGGAGGCCAGAGGAAACGAAATCCGCATGCTGGCTACCGATCTCGAAGTGGGTCTCCGCAGCCGGTGCGAGGCCACGGTTGAAAAGGGCGGCACGCTGACGCTTCCCGCGAAAAAGCTTTACGAGATTGTGAAAGCGCTTCCGGAAACCGACGTGCGGATTGCCGAAGACAAGAACGGCGTCAAGGTCGCTGCCGATCGATTCGACTCGCGCATGCAGACGCTGCCGAAAGAGGATTTTCCAGCAGTACCGGAGGCGACCGGCGCAACAAACGCGACGCTCCCGCGTGCAGCGGTAAAGGAAATGGTCGCGAAGACGCAGTTCGCCATCACGGGAGAAGACACCCGGTTTTTTCTCAACGGTGCGCTGTTTATTCTGGGCACGACGTCGATGAGTCTTGTGGCAACAGATGGACACAGGCTCGCACTCGTGAACGTCGACCGGCCGAAAGGGAGTGCGAAACCTTCGAAGGACGGAGAAGAGGTCCGCGCCATTCTTCCGCGCAAGACGCTCTGGGAGCTTGGCAAACTGCTCATGGAAGGTGACGGAGACATCCGCTACGAGCGCGGCGAGAACCATTTATTCTTCGAGATCGGTGGCCGCATGCTGATCTCGCGGATGATCGATGGGCAGTTTCCGGCGTTCGAGCGGGTCATTCCCAAGGGCAACAACAAACGGATCGAGTTCGAACGCGAGCGTTTGACGAACGCGGTCAAGCGGGTCGCACTGTTGTCGAACGAGCGCTCGCGATCGGTGAAGTTCCAACTCGACAAGGGCAAAGTCGAGGTGACATCCAGCAGCCCCGAATTCGGCGAGGCGAAAGAGACGCTGGCGGTGGACTACTCGGATGCCAGCATGCAGATTTGCTTCAACGCGCAGTATGTGATGGATTTTCTCGGGGCGGTCGACACCGACCTTGTCGCACTCGAGCTGAAGGACGAAGTGAGCCAGGCGGTGATGAAGCCGATCGGCACCGAAGGCTACGACTACACCTACGTGATTATGCCGATGAGGGTGTGACAGGGCGGCGACCAAACAATAAATGACCGATACCAATCAGAGCGTAGAGCTCGAACAGAGCGCCACGGATCAGATCAACCAGGACTACGGCGCCGACAAGATCAAAGTCCTCGAAGGTCTCGAGGCGGTGCGGAAGCGTCCGGCCATGTACATCGGCTCGACCGGACCGTCCGGGCTGCACCATCTCGTCTACGAGGTCGTCGATAACTCCATCGACGAGGCCCTCGCGGGCTTCTGCGATCAGATCAACGTCACGATTCACATCGATGGATCGGTTACGGTCATCGACAACGGCCGCGGCATCCCTACCGATCAGCACGCCAGCGGACGATCGGCTGCCGAGGTCGTGCTCACCGTGCTGCACGCCGGCGGCAAGTTCGACAACGATAGCTACAAAGTTTCAGGCGGTCTGCACGGTGTGGGCGTGTCGGTGGTCAACGCGCTCTCGCAGGAGCTCGACCTGGAAATTTGGCGCAACAGCCAGGTGTTCAAGCAGAAATACGAGCGCGGAAAACCGCAGGGCGATCTCGAAATTACGGGCACGACCAAGAAGCGTGGGACCAAAATCACGTTCCGGCCCGATTCTGAGATTTTCGAAACGACCGAGTTCAGCTTCGACACGCTCGCCCAGCGTCTTCGTGAGCTCGCGTTCCTGAACGCCGGCATTCTCATCACGCTCGATGACGAGCGCGAGACAAAGAGCCACAAGTTCCAGTACGACGGCGGCATCATCTCGTTCGTCAAGCACCTCAACAAGAACAAAGCCGCCGTCAACGAGAAGCCGATCTACATGAAGGGCGATCGCGACGGCATCGATGCCGAGATCGCGCTGCAATGGAATGACGGATACTCGGAGGCGATCTACACGTTCGCCAACAACATCAACACGCACGAGGGAGGCACGCATTTATCAGGCTTTCGATCGGCGCTCACGCGCACCATCAATTTCTACGCAGGCAAGAACAACCTCGCGAAGGATTTGAAGGAGAGCATCAGCGGCGACGACATCCGCGAGGGACTGACCGCCGTCATCAGCGTCAAGATTCCGCGGCCGCAGTTCGAAGGGCAGACGAAGACCAAGCTCGGCAACACCGAGGTCAAAGGCATCGTCGAAGCGGTGGTCAACGACAAGCTTGGGTCGTTTCTCGAAGAGAACCCCGCCATTGCGAAGCGGGTTCTCAGCAAAGCGGTCGATGCGGCGCGCGCGCGCGAGGCGGCGCGCAAGGCGCGCGATCTGGTGCGCCGAAAGGGCGCCCTCGAGGGCGGCGGGCTGCCGGGCAAACTGGCGGACTGTCAGGAGCGCGATCCGGCGAACAGCGAGCTGTACATCGTCGAGGGGGAGTCGGCGGGCGGTTCGGCGAAGCAGGGACGCGACCGGCGCTTCCAGGCCATCCTGCCGATCAAGGGCAAGATCTTGAACGTCGAGAAGGCCCGCTTCGACAAGATGCTCGGCAGCGACGAAATCCGAACCATGATTGCGGCGCTCGGGTGCGGCATCGGCGGCGAGGACTTCGACCTCACGAAGCTGCGTTATCACCGCGTGATCATCATGACCGACGCGGATGTCGACGGATCGCACATCCGCACGCTCCTGCTCACGTTCTTCTACCGGCAGATGCCGCAGTTGATAGAGAACGGCTACGTGTACATCGCGCAACCCCCGCTGTTCCGGGCAAAACGCGGCAAGGGCGAGACCTACATCAAGGATGAGCGCGAGCTGGAGACCTATCTGATTCATCGCGCGGCGGAGTCGCGGACCGTGAAGCTGAACGGACGCGACATTTCCGGAGCCGCGCTCGAGCAATTGCTGCACAGGCTGATGACGTACCGCAAGTACCTGCGTCTGGTCGAGCGGCGGGGACACGTACGCGACGCCATCGAGGCGCTGCTCGACGCCGACGCGCACGACAAGACGTTCTTCGACAGCCGGGCCTCACTCGATGCGCTCGTGACGCGTCTCACGACGTCCACTTCCGTTGTGACGGTCCAGCCCGACGACGAGAACAAGTCATCCAGCCTCGCCATCGAGGATCGATCGAACGGGTATCCCCGTCATACGACCATCTCACTCGACTTCGTGACTTCTCCGGATTACCGGACGCTCCTGAACAGCTATCGGGAGATCCGCGAGATCAAACCGCCGATGACGGTGGTCACATCCAGCGCTGCGGCTGAACAGGAGTCGGAAGTGCCGGCAGAGGAGGAGGGGAGCAACGTCAATGCCCGGGTGAAGCCGGATGCCGCCAAGAAAGCGGACCCGAGCGTCACCATCACGTCGCTCGACGAGCTCTTGGAATATTTCGTCAACGCAGGAAAGAAGGGCGTGGCGATCAACCGCTACAAGGGGCTCGGGGAGATGAACCCCGATCAGTTGTGGGCGACCACGATGAATCCCGAAGGACGAACGCTGCTGCAAGTGCGCGCCGAAGATCACACGGAAGCCGATCAGATGTTCACCACGCTGATGGGCGACCAGGTCGAGCCGCGCCGCAAGTTCATCGAAGACAACGCGCTTGACGTCCGGAACCTCGACATCTAATGGCCGACACCTCGATAAAAGTTCCAGTCAACATCGAAGACGAAATGAAGCGGTCGTACATGGATTACGCCATGAGCGTAATCATCGGACGAGCGCTGCCCGATGTCCGCGACGGATTGAAGCCCGCCCACCGTCGTGTGCTCTACGGCATGCGGCAAATGGGGCTCGCATCGAACCGCGGCTACCGCAAGTGCGCGAAGATCGTCGGCGAGGTGATGGGCAACTACCATCCTCACGGCGACGCCTCGATCTACGACACGCTCGTGCGCTTGTCGCAGGATTTCAACATGCGGTACCCGCTGGTGGACGGCCAAGGGAATTTCGGTTCCGTCGACGGCGATCCGCCCGCGGCGATGCGGTACACGGAAGCGCGGCTGCAGGCGTTCTCGGACGATGTGATGGCGGATCTCGACAAAGAGACCGTGGACTTCGTGCCCAACTACGACGAGACGACTGAAGAGCCGAGCGTTCTTCCCGCGCACATTCCCAACCTCCTCGTGAACGGCTCGTCCGGCATTGCCGTCGGGATGGCGACCAA
The DNA here is from genome assembly GCA_035281225.1 of Vicinamibacterales bacterium. Taxonomy (GTDB): domain Bacteria; phylum Acidobacteriota; class Vicinamibacteria; order Vicinamibacterales; family JAMQPK01; genus JAMQPK01. Next base: position 150,486 of record DATEEI010000123.1, read on the forward strand.
CGTGCCGCCGCACAATCTGCGCGAGGTCATCGACGGCGTGATCTGGGCGATCGAACAGGAGCAGGAGGCCAGCGTCAAGATCTCGAAGGAAGAGAAGCTGCGCGGACTGATGGAGCACGTCAAAGGCCCCGACTTCCCGACCGGCGGGCTCATCGTCGGGCGCGCGGGCATCCTCGCGGCGCATCGCACCGGACGCGGCGCCATTCTGATGCGCGCCAAGGTGTCGGTCGAGCACGCGAAGAAGGGTGACAAGCAGTCGATCATCGTCACCGAGATTCCGTATCAGGTGAACAAGGCGACGCTGATCAAGAAGATCGCCGACCTGGTGGGGGAGAAGACGATCGAGGGCATTTCCGATCTTCGTGACGAGTCCGATCGCGAAGGCATGCGTGTCGTGATCGAGCTCAAGCGCGGCGAAGTGCCTGAAGTCATCCTGAACAATCTCTACAAGCACACGCAGCTGCAGCAGAGCTTCGGCGTCATCATGCTGGCCATCGTGTCGGGCCGGCCGAAAGTGCTGAACCTGGCCGAGCTCGTCGACAGCTTCGTCGACTTCCGCCGGGAAGTGGTGACGCGGCGCACCCAGTTCGATCTGCGCAAGGCCGAGGCGCGCTTCCACATCCTCGAAGGATTGAAGATCGCGCTCGATCATCTCGACGCGGTCATCAAGCTCATCCGCGGATCGAAGACCGTCCCGGAGGCCCGCGACGGCCTCATCGCGCAGTTTTCGCTGAGCCAGGTGCAGGCGCAGGCCATCCTCGACATGCAGCTGCAGCGGTTGACTGGCCTGGAGCGCCAGAAGATTCTGGACGAGATGGCCGAGCTGTTGAAGACCATCGAGCGCCTGCGCGCGATCCTGAGCAGCGAGAAGCTGCTGATGCAGATCATCGTGGATGAGCTGAAGATCGTGCGGCAGAAGTACGGCGACGATCGACGAACCGAGATCATCGAGGACAGCGGAGAACTGAGCATCGAAGATTTGATCGCCGAAGAAGACATGGCGATCACCGTGAGTAATACCGGGTACATCAAGCGCACGCCCATCACGAGCTACCGGAACCAGCGGCGCGGCGGCAAAGGCCGCATCGGGATGCGCACGCGCGAGGAGGATTTCGTCAGCCACCTGTTCGTGGCCTCGACGCACGCCTACATCATGATTTTCTCGGACCGCGGGCGCGCGTATTGGCTCAAGGTGCACGAGATTCCCGACGTCGGCCCCGGCGGCAAGGGCAAAGCCATTGCGAACCTGGTGTCGATGGCGCCTGACGAAAAGATTGCGGCCCTTCAAACCGTGAAGGAGTTCGAGGAGGGCAAGTTCATCGCCATGGGCACGCTGCGCGGTGTCGTCAAGAAGACGGAGCTACCGGCCTTCAGCAACCCGCGGGCGGGTGGCATTATCGCGATGGGCGTCGAGGATGGGGATCGCCTCATGGCGGCGCAGATCACCGACGGAACAGGCGAGATTTTCATCGGAACTCGAGATGGCGTCGCCATCCGGTTCCCCGAGAGCGACGTGAGACCGATGGGCCGGACGGCCTACGGGGTGAAGGGCATCGGACTCCGCGAAGGAGACGAGGTGGTGGCCATGGAGGTCGTCAGGCCCGGAAGCACGCTCCTGACGGTGACTGAACACGGCTACGGCAAACGGACCGAGCTGGACGAATACCGGGTGCAGTCCAGGGGCGGTGTGGGTATTATTAACATCCAAACAACCGAACGGAACGGTCGCGTGGTAGGAATGGCCTCTGTGCACGACGAGGATCAGTTCATGCTCATCACACAGCAAGGCAAGGTTCTGAGGACCGTCGCGCGCGATATACGGACCATCGGACGGGCAACACAAGGCGTACGGCTCATTGAGATCGATGCGGACGATCGAGTGGTGGCTCTCGCCCGGCTAGCGGAAAAAGACGAAGAGAACGGTTCCGAAGAACCTAACTAGGTCCGCCTGAAGGCGGGCACTACGGACTCTGAGAAGGAGGCTGGTATGTTTCGGCCCAAGGCTAGCGTGTTTTTGCCGTTGCTCGTCGCGGTGACCGCGTTGAGCGGGTGCTCGGCGAACTCTCAGGAAGAGAACCTCGTGCGGCAGTACTTCCGCGCATCGGGGCTTCGCGACAACCAGACCCTCGCGAACTTCGCGGTCGTCAGCTTCGATCCGAAGACCGAAGGCGTGGTCACCGACTTCACAGTCACCTCGGTGAGCCCGGAGTGGAGCGAGCCGCTCAAGGTCATCGAGCTGTCCAAGGCGGTCACTGAAGCCGAAGCCGCGAACAAGGCCTTCAACGAAAAGAAGAAGGCCTATCAGGACACGAACATGCAAGCGATCGAGCGCGTGCTGAAGGCCCAAGCCTCCGGGCGAAAGCTCACAGGTAAGGACGGCCAGATTCAGGCCGAATGGGAAAAGTGGCAGGCTGATGCCGCGAGCGAGGCCAAGAAGGTGTCGGCAGCGAGAAATGCCTTGGCCAATTCACGGCCGGTCGCAGAACTGAGCCTGACGGCCGGGAACGGCGACACGCCGAGCATCGACGACATGAACGGATCCGTTGTGTCCAAGGAGGTCAACGTCGCGGCAACCGTCCGCGGCCCCGATGGCGCGACGAGTCAGAAGGACTATCGGGTCACCGTCCAGCGCGCCGTCGTGAAAGGTACATCAGGCGACCGCAACGGTAAGTGGGTTATCACCGCGATAAAACCGGTGTAGAACGTCGTAGGGCGGGTCTTGAACTGCAAGACCCGCCCTACACCATTTCAAGTTTTGCGTACTTGGCGCGCAGCGTCTTCGCACCCACGCTGAATCGCACGATCAGCTTGACGTCGTCTGCCAGATCTTCCACGCTGAGAATCGTCCCGACCCCAAACTGCGGATGGCGGACCTTTGCTCCAAGGCGCAGCCCGAGCAGAGCGGACTGGTCTTCGTCCTCGTAGGAGTACGCCGGCTCTTCGCGGGTGCGGCTTGTCCCGCCTCGATAAGAACCATCCCTGGATCCGCGCCCGTAAGAGTTGGTACGCCCGAACCCTCCACCGAACGAACCCTGGAAGCTGCTCGTTGGATACACCGGTTCGATGCGCTCGACGAGCTGCGGCGGCACTTCGTCCATGAACCTGGAAGGCTCCATCGACTGGTACTCGCCAAAGACGCGCCGTCGTGCGGCGGCCGTGAGTACGAGCTGCGTTCGCGCGCGCGTCATGCCGACGTAGCAGAGCCGCCGCTCTTCGGCCATCTCATCCTCTTCGTCGAACGCGCGTGAGTGAGGGAACACACCTTCCTCGAGGCCGGCCATGATGACGGTCGGAAATTCGAGCCCCTTCGCTGCGTGCAGCGTCATAAGCCAGATGCGGGCCTCCACGCTGCCCTGTCCTTCGTCTACCTCCGACAGCAGCGAAAGCTTGTCGGTGAAGCCTCCGAGCGACGCCTCCGGTTCCCGGCCCTCGTACTCGCGAGATGCCGACACCAGCTCCATCAGGTTTTCGATCCGGCTCTGCGACTCCTCACTCTTGTCCTCTCGCAAGTCTTGCAAATATCCGCTCTGATCGAGGACTTTGCCGAGGGTGATGGAAAGCGGCTCTTTGCGCGCGACATCGGACAGGCTGACGATGAGATCACGGAACACGCGCAACGACGCCAGCGCCCTCTGAGGAGCGAGCCGCTCGTCGATCGCCCGGTTCAGCTTGGTCCACAACGAATTCGGCGCCGGCACGGCGATGCCGCTCGCCAGCAGCAACGGAGGCGCTTCCTCGGCAGAAACGCTCTCGATCGAGTCCATCACCCCCCTGCCAATACCGCGCGTCGGTACGTTGATTACCCGGCGCAAGCTCACGTCATCGTGCGGGTTGAGCAGAAGCTTGAGATATCCCAGCGCGTCTTTGATTTCTTTGCGCTCGTAAAACCGCACGCCACCGACGATGCGATACGCAAGGCCGGAGCGCATGAGTGAATCTTCTATGACGCGCGATTGGGCATTCGTGCGGTAGAGGACCGCGACCATGCAGTCGGACCCGGAGGTGATTCCTGCGTGAGCCGTTCGCGTGATGAAGTCTGCCTCCTCGAGCTCGTCCGAACCGCGAAAATATTTGATGAGATCTCCTCCCTTGCGCTCCGTCCAGAGCCGCTTTTCCTTCCGATTCCGATTCTGGCCGATTACGGCAGAGGCGGCGTCGAGGATGATCTGCGTCGACCGGTAGTTTCGCTCGAGCTTCACGATCTTCGCTTCGGGAAAGTCGTGCTCGAAGTCGAGGATGTTCCGAAGGTCGGCGCCGCGCCATCGATAGATCGATTGATCGGGATCGCCGACGACTGCCAGGTTCCGGTACCGTTCGGAAAGGCGCTGGATCAGGTGGTACTGCGGGCGATTCGTGTCTTGGTACTCGTCCACCATGACAAAGCGGAACTTCTCGGCGTATTTCTCGCGAACGTGCGGCGCCTTGTCGAGCAGCTCGACGGCCTTCAGCAGCAGATCGTCGAAGTCGAGCGCCCCGTTGTCCTTGAGGCCTTGAATGTACTTCGCATAGACCTTCGCAAGCTGCTCCCCACGCTGGCTCCAGCCGGTTGAGGTGAAGAAATCGGGGCCCGCCATGGTGTTCTTGGCGTGGCTGATCTTCGACAGAGCCATCCGCGGTTGAACGAGGGTGTCGTCGATCTGCAGCTCTTTGAGCACCTGCTTGACGAGCGCCACCTGGTCGGACGAGTCGTAGATGACGAAATCGCGCGGCAGGCCAATCGCGGTTGCTTCACGGCGCAGCAGGCGTGCGCACAGCGCATGGAACGTCGAAATCCAGGAGCCCGCGAGCGAGGCCCCCAGCAGCGTCTCTACACGGGAGCGCATTTCTTCGGCGGCTTTGTTCGTGAACGTGACGGCGAGAATTTCATCGTGTTGCGCGAAGCCCTCGGACAGCAGATAGGTAATTCGCTGCGCGATGACGCGCGTCTTGCCCGAGCCGGCGCCGGCAAGAATGAGCAGTGGGCCGTCGATGTGGAGAACGGCGTCCCGCTGCTCGGGATTTAGACCTGTTAGTGGATCCAAAACTTATTCTACCGTGACGCTCTTCGCGAGATTGCGCGGCTGATCGACATCGCAGCCACACCGGACCGCGACGTGATACGCCAGTAGCTGCAACGGCAGTACCATCACAATCGGCGAGAGCATTTCGGGGACGCGTGGCAGGGAGATCATCGCGTCATGTGCGGGATCCAGCACGCTTTTCAGCGTGTCATGGCCGTCGGTGGTGATGGCAATTACCGATCCGCCTCGAGCCTTCACTTCTTGAATATTGCCAAGCATTTTCTCGAACAGGTGATCATTTGGTGCAACACTCACGATTGGCATGTTGCTGTCGATGAGCGCGATCGGGCCGTGCTTCATCTCTCCGGCGGGATACCCTTCGGCGTGGATGTACGAAATTTCTTTCAACTTCAGCGCGCCTTCGAGGGCAATTGGGTAGTTGATGCCCCGGCCGAGAAAAAGAAAGTCCCGCCTGTCGGAGAAGCGCGCGGCGACCTCTTCGATCGCGGCTGATGCCTTGAGCGCCTGCTCCATCTGCTTCGGTAGCTGCAACAGCGCGGCAATGTGGCTCCGTGCATCGCTTTCCGCCAGCGTCCCCTTGATTTGCCCCAGGAAAAGAGCGAGCAGGTTCAGCGCGACGAGCTGAGAGGTGAAGGCCTTGGTGGAAGCCACGCCAATCTCCGGGCCCGCATGCGTGTAAATCGTGCCTTCGGCCTCGCGAGTCGCCATGCTGCCGACGACGTTGCAGATCGCGAGGCTGCGGGCGCCGTTCTTTCGCGCTTCACGAAGCGCAGCAAGGGTGTCGGCGGTCTCACCGGACTGCGTGATGATGACCACCAGCGTGTGGCGGTCGACGATGAAATCGCGATATCGGTACTCCGAGCCATAGTCGACCTCAACCGGCAGGCCCGCGAAGCGCTCGATGAGAAATTTGCCCACGAGGGCCGCGTGCCACGACGTACCGCACGCAATCAGCGCCACTTTTGTGATGTCGCGGAGATCGGCCTGAGAGATCGCGATCTCTTCGAGAAACACGTGGCCCGTTTCGACCGACACTCGCCCGAGCAGGGTTTCTTCGGCCGCGCGGGGCTGCTCGAAGATTTCCTTGAGCATGAAATGGCGGTAGCCGGATTTCTCCGCCATGATGGGATCCCAGAGCACCCGTTGCGTGGCTTTCGAGACCGGTGTGCCTGCGAAGTTCGTGAACTCCACACCACGGCGTGTGATGACTGCCATTTCCTCGTCGCCGAGGAACACGACGTCGCGCGTGTGGTTCAGAATCGCCGGCGTGTCCGAAGCCACAAAGAATTCGCCGTCGCCGAGCCCCACGACAATGGGCGGGCCGTTACGGACGGCAACGATCTTGTCGGGGTCGTCCGTCGAAATCGCTACGAAGGCAAAGAGCCCGCGCAATTGCAGGAGCGCGCGGCGCGCGGCTCCCTCCAGGCCGCCCGTTCCCATCTCTTGCTCGAGCAGGTGAGCGATGACCTCTGAGTCGGTCTCGGAAACGAACCGATGGCCGAGGTTTTGTAGCTCGCGCTTGATGTCGAGGTAGTTCTCGATGATGCCGTTGTGGACCACGACGATCTTGCCGCTGCAGTCCTGGTGCGGGTGCGCATTCTCCTCGGTGGGCCGGCCGTGCGTGGCCCAACGCGTGTGCCCGACGCCGTAAATCCCTTCGAGCGGCTGTGCGTCGATGGCCTGTTCGAGGTTGATGAGCTTGCCCGCGCTACGACGCCGTTCGATCAGCCCGTTTCGGACGACGGCCACGCCGGCGGAGTCGTAGCCGCGGTACTCCAGACGCCGCAGCCCCTCGATGAGAACCGGTACAACTTCCTTGGGCCCAAGATAGCCGATGATTCCGCACATATTGACTTCTAACCTCTTACTTCCTACTTCCTACTTCTTACTTCTTACTTTTTATTTTTTACTTTCACCCTTCTTCTTACTCGCCCACTCTGCGATATTTCGCTGTTTCCCCGCGCTGACGGCGAGCGACCCGGCAGGAACGCTCTCGCGGACGGTCGTACCGCTCCCAATATAGGCGCCCTTCCCGATCGTCACCGGCGCGACGAGCTGGGAGTCGCTGCCGACGAACACTCCATCCTCGATGGTGGTCTGATGCTTCTGCGTGCCGTCGTAGTTGCAGGTGATGGTGCCGGCGCCGACGTTCACGCCTTCGCCGATCACGGCGTCGCCGAGGTAGGACAGGTGTCCTGCCTTCGAGCCCTTGCCGACGACCGATTTCTTCAGCTCGACGAAATTGCCGATGTGCACCGACTCGCGAAGCTCCGTTTCAGGCCGGATGTGCACGAAGGGCCCGATTGTCGCGCCGGGGCCGACGCGGCTTCCGCTGATGACGCAGAAATTCTGCACCGTCACGCGATCGTCGAGGACGGAGTTGACAATCCGCACACCTGCATGGATCTCGCAGGCCTGGCCAATCTGCGTCTTCCCCTCGAGATGTACGCCCGGATGGATGACGGTGTCCGATCCGACAACCACGTCAGCGTCGATGTACGTCGTCGCGGGATCCTCGATGGTGACTCCCGCGGCCATGAGCTCTTCGTTCTTTTTCTGTCTCACGATTCGGCTCGCTCCTGCCAGTTCAGACCGGCTGTTGATGCCGCGAATCTCGTTGGGATCGTCCAGCAGTACCGCCTCTACCCCGAATCTCCGCCGACGATAGCCCGAGATGAGATCGGTTAGATAGTACTCCCCCTGCGCGTTGCCCGTCGCGAGCCCGCGAAGTGCGTTGAAGAGGGGAGGGAGGGAGAAGACGTACACCCCGCCGTTGATTTCGCGTATTTTCCGCTGCGCCGGCGAGGCGTCTCGCTCTTCGACAATGCGCGAGACCTTGCCTTTGACGCGAACGATGCGGCCGTAGCCGTAGGCCTGGTCGACGAGCGCGGTGAGTACGGTCGCGGCCGCCCCCGATTCCTCGTGCTTTCTGAGGAGCTCGGCGAGCGTGTGGCCTTTCAATAACGGCACGTCGCCGGACAGCAACAGGACAACACCGCTTCGGCCCTCGAGCACGCCGGCCGTCTGGAGGAGCGCATGGCCGGTACCAAGCTGCGGCTCCTGCGTGACGAAGGACAGTTCCGGATGGTCCTGGAGCCCTTGTCGCAGCCGTTCCTTCAAGTGGCCAGCCACCACGGTGATGCTGGTCGGCGACAGCGATTTCGCATCCCGAATCACGTAGTCGATCATCTGCCGTCCGGCGACGCGGTGCAGCACCTTCGGCTGGGCCGATTTCATTCGCGTACCTTTGCCGGCGGCGAGGATCACGACGTGGAGATCAGGCATTGGGCGTTAACAGTTTACCGTTGACCGTTTGCCGACGAGGTAAGCGATCTACGGTGAACGGCCAACGGCCAACGGCCAACGGTCAACGGTCAACGGTGAACTATCGTGACCGTCGAGTCGCTCTGCGGCGCTCGGCTTTTGCGGGGGTTGCAGCTTCGAGGGCCGCACGCACGTTGTCGTACCGGCGGAGCGGCTCGAGGTCCGGATCGTGGCGAGCCATCGCCTTGTTGTCCGGGTTGAGCTCGATCGCGCGCAGGAGAACCGGAACGGCCGCGTCGACTTCGTCGCGAAGCGCGAGCACCGACGCGAGCATGTAGAGCACATGATCGTGGTCGGGCGCCTCCTTGCTTGCCGTACGGAGGTGGCCGAGCGCCTCGTCGTAGTTCTCGACGTTAATCGCCAGCGTTGCGGCAAATACGCGCTCTTCGGGAGTCGCGGGAGATGCGGCTCGCGGCGCCATGTGCCGATCGCAGACGTTGAGATACAGGTGCACACGCTCGTGAAGGGCTCTTTCGGCCGGATAACGGGAGAGTACCGAGCGCAGGATGGACGATGCCCGGGCGTACTCATGCGCCTGGAGAGCGGCCACACCCTGCTCGTAAAGGGCAACAGCCTCAAGATACTCAGGACGCAAAGGCTTGACGGCATCGAGGGCACCGGCCACAGGCGGTTTTGGGACTGGCTTGGGCCGGACGGGACGGGGACTAGCCCGCCGCTTTTTCGCCATTGGGCATCGACCTGAGAAGGGCGTTACGGTAACAAATCGGCGTTCCCTCGGTCAAGGTGACGGAACGCCTTGAGTCGCTCCAACATCGCGTATAGGTCATTGGTCGAAAGACCAAATTTATCAGCGGTCTGGCTGAGTGCTTGCCGCCTCGAGAGACCGCCAGATTTGGTCATTCGATAGAAATATGCTTCGACTTGGATTTCATCAGGGGGCATGGCTTCTTTTGACGGAGCGACATATGGGCCAAGAACCACTGTGAACTCCCCTCTCTCAACGAAGGTTTTCGTCAATGCCTCAGCCGCAGTGGTTCGGAAGATCTCTTCGTGAAGTTTCGTGAGCTCCCGGCCAATAATAATTGGTCTATCGCCCAATAGCTCAGTAATATCGGCGAGGGTTTTTGATATTCTGTGCGGAGCTTCGTAGAAAATCACAACTCGGCTCTCTTCCAGAAAGGCAGAAAGCCATTTTTTTCGGTTGTTAGACCTAGAAGGAGCGAAACCAGCGAAGACAAACTGGTCGCCCGGAAACCCCGAGGCGGCCAGTGCGGCGAGCACGGCGCTGGCGCCAGGAATTGGAATCACCCGAAATCCTCTTTCGATCGCGGCGGCGGTCAGTCGCTGACCGGGATCGGCCACAAGGGGGGTGCCCGCGTCAGAGACGAGCGCCAAGTCGGTGCCCTGAGTAAGCCTATCGAGCAATTGCGGCAGTTTTTGCCGCTCGTTATGCTCGTGAAGGCTCGTTGTCGGGGTGGTGATGCCGAAATGGCGCAGGAGGATGCCAGTACGCCGCGTATCTTCTGCCGCAATCAGGCCGACTTCCTTGAGGGTGCTGAGGGCGCGGAGCGTGATGTCTTCGAGGTTCCCGATCGGCGTCGACACGACGTACAGGCGGCCGGGCATACGGGGATAGAGTATTGTACCATTGTGGTTTGTCGGGATCTGATAATCAGAAATAGCGATTCGAGCTGCAGCCTACATGATGCGTTCGTCCGAACCATTCCATCACTTCGTCGACGACTATCTCGCCTATCTCCACGAAGTTCACCCCACCAGTGCCACGCTGGACGGGATACACACGTACGACGACCATATTGAGGACCTGAGCCGGCAGGGAGTCGAACAGCATACCCGTGCGCTCGCCGGCTTCTCTCGCCGCCTTCAGGACATCAACGCCAACGATCTGACAGCCGTCGAAAAGGCTGAGCAGCCGATGGTGGCGTCGAACATCCAGGCTCGGGTCTTCGAGCTGGAACACACCCGCACGTGGGAGCGCAACCCGCAGCTCTATTCGGACACACTCTGCTCGAGCCTGGCCGCGCAGGTCGTGTTCACCCATGCACCGCTCCCGGAGCGCGCCCGTCGCGTGCTGTCAAAACTGCGGCAAACGTCCCGGGTCGTGCAGGCGGCGCGCGACAACATCAAGGATCCGCCCGGCATCTTCGTCAAGGTCGGCCTCGATACGTTCCGCGGCGCGCTGAGCTTCATCGAGAAAGATCTACCGCGCGCCTTCTCGGCCCTCGACGACATGCACCTGCTCGGCGACCTCGCCGATGCCTCAAGCGAAGCGGCGAAGGCCATCGGCAGTTACATTCAGTACCTCGAAGAGGAGCTCCAATCGAAGGCCCGGGCGTCGTTCCGCCTCGGGAAAGACATGTTCGAGCGAAAACTGAAGCTCGACGAAGGCATCCCGCTCGACGCGGACCGGCTGCTGGCGATTGCACTGCGGGAATTCAGGGCCACGCAGGAGGAATTCAGAACGCTCGCAGGTAAGCTGAACGGCGGAGATCCGATCGCCGCCTGGCGAAAGGCCAAAGACAAGCACCCGGCGCCGGGCGAGCTGTCGGCAGCCGCGCAGGAGCAGCTCGACGAGCTCAGCACCTTCATCGATCGAAACGGCATCGTCACGAGGCCAGAAGGGGAGCCGGTCATCGTGGCCCCGACTCCTGAGTTCTATCGATGGTCCTTTGCCAGCATGTGGGTGCCCGGCCCGTTCGAAGTCAAGCCGAGACGGGCGCTCTACTACTTGACGGACGCCGATCCCTCATGGCCGGCGGACAAGCAGGAAGAGCATCTCCGCGACTACAACTACCCGACGCTGTGGTCCATCTCGATTCACGAGGTCTATCCCGGCCACTTTCTTCACTATCAGTTCCTTCGGCGTGTCGAGTCGAAAGTCCGCAAGTCGATCATGTTCGCGCCGGCGTCGTTCGTGGAAGGCTGGGCGCATTACACCGAGCAGATGATGATCGAGGCGGGGTTCCGGGGGAACGACCACATGTTGAAGCTCGGCCAGCTCGCCGAAGCGCTCATCCGCCTCGGGCGGTTCATCGTGAGCATTCGCCTGCACGTCGAAGACTGGTCGGTCGAACAGGGCATGCGCTTCTTCCGCGACGAGTGCTTCATGGAAGAGGGCGGCGCGCGGCGCGAGGCCGAGCGCGGCACGTTCAACCCGACGTACCTCGTCTATTCCGTCGGCAAGCTGATGCTGTTGAAGCTGCGGCGAGATTACAAGGATCAGCAGGGCGCCAAGTACTCGCAGCGCGCGTTCCACGATCAGCTGCTCGGCAACGGCACCGCGACGTTCGCCGTCCAGCGACAGCTGATGCTCGCCGATCCGTCCGGCGACCTGCTCGAGTAGGACGATTTATGCCTTTGTACGAGTACGAATGCGACGCGTGCGGACATCGGTTCGAGAAGATCCAGAAGTTCTCCGATCCGCCTGCCGACGTGTGCCCGAAGTGCGGCGAGAAGAAGGTGCACAAGCTGATGTCCAGTCCGGCCATCAAATTCAAAGGGTCGGGCTTCTACATCAACGACTACGCGCCGAAGAGCGCTGCGAGCGGGGACTCGAAAGAGTCGGCTGCGAAGAAAGATACGGCCTCGAAAGACACGACCTCAAAGGACAGCGGGTCCTCCGACTCGAGCAAGAGCGCGTCGGCCTCATCCGACAAGACGCCGGCCGCGAGCAAATCGTCGACTGAGTGATCACTCACTCTTCGATGAGTGGTTCCGGAAGGTGCTGCGGCGCTCGATATTTTCCATGCGCAGGTAGGTACGGAACGCTTCGCCGAGATCGGGCCGTCTCAGCGCGAAGTACACCACGGCCTGGAGATATCCGAGCTTGTTGCCCGTGTCGTGGCGCGAGCCTTCAATTTCATAGGCGAAGATGTCTCGCTGCTTGAGAAGCTTACGGAGTCCGTTGGTGAGCTGAATCTCCCCAGTGCCATCGCTTGCCGTCTCCCGAAGCGCAGGGAAAATGTCGGGCGTCAGCAGATATCGACCGATGATGGCGAGATTGGAGGGAGCCGCTTCCCGCTTCGGCTTCTCGACGAGGTCTCTCACACGGTGGATGCCCTTGCCGAGATTCAACTCGGGATGGATGTCGACGATGCCGTAGTTCGAGACCTGGTCTGCAGGCACGCGCTCGACCGCCAGCACGGGCCCGCCCACCTTCTCGAACACGTCAATCATCTGCTTCAACGCCGGTGGCGTGGCGTCGATCACGTCATCCGCGAGGATCACGGCGAAGGGCTCGTTGCCCACCAATTCTGCGGTCACCAGCACGGCGTGACCGAGGCCGAGCGGTTCGCCCTGCCGCACGTAGGCGACCTTGATCATGTTCGAGATCTTTCGGATCTCCTCGAGCAGCTCCGTCTTGCCGCGCTGCTGCAAGAAGCTTTCGAGCTCGATGTTGACGTCGAAATGATCTTCGATCGCGTTCTTGCCGCGACCGGTGACGATGATGATGTTGTCGACGCCGGACGCCACGGCTTCCTCGACGCCGTACTGGATGATCGGCTTGTCGACCAGGGGAAGCATTTCCTTCGGCTGCGCCTTCGTCGCGGGAAGAAACCGGGTGCCGAGCCCGGCAGCGGGGAAGACGACTTTGCGGACGCTGGATTTCACGCGCCATATTGTACTCGGATAGGATTTCACGATGCTGGATCCCGGTTTCCTGCGCGACCATCAGGACGAAGTCAAGCGTGGCCTCGAGAGCCGCGGCATGAACGCGGACCGAGAGCTCGAGCAGCTGGCGATGCTGGAGAACCGCCGCCGCCGGCTGATTCCCGAGCTCGAGGGGTTGAAGCGGGAGCAGAACGCGTCGGGCGACGAAGTGGCGCGGGCGAAGCGGCAGGGGAAGGACGCGAGCGAGCTGTTCGAGGCGAGCCGTCAGCGGGGGCAGCAGATCAAGCAGGTCGGCGCGGAGCTCGATCAGGTCGAGCAGCAGCGCACCGCCCTGCTGATGTCTCTGCCCAACCTGCCGCACGCGAGCGTGCCTGTAGGCAAGAACGCGAGCCAGAACGTCGTCGTGAGAACCTGGGGGGAGCCGAGGTCGTTTGATTTCGAGCCGCAGGCGCACTGGGATCTCGGACCGGCGCTGGGCATACTCGATTTCGAGCGTGCGACGAAGATGTCCGGCTCGCGCTTCGCCGTGCTCACCGGCGCCGGCGCGCGGTTGTCCCGCGCGCTCATCGATTTCATGCTCGACCTGCACACCCGCGAGCACGGTTACCTCGAGGTGGCGCCGCCGCTGCTGGTGAACCGGGCATCGTTAGAAGGCACGGGACAGCTCCCGAAATTTGAGGCCGAACTGTTCAAGATCGCGGGCGAGTGGGATCTGTTTCTCATTCCAACGGCCGAAGTACCGCTGACGAACCTTCACCGTGGCGAGATTCTCGATGGCAATACGTTGCCGTTGAAGTACGTCGCCTACACGCCGTGCTTCCGCAGCGAGGCGGGCTCGTACGGCGCCGATGTGCGCGGGCTCATCCGGCAACATCAGTTCGATAAGATCGAGCTCGTGAAGATTACGCGGCCGGAGCAGTCGTATGACGAGCTCGAGGCGCTCACGCTGAATGCGGAAGAGGTTCTGAAGCGCCTCGGTCTACCGTATCGAACGGTTGTGCTCTGCACAGGCGACCTCGGCGCGAGCATGGCGAAGACGTACGACATCGAAGTGTGGCTGCCGAGCCAGCGGCAGTATCGTGAGATTTCATCGTGCAGCAACGCCGAAGCCTTTCAGGCCCGGCGCGCGGGCATCAAGTTCAAGCTCGGCGGTACCGGGAAGGCGGACTTTGCGCATACGCTGAACGGATCCGGCCTCGCGGTCGGCCGCACGTTCATCGCGGTGCTCGAAAATTATCAGCAGAAGGACGGAACGGTCGTGGTGCCGGAGGCGCTGCGGCCGTATATGGGAGGGAGGGAAGTCATAGGGGAAAGTAAGAAGTAAGAAGTAAGAAGTGAGAAGTAGGAAGTGGGAAGTAAGACGTAAGAAGTAGACTGCACCGGACGGAGAGATGGCCGAGTGGTCGATGGCGGTGGTCTTGAAAACCACTGAACCGGAAACGGTTCCGGGGGTTCGAATCCCTCTCTCTCCGCCAAACTAAGAGGGTGTCTAACGCTGCGCTGCCCCTTTTGCCTCGGCAAGTAGCCGATCGAGGGCGCTTCTATCGAAAAACTGGCCCGCGGCGACGACACCGCTGATGCGGCGAACGTTCGCGATGTCTTCAATGGGGTTTGCGTCAAGCAGCACGAGATCGGCGGCACGTCCCGGAGCGACGGTGCCGAGCGTGGTCTCACGTCCGAGATATCGCGCCGGATTCAGGGTGGCGGTCTGTAGGGCGGCGAGGGGCGTCATGCCGGCCCGCACCATCGTCGCCAACTCGTCGTGGACACAGAAGCCGGCAATCATCGCGTCGCATCCGGCGAGAATTCCCACCCCGGCGGCCGCCATATCGCGGGTAGCCATCTCAGCAGCTTGCGCAAGACTCTTGAGAATTCCCAAAATGCCGGGTTGACGCATGAACATGCTCTGGTTGCCGGCATGCAGATCGAGAAAAGGCTTATTCGCGTACACCATCTGCTCTGCGCTGATGGCCGACGCTGAGGTCCCGATTACCGGAATCTCCGAGTTTCCGAACAGCGTTGGCGTCTGCCAGACCTGCCGGCGAGCGAGCATTGCGAAAAACGTCCGACAGGCCTCCGGTCGGTAGGGCAAGGCGCCTCCCGAACACGCCTTCCAGACCCTCCCGTCCTCCGACATGTGTTCGATCGATGCCATGCCCGCGTCGATGCCCTCCTGGATCGTGACCTTGAGCGGGACGTGCCCGGCGACTGGGATCTGCTGGCGGCGCGCCTCCTGCACGATGGCGAAGAACACGTCACGCGGAGTGAAGTTGTGGACCTTGATCAGGTCAACCCCACGCTGCTTGAGGAGCTGCACCGCGGCTCTCGCCTCATGCTCGTTTCTCACCCGCATGCGCAACGGCCAGTCTCCTGGCGGATCGTCGAGGATTGGCCCTGCCGCGATAATCTGCGGACCCACCCTCTTCCCCGTGGCGACCGCGTCCTTCACGCGAAGAATGAAGTCGAGATCCGCCCCCATGTCGCGAATGCCCGTCACTCCGTTCGCGACGTATAGCGGCAGCCATGCGTCCTCGTTCAACTGGATGTGCGCGTGCATGTCCCACAGACCTGGTATGAGGAACTTGCCGCGACCGTCCACAAGCCGCGCCCCTGCCAGCGCGGGGGTGCTTTGAGTGGCAGTCACGATCTTGCCATTCTGAATCGTGACCGTACTCTCGATGGAGATGCGACCGGTCGTCACGTCGACGACGTTCACACCGGTGATCGCGAGGGTGCCTGACTGGGTGGCGGGGTTGACCTGGAGTCCGGCGATCGCCAGACCCAGAAGGAGGAATCGTCGAATGCTGTTTGCCATCGCGGTTTCTCGAGTCGTTACGAAGAATCCCTCTCTCTCCGCCAACACAACTAATGAACTTGTGATCTGGTGATCTTGTGATCTGAAGCCCCTTGCGGCATCTCCGGCGTATCTTTGCAGAGCGCGCAGTGCTGACCTTGCCTGGATTGGTAAATGCGTGCGCCTGTGAAAATGGTTGCCGCGATGGACGCCCAAATGGCGCCTTGAATGGCGGAATAACCCAGATCGTGACCTTTGAGCAATTGTGCAATACAGATAAGTGCAAATGCACCCGCAAGAACGATCAGGAAACGCCTGACCCAGAAACTAACACCCATAAATACTCCTCGATGGGGCCCAGAAGATAGGTTTAGCGGCGTCGCGACGTGTGCGGCGTCCGCAGGAACGCCTGGTCGGGCCGATGTCCTTCAACCGATCCATAGTCAATAGTCAGTTCCTCTCCGGTTTCAATGTCTCGCGCAGCGACGTCTACACCGTATCGGTCGGTGGAAAAGTCCGATTGGATGTTGGGCGTGTTGCTGTGATTGATGAAGCGCGCATTATCGCAACACAAGATGTAACGATTCAACCGAGGATCGATGTATCCCATATCAAGCAGTCGCTCGCGAAACATTTCAGGTTGGACATCCAATACAGCCAGATCGAGATCAAGGTCCAAGCTGGGCGTGAATCGCTAGATGGGTGTACTTTTGGCAATCGATTCCGCCGCGAACAGGCCAAGTCCGTGAATGGGACTCCTGTCAACACGTGTCTTAACCAAGAGCATCAATAGATCCTTAGGTCCAAACGTGTTGTTGGGCAGCCTACCTACTCGAGGACTTTTCTCATCGGAATAACGTCAATGAAAATACCCCCACCCAAATCATACGATTGCGGTTCATCAGAGACGTATCCATGACTTCGATACAAGCGCGCTCCCGGCATGGTCGCGCCGAGTTCCAGCGACCGATATCCCGCAGCCCGCGCTTCTTGCTCGCACCTTTCCAACAAGGCGCGGCCAATACCCTGGCGAGCCCATTCAGGTGAGATAAAGAAGGCACGAATCCGTGCGGAGTCGCGCGCTGGATCCAGTAACTCAGCGGAGCGACCAGTTCTCCCGTCACCACCGAAGAGCGTACGCCGTCGGCCCCAACCACCGCAGCCAACGACATCGGCACCAAACTCCGCCACAAAGTAGGTCCGATCCCGAATCAGCTGGCTATCAAGTCCCCATACCCCGGCTCGCAAGGCAGCCTCCACCTGAACCGGCGTGTAGTCTCCAGTGCACAGGTGCCGTGCAGACGCGGCGATCAGACACTCGATGGCCGCGGCGTCCTCAGGTACCGCCACGCGAAGTGAGAATGTCATTTGAGATCGGCAGTAGGCCGAACCGCATAGTACGGCCGACCTTGCGATGCCCGCAGTCGCCCCGTGACGAAGAACGACCGCCGGTAGGCGGTCGGCGTCGTCTTGAGAATCCGCCGAAAGTGTTCGCGCAATGTCGCAGCCGTCTGCAGCCCGACCGACTCCGCGATCCAATCGATCGGCCGATCGCTGTTCTCGAGCAGTTGCTGAGCGCTGAGAATCCGCTGGTGCGTCAGCCAGCGATGCGGAGTGGTTCCGGTCTCCTGCCTGAATCGACGGGCGAACGTTCGCGCCGACATGTGTGCCCGATCCGCGAGATCGTCGACCGTCAGCGCGCGATCGAGATGCGCGTGGGCCCACTCGAGGATGCGCGAGAGCCCAGGCGATTTTTCGGACAGAATGGGCCGGACCGCGAACTGCGCCTGCCCGCCTTCACGTAGCGGTGGCACCACGAGCCGGCGTGCCACTTGATTGGCGATCTCCGCTCCAAAGTCGCGCCGGACGATGTGCAGGCACAGATCGATCCCCGCAGCACTGCCCGCAGACGTCAGGATTGGACCTTCGTCGATGTAGAGGACGTCCGGCTCGACCCGGATCTTCGGATAGCGTGACCGCAGCATCTCGACATAGCGCCAGTGCGTCGTTGCACGACAGCCGTCGAGCAGACCTGCAGCGGCAAGCACAAACACACCGGAGCAGATCGACACGATCCGCGCGCCGCGCGCGTGAGCCCGCTGCAGCGCCTTGACAAGGGACGCGGGCGGCATATCGTGGACCCGCCATCCCGGAATGATGATCGTGCCTGCGCGGGCCAGATCCCTGAGGCCGCTGCGCGTCTGCAGGAACAATCCGCCGGTTGCACGGAGAGGACCGCGTTCGAGCGAGCAGACGCGGAACCGATACCAGTGCTTGCCCATCTCTGGACGCGGCAGCCCGAACACTTCGGTGACGATGCCGAGCTCAAAGGTGCCGAGGCCGTCGTATGCGAGTGCCGCGACGCGGCGGCGATCGATTTTCGGCATGGCAGGATTCTAGCGAATATTGTCATTTCTGCCACTCGATCCGGCACGCGACGACCGCCATACTCTTGGGCATGTCACGAGTCACCGAGCTACCCGCCGCCGATCCCGCCGGCGCGCGCGCCCACTTCGAGGAACTGCTGGCCTTCGAGACCGACTGTTGGGACGTCCATGCCTCACTCGGCGGCGATGCACAGGACTTCGTCCTGCTTGACGTGCGTGCTCCACAGTCCTTCGAGACAGGACACGTGCCCGGTGCCGTCAGTCTGCCGCACGGAAAGATCAACGAGCGGAATCTGGCCGCGTACCCCGCCGACACGCTCTTCGTCGTCTACTGCAACGGACCGCACTGCAACGGCGCCGACCGCGCGGCCGCCCGTCTGGCGCGCCTCGGCCGGCGGGTCAAAAAGATGATTGGCGGCATCGAGGGGTGGAAGGACGAAGGCTTTCGTCTGGTGGCGGCGGACCGGACGTGATGACGCTAAGGAAACGGGTGATCCGAAGTTCCAGATCACCCGTTCACTAGTTCTCCAGATCACAAGTTACGACGCGCTAGTACCGCGAGCTTCTCACCTCGTCGTTCAACTGAATCGATCGCACCACCTGGTTGAACACCCCCTGATAGCGCGAGAACTCCTGGCTCGGCGCGACGCCGACGACATAAAACAGACTGCCGTCGGCGAGCTGTGCGGTGTAGAGCGCGATGCGCTCTTGGTCGCCGGTGACGTCGGACATGTTTGTCAGCACCGTGGCGAGGCCTCGGCGTCCGGCGAAGTTGACGTTGGTGAACTGGCCGCTCTGGCGCATCTGTGGATTGCTCTGCCGGAGCGCTTGAATCAACTCGGTCGTGGCCGTGCGGAGATCGTGCGACTCGTTCCGATCGACGCCGATCTGCACGCCGTGCGTAAAGACGCTCTGCCCTTGATGGTTGCCGTAGCCGCCCTCAGGGGCAAACGTCACGGCTGTGCTCGCCGGAAGCTCGCGCCAATTCGATGGCACGCTCACGCGAAAGAGATTGCCTTCTTCGTATGTTTGAAAGCGGGTCGATGGTGGCTGCACCTGGCCGATGCGCGCGTTCTCCGGATAGCCTCCGCCTCTCTGGCTCGTACGGCGACCCCCCTGTGACCGTCGCATCGCCTGTTCCGTGGACGGCGCAGGCGGCATCCGCTGCAAGCGGCTCTTGACCTGTGTAAATGCTTGCGTGTTGCGAATCGGGTTCGACACCGTGAGCTTCGCGGCTTCCTGCGTGATTGCCTGCTGACGATTGCTGGGGTTCGGGTGGCTACTCATCCACTCCGGGCCGCCGTTGCCAGATTTGGCCTGAATCGTCTGAAACATGCTGGCCATGTCGCGAGGGTCATATCCCGCGCGCGCCATGATCTGCGCGCCCAGCAGATCGGCCTGTCGCTCGTATTCACGGCCGAATCGAAGAAACGCCGTTCCGAAGCCGAACTGGCTGCCCATCGAGACGACCTGGCCCAGCGTCCCGCCGAGAACCGCGCCTGCGATCTGTCCGAGCACCGAGCCGATTTCGTATTTCGTGGCCTTGCCCGCCTGCGCCGTTCCGTGACGCAGCGCGACGTGGCTGATCTCGTGTGCGAGCACGCCTGCGACCTCGCCTTCGCTCCTCGCGGCTTCGATCATGCCGCGGTTGACATACATCGGGCCGCCCGGCAGCGCGAACGCGTTGATGTCGCTGACGTTGACCACGTCGAACGCGTACCGGAATTCAGGGTGCTGAAATTCCGCGGGGATGCTGTCGGCGAGGCGCTGACCAACGCGCTCGATGTAGTCATCGACGCCGTCATCGCGCAGCATCGGAAGCTGTTCTTCCACCTGGTTGGCGGCCTCGCGCCCAAGCTGCACGTCTTCCTTGGGGCTATACTTATTTTGAGGCGCCACGATCTTCGTCTGTCCGACGAGGAGCGACACCGATGAGAAAATCGCAACGACCGTAGCGGCCGCGCGTGTGGCAGGAGCTCGATTCGTTCGTCGAAGCATAATCAGAGTCTAAAGCAGGGTACGTGCCAAGCCCTACGCCGCGAAAAGAGGGGGCAAAGAGATCTCGGATCTCTTTTTCAGGACACGGCACAGATTCGTCAGGCTGGAAACAGAAGTGCCGGGCGACGAGTAAATTTTTCCGGCCCGCGCTCCTTCGGAGAGCAGCAAACCCCAATAAATCGCACGTTTCGCTCGGGTACGGACGTTGGATAGCTCTTACGTGGTCGCGTCTGACCAGGAGGAATCATGAAATCAGTCATTGCACTCGTCGCCTTGCTCTTCGCGCTGAGCGTGAGCCCGAACGCCGTATCCGCCCAGGGCCGTGGCAAGGGCCAGGCGCACAAACCTACACCTGCATCGACTCAGGGGAGTCCAAAAGCCGACAAGATCAAGCCGGTAAAAATTCAAACGCCTGAAGCCGCGAAGGCTCCCAAGCGGCCGAAGACGCCCAAGACCGAACATGCCGCTAAACATGCCCCCGTCACGCCGGTCACTCCGGTGACTGCGACGACCCCGACAACTCAATCGGTAAAGAACCCCAAGCTCGAGACTCGATTGCTGGCGCTCCTGCCTCCGGGCACGACAATCCAGGATGCGTCTCAGGGATTCAAGAACTGGGGCCAGTTCGTCGCGGCCGTTCACGTATCGAACAACCTGAATATCCCGTTTGCAGATTTGAAAACGCAGATGACAGGACCGACTCCGGTGTCGCTCGGCCAGGCCATCCAGACGCTGAAGGGGACATCGACTCCGACCACGACCGAGAGCGGTGCGCTGACAACGACGAAGATCAAAAAAGAAGTGAAGAAGGCCGAAGATGCGGCCAACGCCGACCTGCGGCTCAGTCGTGAGCGCAGCTAAGCACGGCTGCCTGCTGGTTCTCTGCCTCGGCATCGCTGCTGGCTCTGCCCTCGCGCAGGGCCGCAGCGACGCGCCAGGACAGAACAAAGACAGACGATCGAAGGACGCGCCCTCGTCGAGTGGTAGCGCGTCGCGCGCGTCTCAAAGCGGTCTCGCCTCACCCGTGACCGCGACGACCTCGACCAGCGCTCCCGCGGCATCTGCCAATGCGGTGATCTATTACGGATCGTGGCTCGACGATGCCTCGATCGTCGCGCCGGGAGATGTGTGGATCGGGCTTTCCACCGGCTACTGGAGAGGCCAGGGGAATCGGCAGATCGATGCGCCTGTGGCGAGCGCCGCGGTTGGCATCAACAGCCGCCTGCACGCCGGCGGAAGCTTTTCGTTCTATCACTACCGCGACGCGGACGGTCTCTCCGAGTCCGCGGCCGGCAGCATGTCGCTCTATGGGAAATTCTTGCTGCTAGATCCGTTGAGGAAACCGAATGCGATCGGTCTTGCCGTGACGCCGTTGTTGGAAATTTCGCCCGGAAGCGAGGATGAGATTGGATGGGCGCTTCCGGTCAATATCGAGACGCGCCGCGGCGACCTGCGCATCTACGGCTCGACGGGATACTTCTCGAGAGGTTCTGTCTTTGCCACAATCGGCACCGACGTGCCCGTTGGCTCGCGCCTGTCGGTGAGCGGAAACTTCGGGCAGTCGTACGCCCGCGCCGGTACCCACCAGACCTCTTTCGGGGTCGGCGCCTTTCTCATGCTAACGCCAACCAGCGGCGCTTTCGTGGGCCTGGGACAGACGCTCTCGCCGGTCGAGGTCGGACCGGGCGGCGTTTCTCTCGCAGGCGGCGTCTCCTTCCTCTTACCACAACCTAAACAGCCATAACGCCTTACGGGTTGAAGGAACTATTTCCTCTGGCTTTGCGTCTAACTGCCCGAGCATATATTTACCGGTAGGTATATGCTCTATCGTCAGACGTAATGACCAAAGATCTCGACATTCACCAGGCACCCTCCGCCGAGCGGATTCTCAGCACTGCGCTCGATCTCTTCGCCGTGAAGGGCTACGACGCGACGGCAGTTCGGGAAATCTGCGAAGCCGCGGGCATCACCAAGCCGACGCTCTACCACTTTTATGGAAGCAAGGACGGCGTGTTTCAAGCGCTGGTCCGTACGGGATTTCTCGAATACCGCGCCATGGTTGACGCTGCGCTCTCGGCTCCTGGAAGTTTCAGGCAGCGCGCCAAAGTGCTCGCTCGCTCGATGTTTGAGAGCGCGAGCACGAAACCGCGCTTCTGGCGCTTCATGCACGGCGTCATCTGGGCGCCACCCGGAACCGCGTTGCCGCCCACCGAGCCGTGCACGCAGTTTTACGACGGCGTTGTCGAAGCGCTCTCAATGGCGGCCGATGAAGCGGTGAAACAGGGGGAGTTGGCAGCAGGCCCGACGGCCATCCGGATGCTGATTCTGATGGGCGCCATCAGCGAGGCGGCCACCGGTTACGTGATCGCCGGCAAGCCCGAGCTCACACCGGAGTTGGCGGACCACATGGTCGACGTGATTGTTGACGGTTGGAAGATATGAAAATCGTTCTGTTCATTCTCATAGGTATCGTTTCGACGGCAAGCGCAGCGTCGGCTCAGGATCTCTCTCGCGCCGATGCCGTCGCGCAGGCGCTCGCCGCCAATCCCCAGGTGAAGTTGAGCCTCGAACAGGTTGCGCTGCTCGAAGGACGCATTGTCGAGGCAAAAGCCGATGCGCTGCCTGAGATTACGTGGAACACGCTGGCGATGCGGTCGCGCGACCCGGGTCTGCTGAACAGCCCCAACTTCGACGCGTTTCCGCCGGAGTTTCGCGATGCGCTGAGCCCGCTTCCGGCCAACGCGTTCTCGACGACGGCCGATTTCAAGCAGACGCTGTTCAGCTTCAAGCTCGGTAAAGCGCTGGCAGCGGCACGTTTGGCCCGCGGCGCGGGCGAGCACGACGTGCAGCGCGCCCGTCAGATGACCGCCCTCGACGCGATCCGTTCTTACAACCAGCTGCTGTTTGCGATCGAGCAGCTGCGCGTGATTCAGACCAACGTGCAGTCGAAGCAGAGCCACCTGGACTTCGCGCGCAACCGTCGGGCTGCAGGGGCGGCCACCGAGCTCGAAGTGCTGCGTGCCGAGGTGGATCTCGAAAACCAGAGGGCAGAGGCGCTGCGCGCGGAACACGAAGTGTCGGCAGCGCGCGCCACGCTCAACACCGTGATGCTGCGTCCGACCTCGTCGCCCGTTCAGCCCACAGACACGCTCGCGGTGGTCGCATTCGACACGCAGTTCGACGAGGCCGTAAAAGAGGCGCTCGCCGCGCGCCCAGAGTTGAAGCTGCTGCGCCTGCAGGAACAGTTTCAGGACAGACTCGTTGGGGTGGCGGCGGCCGACGCAAAACCGCATATCGATTTCAACGGCTCCTACGGCTTTGCCGTGCGACGCCCGAGGAACCTCTTTCAGCCGGATTTCTCGCGCTGGTCGGCAGCGGTCAACATGGTCGTGCCGCTGTTCGATGGATGGCGCACTGCCGGCCGGGTCGCGCAGGCCCGCGCGCAGCGAAACACCGTCACGCAGCAGATTGCGGCGCTCGAGAACCAGGTGCGCCTCGACGTGCAGTCGGCGTTCGACGCTCTCGCCCTGGCAAATCGGACAAATGCAGCGGCTGAACTGAACGTGACACAAGCACGCCGCGCGGCGGAGATGACCGCCGCCAATTACCGGCTGGGGGCCGCGACGCAGCTCGACGTGATCGATGCCCAGCAGGCGCTACGACAGGCAGAGAACATCCGTAACCAGGCTCTCTACACGCACGCGAACGCCCGCGCCTCGCTCCGCTTTGTGATGGGCCGCGATCCCCTTGAGCGCTGAGTAGACAAATCATGCACACGACAACTCGTATTCATTTACTGATTCTCACACTAGCAGCGGCCGTTGGCGCGGCCGCCTGCGGCGGCACCGAAGCAGAAACGTCGACGGTCGAGACGATCCGCACGATTCCGGTTCGCACGGCGACCGTGGAGACGCGCGACCTGGCGGAGACGCTGTTGCTGACAGGCACGCTTGATCCACGAGCCGAGGTCACGGTCGTGCCGGAAGTGACGGCACGGATCGAGCGGGTTATGAGAAACGAGGGCGATCGCGTCACGCGCGGTCAACCGCTCGCCGTGCTCGATGACGCCGACTTCCGGCTCGCCCGCGATCGCGCGAAGGCGAACCTCGATCTCGCGGAAGCCAATCGGGCCCACGCCCGTGCGGAGAAGGATCGCGCCGATGCGCTGCTCAAAACCGGCGGCATCACGGACAAGGACCATCTCGCGGCACAGGTCGCGGTACAGCTCGCCGATGCATCGAACGCACAGGCTCGAACCGACCTTGCAATGGCGGAGCGGCAGCTCGGGCGATCGCACATCAACGCGCCAATCACCGGACGCATCTCCAAGCGTCACGCCGATGCGGGCACCATCGTCAGCGCCGGTACTCCGCTCTATACGATCGTGGACGACTCCGTGTTCGAGCTCCGCTCTTCGGTCGGATCGGGCGACTTCGGCAAGTTGAAAGTGGGCGGAACGGTGACTGTGACCGTCGATGCGTTGCCGGGTTTCGTCACCGAAGGAGAGGTCAACCGCATCTCGCCTCAGGTTGATGCGCGCAGCCGCTCGTTCGAGGTCATCATCCGCCTTCCCGGACGACCACAGCTCGTCTCAGGCCTGTTCGCGCGAGCGGAGGTCAAGGTACGCGAGGTGCCTGGCAGCCTTACGGTGCCGCCGTCGGCGCTACTGCGAGACGGCTCGGATCCGACGAAGGCGCAGACGTATGTCGTGGCCAAGAGTAAAGCCGAGCGGCGCGATGTGCTCGTCGGCGTGGAGTCGTCAGACGCCGTGCAGGTCACCAGCGGCCTCAAGGTCGGAGAGGTTGTGGTCCTGGATCCCCCGAGCGCGCTTGGGCCAGGCACTCAGGTGAAGGTTCAATAACCATGTTCCTCAGCGATCTCTCCATCAAACAGCCGGTTCTCGCCACCATGATGATGGCGGCGCTCGCCGTCCTCGGCCTCACGTCGTACCAGGCGCTGAAGGTCGATCTCTTTCCTGACGTCGAGTTCCCGGTCGTCACGGTGACGACGCGCTACACAGGCGCGTCTCCTGAAACCGTCGAGCGCGACGTCACGAAGTTCATCGAAGAAGCCGTGAACACCGTCGAAGGCGTCCGGCACATCGAGTCGACGTCGCAGGAGGGGTTGTCGACCATCGTGGTGCAATTCAACATCGGCGTGCCAACGCTGAACGCCTCGCAGGACATCCGCGGAAAAGTGGCGGCCATCCGAGGTGAGTTGCCTCGCGAGATCGACGAGCCCATCATCCTGCGCATCGACCCGGCTTCGACGCCCATCGTGTCGGTGGCGGTCAACGCACCCACGCTGACGCCGCGTGCGGTATCCGACATTGCCGACAAGCTGGTGAAGCGGCGGCTCGAGAACGTGCCGGGCGTCGGCGCCGTGAACCTGGTCGGCGAAGCAAAACGAGAGATTCAGGTCGTCGTCGATCGCAGCCGCCTCGAATCATATGGACTATCGCTTGTGGAGGTTGTGACGGCGCTCCGCGCGGAGAACGTCGACGCGCCGGTCGGCACCGCCGATCGCGGCGCGACGGAAGCGATGGTGCGCGTGGCCGCCCGTGGGACGTCGGCCGCGCAGATAGCAGATATCCCGGTGAAGCGTGTGGGTGAGCGCACGATCCTGGTGCGTGATGTGGCGCAGATCATCGACGGCGTGGAGGAGCCGACCAGCGTGGCGTTCGTTAACGATCGTCCGGCAATCGCACTCGACGTGCAGAAGCAGGCGGGCGCCAATACCGTCGGCGTGGCTGACGGTGTTCGCGATGCGGTCGCCAAAATGCAGCCCGAGCTCCCACCCGGCGTGTCTCTTCAGATGGTGCGCGACGACTCGGCATTTATTCGGGAATCGATTGAAGACGTCCAGGTGACGCTGGTGCTGGGCGGTCTCCTCACCGTCTTCATCGTGTTCCTGTTCCTCAATTCGTGGCGCTCGACGGTCATTACCGGCCTGACGCTGCCCATTTCGGTCATCGCCGCTTTCATCGCCATGCGGATGTTCGGCTTTACGCTCAACGTCCTGACGCTGATGGGCTTGTCACTCGCGATCGGCATGCTGATCGACGACGCCATCGTCGTTCGCGAGAACATCGTGCGGCACATGCAAAAGGGCAAGGATCATCTCGACGCCGCGCGCGAAGGCACCGCGGAGATAGGCCTCGCCGTCATGGCCACGACGTTCACCATCATCGCGGTGTTCATTCCGGTCGCGTTCATGGGCGGAATGGTCGGCCAGTTTTTCTACGAGTTCGGCATCACGGTCGCTGCCGCCGTGCTCGTCTCGCTGTTCGTCAGCTTCACGCTCGATCCGATGCTCTCGTCGCGCTGGTACGACCCGGACGTCGAAGAGGACCGCAAGCGCGGCGTCGTCGGCCGTTGGCTGCAGGCGTTCAATCGCTGGTTTGACGGCCTGCACGGCACCTATGAGCGGACGCTCGACTGGTCGCTCCGCCATCGGTGGGTGGTATCGGTGGTGGCGGTGGTGGCGTTTGTCAGCGCGTTCCCGATTCTGGCAGTGCTCGGCGGCGATTTCATGCCCGACTACAACCGAGGCGAGTACCAGGTGGCGTTCAAGGCGACGCCTGGCGCAACGTTGCGCGAGACGAGCGATCGAGCGCAGGAGATGGTCGCGAAACTGCGCGAGCTGCCCGGCGTTGAGTACACGTACACGACGATTGGCGAAGCTGGATCCCAGTACCGGCCGGTCACCGAAGGCGCGACGTACGTCAAGCTCAAGCCGCATTCGGGTGGCACGTTCAGCGAGGTGCTGGGGCAGGCCCGGCAGAAGGTAGAGCAGGTACCCGGGCTGACGTTCGGTCTGACCGAGGCCGGAGCGTTCGGGCAGAAGCCGATTCAGATCAGCGTCCGCGGCCCAGAGATCGACGAGCTCGATCGCATTTCGCGCGATCTCGTGGCGGCGATGCGCGCAATTCCCGGGAGCGCAGACATCGAGAACAGCCTCGAAAAATCGAAGCCCGAACTGCGGGTCAACGTGAACCGGCAACGCGCCAGCGATCTCGGCATTCCGGTTTCAACGATCGCGGCCACCATGCAGGCGGGCGTGGTCGGGCAGGTGGCGACGACGATTCAGGATTCGATCGGCGACAACCACGACGTGCGGGTTCGTCTGCGTGCGGATCAGCGCCGGTTTGCCGAGGACCTCGAGCGCCTGTCTGTGCCGACCGATAAGGATGACGACAATGGCGACAAGATTCTGAGACCGCTCAGCGAAGTGGCCACCGTATTTCCCGGAACCGGACCGTCATCGATCCGGCGCCGCGATCTGGTTCGCGAAGTTCGTATTTCCGCAAACACCGATGGTCGTCCGTTGCAGGAGCTCTCGAACGACATCACGGCTGCTTCCGCGCGGCTCAATCTGCCCGCGGGCTACGACATCGTGGCGGGCGGCGATACGGAAGAGCTCGAGATCATGTTCAGGAACATGTTCCAAGCGCTGATGCTCGCCGTCGTCTTCATCTACCTGATTCTGGCGTCGCAGTTCGGGTCGTTCACGCATCCGCTGGCAATCATGCTGTCGCTGCCGCTGTCGCTCTTCGGCGTGGCGGTGATGCTCTACTTCACGGGTGACACGCTGAACATCATGAGCATGATCGGTCTCATCATGCTGATGGGGCTTGTCACGAAGAACGCGATCCTGCTCGTGGACTTCGCCAACCAGTCGCGGCGCGAGGGCTTGTCGCGGCACGAGGCGCTGCTCAGGGCGGGCACCACACGTCTCCGCCCGATCGTCATGACGACCTTGGCGATGATCTTCGGCATGCTGCCACTGGCGTTTGCGATTGGCGCGGGCGCCGAGATGCGGGCGCCCATGGCGCGCGCCGTCATCGGCGGTTTGATCACCTCGACGCTGCTGTCGCTGCTGGTCGTGCCGGTCGTCTACACGCTCCTCGACGATTTCCGGCCTTCCTGGTTCTGGGGATGGACGAAATGGTTCCGGCGATCGCCGGGTCTTGGAAAGCAAGACCCGGCCTACGTGCCGGCGCCCCGCACGTAGTACGTAGGGCGGGTCCTGTTCTATGGACCCGCCGTTAGATCGTCATGGCGTGGAATCCGCCGTCGACGATGAGCTCTTCGCCCGTGATGAAGGAGCCGGCGCCGTCGCTGGCCAGCAGGAGAGTGGCGCCCACGAGCTCGCGCGCATTGCCGAAGCGGGCCATCGGTGTGTGGCTCATGATGCGATCGATCCGCTCCGGTTGCAGGATCGTCCGGTTCTGCTCGGCGGGAAAAAATCCAGGCACGAGCACGTTAACGCGCACGCGGTGCGGCGCCCACTCGCGCGCGAGATTCGTCGAGAGATTGTGCACGGCACTTTTGGTGGCCGAGTACGTGAACACACGCGAAAGCGGCACGAGCCCGGACACGGAACCGATGTTGATGATGGACCCGCCCTGAGCGGCGGTCACCATGTGCTTTCCGAACACCTGGCAACCGAAGAAGACCCCTTTCAAATTCACTCGTACGATCCGATCGAATTCTTCCTCGCCGATGTCGAAGAACGGCGTCGGCGAGTTGACCCCTGCGCCGTTGACCACGATATCGATGCGGCCGGAGCGTGTGAGAACCGCGTCGCGCAGTGCCTCTAGTTCGGGTTTGCTCGACGCATCGGCAGCGTAAAACC
>DATEEI010000124.1:0-6250 GCA_035281225.1 Vicinamibacterales bacterium
CGGAAGCTCGCGGCGTTCGTGGAGAGGGCGGAAGCGAGAATGCTCATTCAATAAGGATGGTGGGGACGCTCTTCGAGGACCATCGTCGGAACCGACGAACCTGCGGCATCGGCGTGCCCGAAAGACGCTGACCCGGCCGCACCCCCTGCCCGCCGGCGCGGCAGACACGCCCCTGCTCGGGATTAGGCGACCTCGAAGCGGATGGGCAACGACTTCGGCCCGTTGACGAAGATGGCCTCGGACATCTTGGGCGCGCCATCGAGCGCGATGGACTTGAGCCTGGGGAGGAGCTCTTCGAAAAGGATACGGATCTCCATCCGGGCCAAGTGTTGACCGAGGCAGACATGGGCTCCGCCGCCGAAGGCGATGTGCTTGCCCTGCCCGGGCCGGTCAATCCGGAACGTGTAGGGATCGGAAAAGGTGGCCTCGTCACGGTTTGCGGAGGCAAAGCACAGCATCAGCCAGTCACCTTTGGCGATCCGGCGGCCAGCGAGTTCGGTGTCCGCCGTTGCCGTCCGCATGAACGTCTTGACCGGAGAAGTCCAGCGGATCGCCTCGTCGACCAGCGAGGGGATCAAGCTCGGATCTGCCTTGACCTTCGCAAACTCCGCCGGATTGTCGCAAAGCGCCCAGATCGCCCCCGCGGTGGACGATGACGTCGTGTCATGACCGGCTGTCGCAACGATGGCGTAGTAACCCAGCTCTTCGACGGGCCCCAGCGGCTGGCCATCGACGCGCGCATTGGCGATGACCGAAATCAGATCCTGCGTCGGTGCCGCGCGACGCTCTGCCGCCAGACGGCCGAAGTATTCGCCCATCATCTGCATCGTCGCCTGCAACGCGCGGCTCATCAGAGCGGCCGCATCGGGCTGACCGGCGAGCGGTGTGGAGTCGGGATCCTGGGGCCCGAAGATCTCCTGTGTAAGCTTGAGCATGAGCGGCTCGTCGGCCGCCGGGACTCCGAGCACCTCCATCACGACCTTCAACGGATAGTGCAGCGCCACCTCGTTGACGAAGTCACAATGTCCCCCCTTGGCCAGCATCTTCTCGACGGTGTCCCGAGCCAGTTCGCGGATTCGCGTCTCGAGCCGGCGGATGTTCGCCGGCATGAACCAGGATTGAGTGAGAAGGCGCAGCTTGCGATGCTCTTCGCCGTCTAGTTGCACGAGCGACCGGGTCAGGTGCGGACTGCCGCCTGTAACCTGCCGAGTGAGGCGGTCGCTCGCTTGGTCAACGATCAGAGCGGATCGATCACCGTTGTGAAACAGATCGTTGTTTCGGGTGACGTACTGGATGTCCGCGTAGCTCACCACGGCCCAGAACGGATCGAAGCCCGGAGGGGCCGCCAGGCCCAGCGGATTGTTCTTCCGCAGCCACCGATAGGCTTCGTGGATCCGATGGTCCGCGTACGCACGCGGATTGACGAGTGTTTCAGCGATATCGGATGGAACAGCGACGCCGTTCGAATCCATGGAAGGCTCCTCTGCTAATGAGATGAGGATGACGAGAGGCCGGGGGCGTGACCATCGTCTAAAGCGACGAACGTGGTTGACGCGTCGCCAGGCGCGAATAGCACAACCAGAATCAGCGCATTGGACGATGCGGCGGACGCCGCACCAGCCCAGACTCGGAGGTGCCCACCCACTCCTCCCGGCACCAGGTTCAACCAGCGCACATGACCGAAAACCCGGGACGCCCTTCGGACATTCGTCGACTGTTTCAGCTCGAGGCGATCGGAGAGGACCGGTTTCGTGCCATGGACCTCGAAGCCAATCCTTCGGCACGGGTCTACGGAGGGCAGGTCATGGCGCAGGCTCTCTATTCCGCGTTGCGAACCACACCATCAGGGCGTCAAGTTACGACCTTACAGGCCGTATTCGGTCCAGGCACCCGGCCGGAGTTGCCGGTCGAGTTTCACGTCACGCGAATGCAAGACGGGAAGCGCTTCTCTACCCGCCAAGTCCGCGTGGTCCAATCTGACCGGACCTGCCTCATTGCGAACGTGACGTGCCAAGTGCCGCAAGACGGGCCCGCGCACCAACGATCCGATCACGCACGCGTCCCCGATCCCGAGAACCTGATTGACCTTCGAGAATTGCCCGAGCCCTTCCATCGGCGCGTAAGCCGCATCAACTACTTCCCCAAGCACTCCCACTCACTGGAAGCTCGGGCCGTCGATCCCGAGCGCGACATACTCGAGGGCGTTCGACCCGAGGACACGTTTCGCCTGTGGCTGCGCGCACGGAATGGGTTCTCTACCGAGGATCGCTCCCAACAGTTCGCGGTGCTGACCTACCTCGCTGACTACTGGACAGCGTACGTTGCCATCGGATCACACGTACCGCCGGAAGGGGAGCGGATCAACACGGCCACGCTCAACCATGCGATGTGGTTTCACGCGCCATACGATCCCATGGAGTGGCTACTGGTGGTTTCGGAAACCCCATGTGTCGGTGGCGGTCGCGGCTTGAGCTGGTCCCGGCTGTATGACCGAAAGGGCATTCTCATCGCCACCGTCGCGCAAGATGTTCTCGTCGCGCCCGAATAGACCAGACTCAGGCTGGTTGTTCGATCGACTGGCCATCGCGCTCCTGGTCGCGATGCTGACGAGCTGCGGAAGCTCAAGCTCGCCTCACTCAGCGGCGAGCCCCTCGCCAACGCGTCCGGAAAATCTCGATCGTCATTGCGACCTCGCTCCCTACCCCTCGATCGAATGGACCCAATGCGAGGCGGAGAATTTTGCAAAGCAACTGGTCGCACCGGACGAGGCGTTGCTCCCAGCCTTCCTGGCACGGTCCGCTGCCCAAACATCGGCCAACATCCAGAGTTGGAACGATCGGGCACTTACTGACCCGAGTTGGCTCGCTCCGCGATCTGGAAACTCGCTCGCGTTGCCACTTTGTGCGACATGGAATAGCCCGTGCCTGGGCGATCCATTCCGCTATCCGGAGGCCCCTGGAAGTGACGGCTCATCGTTCTATTCCGAGCAGGCCGAGGTCGTTCCCGTCGTTTTCTACGACCGGGATTGTGCACGGATCTCAGGTCGAGTCTGGCGCCCGAAGGCAACGGATTCGCGACGCCTCCCTCAGGTCGTGATCACCAATGGTTCGCTGCAAGCGAGTGAGACGATGTACTGGTATCTGGCTCAAGCACTTGTGCGTGCCAACTACACTGTGTTGACTTACGACCCACGCGGTCAGGGCCGATCCGATCAGATCGCTGCCAACGGCGCGCTCGGCAGCAATCTCGACGCGCGTGTGTTCTGGGAGGGTCAAGTCGATGCGATCGACTTCGCGCGCTCTTCCCCTGGGCTTCCTCATCCGTACACCGCCATCTGCGCTGGAACGTATCCGACGACTGTCGATCCATACAATCCGCAATGGGCGCAAGTCGATCTCGAGCGCCTTGGAATCGCCGGTCATTCGCTCGGTGCGATCGGCGTTGCTGTTGTCCAGGGGTATGGTGCACCGGAATCGGATCCCTGGCCGGGAATGCTCGACACACGCAACCCAGTCCGAGCAGCAGTTGGCCTCGACAGCTTGATCAACCCGGATGGCACAGCCTTCGCGCCGGTCGACAATGAACCCGCACCACCTGAATTGTTGGGGCTAATAGTCCAGGTTGGTACGCAAGGGACCCTTCCTCGGTTCGCACCACGGATCCCTTCCATGAATTTCAGCGCGGACTACGCGCTCGCAAGCATTGTTCCCTACATCGCGCCGCCCGATCCAGAGCGTCACAAGCAGACGTTACGGACGTGGCAGCGTGCAGGAGTTCCCTTCTATTCCCTGACGTTCCAAGGGACGACGCACCTCGACTATTCTCCAACTCCGCTAATTCCCGCGACGTCCTGGTGTCCCGCACCCAACTCTGAGGCATGCCAAAATGGATTTGGAGCTCCAGCAATCAGTTACTACACGGTGGCGTGGTTTGACCGGTGGCTTAAAGTCCCCGGAGAAGTTGGGTATGACGACGCCGACATGCGACTGATCGACGACGCTGGGAGAGATGGTGCGGCCAAGATGAGTTTTCGCTTTCGTTCCGCACGGGATTTTCCCGACCGTACAGGCAGACGGCAGCACTGTGAGGACAGCCGTTCCGGATGTGATTAACTCTCGAGATCACTCGATCAATGGTCGTGGCGTCAGCCCCCGACCGTTTAGCCAAAAATAAGGACTGTTATGGCGACAACAAGCCGTCATTGAGGCTAGGGCCAAATGCCGGCCAGCCAGCCAGGACTGCAAGACAACCTGGCGCGACATTGCACGTCCGAGCTGTAGTGGCTTAGCAAGTTCAAACATTGCCCGGCCTTTCCCCGGCTGAGTTCAGACTATTCCTTGATGTTGGTTCTGACCATTCGGGTTCAGCGCAAGGAATTTCACAATTCAATCAAAGCGAGCAGTTCAGGGGATAACCGCCGCCTACATCCGCGAACACCGCCACGGCCACCTTCGCGCCGTATTTGCGGTCGAGTTTGCCCAGATCCTGGGTGACGAGGGCGCTGTAGCACATGGGTAGTTCGATCGGGTGGCTTGGAGGCGTACTGTTCTAGGGTATCGTTCGCGCCCCCGAACCACAGGACCCTCACTAAATGGCAGCGCAGGACCAGGACGAGGAGGCGGCCGCCGCCGGCCGCGCCACGCTCGCGAGCTTTCTCAAACACGAGATCACCCGGCTCGCACGCAAGGTGCTGCGCGCTGAGATCGAGCCGCTGCGCAAGGCCGTCACCCACCACCGCGGGCAGTCCGCCGAATTCAAACGGCGCATCGCCTCGCTCGAGAAGGAGATCGCGGAGCTGCGCCGGGCCGAGAAGCGGCGCTCGGTCGCCGAGCCCGTGAAGGACGACGAGGGGCCGAAGCGCTGGATGCCGAAGGGATTGGCCAGCCATCGCGCGAAGCTCGGCCTGTCGGCGGACAACTACGCCCGCCTGGTCGGGGTGAGCGGCTTGTCGATCTACAAGTGGGAGCAGGGCAAGAACACGCCGCGCCGCGCGCAGCAGATCGCGCTGGCCAAGGTGCGAACGCTGGGCAAGCGTGAAGCCGTGCGCCGCCTGGCCGAGCTCGACGCGCAGGCCCCCTCGCCGGCTCCCCGCAAGAAACCGGGCCGCAAGCCCAAGACGCGCGCCGCCTGACGCCGGCTCAGCCCAGCCGCTCGGCGAGCCGGTCGGCCTGCTCCCGGAACTTGGCCGGGTTGCCCTTCTCGAGCAGCGCCAGGTTCTGCAGCTTCCACTGGATCCCCGGCAGGTCGCCGGCGTGGGCCAGGCCGAGCCGTTCGGGCTCGATGCGGTTGCGCACCACCGACAGCAGGAAGGCGCGCTCGTCCGCATCGAGCTCCCGGCGCAGCTGCTCGGCGATTTCTTCCCGCGCCGCGAGCAGTTCCTCGAGCGCGATGTCCTCGGTGGTCATGCCGACGAAGTCGCTCCGATAGGCCAGCGACACGTCCTTGAAGTTCCCGAACAGCACCTCGTGCGGCGGCCGGTTGTGCGCGGCCAGGTACACCACGAAGGCTCGCCGGATCGCCGGCGTGATGCCCTCGTGGCGTAGCAGCTCTCGCGCATCGAACAGGTCGCGCGGATGCTGGCGGTCGAGTGCGGCGACCAGCTTGCCGCCGTAGACGTCGGCCAGCGACACGACCGGGATCTCGAGTTCGGCGAGCAGCGTGTCGCGCGCCTGCGACAGCAGCGCAGCGTGCCTGGGCGGCTCGACCGTGCCACGCATGACGGTGTTGACCTCCACCTTCACCGCGATCGCGTCGCGCGAGATGATCATCTTCGTGTCCGGCGCCTTGCCGGCGAGCCGCACGCTCAGGCCCTGGCGGCGCAGCGCATCGGCCGCATCGGACAGCGCGGTCTTGATCTGTTCGATGGCCTTGAGCCGCGGCACGCGGTGATCGACGAACACCAGGTCGAGATCCACCGACAGGCGCGGCATGTCGCGGTAGAACAGGTTGATCGCGGTGCCACCCTTGAGCGCGAAGTCGCCACCGGCGAAGACGGTCGGCGCCACCTCGATCATCAGGCGCGCGGTGGCGAGGTAGGTCGGATTCATGGCGGCGGCAGGATCAACAATCCGTCCCCGCCGCGATAGACCCAATCGCGCTGGCTGCCGGTGGGCAGCTGGGTGCGGTCCAGCTTCTTCGCCCACGGCAAATCGAGCTCACCACCGAGCATGAGGCAGAGGCGGACGGTCTTGACGCTGGTGCAGCGGCGCAACAGTTCCATCAGGACCGTGGCGCGTAGCGAGGCCATCCC
>DATEEI010000125.1:0-41450 GCA_035281225.1 Vicinamibacterales bacterium
GATTCGACGCCACCTGCGACGACCAGATGTTCCCAGCCGGACGCGACCTTCATGGCCGCAATGTTGACCGCTTCAAGACCCGAAGCGCAGTAGCGATCCAGCTGCATCCCTGGAACTGATTCGTCCCAGCCCGCGATCATCGCCACGGTCTTCGCGATGTCAGAGCCCTGCTCGCCGACGGGGGTAACACATCCGAGTACGACATCATCCACGCGGCTGGTATCGAGGTCGTGGCGAGCCTTCAATGCGTGGAGAAGTCCCGCAGCCAGGTGATAGGGCTTCACGGCACTGAGACTGCCGTCGGCCTTACCCTTGCTGCGCGGCGTACGAATAGCGTCGTAGATGTAAGCGGGATTCGGCATTTCGGAGAGTGCGTAAATGGCGGCGACCACGAGGGACGAACTGAGATGGGACTGTAGTTCCCGTCGTTCGAAGGCTCCACCGTCCATTCCGACGATTGTTCGTTGGCCGCCTGCTGTTCAGGATCGTGATTCCAGGAACGGCGAGACGAACATGGATTCGAGCGACGCGTCGCCCGACACCTTGCTGTGGGGAGAAGCGGACTTTGGCCGGCTCATGCACGTGGAGGCCGGATCCGACGACGTGCTTCGTTCCGTGCTCAACGAGGACAATGGGATTGGCATGGTATTCGGCGGCCAGATGCTGGGCTTGTCGCTGATGGCCGCGAGTCGGACCGTTCCCCACGATCGGCCGGCGAGAAATCTGCAGATCACGTTTGTTCGCCCGGGAAAGGTGTCGGATGCGATCGAGTTCCGAGTGGATCCGATGCTGGATGGTCGCCGGGCATCGACGCGGCTGGTCCGACTTGTCCAAGGCACCAAGGTTCTCGGCGCTGGCAACATCAGTTTCCAGGTGCCGGAGTCCGGTCTCGAGCGGGCCGAGCCTGTTCCGGACTACGAACCGCCGGAGGCCTTGGTTGATGTATGCGATCTCGTTCGAGCCACGCCGAGTGTGCAACACGGATATGGGTTGGCAACCATCTCTCGCAAGCTGGGGGTCGAATTCCGGCTGGTTCGACCAGAGGCGTTCGTGACGCGCCGTCGGGAGGTGTCGCGCTTCCAGTTTTGGATGCGGTTACGAAGGCCGATTGCCGATGACCTTCGCCTGCATCAGGCGGCCATCCTGTATTTGACCGATTGGCTGATGGCCTTCGCGCCCGTTCTTCCCCTGTGGTCAATGGGCGAGGCGCAGAGAATGCCCATCCTGACGCTTAATCACGATGCATGGTTCTACCACCCCTTCCGGGCGGATGACTGGCTGCTGGTCGACGTCGAAGGCCCCGTCCTGCAGGCAAGCCGTGGGGTCTCCCTGGCGAACATCTACGTTCGCAGCGGGGAGCGTGTGGCCATGATCTCGCAGGAGTCCTTCTATCCGTCGGTACCCTGACCTTCATCCTGACAAAGCGGTCGGTCGACAAGCATCGAATTCGTCGGAAGCGACGAATCGGGACGAAGGTCCCCGATGAAATACTCGTACGGGTCAGCACTGCGCCCTGCCTTCCACGCAAGGGCGCCGGTGCGAGATCCGGACGAGGGTGATGACAGGCTCCGACGACAAAGAGCGGCGAGTGGTCGAATACCGGCGTTGTGGCGTGTGGCCTGAAGATCCGATCGGCCATGTGCTGGGTGCGGCCGCCCGGCGTTGGCCTGACCGCGAGCTGCTGAGTTTCGAATCCGTCCATTACAGCTATGCGCAGATCTGGGACTGGACGCTCGCGGTCGCGCACGCGCTTGTTCAAAGTGGCGTGGGCCCTGGAGATCGCGTCCTCTTACAGCTGGGTAACTGCCTCGAATTGATCGTCACCCAGTTGGCCGCATGGCGCATCGGCGCGGTCAGCGTCCCTGTGGTTCCGATCTATCGCGCCCACGAGATGCGTCACATCATCGGGGACAGCGCGCCGCGTGTTCTCGTGACCATGGCGGCCGTGGGAGCACGAAAGCCATGGCAGGAGCTCGATGAACTCCTGCCACCTTCGGATCGCCCGCTGTTGAAGATTCTCGTCGGCGAGGATCCGGAGGCGTTTGCGCGAGGGTGGGTGCGTCCGACACAACAGCCGGTCAGCAGGATCGAGGACGCGGGTCTGCCCGATCCGAGCCAGCCCGACGCGGTGTCATTGATCCTCTATACCTCCGGTACGACGTCGCTCCCGAAAGGCGCGATGTTGACCGGTCGAGCGTTGCTTTCCAACGCTGATTCGTGGGTGAACGTGTATGGTCTGAACGACCGCGATGTGAGCCTTGGCGGTTCGCCGCTTGCGCACATTGCGGCGCTGGCCGCCGCCTTTCTCATCCCCGTGCGGGCAGGCGGTCGCACCGTGATCCTCCCGCGCTGGGATGCCGATGCCGCTGTTGGAGCGATTGCTCGGGAGGGCGTGACCTTCATGGCGGGGGCAGCCGTGTTCCTGTCGGATTTGGTCGAGCGATTCGAGAAATCCGGCGACAAGCCCACGCGGCTGTGCTTTCTCAGCGGTGGGGCGGCCACGCCGCCGACACTGGTGGAGCGGGCGCAGGCCGTGGGCATCTGCGCGATTCGATGCTACGGCATGACCGAAACCGCCGGTGCCTGCTCTCTAGGCTTGCCCGACGCCTCACTGGAGTTGCGAGCGCATTGCGACGGGCGACCAGCGCCAGGAACCGAGTTTCGCATCGTCGATGACGCAGGCCGCGCGCTTCCTCCGGGCGCGATCGGGCGCGTGTTGGTTCAGAGTGCTCAGCTCATGCAGGGCTACACCGATTCCCAGATCACCGCCTCGCAACTCTCCGGGGATGGCTGGTTCGATACGGGTGACCTGGGCTACCTGGACGCCGAAGGCTGGTTTCACATGGCGGGCCGGACGAAGGACATCATCAATCGCGGCGGCGAGAAGTTCTCGTCCATGGACATCGAACAGGCTGTCGCGGGTCACCCTGATGTGTCCTCAGTCGCGGTGATCGGTGTTCCACACGAGCGACTCGGAGAGGCGGTTGCGGCGTTCGTCGTGTTGCGCGCGAACGCGAGATGGAACGGACCGGAAACGCTGATCGCGCATCTCGAAAGGAGTGCGCTCGCACGTCAAAAGATTCCGGCGCATTGGGTTGTCGTGGACTCGCTACCGACGACAGCCTCAGGGAAAGTCCAGAAAGCAAAGCTGGCGGAACAGTTTCCGGGCTGATCAATGAATCGCCCGGCGAAAGAGACCTTAGGCATGAACGAATCCAAGTCGCTTCTATTTCCAGGCGCGCACGTCCTGAACGGCGGCGATCGGCCGGCCGTGGTCATCGCGGAAACCGGAGAGGCGCTCACGTATCGTCAACTCGACGCCTATGCCAACAGGCTCGCCAGGCTGTTCCGGTCGCTGGGTCTGAAGCCCGGCGACCACGTCGCTTTTTGTGTCGAGAACCGCCTGGAGTGCCCCGCGCTTCAATGGGGGGCTCACTACGCAGGACTGTTCTACACGTTTGTGAGCACCCGGCTCACGGCCGCAGAGGCGGCATACATCTTCGAGGATTCGGGCGCCAAGGTGATCGTGCTGACGGCAAAATCGGCGCCTGCCTTGATTGAAACCATACGCGGGATGAAGGGAAGCCCTCGCGTATTCGTACTCGACGAGGCTCCCGGTATCGAATCGTTGCCTCAGATTCTCGCCTCGCAATCGGCGGAGCCCATCGAGAATGCGGTCGAAGGCAGCGAGATGTTGTACTCCTCAGGGACGACGGGTCGT
Source organism: Vicinamibacterales bacterium (assembly GCA_035281225.1). Taxonomy (GTDB): domain Bacteria; phylum Acidobacteriota; class Vicinamibacteria; order Vicinamibacterales; family JAMQPK01; genus JAMQPK01. The sequence continues at coordinate 3,722 of DATEEI010000125.1, forward strand.
CCCAAAGGTATCAAGCCCTCGGCGACGGGTATGCCGCTCGGCAGTACCTTGCTGATCGCGGACCTCATTCGTATGGGATTCGGGGTGAATGCCGGGACGGTCTACCTCTCGCCAGCGCCGTACTACCACACTGCGCCGATGAAGTGGACGCAGGGCGTCACGGCGCTTGGGGGAACTGCGGTACTCATGCAGAAGTTCGACGCGGAGGGCTTCCTGAAGGCGATCGAGCAGTACCGCGTGACGCACAGCCAATCGGTACCGACGATGTTTCATCGCCTGCTCTCGCTGCCCGAGGAAGTCCGCAAGCGCTTCGATCTTTCGAGCCATCGCGTAGCCGTGCATGCCGCCGCGCCGTGCCCCATCCCGGTCAAGCAGGCGATGATCGACTGGTGGGGACCGATCGTCATGGAATACTACGGCGCGACGGAATCCATCGGCATGACCGTCACCGATTCCAAGGCGTGGTTGAATCACCCGGGTACCGTCGGACGTGCGATCTACGGAAAGATCCATATCGTTGACGACGACGGGCAGGAGGTTCCTGTCGGGACCGAGGGTCTCGTCTACTTCTCCGACAGTCGCCCCTTCGTTTACCACAATGACCCGAAGAAGACGCGTGAAGCCTACACGTCGGAGGGCTGGGCGACGGTCGGCGATGTGGGCAAGGTCGACGCCGAAGGCTTTCTGTATCTGACCGACCGGAAGAGCAACATGATCATCTCCGGTGGCGTCAACGTGTATCCACAGGAGGCAGAGAACGTTCTGATCACGCACCCCGCTGTTGTCGATGCGGCAGTGATCGGCACACCGCACGCCGACCTCGGTGAGGAGGTGCGGGCTGTTGTCCAACTCAAGGCCGGAGTCAGTGGAACTGCCCTTCTCGCACAGGAGTTGATCCTCTACTGCCGTGACCAGCTGTCGGCAATCAAATGTCCACGGGTAGTCGATTTCCGTGACGAGCTTCCACGCGAACCCAACGGGAAGCTGCTCAAACGGCTGTTGCGCGACGAATACCGTGCACAGATCCGGACGTAGATCGACAGGAGGTCAGCGGTGACTGCTCGCAAGGTCGTGGTGATCACAGGGGCCGGCAGCGGCCTGGGACAACTGGCTGCTCGCCGCGCGCTTGACCACGGTCAGTGTGTGGCCGCCTTGGACGTGAATCGAGCGGGCCTGAGCGCTTTGGGTGATTGCGTCTCGCTGCTCAAGCTGGAAGTCGATGTCACCGACCCGCAAGCGGTTGAGGCGGCGGTCGATCGTATTGAGCGCGATCTGGGTCCGATCGATCGGATGATGCATGCGGCTGCGATCATGCCCCTGGGATTGGTTCTCGAGCAGAGGCTCGATGTCATCCACAAGGTCATGACCATCAACTACGGCGGCCTCGTGAACATCAGCCGTGCGGTTCTCCCTCGAATGCTTTCGCGCGGATCCGGTGAGTTCGTCAGCTTCGCGTCGATGGCGGGGCTCATGCCGACGATCTATATGGGTGCCTACTGTGCGTCCAAGTTTGCGGTCGTCGCGTTGACGGAGGTCCTTCATCACGAGAATCGCGGACGTGGCGTCAAGTTTGCCTGCGTCTGTCCCCCTGCGGTCGCGACGCCCCTCCTGAATCAGGCCCGTGATACGGTCTGGCCGAAGATGTTCGACGAAGCGCCGCCCATCACTCCCGAAGAAGTCCTGTCGGCCGTCGAACGCGCGTTGGAAAGCGGCGAGCTCATGGTGCTGCCGGGGCGGGGCACTCGGCTCATCTGGCGATTGCGTCGGTGGGTGCCGGACCTCGTTTGGAAGCGAGTCCACGCTGTCGAGGCGCGCTGAAGCAGGAGGCGGGAACATGCGAGATGTCTATCTCTGCGACGGCGTCAGGACACCCTTTGGGCGATATGGCGGTTCGTTGTCGCGCGTACGTGCCGACGATCTCGCAGCCATTCCGATCCGCGCCCTGCGCGAGCGCCATCCGGGAATGGATTGGGGTGCGCTCGACGATGTCTGGATGGGCTGTGCCAACCAGGCGGGAGAGGACAACCGCAATGTCGCACGCATGGCCTTGTTGCTGGCCGGATTGCCTCACGCCGTCCCTGGCGTCACCGTGAATCGGTTGTGCGGCTCGGGGCTCGATGCGATCGCGACGGCCGCTCGTGCGATCCGGACCGGCGAGATCGACGTTGCGATCGCAGGGGGCGTCGAGAGCATGAGCCGCGCACCCTTCGTACTGGGGAAGGCGGAGATGCCGTTCGCCCGCGACACGAGCCTCCAGGACACGACCATGGGGTGGCGGTTCGTCAATCAGGCACTACGCGCTCAGTACGGCGTCGAGACGATGCCCGAGACCGCCGAGAACCTCGTGCGCGAGCTTGCGATCGCACGAGAGGACCAAGATCGCTTCGCATTGGCGAGCCAATCCAAGGCGATTGCCGCCCAGAAGCAGGGCTTTTTCGCCAACGAAATCGTCCCCGTTACGATCCAGTCCCGTAAGGGACTCTCAAGCGTGGAGCTCGACGAGCATCCGCGTGAAACGTCTCTCGATGCTCTGGCCAAGCTCAAGCCGATTACTGGACCCGACGGCACGGTGACCGCTGGCAATGCATCGGGGATCAACGATGGGGCTGCGGCGACGCTGCTCGCCAGCGATGTTGCGGTCAGGCGTTACGGCCTGAAGGCAAAAGCCCGCATCCTGGGCAGCGCCACGGCGGGCGTGTTGCCTCGGGTCATGGGAATCGGTCCAGTACCGGCGATTGAGAAGCTCCTTTCGCGGATCGGCGTCGGACTGAAGGATTTCGATGCGATCGAGTTGAATGAAGCCTTCGCAGCCCAAGCGCTCGCGGTGCTTCGGACGATCCGATTGAGTGATGACGACCCGCGGGTGAATCCCAATGGGGGAGCGATTGCACTCGGGCATCCGCTGGGAGCATCCGGCGCGCGGCTTGCCATGACCGCCGCGAATCAGCTCGTGGCAACGAAGGGCCGCTACGGGCTGTGCGCTATGTGCATCGGCGTCGGGCAGGGGATCGCGTTGGCGATCGAACGCGTCTAGTCACGACAACACGAGACAACCATGAGCGAATACAAGTACATCAAGACACGGGTCGAGGACGGCGTCGGCATCATCCAGATCGACCATCTCGAAAAGCGAAATGCCTTGGGTTGGGATCTGCACCGTGAGATTCCGGCCGTACTTGATCGATGGATCGAGGACGACAGCGTTGCTTGCGTCCTATTCATGGGAAATGAAGAGATCTTTTGCGGAGGCTGGGATCTGGACGTTCTCAACAGCGCGGGTCCCGAGGTGCTCACGAAGTTCAATGATCTGGCGCTCAAGTTCATGCAGGCGATCTACGATTACGGCAAGCCGACGGTTTGCGCCGTGGCCGGCATGGCCCCTGGCTACGGCATGGATGTCGCCAACATGTGCGACGTCACGGTGGCATCGCAGAACGCGAAATTCGCCTCCACGCAAGTCAAGTACGCCATGAATGGCTTCTATGGCGGCATGCAGCGCAAGTGCGGGCCTATGCGGGCCCGCAGGCTTTACTTCACAGGAGACGCAATCTCAGCGGAGGAGGCCTATCGCATCGGCCTGATCGATGAACTCGTGCCCGTTGGCCAGCTGCTCGCATCGGCGCTCGACCTCGCCAAGCGCATCGCCCGACATGGGTCCGAAATGAGCACGGTTCTCAAGCGCGTTGCACTGCGGGCTCAGAACATGGACCACATCGGGGGATTGGCCTTCGAACTCCACGTGACGCACGATCTCCTCCATCGGGGCATTTTTCAGGAACGGATTCAGAAGGGATTCGCGAGCCTGAAGGCGGGTCAGAGCGTGGCCACCGAGCGGTTCTTGAAGTGATCGTTGTGTGAGATCGAAGCCATGAATACGCAGCAGGATTACGACTTCCTCGAGAATTTTGCCAAGCGCTGGCTCGAGGCCTGGAATTCGCACGAGACCGACCGAGTCCTTGAATTGCTTCATCCCGATATCGAATGGGATGACCAGACCTTTTGGACCAAGGTCCAGCATGGGCATGCGGAAGTTCGAAACTACATCGACAAGATCTGGGCCGTCATGCACGACGTTCGGTTCGAAGAGATGCAGACCTTTTTCGCGCGCGACCGTCTGCGCGGGCTGGTCCTATTCCGGCAGTTCGGGAGCGCACCGAAGAACCTACCTGGCTGCAAGCCTTTTGACACGCACGGATGCGACATTTTCCTGGAATTTCGCGACGGCAAGCTCTCGCACTATCTGGCGTCGTACGACATTGTCGGCATGATGTGCCAGATGGGCGCCCTGCCGGCGCGTGGAAACAAGGTCGGAGGTGCCTACCTGCTGTCCCTGGCGAGTGGCGGCAAGTAGACCTAAGTCAGTGCGCACCAGGAGTCGGGGTCTCAATCCAATTTTCTTGATCGTTGCGCGTAAAGCGGCGCACGGCCTCCGGTGGAGACTCGGAGCTCCAGCTCGCTGCTTGGTTGCGTGCTGTCTCCGCGATTCGTCCTAGCAAGGCGGCTCCGCTTCCCGTGAAGTCGATGTTGAAGTGCGTGGCGTTGCGGAACTCGAGAACCTCGACCCCGTTGGCACCGGCGCGATAGCTGTAGCGTGTCCCGCGCGGCACGAAGAACCCGTCGCCAGCCATGAGCACTTCAGACCCCAGGTGCGCCTCGCCGCCGATCACGTAGTAGGCGCAGTCGGCATCGTGCGAGTGGATTGGAAGAATGAAGTTCGACTTCAACCATGCATAGACCAGGCTCATACCGGTGGCCGGATCCCCGAACAGGTGCCGGATTACTGACCCATCGCCGAGCCCCGCCTCCGCGGCGGCCTTGAGACCTTCTGCGACAGTGGTAGTGACGCCGGCAGGCGGCATCATCTCCTGGTCAACTTCGCGTGCGTCCCGGGCCCGGAAGATCTGCAGTTGACGCTTCATAGTCTCACTCCTGTCGAAGCCGCTCCGGATGTTCGAGGGAAACCGCTACGAGACGGTGCACCGCGGGGACAAAACCGACAGCTCTCAGAGTACTCGCCTCGCACTTCGACTGAATCGTCGCTTCCGACGAGGAGCTCGATCGCGCACCCGAACGCAGCGGATCTCGAGTCGTAATAACTATCCACAAAATTGACGTAGCGTAAAGAATATGGAATAGATAGTCGCCTCACCGAGATCCTTGGGGGCGGCGATGGGCTTGAACGTTGCGATCACTGGAATGGGCGTGGTGTCAGCACTTGGCTGCACGCCTTCCGAACTTTTGGCGCGACTCCGGGCTGATGAAATCGCCATCGAGGAAACGCCTTGGACCCGCGACGATCCGGAGCGCCATGAGTGGTGGGCGCCGGTGAAGGACTTCGACCCTTCGCGTTGGCTCGATGGAAAGCTGGTCGACGGTACCGCTCCACACACGCAGTTCGCCCTGGCCGCCATCAGCGATGCGGTCCGCGAATCAGGTATCGAGTTGGATCCCCTCAGGACCGCAGTGATCGTGGGCAGCACGATTGCTGGGACGCAACTGTTCGAGCGCTCGCAGTACGACGTCGATCGTTTGGGCCGTGAAGGCGTTCTCAACAAGGTCATGATCAAGGCATGGGCCAACATGGCGGCCGCCCAGGTCGCCATGCGTTGGGGTCTGCACGGACCGACGCTGACCATCACTACGGCTTGCGCGTCGGGAATTGATGCGATCGGCATCGCAGCTCGCTACATCGCTGCGGGATTGGCCGACATCGCGCTGGTCGGCGGTACCGAGGGGGGGATCAGCTACGGTGTCGGCGACAACGGCTTCATTCCTGCGAGCGCGTTCTCCCGATATGACTACAACATGTGTGGTCAGACCCGGGATCCGCGCACGGCCTGCCAGCCGTTCGATCGGAATCGCTTGGGCATGGTTTACGGCGAAGGTGCAGGCATGTTCGTGCTCGAACGTGCGGACCGTGCAAGGGCGAGGGGCGCTCGCGTCCTGGGGTACGTCCAGGGATATGGCAACGGCGCCGACGGTTATCACCCTTCCACGCCGGATCCTTCCGGAGATTGGGAAAAGCGGGTGATGGAGCTCGCGCTGGCCGAAGCCGGAATCGGCGCAGCGCGGATCAGCGCGATCGTGGCACATGGCACGGGTACGCCAAAGGGTGATATCGCGGAGATTCGCGCGATCAACAACCTGTTCCGCGATCGATCCAGACCGGTGCCGGTGATGTCAGTGAAGGGCACCTTGGGGCATCCGACGGGTTCCGCTGGAGCACTGAGCTTGGTCGTCGGTCTGCAAGGGATGCGTGAAGCGGAGTTCCCATTCACGGGAGCAACCGTCGAGGCCGATCCCGAGGTGGAGTTTGACCTCGTGATGCGGGAGCCCCGCAAGATGGATATCGAATGGCTACAGCTCAACGCTTTTGGGTTCGGTGGCCAGAACGCCTCCCTCGTCGTCAGCGCCAAGCCCCGCTAACTTCGATTCGTTCCCATTGCGGCGGAGAGGCAATCGGGGATCGCGGCAGGGTGCGTCGCCGAGTCATCGAAATGGATGACCTCACTCCACCGGCGCAGGACTGTCTCCGGCGAGAGTTCCGTCCCCGCCAAGCGCAGTCCGGCGGAGCGCTCCAGCCGGATGCGTGCGGCCCAGCCACCTCCTGCCTCGATGATCGAGCCATTCTCGGCCGACCGGTCATGCAGAAGTGCGAGTGCGTAAGGCGACACTCCCTTGGGATCCAGTAGTGCCTTCTGGCGATCGTCGAAGACTGATTCCGTCATGCCGGTCGAGGCGATGGGGCCCAGCGCGTTGACGAAGACATTCTTCGGACCGCCCTCGATGGCCAGGGTGCGCATGAATCCGATGATGGCGCCTTTGGCTGCGGAGTAGTTCGCTTGTCCGAAGTTGCCGTACATCGCGGCGCCGGAGATCGTCAACACGATCCGCCCGAACTGCTGCGCCAGCATGTGGGGCCAAGCGGCTCGCACGCATGCGTAGGTTCCACCCAGATGAATCTCGAGTACTTCGGCCCAATCCTCGGGCGACATCTTCAAGAATGAGCGATCCCGTACGACTCCAGCGTTGACAATCAGGCCGTCGAGCCGACCATAGGTCTCGAGTGCGGTCTGGATCATCCGCTCGCCGTTTCGAACATCGGCGAGGCAGGACACCGCGTCGCCGCCAGCTTTTCGCGCATCCGAGGCGGTCAATTCGGCGCTCGCGCTGCGTCCGCCGACGACCACACGCGCGCCTGCTGCCGCGAGGTCGAGGACATACTGCCTTCCGAGACCAGCGCCACCGCCGGCCACCACCACCACCTTGTCTTGAAACAATCGTTCTTGGGTCATCGCTGTTTGGATGTTGGTGCGAGGTGCTTCGTCGATTCGGAAGGACGTCAGTAGCTGGGTCGCCTGCCCTCAGGGAGCTGGCCGCCAGTGCGACGCAGACGCCATACGCCGCTGCCCGTAGCAACAGGATGCCCGTCGGACTCCGCCGACGCCGTCATGAACGCGAACGTTGACGTTGTCGAGGTCGCATGGGCATGTGCCGTCACCCATCGACCGACATGGGCCGGTCCGATGAAGTCCGTGTGCAGGCTGATCGTGAAGGCAAGGTCCCCGAGTGCGTCGCGGGCGCCGAGGCCCATCGCCTGATCCAGGAGTGTAAGGATAAATCCGCCGTGTGCACGGTCGGAAGCGCCGGTCAGATCGTCTCGTATTCTGGCCGAGAGGCTGAAGATCGGTCGACCTTGCGAGTCAAAGTGACGCTTGACATAGAACGGGCCCGCAAGTCCTTCGAACGCGTTGTCGTTGCAGGGAACAAAGCCGGCAGGGGGTTCCATATCGACGAGGTTGGGAAGCTACGGCCGTTGTGGAATCGCGTAAGACTATACAATAGTTTGACGTGACGTCATTTGTATGGCTAGTATTGAAGGTGGAATTCAGCACGTGGCACGACGCGACAAAGATCGCGACGGCGCAAGCAGGAGGAGCAGGGACACGCGGGTCGGGCAGGCAGCGAGAGCACTCGTCGCTTACCGCTTGCGTGGCAATAAATCGAGGGACTGTCGAATGTGCACGCGGTCTTCGTCGTTCGCTGCATGTTTGTGGATTGCGGTGTGGGGATCTGTACCGGTGGTCGGTTGGGCGCAGCAACCGCCATTGCCTGATGCGACCCCGAATGTGGAAGGGCAGGCCCCAGCCACGGATCCCGTTCTCCAGGCTCCGGCCGAGGTCGAGTCACCGGGCGAGGGAACGTCTGCGGTGAGCGCTGAAGACGGAGGCGGTGCGGCCGGCGCAGGCAGTGCTCAGGCGGACGGCAGCGAACACGCGGATACCGCCGACGCGGCCACCAGCGGGATCCAAGAGATCCTCGTGACGGCGCAAAAGCGCGAGGAGCGCATGAGCCGGGTTCCCATGTCGATCACGGCGCTCAGTGCCGATAACCTCGCCGACCGCAACGTGACCGGCACCGAGGATCTCGGTCGGCTGGTGACAGGATTTCAATACGCTCTGAGCCCAACAGGCGCTCCTGTGTACTCGATCCGCGGGATCGGTTTCAACGACACTTCCACTGCGGCACGCCCCACGGTCAGCGTCTATCTGGATCAGCTCCCGCTGCCTTTCTCCGTGGAGTCCAAGGGCGCGGGGATGGATTTGCAGCGCGTCGAAGTACTCAAAGGGCCGCAAGGCACCTTGTTCGGAAGTAACTCCACGGGCGGTGCGGTCAACTACATCGCCGCCAAACCGACCGCCAATGTCGAGTATGGCAGCAGCCTGAGCCTCGGCAATTTCAACGCCACACAGGTCGATGTCTTCGCCAGCGGCGCCTTGGCGCCGACGGTGAACGCGCGCATCGCGGTTCAACGCAGCACGGCCCATGACTGGCAGAAGAGCGAATCGCGCTCAGACTCCAACGGCGAGAAAGACTTCACGGCGGTGCGCCTGTTAGCGGATTGGATGCCGACCGGCGATCTCAAAGTCCGGTTCAATCTCAACGGCTGGGCTGACGAGTCCGACTCGCAAGCTGCACAGTTCCTGGCATTTCGTCCCACTTCGCCGAACTACGTGGCCAACATCCCGCTCCAGTACCAGGACACGCCTGCGGATCACGACAATCGTTCCGCTGACTGGACGCCGGGTGTGGATTACGCGCACAACGACTCCTTGCTCCAGGGCGCGGTGACCGCGGACTACAACCTCACGGATCGCTTGCTGCTCACCTCGCTGACGTCTTACGTCGACTACGACAGCGAATACATCCAGGATCCCGACGGGTCGGAGTTCCGCTTCTTCCAGTTCGGTCCAGAGTCCCGGCTCAAGACGTTCTTTCAGGAACTGCGTCTCAGCGGCGATATCGCTGAGGGGCTCAAGTTGATCGCGGGCGTCAATTATCAAAAGGACGACGTGAACCTGAACCTGGACGAGCGACTTAGCTCGACAGCGTCTTACGGATTCACACCACTTGGCGCACCCCAGTTCACCCATGTGGACGTCCCAGAAACCCAACAGGTGGACACGCTCGCGGGCTTTGTGAATTTCGACTATGCGTTGGCATCCGCTTTGACCTTGCACGCGGGCGTTCGCTACACGGATTCGGATACCGACTTCACGGCCTGCACTGCGGATGGCGGCGATGGCGCATTTTCGACGGGGTACAGCATCGTCATTTCGGCGATTCGAGCGCGCAATGGTCTGGGCCCGGCATCGTTTGCGCCGGGCGAATGCGGCACTCTGATCGCCGAGACACTCCTACCCGGAAAGGCCAAGGATTCGCTGAAGGAGAACAACACGTCTTGGCGTGGTGGGGTGGATTGGCAGGTCAACGACGCGTCGATGCTCTATGCCAATGTCAGTAAAGGCTACAAGGCTGGAAGCTTCCCTCTGTTGGGCGCGACCAATTCGCTGCAGTATGAGCCGGCGAAGCAGGAATCGGTGATCGCGTACGAGACGGGAGTCAAGTCGACCCTGTTCAGTCGCCTGCAGATGACCGGAGCCGTATTCCACTATGACTACCGGGACAAGCAGATCTTCGGCGTCTTCATCGACGAGACATTCGGCGCGCTCAAGCGCGAGGTCAACGTTCCGAAAGCCAAGGAGACGGGCGCCGAGCTCCAGTTCAACTGGCTCGCCACCGACAACCTCACGGTGTCCGGCGGCGTCACGTATCTCGACTCTGAATTCGTGACGGACTACGACACGCCTACGGTCCTGAACACGCCCGCCAACATTAAGGGCGACTCGTTTCCGTTCACCCCGAAATGGCAGGGCAATCTGGATCTGCAGTACGAATGGAGCCTGGCCAACGGCTGGCGGCCGTTCGTCGGCGCCAGCGCGTACTCCCAGGGAAAGACGAACGCAGAGCTCGGCGAGCTGGAAGAGACCAAGATCGACGCCTACAGTCTGTTCGACCTGCGCAGCGGTCTGCGCAGTCCAACCGAGGCGTGGATGCTCTCACTGTGGGTCAAGAACGTCGGCGATGAATACTATTGGAACAACGCGACGCTCTATCACGACACGGTCGTTCGCTTTACGGGCATGCCGCGTACGTATGGTCTGAGAGTCGCATACCGGTTCCAGTAGGCACGAATAACGCGAGGACATTGCGGATGGAGTCGGAGCAGGCCCGCGCTTGGCAACGCAGCTGCAGCGCGGACGAGCGCGCGAGCTACCACGCCAAGGGCTGGTGGCGCCGGCATACGCATCTCGACGATATCCTGGGACATTGCGCGCGATCGCCGGACAAAGTGGCGATCGTTGCGTACCTGGCGGGGCAGGATAAGCCGGAGCAGCTCAGCTATCGACAGTTGAGGATCTACATCGACCGCTGCGCGAGTGCTTTGATCGAGCTGGGTGTGAAACGGGGTGATGTGGTCGCATTGCAGGTCCCGAATGGATGGGAATGCACAGTATTGGGATTGGCCGCCATGCGGGTGGGGGCGATTCCAAATTTCATTCCCATCATCTATCGCGAGCTGCAGGTGTCATTCATGCTGCAGCACGCGAAGGCACGCGTGTATGTGGTTCCCCCGCATTTTCGCGGGTTCGACCATGCGGCCTTGGCGCGCAAGTTTCGCGACGACATCCCAACGCTCGAGCACGTAGCGGTGACGCGATCTGGTGCAGAGGGGCTCATCCACTTCGAGTCTTTCTTCCTCGATCCCCGGCGCGATGACGATGCGACGGCAGCAGGGCAATTCGATGATCGACGCCTCGGTCCAGATGAGCCAAGCTTTATTCTGTACACGTCAGGCACTACCGGAGTTCCTAAGGCGGTAGTCCACACGGACAACTCCGCCTGGTCCGCGGAGCGCCCGATTGCATATTCGCTGGGATTGACCGGCGACGACGTGTGCTTCATGGCGTCGACCATGGGACATTTCACCGGTAGCGCGGTCGGAACGCTCCTTCCCTTGTCGCAAGGGCAGAAGGTCGTCTACCAAGACCTCTGGGATGCGCGTCGGATGTTGGACAGCATGAACACGGAGGGGCTCACCTGGACGCTGTCTTCGACCGCCTTCGCGGTCGACCTGATTCGAGCTCAACGCGAAAGCCGCCGTCGCAACACGACGCTCAGAGGGTTCATTTGTGGCGGAGCACCGATCCCGCCTCAGACTGTCCACGATATGAAGACCGAACTGGGGGTCGAGATGCCGGCGCTCTGGGGCGCGACCGAGTTTGGGATCTGCACCGTTCACCCGCTCGGCACACCGCCGGAGCAGCTCGCGGGGAGCGACGGCTTTCCGGTTCCCTGGATGCAGGTCCGCATCGTCGATGACGATCTTCGGCCGGTGACCGCAGGGGAGCCGGGGCGTCTGCAAGTGCGGGGGCCGGGTCTGTTCCTCGGATACATGCACCAGCCCGAGCTCACGGAGGCGATTCGAACCTCGGATGATTGGTACGACACAGGGGACGTCGGACGACTCACCGATCACGGCGGCATCCGCATCTGCGGACGGACCAAGGACCTCGTCATCCGTGGAGGAGAAAACGTCCCGGTGGTGGAAGTCGAGAACGAACTGCTCAAACACCCCAAAGTATCTGAAGTGGCGGTCGTCGCAGTGCCCGACGCACGACTCGGAGAACTGGGATGTGCTGTGGTCGTCCCGACGGGCGACCCACCGACACTCGCCGAGCTGCAGCAGTACCTCGAGTCCGTGGGTATGGCGAAGCCGTTCTGGCCAGAGAGGCTGGAGCTCGTCAAGGAATTGCCGCGGACCCCCATCGGGAAGATCCAGAAATTCGTGCTTCGGGACCGGCTATGGGCGGGGGTGCCTCTGGAAGGTTGAATCGCTACGGCTGGTTTCCAGCCCAGTTGACGACGAGGGCTGAGATTTCAAGCTCGGCTTCATGACTGGATTTCCAGCCAAAACTGCATGGCTGCGGCACTCCACTGATTGTGCAGGTCATGGAAGAGCGCGGCGGCGTCCCGACCAATCCAAGGCTCGGGGAGGAACTGATGGGGTAACTGTGGATCCAGATAGGGAAACCGGCGCCAAGCCTGAATCAGATTGATGTGGGCGCGGAACTTGTCCCCTGCTGTTCGGGGTCGCAGCGCCCCGAACTCTCGAATGAAGTTGCGATAGAGCCGCTGAATCTCATCGATGTCCCACGCCGCCTTCACCATCGCACCTTCATTTCCGACGGGACCAAACGTACCGTGGTACGAATAAATCTGGTTCCCTTTTTCCATCTCCTCGAGAACCTTGACGGCAGCCTGATTTAAACGAGGCGCGATCCAGATGCCCGGCGTGGGGGATCCCATTCCGGTCCAGCGCAGACGAGTCTTGATGTAGTGACGCACCTCTCGCTGCGATTCGGGAACCGTGACCATGACGACGAGCCAGCGCCCATCCCAGTCGGGGCTGTCTGCGCGAAAGCTGTAGACCGTACGACTGCCCTCCAAGAACACTTGAATTCCATATTCGCCGATCGAGCACCGGACTTGGCGGCCGAATTTCTCCAGCTGAATGATGTTCTTCTGGTTGGCCCGGTAGATCGCCTTGCGAGCCGCGTTCTCGGATACCCCGAGTTCGGCCAATCCGGACAACAAAGCAGAGGTCCAGATGGTCTCCTGCTTGCGCCAGACGAGCTCTCCGAGAGTGATGAAAAGCAGCGCTTGCGCGCTGTCGGCGCCGTGGGCAGGTCGATGATCGGACGTTGCGGCGGTGCTGGCCGCTTTCGGGAGACGCTTGCGAGGCGCCTTCGTCAATAGAGTTCCAGTCATCGAGGAGCGCAGAGGTGAAGTGGCAAGCGAAACTCCCTGTCTTCAGGACGCGGACGATTGCCTCACGAGTTCCCAAATTGATCCGTATGAAGCGTGTGCAGAGTGGTACGGAGAGGGGGCGGGGTAGCTTTGGCTTCGAGTGTCATCCGCTGAACAGTGTACCGCTAACGGCGCTTCGAAAATGTCGCACTCCAGGACTTCGAGCGCCGGGCGCTGGCGCAAGGCGAGAAGGAACAGAACGTGGTGCTGCAGTTCCGGCCGCTGGCGGGGCCGGGGTGCAGCGGATTTGCTGTCCTTCGCGGCGATCACGGACGAGCCGCCACAGGAGATCGCCGCGGCCGGTCACGACCGCTGCATCGTCCCACCGAAAGACGCACACGTCGAGGCGTGGCTCAACCCGGGCGCTCACGACCCGCAAGGCCTGCGCGCTGCTGATCGATCGCGAGCGGTACCACTACGAGCATCGCCTCGCGGCCTGAGTCCTCTCGGGTGTCGGTGGCCGAGTCGTCCGCGTCTGTCGGATGGCGAAGCGCCGGGTCGTGTGCGTCGTCCTCTTCGGCGTGGACTCCCGCGGTGAGGGGGCGTTCCCCGGTGGCGCGTGTGTTGGCGGGATGCCTGCCCGTTAGAGCGAACCACGTCTTATGTTGGCTTGGGGCCGTTTCGACGCATATGAGGTGACCCTGCCGACCAACGGCGATCCGCCGGACTGATGCAACCCCGCCGTTATGGCGGATCGCCGTCCTGTACGTGGCGCAGTGCTTTATGAAACTCAGATCGAAATCGAACGGGCTCGCTTCCCCGGAAGATCGGCCCCCACGCATCGGCCTCGGCGCAAGACCGACTGCAGTAGTCCCCGCGGGGAAAGCCGTCCCTGAGCTCGTTTGTCCACCGGCGCCGAATGAGTTCGCCGCACTGTTCGCACTTCACGGGTTCGGCTCCTCGTCAGATTGCTCGAGGGAGTCCCGGATTTGTGGGGAAACAATGGATCACAGCCGGCGGCATTTCACTCGCCCGAGGGCTGCTTGCTCGATGCGGTGCGCCAGGACCGGGGAGGGCATCCATCGGCCACCTTGGGCAGCGAAGTGCGCCTCAGCATCGACGACGGTCGTGGCGGTCGCTGTCTTCATCAGAGCCTTCCCCATCACCGCCTCTGCGCGAGCGAGCTGATGGCGTTCGAATGCATGGGCGTCAATGAGACCTTTGGCGTCGAATGCCAGGACACTGCATGAAACCCGCAAAACGCGAGTCGCCTGGCCGTTCTGAAGTTCAACAGTGACCTCGCTCATGCGGATCCGCCTGCCGGCAAATCGCACCATGGCGTGACCCCCTGGATCGCGGAGCATTCGCTCGAACGCGCTCGTCGGCAAGCGATACAGGTTGTCGTCCTGGTCCAGCAGAAAGTGGCGGCACGACAGTCCCATGTGCGGAGATATGCTTCTTGTCAGGCCCTTGTGCCTCTCATTATAGGAACGGGCTTCGACTCAAGGCGACGACGTAGATCCGCAAGGTCCTTCTCCCGGCGGTCGAGGAGGGCCCGTGACTCACGATACGCAGCATAGTAGTGGTCGACAAGCGCGGCTACCTTGCCAAGCGTCCGCTGCAACTCCGCGTTCTCGGTGCGCAGACGCGTACAGGCACGGCGAGCAGAATCCAGGGAGGGATCCCGGTTTCCCATTCGTTGCTGACGCAGTGCGGATAGCGCTGCTGGATGATGTCGATACAGCGAGCTACGCGAGACACCGGCGAGTTCGCACAGCTCTTCAACGGTTCCACGCGGAGCTTTCTGGTCTGCCGCGGTTCGTGCGGCCAATACATGCAGCGCCCTCGCCAGGCGGTCGGCGACCGGTTTCTTGGCCCCTGCGGAAACCCGCGTCAAATCGGGTGAAAGCGTCTTGCTGATCACGATCCCTCCTCGCCCCCGCTCTCGATCGATCGGAGCACGGCTTGCGCCTCCGAGAGGCGCTCGCGCACGAGCTTGAGCGTTTGCCAGGGAAGTGCTGGCTCGTCTAAGAAGTCTGAATATCGACGTACTTGGTTCTGCCAGTAGGGGCGGTGGGCGCTCGACACCACGAAGTTCTTGCACCGAACGCAGGTCGAGGGCTCGCGGCCGGCGGGATTGGGACCGAGCGCATTGCCCCGACACGCGCTGTACTCTTGGCGGTATACGCAGAATCCCCAGTCGCACACTCCCAGTGTTAGGCCGGCCTCAACGAGCATGCGGGCATACCCTTTGAGGTCCTGCTTCATCGAGGAGCCGCGAAACCGTGGACGCTTGACCACGATCTCGCGACCGGCCTGCCCGCCAAGCTGCCGGGCGCTGAGCATGAGCTCCCAAGCTGACACCGACTGCTCGAGTACTTCCGATTCGATCTCGCGGTGCAACGCGTAGTCGTTGCCGACGTAGCTCGCGTCCGTTATGGCACGGTCACGATGGCCGAGGTGCTGCGCCAGCGCAAACAGGGAGGTCCGATCCCGAAGGCCGACGAAGTGTGCAAATGTCGTTCGTCCCTGGTGGGAGGATAGCCGCCATCGCTCGCCCTCATAGGCCGGAAGAACAAGCCAAGCGCCAAACAAGCCCAACTGACGATTGATGCGCTCTGACTTCGTTACCCATAGCGGCGCCGTGGAAGGCTCCCGCCACTCGCCGGCGCCGAGCCGATGATTGCGGGTTCGCAGCCAAAGCTCGTCGCGCGAGGAGCGCAACCGGTGAGGCGCCGACAGCGCTTCCAGCACGGCAATCGCGTGTACAGCAGGCGGGGGTGCCACCCATTCGTGGGATCGACCGTGATACGCGGACTCCAACTTGAGGATCGCGCCGGTGATGACGGCGATGCCGTGATCCGAATTCCCCGCGACGGCGAGCGGCTGCACGCAACCCTGCCGAAGATGCAGAATTTCGCTGACGCGCGCACCGAGCAGATAGGCGAGGACTGTGAAGCATGCGGCGTAGAGCAGGTTCACGAGTTCTGCGAGATCGTCGAGCTTTTTTATCGTTCGCACGCCTCGTGTGGTATTGACGGTCCGATTGCGCAGGATCCTCAGGGCGGCTTTGTAGCAAGCCTTTCTCGTGATACCTCGTTGGCTTGCGTGCGCCGCCGCTTCGTTGAACGATTCGCGCAGGACAAGAATGTCCATTGCGGAGGTCGCCAAGAAGTCGATCGCTCCTTGCACCAAGGGGATTGCCACGATGTCGGGCGTGTGGCTTTGTGCGCGACGCTGATCTCTGCGCACGCCGATTGCGGCGTGGAGGCTCTGCCCAGGCCAGGGATCGAATGTCAGTCCATCACCCAGCGTTTCGCGAAACCGGTGCAGGTAATCCAGCACGTGGAGATGCCGCTGCACCGTCGCCGGGGACACCGCGCGCCCACTGCGATCGACACGCTGCTCAACAACACGCCTGAAGCTTCGCACCGCTGCAGCGTCGAGGTCGGAGAATCGGGAAACATCCTCCCGGTCCATCCATCGGATCAGTGTTCGCAGGTGATTGAAGTTGCTGCGGACCGTAGTTGCGCGCTGCGGGAGCCCGGCGACGAGCGATCGGGCGCGGATGAGCGCAACCAGTCTTCGGCTGCTCTCGAGAAGAGCCGCGCAGGCCGAGCCGGTGAAGCGACGCCCGCTCGGCAAGGCGAAATCCCAGCACAACCGCACGGGTCGCTCCTGTTCGAGGATCGACGTCGGAGCGAACACCCAGTGGTCATCCGTCCAGATGGAGTCGCGCAGAAACCAGTCCCGCGCGCCGGGAAGGGCGCGACCCCGTTGGGAATCGTCGAGAGGGCGATTGAGCGCGGCAGGCGTCATCGAAGTGGCGGGAGGGGCGGAAGGGTTGCGCGTAGATGGTCCGCTGCGGCGAGTTCTTGGCTGCCGAAGCGCGTCAGGATGTCCTCCTCTAGAATCCGCAATGGCACTGCGTAAACGGCCTCCCATCGCGCCGGATGTAACTGCGCGGTGCCCTCCCGAAGGTGGTTGCGCGCCTGAAGCAGACGAGCCAGCGTCTGCGTGTCGTGACCGATGACGGCGTTCGGGCAGGTGAAGCACCCGAGGAAGTGGTGACACAGCTCGCCTGCGCGCGTACCGGGAGCGGTGCCGGAGAACGGATCGCGACAGCCGAAGCCAAACATCGAGACGGCCGTGGCCGCCGGCATCATCTCCTTGCCCGCGGCGCATCCCACGCGCCGTTCAGGGGTGCGTAGTTCTTGGTCGCCATCCTCCGCATAGCGCTTGAGGTGTCCGAGGAAAGCGCGCTGCAGGGCCGCGATGCGCATCCTGTTCTGCGCTTCGACCTCCGGGGATTCGACATAACCCACCGTCGTCGAAAGGTTCGAATGATTTGCGATGGCCTTGACTTGGCGAAGATTGCCCGTCGCTCGGTAAATGCTTGTCAGGACACCACCGCGGATCGACGCCGGGTCGATGTGCGTCAGGCCATGTCGGGCCTCGAAGCGGCGCAGAGCATGGTGCATCTGCGTCCTTGCCAGCGAGCGGGTGTCGGAGGCCCCCTTGATCAGGAATAGGTGATGGCGTTCTGAATCTCGGGCATGCGGCCGCAGCCGACTCGTCCACTTGAGCAGCTCCCGTACGAGCGTCGGGGGCTCGAAGGCGTGTCCGGTCTGAAACGATCGTCGCTGCACCGACGATGCACGCGGCTTTTTCCAAATGAGTAGCTCACGGTCCTCCAGAAGCGGGAGTGCCTGCAGGCAGTCACACGCGAGCGTGGCGATGGCCTTCGTGTTGCCGGCGGTATGCGCGACGATCGCCAGGTAGTAGGGCAGGATCGAATCGACCTTCGGATAGAGGCACCGCTCGACGGGCTCCCGGCCGCCGAACTTCATCAGCGCGTCCCGAACGCGACGGTGGTTATCGAGGATCCTCGCGGGCGGCAGCACACCGCCGAAGTGTCGATCGATGTAAGCGAGAAGTGCGCCCAGGGAAGAGCGCGGGTCGGTGCCGTCCAGACCGGCTGCGGCGCGCTCCGAATCGGCGCACTGGCGCTGCGTGCGCATCTGCGCAATATCTCGCTCGCAGGCCTTCAGTAACGCCTGCAGGACCTGCGGCGCGGCCTTGCAACGATGGCGCGTATCACGGTTGCGCCACGGGAACGGGTTGAAGGGGTAGTCAATGGGCGCGAGCCTCCCCGGCCGGCAACGCTCGACCCACCGCAGAAGGCCACGCAGCGTTCCGTAGGCCGCGTTGCGAGTGGTTTTGCTCCACGGGACACCGGCGGCCGTCTGCTGAACGTTCAGCCAATCGATATACCGCAGCAGCATCTCCTCGTTGACATCGGCCAGCCCGTGAAGTCCCCCTTTCTCGGCGACGAAGCGGCCAAATTTCCGAAGCACGCGCCACGACTGGAGAACCGAAGACGCCGGACGAGCCCCGACATGGTTCCAGAAAGCGTCCGCCAACATTTGCCACACATCAGCCGGCAGCATGAGTGTCGCGAAATCGATCACCGTCGTGCCCACTGTGCGCGGTCCTTCAGCCGGTGCGATCAAGCCGAATGCCGAACGGCCCTCTCGCTTCCGCAACACACGATGAATCCGCCGCTGGTGGGACATCTCAGGATCCGCCCAGGAGGGTATCCAGCAGATCCCCCAGAGAGATCGCGTCGACGGCGATCGCTCGCAGATAGCGATCGGTGGTCTCGATGCGCTCGTGCCCCATGAGCACCTTCACGATCAGAAGGGGATTGATCGCCGCACCCTGTTTGGCCAGCTGCTCAAGCCTTGCCAGCATCATGCAGGCGAAAGTGGATCGCAGGAGATGCGTGGTCGCCTTGAACCCACAGGCCACGCCGGCGTCGTGGATGACCTGCTGGTAGCTGTTCTTCTTTACAGCACAGCCCCGTCGATTGACGAAGAGCGGGGCTTCCTCCGGGACGGCTCGCCGGCGCTGCGCGCGCGAGAGCCATGCCCTTCGATGCTGGGCGATGTAGCTGGCGGATTCGTCCAGCAAACTCGCCGAGGCGATCACATACCCGCTCTTGCGTCCCTTGCGCATGACGTCGATGGTTCTGTGGGACAAGACGCTCGCGACACGTTGGGTCGGTTCGAGGACATCGGTTACGGTCAGTCGCAGGAGTTCGCTGACCCGCAGGCCCGTATATAGCTGCCACCGCGCCATCAGATCGTAGGGCGGTGCAAGCTGCGCGAGGAGCTCGCGTGCCTGAGCCGCCGCCAACGGCCGCGGCAATGTCTCGAATTGCCGCAACAGGAAGATGTGGCGATCGACCGTGGCCTCGGCTCTCCGTGGCCGCTCCGTCTGGCGTCGAGCCACGGTGAAGTCACTCGTTCGTCCGATCAGCTCGGAAGACGGCAGCCAGGCATTGCGCACCGCCCATTCGTAGAAGCGCTGCACGCCTCTCACGCGGTGGTTGATGGTTGCCACGCTGTAGGAACGACCGGTGTGCTCGCTGAGATGACTCAGCATCCGGTTGCGATAGGCCACCAGGTCCACGGCGTCGGCCGTCGTCCACGAGATGTCGCTCTGCTCGAGCGCGTCGAACCAGTCGTAGAGGATCTCCATGTACGTGCGCAACGTGTCCGGCGTGTGCGCGCGCTGAATCGCATGCTCGTGGAGAAACGCGATCGCGGGCTCGATGAGTTGATGCTCCGCGCTGAAGAGCAGGGGAAACCCTGGCGGGCGGGGTTCACGCACTGGAACCATCCAGGCTGCCGCAGTGGCGGCACGCAAGCCGGGCGCTACCTCATCAGGCTCGGGTAACTCGCCCTTGCGAATGATTTCGACCATGAGGCCTCACTCCGTCCTGAAGCGGCCGCAATGGGAAGTCTAGATTCGCCGGGCCCCTCCGTGTCGGGCTGGAACTGCTGGCTTCCCAACCTACCACGTGCCCGCGCTCAAGGCTCTGCGGCGCTGCAGTCGCCTTCGACCGGTCGCGCTTCGCACGAGCCTTGATCGCTGTGCTGATCCGAGGAACACGTTATCCCGTCAGCACAGCCCCAACCGGCGATGTAGTAGCCAATTTCTCCGTGCTCATCCACCGGTCAATCGGCGAATACGACGAAATTTCGACACGGCCTCCGACGGAGAGCTGGTGCGCAAGAGTGCAAGACGCCCGGTTTCAGCGGTCGACGCGATCTGGCGTGCTCTGGACAGACCTCCCCCAATGGTGAGTCGGTCCGCACATCTGGCAGATATCGCCGCATGTCAATTGCCAAGCGGATGCTCGCGATGCTGGAACGTGGATCGCTTTGCGCACGCCGCGCAAACCAATCGAGAAGGAAATCATGGCGAGCACGCTGAAATGCCTCTTGAAGCGGGCATTGATAGGCACTGCAGTCGTTGCCGTCGTAACGGCGGCCGGCTACTCCGCGCTTGGACCACCAGAGTCGAAACCCTCGCGAACGCTTGGCGCTGACTACACGCGTGAGGACAAGACCTCGGAAACCGGTGCTGACGAGGCCCGCGTCGTGCAGATGCAGGAGATCGACCACCTCGCGGCAAAGAAGCTCGGGCCCGCGCCGGAGGCCAAGCCGGCGAACACGCTCGTGGCACTAAGCAAGGACACCGGCGGCACGGACCTGCTTCAACAGGTGCGCGCCGCGCGCGAGCTTCGCAAGAAGCAAGGAAGCGCCGCCGCCGCAGAGGCCTTGAAGGTCCAACCGGCCTCAACGACAAACCCCTGAATCGAATTCCCTGGAGTTTCCAATGTTTCCTTTCAAGCGCGTGGCGTGCAGCGTCGCGACCGTCTTGGCGCTCGCCTGCCCGATCCTCGGCCATGCCGTCGCTACTCCGGCCGCAGGGTCCACGGTAGGGCAGTTTGAGGTTCAAGGTGGCGCAGCCTCCTATACGGTGCCACTCGCCGTCCCGCCCGGCCCCGGGGAGATGAAGCCCGAGCTCTCGCTGAGCTACAACAGCAACGCGGGAGATGGCCCCTTGGGCCGCGGCTGGTCGATCAGCGGTCTGTCAGTGGTGAGCTTGTGCCCGCAGACGATCGCTCAGGACGGCAAGTACGTTCCCGTATCGCGGGCGCTGGCGCTCGCGGAGCAGCGGTACTGCCTCGACGGGCAGCGCTTGATCCCTACGAATGGAAGCTATGCGGGGACCGGCGCGCTGACGCTGCGCACGGAGATCGACAACGGCTCCCTCGTGACGAGCGGGACGCGTTCCGCGGTCCCGGCCTCGTTCACCGTGAAGACGAAAGCCGGGCAGGAACTGAGATACGGCACCTCCACCGGCAGCCGATCACCCTCTGGGACCGCGTCGGGCTCCCCGCAGGTGATCTGGCATCTCGAGACCCTGTTCGACGCTTCGCGAAACTACATGAGCTTCTCGTACACGTCGCCCACCCCGTCTTCAGGCGCGATGTCTGAGCGACTCATTGACCAGATCCAGTGGGGCGGCAACGAACGAACCGGCGACGCGCACTACGCCAAGGTCACCTTCGAGTACGAATCGCGCGCGCTGAGCTGGTACTACGTGGCTGGTTATCGGGTCGAGCGCAACCGCCGCTTGAAGGCCGTACACACCTTCGTGAACGGTGCCGAGGTTCGGACGTACAAGCTGGCATACGGGCAGCTGGCGCGCACCGGCGAGGACACGATCACCTCACTGACCGAGTGCGGCTGGAAGAACAGCCAGGAATACTGCCTTGCGCCGACGACCTTTGCGTGGAATCAGCAGCCGACAGGGCAGTACACGACCTGGGCGAACAGCGGGGCCTCGGCTTCTTGGGGCGGGGACGCCTACGTTCGTACCGGCGACTTCAACGGCGATGGCCTGACCGACATTGCGTCGCCAAAGGGAGGCAACGTCTATCTCCAACTCGCGAAGCCCTTCGGTGGATTCGATCAGGTCAACTGGACGACAACCAACAACTGGCCGTCGAACGCCAACCGGGTACTCACCGGTGACTTCGACGGCGACGGCCGCACCGACTTCGCCTTCCTTGATGGAAGCATAAACAGCATCCGGCTCAAGCTCGCTCGGACGTCGGGTACGTTCGTAGATTCATCGTATTCGCTGTCGCCCGTGAACTCCTCCATCTACGACAAGGACTACTTGACGTTCGTCGGCGACATGAATGGTGATGGACGTTCCGATGTGGTGATTTTCAACGATGTCGCGGACTCCGCAACAGCCAATGCGGCTTACGTCTTCAGGAAGACCGATACCGGCTTCGCCTACGAGTCGTGGCAGTACACCTGCCAGCAGTGGACCTGCAATCTCTTCGGCGCGACCCCTCGCGAAAACTTCACCGGGGATGTGAACGGAGATGGGATCACCGATTTCGTCGGGACCGACCCCTTGGGTGTCGGCTACTATATCGCCGATCCGGTCAACCACACGTTCATGGTCGACTTCAAGAGCGCGGAAATATCGCGCTCCGATAAGCGCATGCGGTGGCTCGCCGATTTCGACGGCGACGGTCTGTCAGAAGTGGGATACGTGAAGGAACTGACGTCGACCCAGGACATGCTTTACGTGTCCCCGCCCACGTCACGCGGGATCAGCGATTTCATCCGCTACCTGCCTTCTCCGAGCACGGGCGTTCAGCCGTATGCCGTTCCTGACGCGGAAAAGGATTGGACCTGGTCATTCGATTACAACGGTGACGGTCGCGCCGACATCATCACGCGTCAAAACCAAACTCTTTACGTGTTCCAGCAGAGCGGGTCTGGATTCTCGTCTCGCGCGATCACGGTGTGGGGCGTGAATGGCGAATACGCCAAGACCTCCCTAGGCGACTTCAATGGCGACGGCCTCACGGATTTCGCCATTCATGATTCCACTAACGGCAATCTCGACATGTGGTACTCGAACCGGAGCGTCAACACGTCCGGGTTCATGTCGCCACAGCAGGCCGAGGCCGCTCAGCCGGAGGCGATTGCCACGATTAATGCCGGCGACGGGACGATCACCCAGATCGTCTATGCCTCCATGGCACAGGCTCCCGCGGGCGAAACAGCCGGTCCGTCGTCATACGATTCCCTCTTGGTCGCAGCTCCTATCTGGCTCGTCCATGAGGTGTGGGCGTCTCACGGGGCAGGAGCGCCAAGCGAGATGCGAGGCACACGCCACAAGTACTTCAACCTTCGTGGCGACAGTCGGGGAAGAGGGATTCTCGGCTTTTCCTCCGAGTCGATCGAAGATCTGCTGACGGGAGACTACGAAGTTAGCCGGTACGAGACGACCTGGCCGAAGAACGGCATGGTCCTTCGCAAGGACAACTTCCTGAAGGACGGAACTCTCACCAAGACCGTCGAGCAGGTCCTAGGAACCGTTTCGACTACCGCATACGGGAACGTTCTGCCCTACGTTGGAACGTCGACCGAAACCGTCTACGACGACGTCGGGACGCCGCTGTCCATCACCTCCACGACGCAGAATCCGCCCGACAGCTACGGCAACGTGGGCCACATTGAAATGGTGACCCGAGATCCTTCGAGCACGGTCCGCCTGACAAAGGCCACGGACAACGTCTACGAGGCGGCCGACACCGCGAACTGGATCTTGGGGCGGCTTTCGTCCACGACGGTGACCCATACCCTTCAGGGTAATCCGAAGGTAATTACGCGGAAGTCGGCCTTCACCTACTACCCGGCAGGCGGCTCGCGTGCAGGCCTGCTGCGCACCGAAATCATCGAGCCCGACGCTACCAGTCTGTCGCAGCGGTTGCAGACCGAGTACGAGTACGACGATTACGGGAACAAGAGCAAGGTCACAGCTTCAGGATATAGCCGCACCGGCACTGCGATCCCGGCGCGAATCACCACGAACCTCGCCGAGGTCGTGAACGGTCAGCTCAGGACCACCACGACCAACGCGCTCGGCCATCAGGTGGTCACCCTGAGGAGCCTGGCTCATGGCCAGGTCGTCTCGGTTACCGACCCGAACCTGATCACGGTCACGACCGACTACGATGCTTTCGGTCGCAAGATTCGACAGGAGCAAGGCACTGTGTGGAGCGCGTGGGAGTACGCGGATGCTCCCTCCTTGGTTCCTTCCGCCACACAGATGGTGATTGCCACCGATTCTGCAGGCGCCCGGAGCGTGGCCTATCAGGACTTGCTCGGCCGCACGGTGCGAAAGGACACGCTGGCGCTGGACGGGCGAACGATCTATGAGTCCTCGCTGTATGACGAGCAAGGCCGAATCGTCCTCGCCCACCGGCCGTCATTCGACACCGACTCGGGCGCGACGGTTAACACCTTCTACGACACCAGGGGACGCGTGGATCACATCGACGCGCCAGGACCGAATGGAACGGTCGCGACAACGAGCTTTACTTACGACGGACTGACGACCTCAACGACTGACCCCCTTTTCCATAGGCGCACCGAAGTCAGGAACGTTCTTGGCCAGATTGAACGGGTCGAAGAAAGTAACGGCACCGTCGTCCTGCGGCATTTCTACAACGCGGTCGGCGATCTCGAGTCCACGATCGATCCAATCGGACAGACAACGTCTATCGAGTACGACGTCCGCGGCCGAAAGACCCGCATGCTTGATCCGCATCTCGGGGAATGGAAGTACGCCTACAATAGCTTCGGCGAGGTGGAATGGCAGCGTGATGCCGCGCTGGGGGTGACGCTGACGTCCTACGACCTGCTAGGGCGCATGTACTCGCGTAAGGATCCAGGTGCGAGTGCGGCGGCGATCTGGACCTACGACACGGCAGCCCACGGTCTGGGCAAGCTGGCGACGATGCAGGATCCGAGCGGGTACAGCGAGTCCACGTTGTATAACGTGATGTCGCTTCCGTACGAAGTGACGACGGTGGTCCCCAATCGGGGGGCGCCGGAAACGTTCGTCACGTCGATGACCTACGACAATCAGAATCGACTCGCGACAACGACGCGACCCGGCTCCTTTGTCACGGAGAACGTCTACAACGAGCGCGGTTACTTGGTTGCGGTCCGAAGCCCCTCCGACAACGCCGAGGAGGTCTACAACGATGCCGCCCTCCAGGCCCGCATCGACGAAATCTTGCAGCTGCTCCCGCAGTACACCGCAGCGGTCACGAACATTCAAAATCAGATCAATGCCTACAAGCAGGCGGCCATCGAGGCGGAGAACGATGCGGCACTCTTGACCGCCACCACGCTCGATCACATGTCGGCGGCGGACCAGGCATACATCAGTGCCGCCAAGGCGGCCGCTGCGACCGCATTGGCGAACGCGGATGCCCAAGCTGCAATCATGAATCAACTCCAGGGCCAGGCTGACCAATTCAAGTCGTACGTCGATTTCTACATTGCCTTGGAGAGCCTGCCCTACACGCAAGAGCAGCACTGGGTCACTCTCTATTCGCAGCGTACCGCTGAACTCGAAGCCCGGATCGACACTCTTGAGTCGTCGGTGACGTACTATCGCACGAGCGCCGACAACTACACCGCGCAGTACGACCAGCAGACGAATAACTGGACGACGCGACAGATGCAGGTACTAGCGCCCGTCATCGACGATATCGAAGCGCTCGAAACCGAAGCCGCGACCGCGGAAGCCAGCGCCACCGACTTGGCGGATGATTTGGAAGCGGCCACAGCCAACCTCGCGCGGCTGCAGTCGCAGTTGGCCATGCTGAACGCGAACATGTCCGACTCGAGCCACATCACGTGGTGGCGAGCGGACCAGGTTGACCCAGAGGGGCGCGTGACCCAGGAACTCCTGGGCAACGGGCTGTTCACGAAGCGCGACTATGACCCGCGAACTGGCCAGCTACTGAGCATACAAACGGGTGGTTCCACACTGGGCAGCAATGGAAACGTCGCCGACATCCAGGACGTCGGCTACGAGTACGATGCCAACAACAACGTGCAGAGCCGCTGGGACCTCAGCGTGAATCTCGACACGGACTACAACTACGACGCCCTGGACCGGATCACCCTTGCGCGCACTCGCCACCCTACGGTGACGAGCCTCAACAAGACCAAGCGCTGGTATTACGACGACGCGGGCAACATCACGGAGCGGACAGACAACGCTCAATCACGTGCCTACACGTATGAGACGACGACCGTCACAGCCGGATCCTTGTCGACGAGCCGCAAACGCCTCACGAACGTGAGCAACGTCGGCGACCTCATCTACGACGCGAACGGGAACGCGACGACGATTGGAGGGCGCACGTTGGTCTTCGACATGAATAACATGGCCACTTCGCTCGCCAACACGACGGGTTCGGTGCAGTACGTGTACAACGCCAATCGCCAGCGCATCAACAAGATTGAATCGCGTGGCAACAAGCTGTGGGACACGGTTTACGTCGGCTCCTACGAGCGCACTCGGCAGACCGGCGGGGGAGAGGGCACGATCTTCGAGCATCGCTATCCGATCATGGTCGGCGATCGCGTCGTGGCTAACCGCCTGCGGGTTGTGACCGCTGGCGTCTCGGCACGACGAGCTGAGTACTACCACGAAGACGCACTAAATTCAGTCGAAGTCGTTACCGACTCCATCGGGCGTCTGATGAAGCGATACTCCTATGACGCCTTCGGCACTCGTGATGACATCACCACGGTCGGGGTGGTGGACCCAAGCGTTATGCGGGCGGATCCCTTCGACACTTTGATGCTGAGGGGATACACAGGCCATGAGCACATCGGCCAAATGAACCTGATCCACATGAACGGACGGGTCTATGACGCGAGCATCGGGCGGTTTGTTTCGGCAGATCCGTTCATCCAGAATCCCAACGACACGCAGGGCTACAGCCGGTACAGCTACGTACGCAACAATCCGCTGAAGTACACCGATCCCTCGGGACACTTCCTGAAGGGGCTGTTCAAAGCGATCAAGAAGTTCTGGCGGCCTCTCCTGGCGATCGCGATATCGTGCATTCCAGGCATCAACGTAATGTTCGCGGGCTTCATCGGCGGAATGATCGTGTCCGGTGGCGACCTCAAGGCAGGGCTCATAGGGGCCCTTACGGCTGGCGCGTTCAATGGCATCGGCAGCCCTTATGCAAGTATGACCAAGATGGCGAACGGGGTTACACGAACGATGCAAGCCGGCGATCGAATATTCCGGGTCTTGGCACATGGCGCGGTCGGCGGCCTCAGCAGTGTCGCGCAGGGTGGGAAATTCGGGAGCGGATTCCTGAGTTCTGGATTCACAGCAGTCGCGAGCCCGGCGATCGGGGCAATGCCGAATGAGTTTGGCCAGGGGATGGCGGCTGCAGTTGTGGGCGGAACAGGCTCCGTTTTGGGCGGTGGAAAGTTTGCGAACGGAGCTGTAACGGGAGCCTTCCTGTATGCAGCAAAGGAGTTTGCCGCATACACCACGCGTGAGACTGACAGCCTGAAACGTTTGGCCTGCGCGACGAGCGGTCAAGACTGCACAAGCTCTCGAGCGGTCGACGAGCGAGGCGTCTTGCGAACAGACGGCACTCGGGGTTCGGATTGGACCCGGAATCCAACTAAGGAAGGAAATTGGCTTACGGAATCAGGTATGGAGCGCGAGGGCTCCGGGGACCATCTCTATGATCCGGGCCACGCTCTAGCCAACAAGAGTTTAAGATATTTCGTCACCGACGTGTCCAAGATTCATGATTGGTTTAATAGTTGGAACTACAGCGGTGACAACGGCCTCTACATGAGTCGTGGCGTGGGCTTCGACAGCGGCTTTCAGATGTATAGTTTTGCGGGCATGCCGGTAGCCGCAGTCGCAACATTGATGGGTTACGCAGGAAACGCTTCACCGGCAATGCAGAACTACTTTCTCAATATCTCGCGAGATGATTAGCCATGAAGCCATGGGCCATTTTATCGGGGTTGGTCCCTTTTCTATGGGGATGTGCCAGGTCGCCAATACCATCAGTTTACCCCCATCCCGAGCGGCCGGGTCAGTTCCTTGTTTATTACGACTGGAACCTTGTTCTGAACGAAGACGGCCCCGGGAAAGAAGCCATGATGGAGCTTCTACGAAATGTTTCGGCTCCCGAGGCCGAACAGCTCTGGGAGGAGACCATGGCAGCAGCGGTCGCCAGGAATTTGGTGCGAACGAATAAGGTCCCGGAGGCTTGTGGTGAAGGAGTATTGGTTCTTTCGAGCAATAAGGATGAAGGGGGCAACGGGCTGTCGCTCGTCAAGTGCAAGTAGAAGCCTTTTTGTTCAGTGCTCGTGGTGATCCTACCGCTGCTCGAGCCCTGCCATTCCAAATGCACTGCTTTGCGGTCGTCGCGGCTGCGCTTTCGACCTTCCGATACGTGGGATACCGGGATGTCTTCCTGCGACGAGCGGAGAGTGAGCCATCTTCGGCGGCTACGATTCAATCAGTGGCTGCCGGGCGTGCACGTTAACGGCTCCGAGTAGCGCGATTCTGTGCGCTGAAGAGCAGCGGTGTCCGGGTAAATCGCGGAGATCGGCGCGGAGCTTGTAGGTGCGCAGCACGGCATTCGGCCGCAGCACATCGAAGATCACGCGCGCTACACCGCCTCGTGGATCGTGGACCTGAAGAACGAGCCGAAGTATCTCTGCAGCTCGGTGGCACAGGCGCAGGCGGCCGTGGACTTCCTCAATCGTCCCACCAGTTCCGATGGACTGGCAGCGGCGGCCTGAGCATCCACCGGCTTTCGACCCCAGCACGATGCCGCGTGATCTCGACCATCGGGGTTATCCCGTCCACTAACGACGGCGGTGGAAGTCTAGATTCGCTGGGCTGCTCCGTGTCGGTTTGGAATTGCCCGCTTCCCAACCTACCACGTCGTGCGGGGCGTTCAAGGCTCTGCGGTGCTTTCGCACCTGCGCCGAGTCGCGCTGCGCGCGAGCCTTGAGCGCCGCGCAAAGAGCGACGTGGTGCTCCCCGGTCAGGGCACTTCCGCCCAACACCGGAGCCAACCATGTCGAACTTCTCCACCATCCCGGCGGGCACGCTGTTCGTGCGCGAGACGGGACGCCGCTACCGCCAGGCGACGTCGGCCGAGGTGATCGCCGCGGCGCGCGACGAGGTCGAGCGCACTTTCAAGCGCGACGTTCGCATCAGCGATCCGGGCTCGGTGCGGCGCTACCTGGTCCACACGATGGCGATGCTCACGCGCGAAACCTTCCGGATGATCCTGCTCGATGCGCAGCACCAGCTGCTCGATGCCGTGGACGTCTCGGTCGGGACGATCGATGCGGCGAGCGTGTATCCGCGCGAGGTCGTGAAGATTGCCCTGCGCGCCGAACGCTGTGCCGCTGTAATTTTTGCTCATCAGCACCCGAGTGGGACGCCGGAGCCGAGCACCGCGGATCGCCTCCTCACCGATCGCTTGCGGCAGGCCCTGGCGCTGGTGGACGTGCGGGTCCTGGACCACTTCGTGATCGGCGGATCGCAGATGACGTCGATGGCCGAAAGGGGTCTTCTCTAGAAATGTGGAGTCGGTGGCGCTCGGCTCTACGTCGGGCGCCATCGAATCACCGATCACTCCACATTTCTTCTGGTCCTGTTACGGCTCGCGTGGCGCGAACATGATCACGGCCATCCCGAGAACCGAAAGGCTGGCGCCGACGAGGTCCCAGCGTGTGGGGCGGATGCCGTCCACCATCCACAGCCATGCCAACGCGGTGGCGATGTAGATGCCGCCGTAGGCGGCGTAGGTTCTTCCGGCCGCCTGCGGATGCAAGGTGAGCAGCCAGGCAAAGGCGGCCAGGCAGGTCGCTCCCGGCAGGAGCAGCCAGGCCGAGCGACCCTTCTCCAGCCACAGATAGGGGAGATAGCAGCCGAGGATCTCGGCGAGCGCGGTAAGCACGAACAAGGCCGTCGTCTTCGCCATGGTCGCATCCATTCAGGCAGTGGAATCTCTGCTCAAGGATAGGAGCAATTCACCTCACCGACGTTCGGATTGGAAGGCGCGCTTCCACGACGGCGTGGGCGCTGGCCGCAGCTCGGGCGGGTCTTGGTCGATGGGCTGGGGGACGCGCATGCCGGCCAGGAACTGCTCGAGCCAGATGCGCTTGCGCTCGGCATCAACCGGATAGTCCGGCGCTCCGATCTGGGTGGCGAGAGAGTGCGCGAGCTTCTCCACCAGGATCACCATCTGCTCCGCCCAGGCCTTGCGTTGATCCGCGGTGAGGGCCTTCGCCGAATTGCGCGCGTGGTAGCGGCTCATCAGTACGCGCGCATCGTCGAGCAGGTCGCGCTCGATCAGGTGCGGCGGGGGTGTTTTCCGGGGCGGCATTGCGGTACTGTATACCTATACAGCTATCCGGTTCCAAGCCACCCCCGCAGACCGGCGCTGTCGTCCCGAACCTTTTCCCGATCAACACCCGATGAATCTTCGAACTGCACTCGATCTCATGGAAGGCAACCGCTTCGCCGTCAGTGCCGAAGAGCGCAGTGCGGCAGAGAACGTCGTCAAGGCTTCCGCGCGCTCGCTAGGGGTCGCGCACGATCCGGCGGCGGCCTTGTCGATGCTGGATGAGCACGAGCTCGAGTTGCGCAAGAACGATCGCTGGGAGTGCGGCTGGTTTGCGTACGACGGTGGCGAAGACCTCGTGCACGGGCGCGGCGCGACACCGGCCGAGGCGATTGCGGCCGCTGCGAGCGCATTGCGCACAACGGAGTAGAGGCGGTCGCGCGGCTGCGCGGAAATTCGATCCACAGTAGCGGTGCGCAGGACTGCGCACAGCCTGTGGACATCCATGCCGTCCTCCCAGTGACGGCGCTGCTGGTCTGCGCCTTGGACACCATTCGCTCAGCTTGCGCTGCGCGCTGATGCTGTGATCCGCCGTGCTCCTGCGGCGTAGCCCACGCGCGGATCCTCTCGCTTCCATGCGCTGCTCGATCGCGCGCTTGCGCCGACGTTAGATAGCGGGCATCGCCACCGCTTCGATCGCACTCGGACCGCTTGCCGGGGAACTCTGGGTCGCGGTGCGGGTGCGCCAAGGGTTCGCTGCGCCCGCGTGCGCCCCGTTCGACGGGCGAGCCCGACGAACGAGGCGGGCGGCCCGGCACTCCCGCTTCATCCCGCGCCCCTCTCCCATCCCCGGCGGCCGAGTGCGATCGACCGCGCGGCGGGACACCCCTGCATTCCGCCGACGGGACGAGCGCCCGGCCACGTGCAGGCGATGGAGGACTTCGATGGAACACGGTCGGCGGGACTACGCGAAGGAGATGGTCGAGCAGATCCTGATGTTGCTGCAGGTCGGACTTTCGCCGTGGAAGGCGTGCTGGGACGAAGGCCGCGGCGGGATGTTGCCGTTGCGGCACAACGGCGTGGCCTACCGCGGCATCAACATCCTGATGCTGTGGAGTGCGGCAACGCGCTACGGGTACACGAACCCGTACTGGCTGACCTTCCGCCAGGCGCTCGAGTTCGACGCGGTGGTGCGCAAGGGCGAACGCGGACGACCGGTCTGCTATTACGGCTCGGCGCAGCGGGAGAGCGACGAGGGCGATCCGGCGACGTTCCGCTACCTGAAGTACTACACCGTGTTCAACGCACAGCAGATTGACGGCTTGCCGGATTCGTTCTTTCCGACTGCGACGACCGGCGCCGGCCCCGAGACGCTCGCACGTGTCGACGAGTGGATCGCGCGCACCGGTGCGGAAGTGCGGTGGGGCGGCGCGTCCGCGTACTACAACCCCAACACGGATCACATCCAGATGCCCGATGTGGCGTGCTTTCGCGATGCCGAGCAGCTTGCGAGCGTGGAACTGCATGAGATCACGCATTGGAGTGGAGCGGCCCATCGGCTCGATCGCAATCTCGATCGCTACGCGGACTCGCGCGCGAATCGGGCCTTCGAGGAACTCATCGCGGAGATCGGATCGGGCTTGCTCGGCGCGCAGCACGGATTGCGTCCGGATCACATCGAGGACCACGCGCGTTACATCGGTTCGTGGATCGCGGAGCTGAAGAACGATCCGAAGTACCTGTTCAGCGCCGCGGCGCAGGCGCAGGCGGCGGTGGACTACCTGAACCAGCGCGCGCACGAAGGCGAAGCGCTCGCGACGGCCGCCTGAATCGTGCAAACAGGGACGAGATCGTGCTCGTCGCGATCTCTTCCTGATTCGCTACATGCCCGACTCGCGCATCGCGCCGCCGGGTTTCTTGGTGGTCAAGCGATGCTGTCGCTACGCCCGGAGGCGAATCATTGATTGCGCAGATACTTGTTGTGCTCATCGCGGATCAGGATCGTGAGCAGCGTGTTCTTCACAAACGCGACCCGCTGGCGTTCCTGGAGATCGTCGCGCACGTGGAGCAGGTAGTGGATGGCGCGCACGTAGTGGACCGCTTCCGCAATTCCCAGGTGCGGTCTCAGGCTGCCGCTGGCCTTGGCGCGTTCCAGCAAGGGTCTCCAGATCCGCTCGGCGACGGATTGAAGGGGCGATTGGGGACCGATATGGAAGAGCTCGGTCTCGTGCGAATCGCTTTCCACGAGGTTGCGCAACACGGCATCACGTTTGATGCGCTCCACCCATTCCAGCGATGTGTCGATGATCTGATCCTCGAGGTCGGCCGCTAGGTGTTGCGACTCAAGGGCGTTAGAGAGCAACGCATCGACCCGCGCCTGGAACACCGCCTCGATGATCTCCTCGCGACTCTTGAATCGTCGATAGACCGTTTGCCGCCCCACGCCACTGGCTGACGCGATGTCGGTGATCGAAGTCTGGCGCGGCCCATTGGTGGCGAAACATCGGGCGGCCCCTTCCAGGATCTTGGCGAGCGACACGTCATCCGTCGATTCGGTCTTCACTTTCATTGCGCGGTCATCCGGTACTTGGGCCGCCGAGGCGAGCAGGGCTTCGCGCCCCACAATTGCGCCGTTGGTACATCTGAACTATAATTGTTCCACGTAGATTATAGATTATACAAAATATAATTGAGAGTCATGTAGTTATAGGATGGTACGACGTTAATGAAATAGTTCCATGCCTGGAGGTGATGACCTATGCGCAGCACAGCGAACGAGCAGTTGGTGATGGACTTCTTCCACGCGATGGGTCCCACCATCGATGACGTGATCCGGGCATGGGAAACCTACATGACCCCGGACGCCGTGTGGAAGAACAGCGGATTCCCCGACATGGTCGGGATCGAGCAGATCAAGCACCTGCTGCGCGAGCAGAAGCGGCTGTTCAACTTCGAGCGGGTCAAGGTTCTCGAACACCGGCTCCTCACCAGCGCGGATGACACGGTGTTCTTCGAGCGCCGCGACAGCATCGTCGACGCCAACGATGCCGTCGTCTATGCCTTCGACATCCTGGGAGCGTTCAAGATCGCGAACGGCAGGATCATCGAGTGGCGTGACTACATGGACACTTCCGTCATCCGTCGCGACTGGAACGCCCAGGATCCGACCGGGCTCGCCAGCCAGGCGGCCGTCGCCATTTGATTGGAGGCGTGCCGTGTTCAGCGTGGTTGAGCCCATCGTGGATGGGGCCGGCTGGTTCGTCGAGAAGCCCGCTCTGACGAAGTCGTTGGACTGGCAGTACGGGATCCTGGGACTGATGTGCCTGCTTGCCGTCGCAACGCTGGTGGGTGCGGCGATGACGAGTCGACGCCGAGGCGATTCCGGTGCGATCTGGATTTGCGTTGGCGCCGCGTTGGCCACTTTCTATGAACCGCTCGGCGACTTGTTCGCGCATGTGACCTATCACGAGCAGGGCCAGCTCAACTTCACGACGGCCTTCGGATTCCGAACACCGCTCTGGGTGTTGCCGACCTACGTCCTGTTCTTCGGGGCAACCACGGTCTGGCTGCAATCGCAGATCGAGCGTGGCATGACGCTGCGAAGATGGATTCTCCTATTCATCGCGACCCTTCCGGGCGCCTGGCTATTCGAGGTGCCTCTGCTGCGCATGGGGGCGATCGAGTACTACGGAGCCAACCAGCCCATACAGGTCTTCGGCTATCCGCTCTGGATGGCTTTCGTCAACAGTACGACGATGTTCGTCGTGGCGACCGCCTGTCACTGGCTCGCCAGGACGTCCGTGATGCAGCGCCATCCAATCCTATTCGCTCCGATCTTCCCGATGCTCATCGTGGGTGCCAACGGCGGAGCCGCACTTCCGCTCGGCAGCGCGCTCAATGCGAGTGCCTCGCCATGGGTGACCAACGCTGCCGCAGGCGTTTCGATTGCCCTTTCGCTGCTGTACGTCTGGATCTGCGGGAACCTGCTCGCGGACTACAGCGACAAAAGGGTTCACGCCAATCACGAGCCGCCGGAGTGCGCGCACCGAACCTGAGACGATGAAGCACGGAGGATGCGTAGATGAGCAAGCGGCGCGGTTTTGCGGCTGATCAAGGCATCACGTCGGTGAATGGTGAAGACGCAGCGAACGCGCTCGGAGGCACGCGCGTGCGCGCGTCACTGCTGGTTCTCGCGGCCTTGATGGCAGGCGCACTCACCACGGCCTGGGCGGGCGATATTGAGAGGGAACGCGAGGAATCGGCCAGTCCGAATCCAGCCGACGCGAGCGACGGCTCGGCACGCAATCCATCCGGCGCAGGTGCGGCGACCAGTTCGAACGAACTCGGCACAGTGGCCGTCAAGCTACCGACCGACGATCCAGCAGCTTCGCCGCAGCGATCGGACAGTCGGTTGATCGAGGAGATCGTTATTACCGCTCAGAAAAGAGAGGAGAACCTTCAAGACGTTCCGATCTCGATTCAGGCATTCAGCGCCGGTGCCTTGGACGCTCGTGGAGTGACGAGCCTTTCTCAGCTGCAGCAGATCACTCCGGGGATGCAATACAACACACAGGTGGGCTACACGCAGATCTACATCCGCGGCGTCGGAACGGATTCGATCATCAACTCCGCGGACCCGACTGTCGCCACCTATACCGACGGCGTCTATTTTCCATTCGCCCAAAACGTCACCTCGTCATTGGGCGCCATCGAGCGGGTCGAAGTCCTGAAAGGGCCTCAAGGCACGTTGTTCGGACGCAATTCGACCGGCGGCGCCATCAATGTCGTGATGAAGCAACCGGGACCCGACTTCGCTTCGTCGCTCAGTGCCAGCTACGAGCGTTTCGACACCACCAAGATCCAGGGCTACGTCAACATTCCGCTCTGGGATCCGCTCGCGGTGTCGGTGTCGGGGGTCTATTACTGCGGTGACAGCTACTACCGTCCTGCGCCCGAGTCCGACAGCAACGGCGTTCCGCAGGACTGCACCAAGGGGTTTGCGGTCAAAACGAAATGGGCGCCCTTGGACGGCTTCTATGTCCAGCCTGGTTACACCTATACGAAAATCTCTTCTGGTACCGCCGGTCTCACGCCGCTGACCGATCCGAGGCCGCTAGGTCGACTATTTGGGATGACCCCCACGGCGCCCAGCTATGAGACTCGGAATGACCTGACGAAACCGAACATCGGCGCGATGCGCGTGACCACCCTGCATGCCGGGCTCGAATCCGACACGATCGACAGTCGATTGATCCTCGCCGACCAGAAGATCGTATCGAGAGTGCCGATCGATTTCGATGGCACCCAGTATCCTTATGTCACCGCAGACACCGTCGGTCAGTTCTTCAACGTGAAGACGGCCGAATTGCAGCTTCTGTCCAAGCCGGACAGTTGGGGCGCAGATTGGATGTCATGGATCGGCGGTCTTTACTACCTGGACAGCTCCGTCGGCTACGATCCAGTCGTACTCAGTCTTGGAGGCGGCGTCGTCCGCTTCCTGACGGAGCCTGGCGCGCTGGGGCAGATTCCCACGCTCACGGAACCGTTGATCGACGTGGTCAGCGGGCTCCCTCTCGCCGGCCAGCTCGTGCAATACGTGGACAACGGCATGCAGGTCGCAGTCACTGGCATTCTCGACACGAAGTCGACCGCAGGCTTTTTTCAACTCACGTTCAAGCCCGCCGACTGGTGGGATGTCGTTCTGGGTGGCCGCCTGCAACAGGAGACGCGAGAGTTGGTAAAGGCCAACACCAGCTTTCGCGCGATGCCCGGGGAGACGGGCGGCGACGTCGCGATTTTCACGTTTCCGCAGCAACGCAAGGAGAGGCACAACTTCTCTCCCAGGGTCGTGATCGATTTCCATCTCGCCAACGACGCCTTGCTCTACCTCTCGTACTCCGTGGGATTCAAGAGCGGGACGTATAACACCTTGAGTCTGACGACTCCCTCGAAATACGTGCGGCCGGAGCGTGTCGATTCGTACGAGCTGGGATACAAGGACACCCTGCTCGATGGGAACCTGACGCTCAACACGGCGCTCTTCCAAAGCCGGGTCAAGAATCTGCAAGGACAGATCATTTCTCTGATCAGCGGCGGGTTGGCGAGCATCGTAAGCCAGGGTGAGGCCAGGATCCGAGGAGCGGAATTCGACGCCGTTTGGGAGCCTATGCCGTCTGTCATACGGGGCTTCGTCGTTACCGCATCCGGTTCATACCTGGATGGGCGCTACACGTCATTTCCGGACGGTGCCGGCTACGACGAGGAGACGGGCCTGTACTTCGATGGAACGATCTTCCCGACACGGGATTTCACGGGAAACCGAACGGTTCGAACTCCGAAAATCACGGGTGCCCTCACACTGTCGCAAACCTTCGACCTTCAGTCTGGGCAGGTCGAGGCGGCGGTGGACGGGTACTACAACTCCGGCTTCTACTTCACCGCGCAGAATCTTCCCGTGAGCGAACAGAAATCGTACGCCCTTCTCGGCGCGCGAGCCAGTTACTTGCACGCGCCGTGGAATTTGCGGCTGACGATATTCGGTACCAATCTCACCGGGACGAAATACGCGATCTACTCGGCCGATACAGATTTTGGAACGATCAAACTGCTCGCCCCGCCCGAGGTCTACGGGCTGCGTCTGAATTGGTCGTTCTGAATCGATGACGCTTGCAAGCCGCGTCCTCGCTCGTGTGTACAGGCTTTCGCCGGCGCTGACGCACGACATCGAAGTCGAGCGCGGGATTCCGGTGACCATGCCGGATGGCGTGGTACTGCTTGCCGACCGTCTCGCTGCGAGGGGGAGGACGGACCTACCCACGATTCTGATTCGAACACCGTACGGTCGCCGCAGTCTGACGTCGTGGATGATCGGGACGCGGCTCCTTGCGGAGCGGGGGTTCAACGTCGTGGTGCAGAGTTGTCGGGGAACTGACGGCTCCGGAGGAGTCCTCGATCCGTTCCGTACCGAGAAGGAAGACGGGCTTGCGACCGTCGCTTGGTTGAGGCGGCAATCGTGGTATTCCGGCAGGTTCGCGACCTATGGGCCCAGCTATCTCGGCATCGTGCAGTGGGCAATTGCGCAGGATGCGGGGACCGAACTGAAGGCCATCGCGCCCCTGATCGCACCGTCGAACATGGGGGCATTCATCACACAGGGTGGTGGTTTTCAGCTGGAGGTGATGCTGTGGTGGACCTGCGTGATGCGTAATGGACACGCTCGTTTCCCATCGAGCCTGCATCGAGTCGGTGCCTGGCTGTCGCAGTTGAAGGGTCTTGCTCTGCAGCGCAACGAGTTGGCTGCCTTTGACCGATTCCTGCCAGTGTCGGGTTTGGATGTCGCGACCACTGGCTCGACGGTCCAATGGTGGCAGGACTGGACCGGGCACTCCGCGGCGGACGAGTGGTGGAGCAGAATGGACTTCCGATCGGGAATCGGGAAGGTCGGCGCTCCTGCCTACATGGTTGCAGGGTGGGACGACA
>DATEEI010000126.1:0-3684 GCA_035281225.1 Vicinamibacterales bacterium
TGCGATCGTGTGTCCCTGCGGATCCGTCGTTTCCGTCAGGAAGATCCGGCGACCCGACAGCGATGCTGCACGATCCGCGAGGGTGAACACTTCCACACTGCCGTCGGGCAGCCGCCGCTCATAATGCGCCGGATCGTGTGAGACCTGAACCAGTGCCGCGCCGGACATCACATGGACCGTCTCGAACGGGGTGTAATTCTCCTTGCCGTGCCCGCGAAGGTACACGCTGGTCGTCGAGTACGGCGGATACGCGAATGTGGTGTTGTCGGTAACGTACGAGACGCCGTTGAACGTCCACAGGGGCCCAACGTGGCCGTATCCGAATGTCGACGGCGACTTGTAGCTATTGTGGTTGTAGGCGAGGCGAAACGACACGTCCGGGCCGACCGAGGGCGTATACGTCAGCGGGAGGTCCTCGAGGATCAGTGCCGCGCTGCTCGGATGAAACCCGTAATACGGCATGCCCGGCGGTCCCGGCGGCGGAGGTCCCGGCGGTGGAGGTCCCCCAGGCCCAGGGCCTCCGCAGAACGGACACGGCGGATCAGATACTGACGATTTCCCCGGTTGGCAGTGTCCAACCGCTAGTTGCCCTTCTCCGTCGCTGACCGGCCGCCACTCCTCTCCCGATGGACGGCCGTTCGTCATCACAAAGCCGCTCGATTCATCCCGGAGTGCGTCGGCGGTCAGCCACGTATCACCGCCAAGGCCGGGATCGCGCAGCCGATAACGGCCGTTCTCGTAGCCCACGATGGCGGAAAAGTGTTGACTTCGGAGATGGACGATCGAGGGCACTGGAAACCGTTCGATCGATGACGCGCGCCACATCGAGAGATGGAGACCGACGCTGTCACCGAGATTCCTCAACTCGGTCATCGTCGTGCCTTCGACCGACGGGTGGTACTTCGTAATCGCCCGGACGGCCTGATCGAGGTTGTCGATCGGTCGCACGGTGAGATACATCTTGAGTGCTTCTGGACCGGAGAAGATGGCCAAGTGATGTTTCTCGCGCAACAGGTACAAGCCTTCGCGTCCATCGGCTACCTGCGTGCCGGCAGGCCCTCGCACATCGCGGCCATCGGCTTCCTTCAGGCGGGCTTCCAAACGCTCAACCTGTCCGAACTTCACCATCTGAGCGACCGACTCACCCAGCGCGTAGTCAGCGAGGACTTTGACCTTCGAATCGTCGTTGGCCCGGGTCAGCTCCCACGCCTGCGTCCAGTACGACGCGGCGCGAGAGAAATAGCCTTCGCGCGAGTACAGCGTGCCTGCAGTTGCGATCAGGGACGCTCGCCAGGCGGACGTTGGATGCTGTTGGACATGTTCATCCACAATCGCCAATTGACGGTCGCGAGGCGCAATGGCCATGCGCTCGAGCATCCGGGCCAGGGCCGCGTTGTCCTCAGCCGTCGGCTCTGCGGTCGGAACCAAGTGCTCGGGAAACACACGCGCGCGCATCAACGCGTCGGTGGTCACGTTCATCCCAAACATCGGATCAATGTTCGGCGTAGCAGTCTTCGGCACCGTGCGATTGACTCGCACGGTCGCCTTCGTCACCTTGCGGCGTGCATCCGAGGTCAGCCGTGTCGCCTTCCTGACGCTGCGGCTTGTCACATCCTTTGCCGTCTCAGCGACATCCTTGCCGGCCTGGACGCTGGCCTTCGCGGTCGCCTGGGTCAGCTCCTCGCCCAGGACCGGCGTCGCGGCCATGAGGTGGGCGGTAATGGTGATCTGCGCGGCGGTACGCAGGAGTCGCGACCGTCGCGGGGATGTCCCGCCCGCTGTTGAAAGTCGAGCGGCGGCTTGGTTGACGACTACGCGATCTGTCGCTCCTCCTGCACGACACTGAGTCCGAGTTGCCGATCGCGAGCCCGGAGGGCCGCGACGAGCATCGGCATGTCAGCATACCCTTTCAGTCGACGGAAGCCCTTCGCGGCTTCGAGGACACCGGCGGCGACCCAGCGCAGCATCATCTGGCCACTGCGCCAGCGTTTCACATTGCGCTTCACATGACGCGTGCGACTGAGGAGACTCTCCGCCGCGTTGGTCGTCGCGAGGGACCGGCGCAGACGGGGCGACAGTTTCAGCGTCAGGACCGTCAGCGTCTCGTCGAGGCCTTCGCGCACGCTCTCGGCGGCGCTGGGATACTCGGCCTCGAGGCGGCGCGCGAGGTCGAGCAGCAGCCGCTGCGCCAGCTTCGGATCGGCGGCCTGGTAGGCGCGTCGCAGGATCGCCTGCGCCCACGGACGGTCGCGATCGCTCAGGTACTCGAGGATGTTCCGCATCTTGTGAACCTGGCACCGCTGCACGAGGGCCGCGTCGCCAAAGGTGGCCCGCACGGCTTTGCGCAGCGCCTTGGAGCCATCGAGGATCACCAGCAGGCTGCGGTCGGTGCGGAGCCCGCGACTCTGGAGATTCGCCAGCAGGCCCTGACACACGGTGGCATTCTCGGTCGACCCGTCCCACAGCCCCAGCGCGTGCTTGTGCCCGTCGGCGGCGATGCCGAGGGCGACGATGAGACAGTGATCGCCGAGATGCACGCCGTCGATCAGCAGCGCGACCAGGTCGAGGCCCTCAAGCGGTGCGCTCTGCCAGGTCGCGAGCTGCGCCGTCGTGCGGGCGACGAAACGACGGCTGACCGCACTCTTGCTGGTGCCGCGGCTTTTCATCTCCGGACCGACCGGCTCCAGGCTTCGCGCGTACTGCCGCGTCGCCACCCCCACGAGCATCTGCTCGACGACGCGGCGGTCGAGCGGATCGGTGGCCGCCATCGTTTCGAAGGTCGGCAGCGCGATCTCGCCGGCGGCCGTGCGCACGCGCGGACGCTGGATGGCGATCTTCCGGCCGCCGAGGACGACTTCGCTGCGGGTCGTACCGGCCCGGCTCGCCGGCTGCTCGGGTTGATGGGCATACCGCGGCCCGCAGATGGCCGTGCGATCTTCTTCGAGCATCGTGGTGAAGACTTTCAGGCCCGATCGCAACGCCAATTCCAACAGCTCGGTCTTGGTGTCGACCAGCAGATCGACGAGCGGCAGATGACGTAGCGGGGATTCCCTGTGGAGAACGGGTGAGGCTATGCGAGACTTCTTCATGGCGGCTCCTTGTTGGCGGGCTTGCGCCCGGGGCTAGACACCACTCGTGTACCACGAGCAGTGAGGAGCCGCCGCTCTCAATTTTCAACAGCTACTGGGACATTCCCTACACCGTTCGTTCGCAGTGCAAAATCGGCGTTGAGTAGTTGATTGTCAATTGAATCACGGAAGCACCCGCGGCAAATGGCGCTGCACGATCACGGCGGGTCTTTGTGATGACGGTCCTGGACCCGAATTAACGCCCCGTGCGCCAGCCCACCCGAACGTCAAGTGAGCGACAGATTACGGATACGATCAACTCGGTCACCACTCCAAATCGCTGTTTCGATCGCGCGGAGTTTTGCGATGAAAGGTTACCTGACTCGGGATCACGAAACACGTCTTTCTCGCGCGTCCAACCTAGGATGATCGTTCGAACGTCCTCGAATTGATCTCCGGCGGGGACTGCGGTTTCCTCTGTCGCCTCCATCAGCCTCCTACGTTACCGCGAACCGGACAGAGCGAATTACGCGTGCTTCTTCCATCCGGGCCCGAGGTGGTTCGCCGGCAGATCGATGACAAAACGCCTTCTACTACCGACCGATCGATGGCGAGA
>DATEEI010000127.1:0-11393 GCA_035281225.1 Vicinamibacterales bacterium
GCGAGGAGATATTCAGGGTTGCTCGTGTCGAGCCGATCGAAATCGGCGATTTCGCGAACGTGATGCCCCACCTGGAACTTCAGATCCCACAGCGGATGAAGTAACGCCTTGATGAAACGCTCTTCCGGCCGTCCGATTGGACGATCGAAGACAACGAGCAGATCGATGTCAGAGTGAAGGAATTGCGAGCGGCGCCCGTATCCGCCCACCGCGTATACCGCGAGCGCGGCATCGGTCTGCGCGTGGGCGCTGTCGGCCAGGCTGCGTACGATCCCGTCGATGCAGCCAGAGTACTGAGCCAGCGCCAAGCGCCCGCCTTCCCCCAGCTCGGTGGCGTCGATGAGATTGCGCCGCGCCTGGTCGAGAGACGCGGACAAGCGAAGCCGAAGCTCCGGCTGATCGACGTCTCTCCCCTTAGCGGGGCTCATCGCCACCCATGACGCCATAAGAATACTGGAATCCAAAACCTAGAATCTAAAATCTGGAATCTGCCATCTGGAGCGCTCGCCTCTCCAAGACTGCAGATTCCAGATTCTAGTTTTCAGATTCGCACTTCCGCGCCGCGCGTCAGAACGTGATCCCGATACCTCCAGAGGCGATCACCCACCCCTTGCGCGACTTGCCGGTGTCGGGATCCGCATTCGCTGCTCCGGTCGCATCGCCGAGTCCGAAGACGTCGACGCCACCGTGCACATTCCACTTCCCGCCGCTCAACGGTACCGTGAAGAGCACTCCGCCCTGGATGTAGCCAAATTTCTGGTCTTCACCGCTCAGCTCGTAGTAGTCCTTCAAGCTGAGGCCAACCTTCACGGGAACGGCGACCGTCGCTTTGCCGCCGGCGACCGGCCAGCTTGGGCCGATGCCAAGCTCCAGGTACGTGCCCAGCTCCGACCCCGCATCTGCCTGCCCGCTGCCGCTGCCACCGATCTCGAACGCGACAAGCGCATATGGCGCCGCTTTGCTGGCGTGCGCCGCCTTGACGCTGATTTCCTTGACCGTCTTGAACATGTCGTTCGGACTCATGTAGGCGGTAAACATCGGCGTCAGGCTGACACTACCGAATCCAAGCGTCAGACTGGCGTAAA
Organism: Vicinamibacterales bacterium; assembly: GCA_035281225.1. GTDB lineage: Bacteria > Acidobacteriota > Vicinamibacteria > Vicinamibacterales > JAMQPK01 > JAMQPK01. The sequence goes on from DATEEI010000127.1 coordinate 1,086, forward strand.
AGTCCGACTCGTAAAACGCGTCGTCCCGAGGGCCGTCGGAGCCCGACGATCCCGTCATCAGCGCGTTCCACGTGCCGATGTTAATGCCTGCTGTCTTCACGCCGCCGCTTCCGTCCGCGAGGAGGGAAACGCCCAAATCGCCGGCCAGGAAGGTCGTGAATTTGGGATCGGCTTCCTGACGGATGCCGCGAAAGAAGTAGACGGTCGGGAAGTCGACGGCGCCAGTAAAGGTCGCCTTCTTCGACTGGGCTGATGCCGAGCCAGCAGTCGCGCCAAGCATGAGAGCCACAAGCAGCGCAAATCGAACGACACGGAACATAGTTTCTTTCACGGAGTCCTCCAAATGGGTGGCTGGCGGCGCGCGTCGCAACCGCCAGCCAGGTTAAGAACGGGTATTCAATACACGCTCGGGCCTACCTACCTGATAACGTAGGCCACTTCGCCATGCTCGCCGATGTCGAGGCCTTCTTCTTCCTCCTGCGCGCTGACACGCAAGCCCATGACCATCTTGACGATAAACCAGAAGATCAGGGACACCGCGAACGTGTAGACCGCTACCACTACAATACCCTTGAGTTGGGCCATCAGCAACGTCATGCCACCGCCGTGGAACAACCCGTTGCCCGTCGCCGCGCCGGTGATCTTGTCCACGGCGAAGAGGCCGACGCAGATCGTGCCAAAGACCCCGTTGAAGAGGTGCACTGGTACCGCACCAACCGGATCGTCAATTTTCAGCGTGTCGCACAACTTCACCGCAATGACCACCAGGAATCCTGCGAGCACACCAATGATCAACGACGCATTGATCGTCACGAACGCGCAACCCGCGGTAATAGCGACGAGGCCAGCGAGGCAGCCGTTGATCGACATGCCCAGAGAGGGTTTGCCGTCCCAGACCCAGCTCAGCAGCGTCGACGAAAGCAGCGCCATGATTCCTGCCGTATTCGTCGTCATGAAGATGTGAGAGATCGCGTTGGCATCAACAGCCATGGTCGAGCCCGGGTTGAACCCGAACCAGCCGAGCCACAGGACGAAGCACCCGATCACACCGGATGTGTAGCTGTGGGGCGGTATCGGGTTGATCTTGCCACCAGGACCGTATTTGCCAAGTCGTGGACCCAGCACCAGAATGCCCGCCAGCGCAGCCCAGCCACCGACGCTGTGCACGACCGTTGAACCGGCGAAGTCCCAGAAGCCGGCTGCGGCCAGGAAGCCTCCTCCCCAAATCCAGTGGCCGGTGATGGGATACACAAACGACACCAGGAGAAACGAGAAGACGATGAAGGAAATGTATTTGATGCGCTCCGCAACCGATCCGGACACGATGGTGGCGGCGGTGCCAGCGAAGACGAGCTGGAAGAAGAATTTCGCGTTCAGCGGAACTCCCGTCCAGGCGATCGACTTGTAGGCGCCCACGTAGGCATCCCCGGTGGCCGGGCTGTTATCCGCGCCGCCGAGCATGAACAGGCCCTCGCTGCCCATGAATCCACTGCCGTTTCCGAACATCAGCCCCCACCCGAAGATATAGAAGGCCAAGCTGGAAATCGCGAAGACGATGAAATTCTTCGAGAGGATGTTGACGGTGTTCTTCGACCGGCACATCGCCGACTCGACCAGTGCGAAGCCGAGGTTCATGAAGAAGACGAGCGCCGCCGTGATGAGCACCCACATTGTGTCGATCCCGACTTTGAGATCGGCGGGGGTCTGCGCAAGAGCCGGGGTGGCCCCTATCAGCAACAGTAGAGCCCCAGCCGCCAGTACTCCTGGCCATGTCCTTCTCATCGTTCCTCCTTGAATGAAATGAATGCGGGCCGAAACTGTCCGCCCTCAGTACACCCGCCAGTGCACGAGAAGTGCCACCGGACGTTCGAACAAATGTGCCGATTTGCTAAGGATTTGTGCGATCCGCCGCTGTCACAGATCACACAAACGCGTAACTCATTGCCTGTACAGCTACATTCCTGTCGTGTTTACGTTTTTGCACTCCGAGCTCGGGCCGATGCCCGAGCACTCGTGGGCGATGCTGTGCATGCTCGTCAGACAAGTTTGTAGCCTCCTGGGAGCAGGCGGCGTTTTTGTTACTTCTTGAATCGGCGCCAATCGATACCGAGCTGGCGGACTTTGTAGTTCATGATGCGGCCGGTGGTGTTGAGCAGGCGCGCCGCCTTCGCGCGATTACCGCGAGAGGTTTTCAGTGCGTCCTGAATGAGATCCTTCTCGTACGCCGCGATCGCATCCTCCAGCGACAGGCTCATCACGGTGCCGGACGCGGCCGCCGTCTGCAGCGTCGGTGGCAGATGATGAGCGTGGACGACCTGACCGTCGCACACGACCACCGCCCGTTCGATCGCGTTCTCCAGCTCGCGGACGTTGCCCGGCCAGTGATACGCCATCAGCATGTCGATGGCAGGGGTCGAAATCCGCTTGATGTGCTTCCCGTTGGCCAGCGAGGCCTTTTCGAGAAAGTGATCGGCGAGCAGCAGCAGATCGGGTTTCCGCTCTCGCAACGGAGGAATGAAGATCGCGAATACGTTCAGCCGGTAATACAGATCGTCGCGAAAGCTGCCGTCGGCAATCGCCTTCTCGATGTCCTTGTTCGTCGCGGCGATCATCCGAACGTTCGCGCGCAGTGTTTTCGTGCCGCCCAGCCGCTCGAACTCGCGACCCTGCAGCACCCGTAGCAGCTTGATCTGCGTCGACAGGTTGAGCTCGCCGATTTCGTCGAGAAACAGCGTGCCCCCTTCGGCGAGCTCGAAGCGGCCCTTCTTTGTCGTCTGCGCTCCTGTAAACGCACCTTTCTCGTAGCCGAAGAGCTCCGACTCGATCAGGCTTTCGGGCAGCGCTGCGCAGCTCACCTTGATGAATGGGCGCTTTGCGCGCAGCGAGTTGTAGTGGATGGCCTGAGCGATGAGCTCTTTGCCCGTGCCCGACTCGCCCCGTACGAGCACGGTCGTGTCCGTCCGGGCCACCTGCGCCACCTGTTCGTAGACAAGCCGCATCGGGCCGCTCGTGCCCAGAATGTTTGAGAAGTCGTAGCGCTCGCGGAGCTCGAGCTTGAGATGGGTGTTCTCCTCCCGCAGTCGATCGCGCTCCGCGTCGATGACGCGTTGAATCCGAATCGCCTGCGCCATGAGGGACGCAACGACTCCGAGGAACTTGACCGTCCGATCGAAGTCGCGGTCAGCCTTGAAGCGGAAATCGGCGCCGAGGGCGCCAACCGCTCTGCGGTTCAGAAGAATCGGCACGCAGACGTAGCTGATTTCCTCGCGTGCCAGCTCGGGGCGATCGGACGTGCGCCGCAGGAACATCGGCTCGCGCGACACGCGCGGCACCACGATGGGCTTACCGCTCTGGACCACCCGTCCGGTAATCCCCTCGCCCAGGCGGAACTTCGCGTCGGCCTTTCCACCTGGAGGCCCCACGGCCGCTACGACTTCTATCTCGTCATTCGAATTGAGCAGCGCGACCGTGCTTCGGACGACGCGGTGATGGCGCTCGAGGATGCCGAGCACCTGGTGGAACGCCGTCTTCTGATTCGACGCCGACGCGAGCGTCTGACTGACCTCGAGAAACGTTGAAAGGCGGCGAAGCTCGTTCGTATTGCTGTTCGTCGTCTCCAACAATTTCAATCCAGGTGATGCGCTCGTTGCCATGGTGGGCCCCTTGGTCCGTCGCGTCCGGGATTCCCGGACTGCTGCGCACGCTAGAGCAAAGCTGATTCCACATCGCCAGGCGGCGGTTTTGGAGAATTCGTTCAGCATTCCGGCGGGTTGTGCGATCGCGGCGGTATTTTCCATCCCACAAAAATGGAGAGGGTGCTGAAAGGCGGAGACATTCGTGTAGGAAACGTGAAGCGATGGCGCGCCCGCGTGCATCACGCAGACAAGGTCATCAATGCGACGATGGGGCTACGGCGCGTGAAGACTGCGGATGAAATTGACAAGGTCCCACATCTGACGGTCCGTCAGAATGCCCCGATACGCCTTCATGCCGGCGCTCCTCGCGCCGTCCCGAATCAGCGTGAAGATCTCGCCATCGCTCGGCCCGTGCGTCCACTCGGCATCCGTCAAGTCCGACGGCTTCGATTTGAGTTTGGCAGCCATCACCCCATCGCCCTTCCCGCCTACACCGTGACACGAGGCGCACTGCCTCGCGAAGATTGTTTTTCCGGCAGCGGCCGAGCCGGCGGTCGCCGGCGTCGGGTTTATCAACGCCGCCGCAGCGGCGTGGGTATGCGTGTGGGTGCCGTGCGGAGCGACGGCTGGCTGTGCAACGCCCGCGGTAACGCGTGGCCGCGTCGCATGAGCAGTGAGCGTGACCATTGCCTGCCCGAGGGGCTTGCCGTTCTGTGTCGCAGTGGCGGTGACGCGCCAAACCCCGGCCATCGTCACCATCGCTACGCCGTTATATCTGCCGCCACCCACGTTATTGAGCTTTCCTTCTGTGCGCATCTCTGGATGCTTCGTCTTTGGGTCGGACGGCATGACGAGCGACAACATGACATCGGCGTTCGCGATCGGCTGTCCCTTGGCATCCTTGACGGTGACGTCGAAACGATTTTGTCCGAGGCCCAGCGGATTCGGAGTCGTAGTCAGTGCGACCGAGGCACTCCGGCTTTGAGCGGCGGCCAACGCGCCTGCGGCGACAATCATCAACATCAAGACAAGCCTGCACATGTCCCCATCATCTCCTTAGAGTGAGACGCGCCGCAATCGCAGGGCGTTGCCGATTACGGAGACGGAGCTGAACGTCATCGCGGCGCTGGCGATCATCGGGCTCAGCAGCAAGCCGAAGAACGGATACAACACGCCTGCCGCAATCGGCACACCCAGCACGTTGTAAACAAACGCAAAAAACAAATTCTGCCGGATATTCCCCATCGTCGCGCGACTGAGACGACGGGCGCGAAGGATACCGCGGAGATCGCCCTTCACGAGCGTGACGCCCGCGCTCTCCATTGCGACGTCGGCGCCCGTGCCCATCGCGATGCCGACGTCCGCCTGTGCGAGCGCCGGGGCGTCGTTGATGCCGTCTCCCGCCATCGCTACGCGTTGCCCCTCTCGCTGTAGGCGCTTTACGACCGCTGCCTTCTGATCGGGCAGCACGTCCGCCTCGACCTCATCGATGCCCACCGACTTCGCGACGGCCTCGGCTGTGGTGCGATTGTCGCCGGTCAGCATGACAACCTTCACGCCTCCTCGACGCAACGCCTCGATAGCTTCGCGCGCGGTCGGCTTCACGGGATCGGCCACGCCAAGGAGCCCGATACTGGTGTCAACGACCACGAACATCACCGTTTCGCCGGAGCGTCGCAACTCGTCGGCACGGGCGCGGAGCGGGCCTGCATCGACATCGAGCTCTTCGAGATACCGAAGGTTTCCAATCGCGACCGCGCGCCCTTCAACAATCCCTGTGACGCCCTTTCCCGTAAGGGATTTGAAATGCTGCACCGGCGACAGCGCAATGCCCCGCTCGCGTGCGCCGGCGACGATCGCCGCGGCAAGCGGGTGCTCGCTCACGTGTTCGACGCTCGCGACCAACCGCAGCAAGGTCGGTTCGTCCACGTCGCCCTGAGGCGCCACCGTGACGAGGCGCGGCTTGCCCTCGGTCAGCGTTCCGGTCTTGTCCACTACGAGCGTGGTGATCTTCTCCAGCATTTCGAGCGCCTCAGCATTCCGAAACAGAATGCCGGCCTCGGCGCCGTGCCCGGTCCCGACCATGATCGACATCGGCGTTGCGAGGCCGAGCGCGCACGGGCACGCAATGATGAGGACGGCCACCGCATTCACCAGCGCGTACACAAGCCGCGGTTCCGGCCCGACGGCCGCCCACACCGCGAAGGTTGCGATCGACGTCAGCATGACGATTGGGACGAACCAGCCAGATACGGTATCGGCCAGCCTCTGAATGGGCGCCCGCGACCGCTGCGCCTCACTGACCATTCGGACGATCTGGGCAAGCAGTGTCTCTGCGCCGACGCGCTGCGCTTCCATCACCAACGTGCCGGTTCCGTTCACGGTCCCACCAATCACCCGCTCGCCAGGCGTCTTCTCCACAGGAATCGGTTCCCCCGTGACCATCGACTCATCGATGCTCGTCGAGCCGTCGAGCACGACGCCATCAACCGGTACGCGCTCGCCCGGACGAACTCGGAGCCGATCGCCCGCATGCACGTGCTCGAGGGGGACATCAACCTCGGTGCCGTTCCGCTCGACGCGGCGAGCGGTCTTTGGCGCGAGCCCAAGCAGTTTCTTGATGGCCGCGCTGGTGCGGCTGCGCGCCCGCAGCTCCAGGACCTGACCGAGCAGCACGAGCACGACGATCACGGCCGCAGGCTCGAAGTACACCGCGACGGTGCCGCCCATCCGGAACGAGTGTGGAAACAGATCGGGCGCGAGGGTGGCAACGACACTGAATCCGTACGCCGCGCCGACACCAAGCGCGATCAGCGTGAACATGTTGAAGTGGCGGCTGACGACCGACGCCCATCCGCGCACGAAGAACGGCCATCCGCCCCACACGACGACCGGAGTGGCGAGAGCCATGAGTACCGCTGGGCGGGTGTTGAACTGAAAGGCCCGCCCTACAACGGGAAGAAACTCGGAGACCATCGCTGCGAGGATCGGCACAGTCAGCACCAGCGACCATCGAAACCGCCGCGTCATATCGACGAGCTCTGCGTTCGGCTGATCCTCGACTGACACCGTCACTGGCTCCAGCGCCATGCCACAGATGGGGCACGAGCCTGGCCCTTTCTGCCGCACCTCCGGGTGCATCGGACAGGTGTACTCCGCCGACGCGTCTGCGGGCTCGGCTGGTTTGTCGTCAATCTTGGCAGTGCCCACGTACTTCTCGGGATCGGCCTTGAACCGCTCGAGACAGCCTTTGCCGCAAAAGTAATAGGTATGGCCGCGATGGTCGAACCGTCCGGCAGCGTTGACCGGATCGACCGTCATTCCGCAGACAGGATCAATCTCCTTGGTGTCGAGCGTTTCCTGGGTCATGGCTTGAGTATAGGTGTGAGCCTTATATACTGGCCCTATGCATCGAAATATCGTGATCGCGTTCGCCGTCGCGGCTCTGGCATCGCTGGGCATGGTCGCGGCTCAACAGAAACAGACCGGACCGCTCCTGGAAGTGTTCAAGACGCCGACCTGCGGGTGCTGCTCGAAGTGGGTGGAACACATGCGCGCGAGCGGCTTCACGGTCCGCACGACGGATCTGAACGATCTCACACAGATCAAGACCTCACGGGGCGTCCCCGATCGGGTCCAGTCGTGCCACACGGCCCTGGTCAATGGCTACGTCGTGGAAGGGCATGTCCCGGCGGCTGATGTCCATCGCTTGCTGAAAGAGAAACCGGCGATTGCAGGCATCGCGGTCGGCGGCATGCCGGCCGGCTCGCCAGGGATGGAATTTCCGGGAACCAAGGCGCAGGCGTACGATGTGATGTCATTCGACAAGGCGGGTGTGACGCGCGTCTTCGCAAAACACTGATGCATGGCGCCACAGATCGCGGTATCCTGCAGCGCGGGAGGATCGCCAATGTCCCTTCGTGCCTGCGTCATTCTTCTGGGCGTCATCACGGCTGCGTGCGGGAGTGGACCGACCGGGCCGACCAGCTTCGGGTCGACCGAGGCCCTCGTCACGGCCTTGCGCGCGCAAGGCGCGACCGCCGCAACCGGTCAGACATTGCCAAAGGACCCTGGGTTTTTTTCCACAGGTGCTCGCCTCGTCACCGTGAACTCGGGAATCGTAAGTGTTTACGAGTACGACAATAGTCGAGACGCTGATAGAGATGCCGCGACGGTATTACCCGACGGGTCATCGATCGGGTCGACAATGGTTTTGTGGGTGGGCCCGCCGCATTTCTTCAAGAACGGACGCCTCATCGTGCTCTATGCGGGTGACAACAGCGACGTTCTGCAACCCCTGACCACTGTGTTAGGCGCGCAATTTTCACCCCGTTAGCGTTTTTGTATCGTGATCGCCGTGTTACTATCCTGCGCTGGAGGAGCTATGAAGAAACTGACCGTTATCGTCGCAGCCATGGTGTTGAGTCTCGGCGGGTCCGCGTTCGGTGCCGAAGTGACAGGCGTGCTCGTCGACCTTGCCTGCTACACGAAAGACAAAGCGAACACAACGAATGCGCACAAAGGCATGGGAGAAACCTGCGCCCAGTCGTGCGCCAAGAACGGAAACACGGTGGCGCTCGTCACCGAAAAGGGCGAGGTGTACGAATTGGCGGCGATGGGCGAGCTCGCCGGCGAGAAGAATGCCAAGCTCGTGCCGCACATGTCGCACACCGTGACGCTGACGGGTAATATCACCGACGAGAAGGGAAAGAAGACCATCCACGCGACCGCGCTGAAGATGGTGCCCGCAAAGTAGTTTCGGTCCAATCGTTAAGGGCGCTGGGTTTTTCGCAGGTGCCGGACGAACGCCGCCAGGGTTTCGCGGCTGACGTGATGCTCGATGCCTTCGGCGTCGGACTCGGCGACGGACGCCGGCACCCCCAGAGCTGTTAAAAACCGCACGACAAGGTCGTGCCGGTCGCGAGATTCCTTGGCAAGGCTTCGTCCATCGCCGGTGAGAAAGATCGATCGGTAGGGCTGGCTGGTGACGAGACCGCGGCGTTGCAGCCGCTTGATCGTCCGGTTGGCGGTGACGTGTGTGACGCCGAGCCCCCGCGCGAGCTCGGTCACCCGTGCTTCACCGGTCTTGTCGATGAGCTCCGCAATCATCTCCACGTAATCCTGTGCCAGTTCTTGAGAGTGATCTTTTCTCGCGCGCGCCGCGTGCCCTCTGACCGGGACCGGGCGTGTGACGGATGTCCTGCGGGCACGGCTCATGGCTCCACACTACATCAGAACGCAGCCCGAGTTGACAAGGTGCGGCTCGCAGATGTAGCATTCGCTACATTCTTAAGCCTTGACACTATTATCACGCTTCTCGCTCGTCACGCTGGTCGGGTGCCTGTCGCTCGGGCCGCTTACCCCATCGGAATGCACCGCGCAGACCACCACACCAACCGCTGCCGCGCCAGCCGCGACACCCGCTCCGGAACGTACCACCTCGGTGTCGGGCTACATGGACTTCCACTTCAACAAGCGCGAGTTCGAAGACGCGCGCCTCGACTTCCATCGCTTCGTTCTGCTCATCACCCACAACTTCAGCGACCGCATCCGCTTTGTCAGCGAGCTGGAGTTGGAGCACGCGCTGGTCGAAGGGCTCGAAGAAGCCGGCGAGCTCGAGCTCGAGCAGGCTTACGTCGACTTTCTGCTGTCGCGGCGCTTCAACGTGCGCGCGGGCATGATGCTGGTGCCGGTCGGCATCATCAACGAGCGGCACGAACCGCCGATCTACTACGGCGTCGAGCGGCCGTTCGTCGATACCGTGATCATCCCGACGACGTGGTTCGACGTAGGTGCGGGGGTGCATGGCGAGCTCGGCCGAGGCTGGCGCTACCGGGCGTACATCATGTCGCCTCTGAACGCGCGGGAGTTCACGGCGGACGAAGGCCTTCGCGGCGGCGTGCAAAAAGGCTCGGACACGAACATCGGGCGCCCGGCGGTGACGGGACGTCTGGAGTACGTCGGCATCCCCGGCCTGACTGCCGGCGCGAGCTTCTGGACCGGACGATCGGGATTTGAATTTCGCCCTCGGTTCGACGTGCCCGTGAAGCTTGGAGAAGCCGACGTCCGCTATTCGCGCGACCGCCTCGAGCTGCGCGGCCAGTTTGCACAGGTGGCCATCAGCAACGCCGGCCTGCTGAACGACGCCATGAGCCGCGCCGTCGGCGTGGATCCGAACGTCGCGAGCGCGCTCCGCGGGTTCTACGGCGAGGCCGGCTACCGCGTGATCTCCGGCGCGTCGTATGGCGATGTCGGGCTGTTCGCGCGCTACGAGAACTTCGATACACAGTTCAAAATGCCCCGCGAGTACCTGCCACTCAGGGAGCTCGATCGCGACGCGCTGGTCTTCGGCGTCACCTACTGGCCCGACCCTGATATCGCACTGAAGGCCGACTACTCCGGCATCCGAAGCAAGAACTCGACGATTCGAGTGCCGAACTCGTTCAACATCGGCCTGGGATGGTGGTTCTAATGACGCGCATCTTGACCACGTTCAACCTTCTGCTGACGGTGACGGGACTGTTGGCCGCTTCTACGGGCGCATCGGTGGCGACCGCTCTTCAACAGAAGCCGCAGGTGGTCGAGATCGTCGTCGAGCGATTCAGTTTCACGCCTTCTGAATTCAAAGTGAAAGCAGGTACTCCGGTCGAGATCCGCCTGCGCAGCGACGACA
>DATEEI010000128.1:0-65067 GCA_035281225.1 Vicinamibacterales bacterium
GAATGCCGATCTGTACTACCTACTTAAGTCTTCTAGACGAAGGACATTTCTCTTCCCAGATCTTGATGATGGTATGGACACTATTTCAACGATTTGTGGCTCAGAGCTCCATAACCTAGGAACAGGCCAATGACAGGTGTAAATACCAGAGGTTTGAGCGAGACGGGTCTGGGAGGGAATTGAAACCGGGGCAGGTGGACCGGCCCTGTGTAGGGGCCGGCCCTCTGTTGAGACCGCGAGTTCTACGATCCGGGTGTCGGGGGTGTTGGGGGCCCAATACTCGTAAGGGTTGTTCCGATCGTGTTGTAGAAATTCCGCAGGCTGATACCAAGCTGATTGGCGCCGACGACGGCCACCAACGCGATGAATACGATCAAGAAGGCATACTCAACCAAGTCCTGGCCTTCCTCATCGTGCAGGAGCCGATTAAACCATTGCAACATGTGACCTCCAGTCACCACTAGCTTCCGGGTGTCGGCGGCGCAGTCGGCGTCACCGTTACGGCGGTCCCGATCGCGTTGTAGAAATTCCGCAGACTGATACCGAGCTGGTTGGCACCGACCACCGCCACGAGGGCAATGAAAACGATTAGGAACGCGTACTCTACCAGATCCTGGCCCTGTTCATCGCGTACGAACCGATTGATCAACTGAAACATATGACCTCCTGTAACGATTAGCTTCCCGGTGTTGGCGGCGCGGTCGGGGTCACCGTCACGGCGGTCCCGATCGAGTTGTAGAAATCCCGCAGACTGATTCCGAGCTGGTTGGCACCAACGACTGCCACCAGGGCGATGAACACGATCAGGAACGCGTACTCCACGAGATCCTGGCCTTCGTCATCGCGTACGAACCGATTGATCCACTGCAACATGTTCTTTCTCCTTGGAATTGGGCCACTCGTATACCGCCGCTAGCCATTGCGAGCCAAGCCCGTGTCTCACCGAATCTCTGTAACTTCTGGTGAAGGCCGAGTAGCTTCTGCGGCTTACAGGAGCAAACTCGGTACCAAGGACCAAAGTACTTAAGAAATGTGGAATCTGCAGTATTTCGAAGCTTTCTGATGGTGACTCGTCAGCGTGAGTCTCCAGCGGAGGGGACTTATCTCTGCTCGGAACTGAAAAATCAGCGATCGTCAATGAGGAATGGTCTAAAGGTCTTCGGTTCTCTTCTCAGCAGCCGCGAGCACAGCCAGCTCCACACGATTCGAGACTCCGCACTTCTCGAAAATTCTGGAGAGATGGTTCTTGATGGTCTGCTCGCTCACGGAGAGAGCCTGGGCTACGTCCCGATTAGAGGCACCGCGGACGATTGCAGCCACGATCTCCCGCTCACGCTGCGTTAGGTTGGCCGAGGCAAGAGAGGGAGTACCCGTCGGCTCATCCAGCTGCTGGAGAGCCTTGACGAGGTCGGCCACGCTTTCGCGACCCACCCAGATCTCGCCAGCCACGACGGCACGGATGCAGGTGTATAGGAGTTGTGTGGCTGCGGCCTTCAGCACGATGCCGCGTGCTCCCAACTGCAGAGCCCGTACTATCTCTGCCCGGCCAACGGCCGCCGCCAGGATGATCGTGCGTACCGGCACACTCCCCTGGGAGAGCTCAGCCAGCGCGTCCAGTCCAGCCAGACGAGGCATGGTGAGATCGAGAAGCAGCACATCGGGCTGAAGCTGACGGACGAGATCAATCGCTTCCTGACCGTCGGCCGCGACGCCGACGATCTCAAACTCTTTCTCCGCCTCCAGCAGCTTTCGCAACCCATCGCGAAAGATCGGATGGTCATCCGCAGTGACGATTCTCACGCGCCGGAGGTTACTATCCATGGCTTTTGAATGCGCCCCACTATTTCGAGCCGGGCACCGTCAGGACCCGATACCGTAAGCATCTTGCCACCAATTGCCTCTACCCGCTCGCGAATGATTTTTGGGCCCAACCGGCGCGCGGCTGCCTGCGAGTGAGAAAGGGACCCGACGAATCCGAATCCCCGTCCATCATCGCTGATCGTGAGGTGCCAGGACCAGTCGTCCGCCTGAAGGTGCACCAGCACGTGAGAAGCGCCGCTGTGCTTGCGTACGTTGACGAGCCCCTCCTGCACGATGCGAGTCAGCTCGCCACAGACTTCCGAAGGCAGATCGACACGATCGAGTTTCGAAACGAACTTCGCACCGATACCTGTATCACGTTCAAAACGATCCGCGATATCCTTCAGTCTTTCCACCAGGTGCTGCGGATCGGCAGGTCGCGGCCGGAGTTGCTCCATGAGATCGCGAATACTGAGAATCTCTTGCTTGAGGACATCCTGAAGGTCTGCGAGTTTCTTGGAATGTTCTGGAGAGACGGCCACGTCACGGCGCATGACATCCAGCTGCATCTCCAGCCCGATGAGTGATTGGACAGCGCTGTCGTGGAGTTCGCGGGCGACGCGCGCCCGCTCGATTGCTCCGATTCGCAAACGCAGTCGCCGCAGCAGGTAAACGTTGTGCAGAACAGGGCTGACATGAAGCATTAGCTTTTGAAGAAATTTCAGCCGGCTTTCACCAGCGGGCCGAGCAGTCGGATCTAGGAGGAGCAAACGTCCGGTCCATTCCTCACCAAATTCGATCGTGAGCCCGAGTACGGTGCCCCAGCTGACGTCCTGGAGAGCTGTCGGGAGTAGAATGTTCGCGCCGCGCACGCGAGCACTTTCGCCATTCAATGCCTGCTGAGCCATTCGCACGTTCCCGCGCCTAGCAGCCCGCGTCACCTGCCAGACAGCAACGTCAGCCGGCAGAGGGAAAAGATAGTCGCGTGCCTGAGCGGGTTCTAGGTCCCTGAAGCGCAGGGGCGCCTCCGTGCTGCCGTCCATGACGACCTCCCAGAGTACGATGCGGCGGCTGCCGACCTCTTCCAGTACGACGACAATCTGCCTGCCGCCGAATAGCTTTAGTAGATCGCCCAGCACCGCTTGCATGTTCGCAGCCAGACCGTCTCGAACATGTACTCTATCGACCAATCGATTGACGACCGTCGCTTCCGCGCGAAGGCCTTTGGCCTGCTCGGATAGATAGGCAAGGAGAAACGTCGCCAGCAGAAAGTACGCGCAGCGCATGATAAGCGCTTGTAATTCCAAACTGCTTGCGACGAATCCCAGAGACAATCCAACAGCCTCGAACAGGAACAGAATCACAACGATAAAACCCGTAAGGATGGTCTCGCGAAATCCCCAGCGACATGCAGCTGCCAACAGTACGAAGACAAAGAGCGCGAAGAAGGGGCTATTAGGGCCCTCAGTGAGAAACGTGAGACTTACCGCCCAGACGAGATCGATTGTGTGAAGCAACAGCCCCAATCGCGCTGCGCTGAGCGGACCAAATCGGAAGAGGAGCAGAAGAATTGCCGCGTAGATGTCGTAGAAGACAAGGAGCGAATATGCGAGCGATGAGTAGGTCGTCGGTTCGCTTGGCGCGAGATAGGTGGCGAGGAGGGCGGCGCCGGCGAGAAAAGCGCGCGCGATGGCGATAATGTACTCGAGGCGGTGTTGCTCGCCTTCGTCTATTGCCCCATGGAGATCCGGCCGTCGAGCGAGGCCTAAAGGCATGGTGCGCCGAGTGTGTCGCCCGATGTTGTCAGTGTCAAGTCGAGGGGAGTCGTGTGGAGGGGAGTCGCGCGAACGCCGTCCTGAATGCCCGACGGGTCGCCGCCACCCCATATCCGAAGGCGAGTGCCCATGTAGGCCACGCCATAGTGCCCCAATATGCGTCGAATCCCTTCCCGGCGGCTAGAAAGAACACCAGATAGGCCGCGCTCGTCAGGCGGACGTGCCGGGGAGCGCCAGCAGCCGCCGTGCCCGCCACGACGAGTACCAGCGCGAAGGCTGTTAAAGGCATTGGCGTCACGAGTAGCCACCCGTGCCAGTGGACCTTCGCCAGAAGGGATGGCAAGCCGCCTAACTCCAGCCATGAACTGGCGTGTGCAAGGTCCGATGGAAGACGGTGCAAGTTGATTTGGGTGAAGTGCCATCCGTAATAGATAGCGTAGAGACATGCTCCCCCGAGCCATGTTCCCGCCTCGCACCAGCGCTTGTGAACAAGAGCAAGCACTGTGCAGACCACGCAATAAGGGGCGGCAAGCTCACGGACGAACAGTGCAAATAGTCCTAATGGCACGGCGAGCTGCGGGCGCTGGACGGAGTAGGCGCACACCGAGAGGCCGATCAGCACTCCGGCCCAGGTTTCGCTCATGAGGATCGCCTCGGGCACCGAAACTATTGCTAAGGTCCCGACTTGCATTGTGACCGCAGTCCAGCGAGCAACGGTTGGCCGCTGCGCTGTGACGACGAGCGTGGCAACACACAGGACCAGGCCGAATGCTATTAGTAGGGCACGACTCACGACCTCCGGGACGAGGGAGAGGGCGCTCCAGTGAAGCGGTGTCCGCCAGTTGAAGACTTCGCGGGTTGCGTAGCGACCCTGCCGCAGCTCCTCGCCGACCGCAACGTAGTACGGCGTTCCGACTCGTAACTTGCCCAGGATGGCTCGATAGGTCACGATGTCGATGGCGCCGGTGACTGTTCCGGCCATGGCCGAAGGTTTCGTACCGTAGAGCGCTGCGATCGCGAGCGCGCCTAGCGCCAACAGCGTCAATACAGCCCGGTTTCGCTCAGTCATTAATGTGCGGGAAAGCAGCGCGACTCAGGTGTACGCCCAACCATCGCTGGTCCTGACGAGCCGACGGCATTCTCCGCCGCGAGCAGAGTTGAGACGGGCCCGCGAAATAGAGGATTCCAGCCATGCCCTTCGAGACGACGGAGCACGCCAGACTGCGACGGCAGCCAGACGTAGTCGGGGTTCATGGAAGAGACGATCTGCTCTGCGCCGGGATCGTCGCGGTAGATCCGTATGTGATCATCAATAATCCTCTGGGAGTAAACAGTTTCTCGCCGTCCATCGAATGACACTCGAACCGCCGGTGCCAAGTGCCACAGTGCATACTCCCCCCAATCGAAGAACGTCAACATACGGCCCCGAAGGCCCTGTTCCTTGACGAGCTGCACGACCTCCGGCTCAGGCTGTGAGCTTGCGTCCATAATGACGCACCCCAATCTCGGCTGACTCCAGACAAAACCGATCGTGCCAACGACCACTGCGGCGAACGCGAGACCAGCGCTTCGATTTTCACCTGCGCCGCGCGCACCTTCACCAATCGCCGGTGCGGTCAGCATGACTGCGCTGAGTATGAAGAAGACATCAAGGCGACCGACAAACAAGGAGGCGATACCGCACAGCGCCATGATGAGCAATGAACGAGTATTGAGAAGATGGTTCCCACGTACGATGGCAAGCCCCGCGACGACTGCAGCCGCTATCCACGGCGCAATAGCCAACGCTGGTAACTTCCAGAGTGGTTGCCAGTCCGAAATCTCGACGCGCTCGAACCGCACCGTTTCCCCAAGAAACATCCAAAGGCGCCATCCATAAGGATTGATGAGCGTCGCCAGGGCGCTCGCAATGGCAATACCGAGGATCCACGTTCTATGGCGACGTTGGTGCTCGGAGAAGAGATTTAGGATAGTCCAGAGGGCGAACGCCGCGGCTCCCACGATCCAACCGCCATGCAGGTTGACCCAGGCAGCGAACATCAAGGGGACAGCGACCAGGCTTTTCCACGACCCGCGGTCAGCCCTTATTTGAACCATCAGGAGGATTGCGAACAGCGCGACTGAAAATACTTGCGGCCTCAGTACGTGTGTGCGACTGAACATGCCTGCCACAACGAGGAAGATCAGTAGATCGTGGAGAGACGACTCGATCGCCGCGGCTTTGAAAATCACCAGAACGGCACCCACTGCTGTGAGAACCACAGCCGTCTTCAACGCGATGAGACCAAAGCTTCCCGCCCTCGAGTAGGCGAGATACATGAACACTTCCGCAAGCCACTCGTGGTTAATCCATGCTTTATCACTTGTGAAAGAGAACGTATCCGCACTAGGCAGGTGTCCTGTCTGCACGATGTCGCGACCAAAAAGCAAATGACCCCAGAGGTCCGGATCGGCCCACGTGCGGGTTATGAGGAAAATAAGAAATGCGGCCACCCCGCACCGCATGACGAGCACGATGGAGGCGGTTTTCGGGCTATGCGGCCCCGGACTCAGGTGCGCCAACTCGTCGGAATGCTACATGAAATGAAGTCCGAACAGCTGCCGGAAAGCCTAGTTGAAGAATTCGGTCAGCGAGGACAGCAGTCCGGCATTCTGGTTGCCGAAGTGTTGGGGCTGATAGAGGACGCCGAGGTCAAGCCAGAGCAAGAGCAGCAGGGTGTTCAGAAACGTGAGCATCAAGAGCGCGGCTCGTTCTACACGCGAGTGCATGTGTTGAGAAATGCAAGAGGGTCTCCAAGGTCACGAGCAAAATTGCTTTGATTTCTGAGTGGTTCTCAACCTGGCACTTACGGAACTGTAAGCCTCCTAACCAACTTGACACTCACCACTACGCCCTCTACGATCAAGATCCGGCGTTTTCCGCGCGTCCAGGTTGTCCGATAAACCCAGAAAGCCCAAATGGTTGACCAAGCTGGAAGTGTTTCTGTAGCCCGACTTCTGGCTCTTCAGTTCCCTGTTGAGTGGTACGAAGCTCTCGCCATTGTTCAGAGTCTCTGCCTGACGATGCTGGAGTCCGCCGACCGCGAGCGCAGCAGCTTGTTCAGTCTCGACGCATTTCTCCCTGAAGTGGCGAATTCGACGATAGACCCTGGCGACGTCGTGATCGATGCCTCCGGCAGCGTGTCGGCAACCGGAAAGGGCCTCGGCGATTTGTCGGGTGCGGCAGGGCGCGTTGGTGAACTCTTTCGCCTGCTGATGCCAGATGCTGGCACGCCTCCCGCACTTCGGTTGGTTGCAGCGCAGGCCTTGTTCAGTCCTCCAGTTTATCAGTCGCTAAAAGAGTTCTCAGAAGCGCTGCGGTTTTTTGAGCGGCCTAATCGCGTGGATCTCGTTCGGGGCGTGTATGAGCGATTGACGACTCGGGTGGCTCCTGCACCTCACGCTGTAGAGTTGCCCAAGCAAGCAGAGACTCCGAAGCCTCATGCAGCGAGCTGGCGGTTCAATCGAAAGCCGATCTTCATCCTCGTGTCTGCGTTGTGCGTTGCCGCGTTGGCAAGCCTGGGACTATGGTTTGTCGCATCGCGGCAAGCCCAGCAAATGGGGAATATCGATTCCGCGTCTGTCCCCGAGGTGGACAGTGGAATGGTGAGCATGGCCACATCGGCTGTGGACAAATTTGTGGATCGAATGTTTTCAAGCAGACGTCCATCTGCGGTGGTGGTATCGGAAGCTGCACCGGCACCCGTCAGCCCTTCCCATTCGCCGCAGCGCACAAGGCAATCTATCCAGCCGCTCACGGAGCGGTCCGATACGATGAGCCGCCAACCGGATTCAGTTCAAGGGGGATTCGCTTCGGAGGCGCCGAGTGCTTCATCCGTCTCGGAGCAGACGGTTGCGGATCTCACAACTTACTCGGAGAAAGACGCGGACGTGAAACCGCCGACGGCGATCTATCCTCGATTTTCAAACGAGCTTCCGCCCGGAATGACCATGGACGATGTGGCAATTGTCGATGTCATTGTCGGGTTGTCCGGCGACGTTGAGTCAGTGAAGGTGCGGCGCGCGCCCTCGACAATGGGCGAAGCGATGGTCGTGGTGATGACCTCGAGCGCCGCCAAGACTTGGCGCTTCAGTCCGGCCGTCAGGAACGGCGTGCCGGTGAAGTATCGCAAGTCAGTCTGGGTGCTCAAGCCTTGATAAGGCTCACTGTCGCCGGCCTGAGCTTTGCGCTGCTCCTGACCACCTATCTGTCCGCGGGTCAGGCCCCGGACTGGTCGGTCGACATTACTTCGCCCCTAGGCCGGACCGGCGTGATCACCAAAGTCCGGATCGTTGCGCAGATCCTCGGAGCGCCCAAAGACGCCCCGCCGTTCCGCGCCTGGTTCTACGTAGACGGAAAACTGCTCGGCGAAGTCGCCGCGCCGCCTTACACCATCGATTGGGTGGACGACAATCCGTTCGAACGGCGCGAGATCGTCGTTCAGGTGCAGGATGCAGCGGGCCGCACCGCCTCGGATACCGTCTCCCTTCCCGCGTTCGAAATCACTGATCAAAGCGATGTGACGAGCGTGCTTCTGGAAGCGGGCGTCTACGACAGGGACGGCCGTTTCGTGTCCCATCTCGATCCCTCGCTGTTCGTGGTCCGCGAGAACGGCGTGCCGCAGAAGGCCGACAACGTCGCGCGGCAGACGGTTCCAACCACGATCGCGCTTCTCGTCGACAACAGCCAGAGCATGTCGCGCCGTATCGAGTTCGTCCGCCTGGCAGCCGAACGGCTGGGCGACGCGCTCCGTCAGCACGACAAGATCATCGTCGTTCCCTTCAACAAGAAGCTTGGCACCATCACCGGTCCGACGAACGACGCGAAGACCATCGGCGAAGCGGTGGCGGCCATGCGGGCGCAGGGCGGCACGGCCATTATGGACAGCCTGCTGGAAAGCACGGCCCTGTTCGATGGGGCAGAGGGACGTCGTGCCATCATCCTGATTACGGATGGATACGACGAACACAGCAGCGGCGATCTTGCGTCCGCGCTCAAAGCCGCGCAGGAACACCAGATCGCGGTGTATGTCGTCGGTATCGGTGGCGTGGCAGGAATTTCGCTGAGAGGCGAGCGTCTCTTGAGGGAGCTCACGGAGAAGACCGGCGGCCGCTTGTATTTTCCGCCGCGAGAGTCGCAGCTCCGCGACATTTCCGAGGCGGTGTCAACCGACGTGTACAGCCGCTATCTCATTAGCTATACCCCGTCGGACCGGAAAAAGGACGGAACCTGGCGCGAGATCTCTGTCGAGGTTCCCGAGGGGTACCGCGTCCGCACGCGCGCGGGCTATTTCGCGCCGAGACCGCCACCGATCCGGCCCACGCTCGAATTCACCGTCATGAACTCCTCGCACGAGTACCTCGACGTTGCGGCGGGCGACCTCGAGGTGGTCGAAGACGGCGTGGTGCAGAAGGTCGAGACGTTTCAGGAGGCGGTCGAGCCGGTCTCGATCGTGATGGCCATCGACGAGAGCGGCAGCATGGTGAAGAGCGCCGAGGCCGTGCGGCAAGCGGCCCGCGATTTTGTCGCGGCCGTTCGTCCGGAAGACAGCCTCGCCCTGATCACGTTTGCCGACAACCCAGTGTTCGCCCATATGCTCGGCACCGATCGGCGGTTCACGTTCGATGCGATAGACAACTACAAGCCGGCTGGCGGAACCGCGCTGTACGACGCGCTCTACAATTCTCTGATGACGCTCAATAAAGTGCCCGGGCGGCTTGCGGTCGTCGTTCTGAGCGACGGGCGAGACGAGAACAATCCGGGAACAGGTCCTGGGAGCGAGCACAGTTTCGAAGACGTGCTCAAGCTGCTCCGTAACGTGAACGCCAGCATCTTCCCGATTGGCCTGGGCGCCCGCGTCCAGCGCGACTTCTTGGAGAAGCTCGCCAAGGAATCGGGAGGACAGGCCTATTTTCCTGCCGACGTGGCGGGACTTGCCGAGCAATACAAAGGCGTGGTCGAAAACCTGCGCCGGCGATATGTGCTCAGCTATACCTCGAGTAACTCCAAGCACGACGGCTCGTGGCGCACGGTCGAGATCAAGTCGCGCCTGACCGGGCTGCAGATTTCGACGCGGGGCGGATATTTTGCGCCTGCGCAATGACGGCACCTGTGATAGCTTCCTTTCCATCTGAGGTGAGGGTCTCTATGCGCTATCCAAATTTTCGTGTTCGGTTTCGCGGATTCGACCGGCGTGAAGTGGTTGCGGCACTGGCAAAGCTGGCGAGCGAAAACGACGAGTCCCGGCGCGAGATCGAACGACTGGCTAACGAAATGAACCTGCTCCAGGGCTCCGTGGTCGAGCAACTCAGCAGCGAGCGCGACGTGCAGCGCGCGCTGATTGTCGCAGCCAGGGCGGCCGACGATATCCGCGAGCGCGCCGAGGAAGAAGGACGTCAGATTCTGCGCGATGCGCAGGAGCGTGGTGAGGTGATCGTTCAGCGGCTGCGCGATCAGGCGCGTGGAATCCAAGGACAGATCGACGCGTTGCTAGCTCGACGCCGCGAAGTCGAGACCTCGATGGAATCGTTCATCGAGATCATCTCCGATTCACTCGAGCGCGCCCGCCAGGACGATCCAGGCGAGTCGGCGGACGAATCGCTCGCCCCCACGGGCTAGGCGGGTTACGTACACGTTATGGGGACTTTGCGAGCCTGATACCCGCGAACCCTAGTCTCTCGAGCGTCGCGCTCGCGTCCATGGCTTCTGTCAGGGACGTGTACGGTCCCACAATCACCATCTGCCAGCGGCCCGAATCGGACGTCGAGACGCGGGCTGGATGTCCCTGTCCAACAAGATCGTCCGCGACCTTTCTGGCCCTGCCGGCCGTTTCGAACGACGCAACGGTGAGCTCGTAGGACGGCGCTGCCTCGAGGATGGCGGTCGCCGGCGGCGCCGGGCTGTCTGGCTGAGGTGCGGCGGCCGGATCAGGTTTGAGGGCCGCGAGGTCGAGCGAGGGGGCAGCCGGCGATGGAGTGGCAGCGGCGGGCGGTGGTGCTTGCGCGACCTGCGTGCTGGTCTCGGCGGACCCGTCGAGCCAGTTCAACCACGTCCCGCGAGTCACGTAGATCCCGCCGGCGGCCGCGCCAACGAGGGCCGCTGCTGCGGCACCTCTGAGGAGGGGACGCAGCGCGATGTCCGGGCCGAAGCGAATGGCTGTTGAGACTGGAAGCTCGAGGTCCTTTGCAGCGGCCAGCACGAGAACGCGATTGATGTTGACCTCGCCCCGCGCATCTCCGATCTCCAACGAACGATCGCACAGCAGATTGATGATCCGCGGCACGCCTTCGGAAAGCCGCGAGATGGTGGTGAGCGCACCAGACGTGAACCGGACAGGCGGTGCTTCACCAGCCGGCGTCGCCACGGACAACCGGTACTCCACATACTCCGCCACTTCGCGCGACGACAACGGCTCGATACGGCAACGCCGCGAGACCCGCTGGTTCAGCTGCCGCATTTCGTCGAGCTCCAGAATCGGCTCGAGCTCCCGCTGACCCACGAGGATAATCTGCAGCAATTTGGTGGTGTCGGTTTCGAAGTTCGACAGCAAACGGATCTGCTCGAGGGTTCTCAGCGGCAGATTCTGCGCTTCGTCGATGATGATAACGGCGGTGCCGTTGACCTGCGAGAGCGTGTTGAGGAATTCATGGAGCGTCCGCACGAGCTCGTGACAGCTGCTGCGGGCCAGCGATCCGCGCCGCACATCGCCCGCCGGCGCGAGATCGTAATCTTCGAGTACTTGCGTGAGCAGGTCATCCGCCGCAAGAAACGGGTTCAGGACGAGCGAGAGGAACGTTCGCGGCGGCAGCAGCGGCAGGAGCCGGCGGCACAACGTGGTTTTCCCGCAACCGATGTCGCCGGTGACGACGATTAACCCTTCGCGGCGGCCGAGAGCATGGACGATGGTTTGCAGCGCACGCTCGTGGGACGTCGACGAGTATGCAAACTTGGGATCCGGTGTCAGGCTGAAGGGAGACTCTCTGAAACCGTAGTACATACAGCGCCCATTCTACGCTAGACTGCGAGCTCCGGCGCCGCCGGCTCGCTGAACAGACGATGAGGACGGCCGTCATTCTTTTGCTTGGGCTTTTGCTTGGGCTCCTGCTCGGGAAGGAAATCGGTGCCGCCGACGATCCTCCCGGCCACTTGCAGTCATTGAGCGTCCTTGCCGCGGGCGCAGGCTCGTCGCTGGCGATACGAACCTCCACTCTGGCCGCACTGGTGGCGACGACCGCCGCTGACGAGCGCACCCTGGTTGTCGAGCTGGGCGGGATCGTCGCTGAACGCCGCGATATGGCCGTTGCGGAAGGCGGCATGATTTCGCGCCTTTCCGTTCACACGACCCGTTCTCCACGGAGCGGCTCAGTCACGCAGGTACGAATCTCACTGGCCAGGGCATACCGTCATCGAGTACGAGTATCCGGCGATCTTGTCTACGTTGATTTCGAACGTGCAGAAGCTGCCGATGTGGGTCTCTTCGCACGGCGGTCAACACCCGCTCCGAAGAACGTCGACCAAGGTCCGGCTAGCCGTCTTCGCCAAGGCTACGTCGCCCGAGAAGCCGGACCCTACGTTAGTCGGCACGTGGGGCGGCCGGCGGGTGCGACCGCGGCTTCCGACACCGCGATGGTGCATGTCGCGCCATCGTCCGACGAGGTGAGTCTCCTGAGCCGCTGGCTCGCGATTGCCGAGCCTCTTCGGAACACCTTCGCGCCGCCTTCCGCGGCCACGACGCTGGGGAGGGCATGGATCCCGCTCGTCCTCGCCGACGGAACGACCATCTACAGTCATGGTGACTACGCCGAGGCAGACGATCGGATCACGTTCCTGCTGCCATTTGACGACAGCGACGCGCCGCGAGTAGAGGTCGTCTCGCTACCCAAGTCGGTATTCGATCTCAAGGCGACCACGCGCGCGGCCGAATCGGTCAGGGCCGCCCGCTATACGCTCACACGCGGACCACGAGAGTTTGCCGATCTCAGCCAGCAAGTCAGCGCGATGCTCGATGCGGTGCCGACCCAGACCGATCCGGTCGCGCGTGTGACGCTCGTTGAAACGGCGAGGCGACGATTGATCGAGTGGCCGGCTTCGCACTATGGATACCGCGCACGCGATGTCAACGACGCCGTCAGCTTGCTGGACTCGATTCTCAGCCAGCTCCGCGCCGCCGCCGGCGTGAACCATGTCGATTTGAGCCTGATGGCCCTGACCATCGCCCCCCCGCCCCATATTGCGTTTCGGCCTCCGACATTCATCAACCTGATCGAGAACGCGATGCGGTTCGTCTCGCTGCTGACCGTGCCGGCCGAGCGGACGGCGGTGCTTCGCATAACGGCCGAATCGCTGGAACGGCATCGTGCCGAGGTTCCCGCCGTATGGTTCGAAACCGGTCAGCGGCGTGTCGCAGCGGCGCTGAGGAGCGAGGCCCGAGTGGACGAAGCCTACCGTCAGCTCAGCGCCGGCATCATCGAGCGCGCAGTAGAAGCGGCACGCGAGGGCAAGGTGCGTGCGATCACGTCGCTGCAGGCCGATCTGATGGAACAGGACCGCCGGCTGGGCGGAAAGCGTCAGGACGTGGTCTTCTCGACCATGGTCGCATTGGAGGCGCAGTTCGCGATCGCGGCCCAAGCACAGTTGCTTCGCGATGGACGCGCCCTGGGAGCTGAGGCCGTGCGGGCCTATGTGAATGACGTCAGGCCGGCGTTGAAGCGCTTTGACGCATTGGAAGGGGAGCTTCAGCAGCTTGGCAGAATCTCAACAACGCCTTCGAAGATGCAGGCGCTGCGCGATGCGATTGAATTTGTGAAGCGCACGCTCGATCAGCGCCCGCCGCCTCCCCAAATCAAGGAAGCGCACGGCTTGCTCCTTGGCGCTGCGAACCTGGCTCAGGCGGCGACTCAGGAATCTGCGTATCTCCGGCTCTCACCGGACATGACGAACAGCGCGCGCACCAGCGCGGCGATCGAGTCCCTCACGATGTTCCAGCGTGGACGGCGGGCGATTGAGGCATCGCTTCGACCGCCCCCGCGTCAGTGAGAGGGTGAGCGCGAATGGATGAACAGTCAGACGAACTGAAGCTTCGGATCAATCAGATCAATCACGAGTGGCGCCGGCTTGCCCACGCAGTGGATGCGTCCGGAGTCGCCCTGCATCGCGCGCTTCACGCGGATTCGCCTGAACGTCGCGAGACTGAACGCCAGGTGGCTGACGAGAGCTGGCCACGCCCGACGAATGGGCGATCGCGCCTACCTCGCCGTGCAGGCGGTGTGCTTTTGTTATCGCTGTTCGTGCTGTTGCTGGGGACGATCGCGCAGCGGCGCTGGCCTGTCGCGCACTCTGACCCTGGAGATGTCGCGCCTCAGTCGACCGTGTCGCATCAGCCGGCCGTTTCCGTCGATCGACCGTTGGCGCGAGAACCATTCGTCATCCACGTTCGCGCCACGGGGCGGTGCCGAGTGCGCGTGGTTGTCGATGGGACGGTGCTGGATTGGCGTGCTCTCCAAGCGGGTGACGAGGTCCTATTGCGTCCTCGCGAAGAGTTGCTCATTGAGAGCGACGATGGAGGAGCGCTTTCAGCGACTGTTAACGGGAAGCCCGTCTTATTGGGAGAGAGAGGGCACGCGATTGCCTATCGGCTCACGTCCGAGGGTCTTAGTTCGAGCTCGAGGCGAGAGGAGAAGGAAACGCCATTCTCGCCGCTCGTCGATCGAAATCAGTGAGCTCCGGGCCGATGCTCGGGTTCATGATCGAGATTTGAGACTGGACGTGGTTGTATCCCAAGGCGTGCCCCAGCTCATGCGTTCGCAGCAGTTTCCTTTTCGCGCTCGTCCGGTCGTAATCGCTATCGAGGATGATTGCGGCGCCGGTAATCGTTCCGTCGGCGCGCGACGCCCTGCCGCCATAACCGATTGTCTGCACGAGCTTCTGCACGTCGCGATAGCGTCCGACCACAATCTGCCCCGGCCGCAATAAGCGCACGCTCGTGCCTGCAGCGACGGACTCGCGGTGAATCGCCGCGAACTGATCGTAGGTGTTGTCGGTGAGCGAGGCGAGTGCTGCCGTCAGATCCTTCGTCAGTGCATCGACTTCCTGCCCGGTCAACTGCTCCGACGTGGCGGTATAGGCGGTCGGTTCGCCGTTGTGGTACTGCATCACCGTCTCGAGCACCGTCAGTTCAGGTGCGCGGTTCCAGCGCTGGGGACGGTCGTTCGAGCCACGCAGCATTTCCTGGAGTGCGGAGGTGTCGATGAAGGCTGCGTTCGCAGCCGGGGCCACCGGCCGCGGCTCCTTCAACAGCTGGAAGAAATGAAGTCGCGAGCTCGCAGGCGCGTGGTGACTGGGTGCAGCAAACGTGCAGATTACCAACAGGCAGGCGAGCGCTGATCGCATCGCCCTGCGTAGTGCAAGTTACGATGCGGCCAAAAACCAGCGAAATATAAGGGTTTTCTGAAGAAAACCAAAACTGTCCGTTACAGTTCGGCACACGCGCTTACAGAATTCGCGCCGGATTTCAGCCGCGCCGGCGCGAGTGCCGACGCGACAATAATGTCGCCAGTCCTCCGGTTACGAGCATTATTGTGCCGGGCTCGGGAACCGGTGTGGTTTCCACCGGCGGCGTGAATGGATCGCCGGGGTCACCGGGATCACCAGGGTCGCCAGGGTCACCCGGATCGCCGGGATCGCCAGGATCACCAGGCTTGCCGGGCGGAGTGCGGGGCGGATTGCCACCGGGGTCACCCGGATCTCCAGGCACTCCGGGGACACCAGGACTGCCGGGATCCCCTGGGTCACCGGGCGTCGACGGGGGGAACAGTGGCGGTAGTGGATCTGTCACTGGATTACCGCCCGGATCTCCCGGCGGCGGGAGATCTGTTTCGGGAATCCCCGGAACAACACCACCAAGCATTCCACCACCAAACGACGGCGGGTCGCTTTGAGACAAGCCAGAGGATACGAGGTTGAGCGCTCCGTCCGGCCCTATCGCGACGTCCTGAGGCAGAAACGGAGGCGTGCTGGGTGGAGCCGAATTGACGACCAGTGGTCCGGGGGCCGTGAGCGCGTCGAACTCGACCGCATCTGGCTCGCTGTCGGAGGTCGGTGCCATCGGCTGCAGCGAGATGCAATTGCCGCATCGCGCGCGAATCTCGTTGACGCCGTCCGTGAGAATCGTTTCTCCCTGATTCAGCCTGACCTTGTTCTTGGTCCAGTAAATCTTGTTGCCGATTCGATACGACATGTACGCGAGACGATCCTCTTTCACTTGCACAGGGCGGATCGCCTCGGGTGAAACAGACCGGTAGTGGGCGGCCACGACGCCATCGCGCGACATGGCGTCCGCCAGTTCCTGCCTGTTGCGCACGCCGCCGTCGATGACGGAATGAGCGTAGACCGTCCTCACCGCTGCCGGCGATTCCGCACGCGCCAGCGCGATACCCTCGGCGGGAATTTGTTGAGAAGGCGTCGGCGCAACAATCTTCGTCTTGGTGATGCCGACGCTCAATGCCGCCGCGGCGATGACGAGGGCTACAGCGATCACACTCAACCAGACCATGGTCGTGCGACGACGATGGCGTCTTGATCGGGCTCGCGGATGGGCGGTGTCTGGTCGGGTGCTCATATCAAACTCCGCCCCGTGCTTGAGCAACTAATGTACCGAGTACTCAGCTGGTACCAGGCATCAACTTCTGACCGTAAATGGGCTCAAAACAAGCAGTTTGCTCGAAATCGGCGCCTGAGGACGCAACGAGTTTCCTCGCTGACAGAGGCACAAAGGTCTTTGAACGGAAGACTTTTACCTAGCGGCTATTTCAATACCTCGCGCGACCTTTTTTCGATCTCCTTCCATTCGGCGTCAGTTACGGGCATCACCGACAGTCGCGGAAGGCGAGTCAATACAAAGGTCGCGAACGCCTTCGCCGCCTTGATCTCGGCCAAGGTCACCGGCCTGTCCAGTTCGCGGACGGGCGCGATGTCGACCACCACAGCTTTTCCGCTTTTGTCCTTTGGGTCCGGATATGCATCGCTGGTCGCGCGGGCGATGCCGATCACGGCTTTTTCGTTCCCAGTGTGATAGTAAAAAATGCGGTCGCCCTTTTTGACGCCGCCGAGGTGTTTCTGTGCAAGTGGGTTCTTCACCCCAGACCAGGACGTTCCGCCGTCCTTGGTGAACTGTTCGAAGCTGTAACTCGAGGGTTCTTCTTTGAAGAGCCAATTCATGAGGACTAGCCTACGATGAATTGAGTTGCTACAGCGTTTTTCCTCTCCTATTTTTTTCCCGCCTTCATTTCACGCTCCGTTGGCTGGCGTGCCTCTTGCTCAAATTCTTGATGGGGCAGTGATACGCATTGCTCCGTACAGTGTTCTATCGCGCGCCCCGCAGGCGCGCACTGCGAAAGGAAGCACAATGGCAGCTGAAAATCTGAAAGAGCTCTTCGTCGAGGAAATCAAGGATATCTACGATGCGGAAAAGCAGCTCACGAAAGCGCTGCCGAAGATGGCCAAGGCCGCCGGAAGCGACGAGCTCCGGTCCGCATTCGAGGAGCACCTCGAGATCACCCGGATGCACGTGAGCCGTCTTGAAGAGGTGTTCCAGCTATTTGGGATGGCCGCCCGCGGCAAGACCTGCGAGGGCATGAAAGGGCTGATCGAAGAAGGTCAGGAAGCGATGGAAGAGCTCGACGGGTCTACGCTCGACGCGGCGTTGATTGCGTCGGCTCAAAAAGTCGAGCACTACGAGATCGCGACCTACGGGACGCTGGCCACGTTTGCCGAAGTCCTGGACATGCAGGAGGCGAAGGATCTGCTGGGGCAGACGCTCGAAGAAGAGAAAGAAGCCGACGAGAAGCTGACGACGATTGCGGGGCAGATCAACCCGGAAGCGGAAATTGAACAAGAGGGCGAAATGGCGGCCGTTGGCTCGCGCTCACGATCGGGCCGCAAGGCATCGTCTCGCAGCAAGAAACGCCAAGACTAGGTGCGACGGGTGCGTAAGGTGCGATAGGTGCGGCAGGTGCGTTGAGCTTGCCCGCCGTAGCGCCGTTAGGCGCGGAGGCGGGTGCGCGCCTGTCACACCGACGCACTTAGGCGTGGAGTTGTGAGCGTGTCCGAATCGTGCGAAGCACTCCGCCGAGCCAGACGCAGGGAAATGCCGTGAGCGCGATGGCGATTGGGTACCAGTCGGGACCGAGATCAGCCATACCGATTGTGGCGATCGCGCTGGCAGCGCCCGCAATAAGCCCGAGAATCCCAACGACGATCACGTGACGCATGGGCGCGTGCGGCGCCAGGATTGCGGTGAGGTAGCCGCCAAGGACCGTGTAAAGGATGCGATAAGAGAGCGCGAGCAGATTCAAGCGGGTCTCGTACATCGGCTCGCCCCACGGCGGATAGACGTGTAGGACATGCAGGATCTGATCGGTCGCGAGTGATAGCGCTGCGACAGATGCGAAGCCGGTGAGCACCGCGGTCGCGCTCCGTGCGCCTTCTCTCATTCCTTTGCCTTGAGCACCTTCTCGAGCTTACGGAGCTCGCTCTCCCAACCCGCGACCGCACGCTGCGTCCAGACGTCATCGTGCATGCGGTCGACTGTCAGGACGATCCGCACGCCGTTGGGCGCCTCGTGAAGTTCGACCAGAATCGACACGTTGTACGGCTCGATACCCGGAACGAAGTCGACGAGGTGAGTGAATGCGAGCCGTGACGAAGGGACCACTGCGGTATAGACCACGCGGTGCTCGGTCGAGAGCGGCATACCAGCTTTTTTCATGAACTCGATTTGAGGCGTGGCCGTCGCTGTCATCCCGTATCTCAGCTCGCCACCCGGCCGAAGGTCGATGCTGTGTACCGTTACCGTGAAGCCATCGGGACCCCACCACGACTCGATGCCGTCCTTCGTCGTCCATAGGGCCCACACTTCCTCGATGCGTGCGTGATAGGTCCGCTCGATCGTGATCGTTCCCTTTTGACTGCTCGACCCGCCGATACTCGCGATCGTCACTTGATACGCTCCTTGTGCCTGGCTGCTGCTCGCTTCTGTTTCTGGCGGAGCGCCGCACCGAACCTGTCGAGGCGCGCTTCCCAGAGAGCTCGATATCCGGTCATCCATCGATCGAGTTCGCGAAAGGGTTCCGGACGGAGTGAGTACACTCGCCGTGACCCTTCCGGACGCACTTCGACGAAGCCCGATTCCTGAAGGATGCGGAGATGCCGAGAAACGCCCGATTGGTCGATGTCGACCGCTTCCACAATATCGTTGACCGCGCGCTCGCCGTCACGGAGCGCCTCGACAATGAAGCGGCGAGTTGGGTCAGCAAGGGTTCGGAAGACGTCGAGATGCATACAGGCACATATGTATATCAGTGCATATATAGCTTGTCAAGTCTCCTTGAGTTCATATCAGTCGGCAGTTGGCAGTGATCAGTCTCAGTCCGCAGTCGGTAGTCTCAGTTAGCAGTCAATAGTCTCAGGCAGCTGTCTGATGACTGGAGACTCAGACTTATGACTGGAGACTGAGACTGTCGACTGACAGCCGCCGACTGTCGACTGAAGGCTGACGCAGGAACCGAGTGTCTTGCGTGCAAAGGGGCTGGTCATCGAAGACGCTGCTGGTCGTGACCGCATCGTTCTTGGCGCGCCGCTCGCGGACCCTCAGGGGCGCGTCAGTCCCTCGACGGGCATCAGGATCAACGATCCCCAAGGAATCGAGCGCTTCGCCGTCGGCCTCCTGAACAACGATCGCGTCGTGATGGGGTTCGACGCGCCTGTCGGGAAGGGCGATCCGCGTAACCGCGAACGGATAACAATTGTGGGGGACGCCGAGGGCGGAGGGTACATCCGATTCTTGAATAGGCAGACCGGCGTACCAGGCAGGCTGATTCTGGGCGATGACGACAAGTTGTATCTCGAATTCCTGGAGAGCGCGGACGGCAAGCTGAGAGCCAAACGGATCGGATTTGCTGGAGAGACCGTGAGGGATCTGCAGTAACGTGTACCTCGCTTCGCTAACGACGGTAGCTGACGCGAATCAGGCGACCGCCGCGGTCGTCGCTAATCAAGATTGAGCCGTCCGGCATCTGCAGCACGTCGGCCGGGCGGCCGGTCGCTGCTCTGGACATGCAGGAGGCGAAGGATCTGCTGGGGCAGACGCTCGAAGAAGAGAAAGAAGCCGACGAGAAGCTGACGACGATTGCGGGGCAGATCAACCCGGAAGCGGAAATTGAACAAGAGGGCGAAATGGCGGCAACAGGCTCGCGTTCGCGATCGGGTCGAAAGGCGTCGTCTCCACGATGAGTGCGCTAGGAGAGATAGGCGCGGCAGGTGCGGCAGGTGCAACATGCGCCTGTCACACCTGCGCGCTCAGGCATGGAAGTTAATCGGCGGTGTTCGTCCGGAGCTTCCGACGGCGGCGAGCCGCAACGGCGAGCCCGGTTGCCACGAGCCCGATCGTTGCCGGTTCGGGCACCGCAGGATTGTCCGGTTGCGTTGAAAGAATGAAGTTCAGCGCATAGGGAACCACCAGCGCAAACGGGTTCTGCTCGTTGTCGAAGATGAACGTTCCTTCTCCCGCGATGAGGAACTGAGCCACGTTGTGCCCGGTGAACCCGATGAGTGCAGGGTCGGTGAGGGCCGTCAGCGGCGTCCCGGTCACGACGCTCAGGTTCCACTCATTGAAAGTCGGGCTGAACGTCGACGTGGAAAAATCGAATGTAAAGTCCAGGAACTCCGTGGAGCCCAAATTCGCCAAGGTGAGTTGATCAGAGGGAAATGGATCCGACCCGAACAAGTTGGCGGTACCGATCGGGGCGAGTGTCGATTGCTCGATCACGGACACCTGCGCGGCGCCACGCACGTCGTAGACAACGGCTGTCGGATCCGCCAACGGAATCACGACGGTGCCGTTGATGACGCCCGTGGAAGGAAACAGGATCGGCGCGGCGTGCGCAGACGGAACGGCGAGCACAACCAGTGCGAACAATGAGACGATCGAGCGGACCAACATCTAGCTAACCTCCTGTGGCCTGCATGCACGCATCGTGTGTGCAGAGCAGCCGTGCGCCGCCATTTTACGATTGAACGCGCGTAAGTAAAGGCCGAAGTGCGGGTTTTTCCGATCACAATTTCGGTCAGGCCGTCCTGAAAAATAAGTCATCTGCGATTGAGACAAATGTATTCGGAGTCGCGGAGTTCTGCCACGATCGCACCCAAAGACTTGAGGGCGTGGTGAGCCGCGGACAGGCATGCTGATTGCTGTGTTACGAATACGTCGTACGGTGGTGCTGCGCATGGAATCCATTTTTGTCGCAACTGATAATTGGGTGGTTCTTCCGCGGCGAATCGATTGTATGATTCGTCTGGTCGAAGTGGCCGGTGCGGCAATCTCGATTCGACGTTACGCACTTCTGACCTTCAACCCTTAGATTTGCAGCGGGTGAGTATGTCCGATCAGTCCGAGCGCAGCTATACGCTCGTCGACCTCGTTGCCATCATGTCCAGGTGGCGGCGAGCGATGGCGGCCACATTTTTTGCCGTGTTCATTCCGGCGGCGGCGGTGACGTTTCTGATGCCTCCGGTGTACGAGGCGACCGCGACGATTCTTGTGAGCCGGCAGACGAGCACGCCGGAGTTTTCTGTGAAGTCGCCGACCACTCCCGAGCTTGGCTCCGTCATCCGCACGCTCGAGAGAAAAGAAGAGGTGAACGCCAAGATCGAAGCGCTGAAAGGGCGTGCGACGATCGAGCCAGTCATCGACAAGCTGGCGATTGACGAGGCGGCGATCGATCGCATCAGAGATGCCCGTCGCTACGTGCGCGCCGTGTACAAGTGGGTGATGAAGACAGCGGGAACGATCTACGACGAGACGAAGTACGCCATCCATCTGAGCACGAGGCCGACCCCGGCGGAGCGCGCATTCTTCGAGCGCGAGCAGCTCGTGAACACCGTCATGCGGCGCGTGCGTGCGACGAATCTACCGGATTCGACCGTCATCGAAGCGTCGTTTCGTGCGAGCGACCCGCTCCTCGCCTCGACGGCGATCAATCACATCGCGGAGCAATTCGTCGAGCGCGATGCCAGCGTGCGCGATGCGCGCGCGCGAGGCTACTTTGACGAGGAGTCGCAGCGAAAGGCCGTCGAGCTCCGCGACGCCGAGCAGCAGCTCGAACAGGCCAAGCGCCGATCCGAGGCGTACTCGTCTGAGGAACAGCGCAAGCTCCTGCTGAGCTCGATGAACGACATCGCCAATCGTCGCAAGGCCCTTGCGGCCAGCCGCGCGCGCTTCGCGGCCCGCGTCGATGTGCTCGCGGGCCAACTCGAGAAAGAGCCCGAACGGATCATCGGGCGCCGGGAGTCGAACCGCGATCCGGCGCTCGACGACCTGCGGCGCGAAGTCGTCGGCCTCGAGATGCAGCGCTCCACAGCCAGTCAGCAGTTTCTGCCGGAGGCCGTGCCCATTCAGGATCTCGATGCGCGGATTCGAGAGGCGCGGCAGCTCGAGAAGATGCTTCAGTCGCAGCTCGAGGGTTCCGTCACCACGGAGGTCAATCCAGTCCGCGAAGGCCTGCGGCAGCATCTGCTCGGCGACCGCGCGGAACTGAGCGCGGCGATCGCCGAAGAACGGGTGCTCGCGGAACAGCTGCGTGATTTCGAACAGCAGCTCGCGCGGTTGAGTCAGGCCGATCTCGAGCTGCAGAATCTCGGACGGGACGTGGCTGCGAAGGAAGAATCCTACATGCTTGCCGTTCGCAACCGGCAGCAGGCGCGGACGACCGAGAACATGGCCGGCGCGCGTCTGACCGAGGTGCGGATCGTCAACTACGCCTCGCTGCCGCTGTCGCCGATTCGCCCGCGCAAATGGCTGTACCTGGCGATCGCGCTTGCCGCGGCGCTGCTGGCCGCGGGCGTCGCGCCGTTTTTTGCGGAGTTCAACAGCCTGACATTTACTTCAGAGGAGGATGTTCGCGGTCACCTCGGTTCGCTGGTCGTGGCGGCATTTCCGGCACGACTCTCGCGCGGTCGTACGAATTAGCCCATCGATTAGGACTCATATGTCAATCCCAGCCGAACGAAACATTCAGTCAATCTCAGCCAGCCAGCGCAATGTTATTCCAGCATTCGGATCGGTCATCGCCGCCATCGCGCGACGCACGATCGACATTACGGTCGCATCGGTCGTTCTCATTCTCACGGCCCCGATCATGCTCGCCCTTGCCGTCATCATCCGGCTCGACTCCCCGGGACCGGCGCTCTTCTGGCAGACCCGCATGGGACGCAACCTCCGGTCCGGCGGCGATCGGCGTCGCATGAGCGCCCACCCGCGATCGTCGGATCCGCGCCGCACGGAGCGCCGCCGCCTCGACATCGCAGGAAAACCGTTCACGTTCGTGAAATTCCGCACCATGTACGTGGATGCCCGACAACGGTTCCCAGAGCTCTACGCGTACAAGTACTCGACGGACGATCTCCGCGACCTCAAGTTCAAGTTGGATCCGGATCCCCGGCTGACCCGTGTCGGGCGCTACCTGCGGAAGACGAGCCTGGACGAGTTGCCGAATTTCTGGAATGTGCTGACCGGCGCCATCACGCTCGTCGGCCCGCGCCCAGAAATCCCGGAGATGAGCCCTTATTACTCGAGTACGGATCGGCGAAAGTTCCGAGTGTCACCCGGAGTCACGGGGCTCGCCCAAATTCAGGGCCGCGGCCACCTCTTGTTTCGTGACACCGTGGCCCTCGACGTGCAATACGTCGAGTCCCGCACGTTCTGGCGCGACATGCGGATTCTGTGGGCAACGGTCGTCGCCGTCGTGAAGCACGATGGGGCCTTCTGACGTGTCGACCCAGGATCCCGAGCTGTCGATTGTGATCGTGAACTACAACGGGGGCAGGCTGCTCGAGCAGTGCCTTCAGGCGTTGCAGGCCCATCCGCCGTCGTGTTCATACGAGGTCGTGATCGTCGACAACGGGTCGACGGACGGGAGCCCGGATCGCGTCGAGGCCCAGTATCCATCCGCACGGCTGGTTCGAAGCGTCTCGAACGTGGGACTGGCGCGCGCCTTCAACATCGCCTTGAAGCTGGCTTCGGGCCGTTTCGTGCTCTCGCTCGACAGCGATACGCGCGTCACGCCGAACGCGCTTTCGTCCCTCATGGCAAGAATGGAAGCGGCATCCCACGTGGGCATCATCGGCGCCGCGCTGCTGAATCCCGACCTCTCGGTGCAGAAAACAGCACGACGTGCGCCGACCCCGTTGAACGCGGTGTTCGGAAGGCGGTCGCTCGTGACGAAGCTGTTTCCGAACAATCGCTTTTCACGCCGGTACTTGATGGACGATCGCGTGCCGTCTGACGCTCCTTACGCCGTCGATTGGGTGTCGACGGCAGCGCTGCTCATTCGACGGGAAGCCCTGGACGCCGTGGGGGGCCTGGACGAGGCCTTCTTTGTTTACTGGGTGGATGCTGACTGGTGCGCGCGGGTGCGGAAGGCGGGGTGGGCGATTGAAACGCACCCGGGCTCGAAAGTCATCCACGACGAAAACCTGAAGGGCGGCCATCGGACCCGCCGCCGGACCCGCATGATCCTCGATTTCCACGACGGCGCCTACCGGTACTATCGCAAGCACCATGTCAGTCATGCGCTCAGCCCGCTGAATGCCTTTGCCCTGGTCGGATTGTCAACCCGGGCGGCCATCTTCATCGTCTGGGATTTTGCCGTGACGGCAGTCAACCGATCGCGAAGCGCTGCTTCCAAGGAGTTCTGTCATGAACAGTAGTTCACCCTATGTCGGAGCCATTCTTGCGGCCGGCCACGGCACGCGGATGAATATCGTCAGCGAGAGCTATCCGAAGCCGCTGATCCCGGTCAGCAACAAGCCGGTGATGCAGCACCAGATTGAATTGATGCGGGGTCTCGGTATCCGCGATATCTACGTGCTCATCGGCCATAAGGGCTACGAGATTACCCGGCGATTCGGCAATGGAGAGTCGCTCGGTGTGCATCTGACGTACGTGGAGCAGAGCCGGATGCTCGGCATCGCTCACGCGGTCGGCCATCTCGAGAGACACTGCGATCGGCCGTTTCTGTTGTTCCTTGGAGACATCTTCTTCGAGCCCCGCGACCTGACGCAGATGCTGCGCGTGTACGAGGCGCAGGGTGCGACTGGTGCCGTGCTGGCCACGAAGGAAGAGGCCGATCCCGCCGCCATCCGGCGGAACTTCTCGGTCGTTCTAGCGCAGGATGGGCGGGTCACTCGTGTCATCGAAAAGCCCCGCCATACGACCAATCGATTGAAGGGCGTCGGCATGTATCTCTTCGAGCCGACGATATTCGACTCGATTCGCCGCACGCCGAGAACGGCGATGCGCGACGAGTACGAAATTACCGATGCGGTTCAGGTGTTCATCGACGATGGCTACCCCGTGCGGACCGCCGACGTCGTCAAAGAGGATATCAATCTGACAACGCCGCAGGACATGCTGCGCGTCAACCTCTGGCAAGCGGCCAAGGAAGGGCGCATGCCGCTGGTTGGAGATGGGGGGCAGCACCATCCAGGTGCTCGCATCGAGCATTCCGTCGTTGGCGCGCGTGTCACCATCGAGCATCCGGTACGCATCACCAATTGTCTGGTGTTCGAGGACACGTTGATTCGCGGGCGGGAAGATATCGAGAACACCGTGATCATGCCGCACGCATCGGTCAATTGCGGGGCATTGTCGGTGACGGCGGCATGGTAGCCGGACGGCCCCAGCGAGCGCTCGTCACGGGCGGCGCGGGCTTCATCGGGTCGCATGTCGTGCGGGCGCTACTCACGCAGGACATTCCGGTCACGGTCATCGACAATCTGAGCGTGGGCCGTCCCGAGCGCGTTCCGGCGCCAGCACGCCTCGTGGTTGGCGATATTCTCGACGCCGAAGCCATGCGCGACGCGATTCAAGGCTGCGACCTCGTGCTGCATCTCGCCGCGCGCGTCGCGATTCGCTCGTCGTTCGAATTCGCCGCCGAAGACGGCACGATTAACTATGTGGGAACGGCGTCGGTGTTGCGCGCGGCCGCAGCCGCAAAAGTGCGGCGGTTCGTCTATGCGTCGACGATGGGTGTGTACGCAGACTCCCCGACTTCGGCACCGCTGGCGGAAACGCACGCGACGGTTCCTGTCGCGCCGTACGGTATTTCGAAGCTCGCGGGCGAGCGGTTGGTGCACCTTATGTGCGAGCGAGACGGCATGTCGAGCGCCGCTCTGCGTCTGTTCAACACCTACGGATCCGGCCAGCAATTCAGCCCGTACGTGGGCGTCGTCACAATTTTTGTGCACAAGACGTTGAAGGGCGAGACACCAGAGATCTTCGGCGATGGCGAGCAGTGCCGCGATTTCGTCCACGTCGAGGACGTGGCGTCGGCGTTCGTTCGAGTTGCACACAGTGACGTCACCGGCGAGACTTACAACGTGGGGTCCGGAAGCGCCGTAACCGTCAATAAAGTGTTTACCTGCGTCCAGCAGGCGATGCAGACTGCAAGCAAACCGGCGTATCGGCCGGCAGCGGCGGGCGAATTGCGGAATTCCGTCGCCGATATTTCACGAGCACACCGCGTTTTTGGATACAAACCCGTGCATGACTTCGCAACGTCGCTCCCCCCGGTCGTTTCTGAAATCGTGAGAGGTGTGGCATGAGCGCACAGCCAGCGCGTTCCGGATTGCTTGACCGGACGGTCGTTCGCGCCCTTCGCGCCGTACCACAGTACACGCGCTTGTCCAGGCACGTGCGCTCGGTTCTGGCGCATTCCACGCCGAGAAAGGTCGCAAACCTTCTGTTGACGGAGCTCGAGTACAAGCTTCGGGCCACGAAGGTTCGCGGGCGCCCGTACATCCTGATCGTGGATCCCACCAACATCTGCAACTTGAAGTGCCCGTTGTGCCCGACAGGAAACGGCACGGGTGGCCGAAAGAAGCAGCTGATGAAATACGAAACGTTCACCCGCGTCATCGACGAGCTGGCTCCGTACGCCTACGAAGTCAACATGCACAACTGGGGCGAATCCATCCTGCACCCGCATGTCTTCGACATGGTGGAATACGCACGCAAACGCAACGTGGCCACGAACATGAGTGCGCACTTCAACACCGTCAACGAGCAGACGATTGACCGGCTTGTCACGAGCGGCCTCGAGTATCTCTGCCTGTCGATTGACGGCGCGACGCAGGAGAGTTACGCGAAATATCGTGTGGGAGGGAGCCTCGACAAGGTTCTGGACAACGCGCGAAAGCTGGTCCAGCGCAGGCGCGAGCTAAAGAGCAGCACGCCGTTCATCGAGTGGCAGTTTATCGTGTTCAAGCACAACGCTGGCGAGATCGCCGCCGCGCGCGAGCTGGCAAAAGAAATCGGCGTCGACAAATTCCGGCTCATCCCACCCGGCATTGCGTTCGAAATGACGGACACCGAGCGTCTCAAGCGTGAATGGTTCGTGCCGGCGGGCACGGAGGTCGAAGGGGAGAGCGCCGACTATCGATCTCAGCACGATGCGCCCTGTTTCTATTTGTATCGCTCGTTCACCGTGAACCCGGACGGCCAGGTCGCGCCGTGCTGCATTGTCTACGGCGAACACAACGACTTCGGGAACTTCATGGACGACGGGTTCCGTTCGATTTGGAATGGCGCCAAGTATCAGTCCGCGCGGGCGCAGTTCCGCAAAGGCGGCGTCGTAACGACGCCGACAGTGTGCGATGGGTGTTCGTGGTTCAAGAAGCCGGGCGACGATCACGTGGCGGCATCGTTGGCGGGTCGGGCGAACTGAGCGGCGGCGCTGAGGCCTGTCGCTGCCGTTGGGCGATCAGGTGAAGGACGGGGGCGAACGCCATGATCGTCCACATGTTCTTGAAGCCGATTCGCAGGAAATCGACCGTAAACCCCACCAGGAAAAATGCAATCAGGCTGGTGCGGAGCGCGCGAGCGACCATGGCCATCGATCGATCGCCGATCCCGGTGAACACCTGTTCTGCCAGCCCGAAGCGCCGGTACGTCACGTAGAAGAACGCGAGGAGAAGGATCAAGCCTGGCAGGCCGAGCTCCAGCGCCACCTGGAGGTATCCGTTGTGGACCGTCACGACCGCCCCCTGGTCCGGGTACTCGTAATAGTCGAAAATTCGATACGTCGTTTCCATGCCCATGCCGTTCCACGGATGGTCGAGAAACGCATTCCATCCGGCTTCGAGCAGTCTGACGCGTTCTCGCAGCGATTCGCTGCCCGAGACCGTATAGCTCTGGAAGCTGAACACCCGATTGACGAGCGACTCCGGCAGGAACGGCACGGCGCAGGCTGCCACGATGACCGCGGCGACGACGTGCAAGGGCGTAATCTTGATCAGCTTGCGGTAGATGAGCAGCGCCAGGATCGCGCCAAGGATGAGCAGCCCGGTCCGCGAATATGACGTGAAATTGGCAGCGATGCAGACCGCGATGGCAAGCCAGATCGCCGTCTGCTGCCAGAACGTCTGAAACGTCCTCAGGGCCGCAAAGAGCAACGGCACGATGAACACGGTATTGACGGCCATCAAGATGGCGTGGACGGAGACGCCGGAACTGCGCGCAACCGTTCCCGCATCACCCGCATCGAGCATCATCATTTCGACGCCGTACGTGACCGCGCCCGCCCGGTCCCAGCCCAGTCGATCCGCGAACGTAAATCCGGGAATGTACCGCTGCGCGATCGCGAAGCCGAACGTCAGCACGCTCACGCCGACGAGCAGCGATACCGCTGTGACGAACTGCTGGCGGGTGCGAATGAGGTTCACGAGCAGAAAATAGAACACGACCGTGCTCAGGTATCGGAAGAGCGCTGGGTACCCAAGACTGAACTCGAGCGCGTCGACCAGCGAGATGGCCCCTGCCAAGGCGTATGCGGTCAGCACCGTCAATTCAGTCGTCCAGGTAAGTGGCAATCGCCGCATCATCACTTCGAGGAGCCACGCCACGAGGGTGACAAGGACGAATATCTTGGGCAGAGACAAGTCGATGTTGGGCAGCAGATTGCCCAGACGTCCGGCAGCTTCGAGCGGGACCGATGCGATGGTGAGATACATGCCCAGTCGCGCGTTGTGCAGCACGATGCCGGTCAGGATCAAGCCGCCCACAGCGCCCAGGTAGAGCATCGGAGAACCGGTGATCGACAGCACGGCTGCTGTTGCGGCGCCGATAACCACAAGCGCCAGCACGGCGGGCGCACCCAGAGTGCCAGGACGCTCTGACGCGGCACGGGGAACGGAGGTATTGCGGCTTACCAAAATCGGGTCTCCTGCTGCGGAATCAGCTTACCGCGATCGGACGCTTCAACTCGACGTTGGCAAGGTAGACCACAAGGCCGGCGTTGATAACTCTCGCAATAACGGTCCCGTAGGCCGCCCCTATGGCGCCGAACCGCGGAATCAGAACCCAACACGCCCCTGTGGCGACGGCGGCGAGAATCAAGTTGGACAGCGCCACCATCTCAACACGATCGCGCGCATAGACGATGAGATAGAGGGGGTGGCTCAGAAGCGTCGCCAGGCAGCCCCAGAACAGCACGCGAAAAATCTCGACGGCCGCCGGATACGCTGGAAACAGCAGGTTGATCGCCGGCCGGACCAGCACGAGTGAGGGCAACATGAGGATGCCGAGGATCGCGCACACTCGAAGCGTGCGGCTTCTGTATGCCTGGAACTCGTCCTTGCTCGTCATTCGAGAAGCGTGAGGCAGCAGTGCAGTGATGACAGAATACGTGCACATATCCATCAGGAAGCCAAGATTCCACGCCACGTTGTAATACCCGACGTGTTCCTCACCCTGAAGCCACCCGAGCAAGAGCACGTCGATCCGGCCATAGATGGCGAACAGCAGATGAGCGACGATCATCCATCGCCCGAACCAGAGTACCTGGCGCGAAAGGTGCGCGGCTGGTGCCTGCGCGATGGGATCCGCCGCACCGTTGCTGTTACGGTCCCAGGCCGCCAGCGCGATCACCGAGCTGACGAACAGGACGAGAACGGACGCTGCCATGACCGCTTGTAGGCTCGCGGCAGCGGCGAAGCCGAGACACACGAGCAGCGCAACTTTCAGCAGGCTGTTGGACGACTTCAGCGCGGCGTATGTCTTGAAGCGTTGGGACAGCTGAAATCGGGCGAGCAGGTGTTGGAACAGAGCCGTTCCGACGACGCCGGCCGACGCCCACCGAAGCGGCGCGGTCAAGCGGTCGCTCCCGAAGAGTCCGGTGGCGATAGAACCGGACAGCACGAAGAGCGCCAGCGCCGCTGAACCGTTCGCGATCATCTTGATCCGGAGAGACACGCG
Organism: Vicinamibacterales bacterium; assembly: GCA_035281225.1. Lineage (GTDB taxonomy): Bacteria > Acidobacteriota > Vicinamibacteria > Vicinamibacterales > JAMQPK01 > JAMQPK01. The sequence goes on from DATEEI010000128.1 coordinate 29,921, forward strand.
AATCACTGCATCGCGCTCGTGGGTGGCCAGTGGGCTGGCCAGCCGGACCATCGCGAGATCGAATCCTGTTCCGCAGACTTCCTGGACGACGATCATGACCGCCATTGCGATGGCGAAATATCCGAAGTCGGTCGGCGAGAGCAGGTTCGCCGTCAGGACGTTGGCGGCGAAACCTCCGACGAGATAGATGCCGTTGCTCAGGAGGACGGTCGCGATTCCCGTAACGAAGCTCCCGCGGGGAAGCCTCGCATCAGCCTCCGCAACGGCTTCAGTCACCGCCATTGTTGACGACCACGCCCAGCAACCGCCCGCCGTACTTGCCAAGCCGGTCGACAACGCTCATGACCGCCGCCTTGGTACTCGCACCGACCGACACGACGAGGAACGCGCCGTCCGTATTCCGTGCCAGGACGAACGAGAACGGGGAATCACCCACCGGCGATGCGGCGATGACGACGTAGTTGTAGTCCGTTCTGAGCTCGTCGATGGCCTTCTTCAGACGATCTTCGGAAACACGAAGCAACGCGTCCGCACCGAGACCGCCCCGGCGCATCACGTGCAGGTTGTCGAGCGGCGTGCGACGTATCACGCTCGACACGGAAGCCGTGCCCTCAGCGACGTCGAGCAGGCCGTGGAAATTTTTCGCACCCTCGTCAGATTCCCGCTCCGCGTGCACAGAATCAGCGTCAACGTAGAGCACACGCTGGTCGGCCTGGCGCGCGAGTGCTATCGACAGCCATTGCGCGATCCTTGCGACGCCTTCCAGCGGCGAGACGCTGGTCAGGACGATCACCCGGCATGTGTTTCCGGGAAGCTCCAGGGTGAGCTGTTCGATCAGTCGCTGCACCTCTGCATCGGACTCGGGCGAAACCGGAAATAGTAGCGAGCGGTTTGACGAGGCCATGAACGCGTCGGCGTCGAGCTCGACGCCAGCCCGCACGTCGGACCCGGACCCAGCGCGCCGATATGCGACGTTGCCGACGGCATGAACGCCTGACCCCATCGGCGTGGCAAACGGGTCGATCAGCTCGATTTTCAAGGGGACCGACGGCAGCGCAAGGGTTCCGTCAGCCACGTCAAGGCTCAGCTGAACACCGTCTCGCGAGACGTCGGTGATCACCACTCGTGCCCGTCGTCCGTCCGCGGCTTCGACGTCTGCAGGGAGACGGGTCGGCACCCGCTCGTTACGCCGCCGGTCGCTGCCCTGCGCAGATTGATGCTTACGCGTAAAAAAACGTTTCCAGTTACTCATGCGTATGTGCCGGTATTGTCAGGCTCACGTGGATTGCCTGCTCGCGACGTGCAATGGTAACCTAAGAGCGCATCGGCGCCGACGTTGTTGTCCCAAAGCCTGCCGCCCTTCACTATCTGATAGAGGTTGTCCATTGCATACCCCTCGGTTGTTCCCTGCCCTGCTATTCTTGCTCCTCACGCCTGGAGTGGGCTGCGCGCAGGCACCTGCCAGCGCTTCCAATCAGCAGCCGACGATCGTGGATGATTTCGAGAGCGATGGTGGACGATGGAATGCCAGCTCCGGATCCTACAGGATTGCACCTGACCCAGCGCGCGAAGTGCAAGGCAACGTGCTCGAGTGGCGCTACAACCTCATCAAAAATTACATTCTCATCACGACCAGTGCGCGAACCGAGCGGTTCGCGGGCGCGGAGGAAGTGGCGTTCCGGATCCGCTCGGACCGCCGAGGCCGGATGTTCATCCGGATCGATCAGGCGAATAAATCCGCGTTCGCGAAGGACTTCATCGTCGACGACACATGGCAGGAGATTCGGCTCAAGCTCAGCGAGATCAAGTACGCCGGCTTCGGATTTCGCAAGATCGACGCGTCGAAGATTCGCACGATCTATTTCGTCGATCTAACGGGCAAAGACGAAGGCGCGACGGGTACGCGTACGGTCTGGCTGGACGATCTACGCGCCATCGGGACCTCGGGCGCCGGCCCGACCAGCACCGTGTCGGTCGCCTCGAATGTTGACGAACAGCGAGAGATCGATCGCGTCAAGGACGGCCTGATTCTGCGCGGCTACGACGCGAAGGGACAGGTCGTGACCCTCGACCGGTTGAAGACATACGGCATGTCCGGCGGCTCGCACGCCTTCCTTTCGGATCTCGATCACTATCCAAGGCCCGGCGTGCTCGGCTCGAGCAATGGACGAGGAGACGGCCTTCCTGTTTTGACGGCAGCGCAGGACGATCTCGTGCTGATCAACATGCTCTTCTGGCCGATCCCGGGCTTCGGCAAGATGTGGGTCGAGGCGGACAATGCCGGCGCGGGGTACGTGCTGTCCAAGTCGAAGCGCAAGTTGGTCGTGAACCTCAATGTCGAGCTCGCGCGCAGCCGTCTTGCGAAGGTTGAGAAATACTACGCGTCAGCGCGTCAGCGAGCCGCTGGAGTAAGTGCGCTCCAACCGCGGCTGGAAAAGCTTCGCGCGCAGCTGTCCCGCATCCGTCCGCCTCAGACCGAGCGAGAGCAGGCGGCCCTGGCGGACGAGGCGCTCGCCGAAGGCATGGCATTGGGCGAGGCACTGGCGCTGGAGATCGCGCGTGCCGATCTGGCCGTAAATCGAACCGGACGAGCCATCCTTACGCTGACTTCGGCGACGGGAGCGCCCGTCGGTGGCGCCACTGTCGAGTTCACGCAGGTTCGGAACGACTTCACATTCGGGATCGTCCAGTCCTTGGGGTTTGCGGATCGGCAGGCGCCGGATGCCGCGATGCAGCGGTCTGCGCGGCTGGCGAAGGACGCAGGATTCAACAGCTTTACGGCATCGCTGTTCTGGGATCGGATCGAGCCCAAGCAGGGCAACTATCAGTTTGACGAGTGGAATCGCGGCATCGGCCTGCGGCACTATCAGCAGGCCGGGCTGGCGCTGAGAGCGCACGGGATGGTGCAGCCGTCGATTCCAGAGCACGCGAAGCGCGCTGGCAGGCGGGGGTTTGTCGAGAAGGCCGTCCAGTACTTCCAGAACGCCATCCCCTGGTACGACAAGCAGTTTCCAGGGGCCTTTCAGGTATGGGAAGCGGCAAACGAACCGGGCAGTAACGGGTATGTCGGCCTCACCATTCCCGAGCGTGTGGATCTACTTAAGAGACTTTCCAGCACAATCCGGGCCGCGGCGCCGGCAGCCAAGGTCTGGATCAACGAAGTCGATTGGGACCGAGCGCAGCGTTTCTGGCCGAATGCGAACCAGCATCTGCGAGATCTTCGGTCACCGCTCGAGTTTTTTGAGTTGCTCAATCGCGAGCAGGTCCGGTTTGATATCGCCGGGCTCGAATGGTATCCGGGCCTCCGCATGAACTATCTGGGCATCATCGACATGGCCGAGCCGATGATCGACCTCCTCCGGACGCTGGAAATGCTCGACCGGTATCAGCGCCTGCCGCAGCCGCTCCACGTGACCGAGTTTGCGCTGCCCGGTACATCTGATCCGGAATGGAAGAACGGCTACCGGGGTGGCAATTGGACCCCCGAGTCTCAAGCACGGTTTGCTGCGGAGTTCTACACGGTCGCGTTCAGTCGACCCCACATCCGTGAGGTGACTTATTGGGGGTTGACGGATCACGAGCCTTGGGCGATTAAAGGCGGCCTGCTGGATGACAATTACACGCCTAAGCCCGTATATCGCGCGGTCCAAAGCTTGCTAGGCTCATGGCGCAGCTCTGGCATGGCACGGACCAACAGTGCCGGTGTCGTGGAGTTTACGGGGTTCGCAGGCGATTACACGGTTGTGATCAGAACCCGCAACGGCGAGTCGCGCCATTCGATTCATATTCCCGAGCGCGAGACCGCAAGGTCCACGGTCGCGGTGAGGTAACGTGCAGCTCTCTCTTCCTGCAGCATTCGTCGGCTTGCTGCTGACGATCGAACCGGCAAGCAGTCTCGTGCCCTGGGCCCGCCCAGCGCTGCGCCAGTCGGCTACCGGCACGTCGATCGGTACGAGCAGCGGGACGACGAGCCCGGCTCAGCCTGCCGACAGTGCCGCGCCTGAGGGGTATCGCCTTCAGGTTGGAGACAGGATCGAAGCGAAGTTCTTTTACTCCCCGCAACTCAACGAAACGATGCGAGTGCGGCCCGACGGACACGTGTCCCCGCTGCTCATTCCAGAGGTTCAGGCGGCGGGTTTGACGGTGCCGCAGCTGCAGGAAGTCCTGATTCAGCGGTACTCGAAGATTCTGAGGCGGCCCGAGATCACCGTGACGGTCCATGAATTCTCGCCACCGCGGATCTATGTCGCTGGGGAAGTGCGCGCGCCTGGCATTGTCGAGATCAGAGGGCCATTGACGACGCTGCAATCAATCATGAGCGCGGGCGGTTTTACACGGGACGCCAAGTCGGAACACGTGGCGCTGCTGCGATACCGCGATCAGGGGGGGCCGGAGTTCATCCAGGTGAATCTGAAGCCTCCATTCCGGCCCGATCGGATTTCCGATATTGCGGTCAAGCCTTTCGATATCGTTTACGTGCCGAGAACTCGCATTGCGACCGTGGCCGATTTCTTCGAGCGCTACGTCGGCAACATCGTGCCCCTCTACCGGAACCTCGGGCTCACGGGATGGTACGATCTGAACCCGACCGAGGAAATTCAGGTCGTTCCACGATAGCGGATTTGTGCCAGCTACCCTTCGACACATCCTCGGGCTCCTTGTCCTTTCGCTGGTGTTGCCGCGTGCTGCGTCGGGCAGCGGCGAGATCTGGAACACGAAGCTGCTCGGCCATCTTGGCGGAGCGGCAACCGCGATCACCGCATCAGGTAGCCGTCTCTACGCCGGAATCGGTCCTCGGCTGGTCGTGATCGATGGCGCGGGCAACGGCTTTCCCGTCCTCGGGAGATCCGCGCCGTTACCCGGCTGGATTACCGGCATTGCCGTCGTCAACACGCGCGTGTACGTCAGCAATGCCGACGGCGGGCTGAGAATCTTCGATGTCGCGAATCCACAATCCGTCTTCGAGCTGGGCGCGGCCGTTTTTGACGGAAATGCCGCAGGTGTGGCGGCGGCCGGAACATATGCCTATGTCACAGACGGAAGCCGAGGTCTCAGAATTTTCGACGTCTCGGCCCCGGCGGCCCCTGTACAGGTTGCGCTGCTCGAGATCACCGGACAACCGAATCACGTCGTGCTCGCGGGCACACATGCATTCGTGTCGGCCGGCGATCGGGGCTTGGTCATCGTCGATGTCAGCGATCCTCTGACGCCCACACAGGTCGCTCAGTTCGACACGCCGGGGTACGCCGAGGGCGCGACGATCGTCAACTCGTCGATCTATATCGCTGACGGTCCGGGAGGCGTTCGCGTGGCGGATATCTCGGTTCCGTCGCAACCAGCGTCGCTCGGCGTCTTCGATACCGACGGGTTCGCCCTCGACATCGCGCTCGCGGGCGAGCATCTTTTTGTGTCGGACGCGGACAAGGGCATTGTGGTGCTCAATGTGAGCAATCCGGCGAATCCCGTCAAAGTCGGAGCCATGGCGCCTCGCGACCTGGCATTGTCCGTTGCCGGAGGCATTGTCGGAAGCCATCTCTTCGTGGTTGAAGGAGACCGGGGCGTCCGCATTCTCAATATCTCGCAGCCAGCCAACCCATCGTTGGTGACGACGATCGAGGAGCCTGGCATGCCGCAGAGCCTCGCGTTCAGCGGTGACAAGCTTTACGTCGCCAGCAATACCTCTGGCCTCTGGATTCTTGACTTGGCCGATCCGCTGGCGCCCCGACCGGTGGGTCTAGTTGATACGCCGGGTTCTTCTATCGACGTGAAAGTCGTGGGAACGCACGCATATGTCGCGGACGGGTTCACCGGACTGCGCATCATCGACGTTCAGAATCCTGCTGCCCCACGAGAAGTCGGCGCGTACGATTCACCGGGCTTTGCCTGGGCGGTAGCGGTGGAAGGGAACCTTGCCTATGTGGCGGACGGCGACGCCGGTCTGCTGGTCTTGAACGTCGCGAATCCGGAGACACCCGTGCTGGTCGGCCGGTATTTCAGCCCTGGACCGGCGCGGTGCGTGGTCGTCAACGGTCAGTGGGCCTACGTGTGCGCGACGTTCGCAGGACTGAGAATCGTCGACATCTCGCAGCCTAGCCAGCCGATCGAACGTGGAGCGTTCCCGACTGCGCAGTCACTCGCGCAAGGTCTCGCAGTCCGTGACAATTACGTCTATCTGGCCAACCCGACGATTGGGCTGACGATTCTCGACGTTTCAAATCGAGCGGCGCCCCAGCAGGTTAGCGTGATCGGTCTCACCGCGGTCATTTACAGCGTGGCGCTGGACGGAAATTACGCATACGTGAGTGCCGCCGCTCGTGGCCTGCATGTCGTCAACATTTCCGACCCGGCCGCTCCGTTGCAAGTCGGCACGTACGATACGGCTGGCAACACGCTTCGAGCCGAGGTCTTTCAGGGTACGGCATACGTGGCCGATCAGACCGGCGGTCTGTACCTCGTGTCGCTCGACAACGCTGGAGGCGGAGGCTCTCCCGCACTGTCATCGTTCACGTTTTCCATGTGGCAGGACGGGGAAGGCGCACGCGCCCAGATGCGTTGGATCAGCGGCGCGCAGCAGGCGTGGGTCATCGAGCGATCGGCCGTTACGACAGGAGCCGTCGCATTGTTTCCTCTGCCGGCCACCGCCACGTCCTATCTCGATCGTCCGCCCGTCGGCGAAGGGATGTATTGCTACCGCCTTCTCGACGTGCGCGACGGGTCCGTGGCGGCCGGGTCGAAACAGCTGTGCGGCAAGCCAGGGACTGGCATCGGCACTCTTCGCTCCCCGGGGTTCGAAATCAACCTCGATCATGCCGAGTTCGCGACCTTGTCTTGGAGCGCGCCTGGAAGTCAGGACGGATTCCTGCTCGTATCGATGCCGCTCAATGGATCGAAAAATCGCGTGACGTTCGTCGATAAGAAAAAACTGAGCGTTCGCGACGATACAAGGGGCATCGCGACGTGCTACATGCTCGTCGCGATACGTGGTACCGAAAACGGGAGCAGCACCACAATCTGTGCGATCCCGACGGGTCCGTAATGGTGATGCACTCATTCCGCACGTTTGCCGGGCCGGCGCTCTCACTGGCCTTGATCTGCCTGAGTCCGGCGCCGAGCGCGATCGCGGACCCATCCAGCGATCACGTTACCCTGGTCGGCCAGTTGGGCGGCACGACGTCGGCGCTCGCCACGGAAGGGAACTATCTCTACTTCAGTATCGGGCCTCGCCTGGCCGTTCTCGATCTGCGAACCCCGGTTGCGGCGCCCGTTGCGCGAAGCGCGCCACTGCCCTCGTGGATTGCCGGCATTGCCGTGGCGAATGGGTACGCGTACGTCGCCGCTGCCGACAGCGGGTTCCGTATTCTCGACGTGTCGAATCTCTCCGCCATCGTGGAGGTCGGCGCCGCAGAATTCCGCGGCAACGCCGAGGCTGTCGCCGTCGACGGAACCTGGGCGTTCGTCGCCGACAGCATCGGCGGCCTGCGCATTTTCGACGTCACCGACGTGCATGCACCGATACAAGTGGCATTTGTCGAGACCGAAGGTGAACCGAATCACATCTTCATCCATGACCAGATTGCGTACCTGTCCGATGGGTTTGCCGGAGTGCGCATCTTCAATGTTTCCGATCCGACAATTCCTGTCGAGATTGCCATTCTCGACACCCCCGGGTTCGCCGAGTTCTGCGTCGTCGAGGGCGGCTTCGCGTACATTGCCGATCGGTTCTCGGGGCTCCGGATCGCAGACGTCAGCGACCCGTCAGCCCCGGCGACGCTTGGCGCATTCGATACATCAGGGTTCGGATTCTCTGTTGCGGTGCTTGGAACATACGCCTACATCGCAGACGGCGACCGCGGTGTTCGCGTGGTGGATGTCACAAATCCATTCGCGCTGAGCGAGGTGGGAGACTTTCAAACGCCGGCATCGCCGGCGTATACGAATGCCGTTCTCGCTGCCGGCGGCCGCATATACGTCGCGGATGGCGATCGCGGCCTGCATGCGCTGAACGTCACCAACCCGGCGTCGCCTTCGCTGCTGGCGTCGTTCGGCGAGCTCGGATTCATTCAGGAGGCCGCGGTTTCGGGCCAGTATGCCTATGTGGCCGGCGATACCGCGGGACTGTGGATCGTCGACCGGTCTGATGGAGACCTTCGCGTCGTATCGCTGCTGGATACGCCCGGCGTGGCGCTCGATGTGGATGTCGTGGACGGGTACGCGTTCATTGCGGACGGTTTCGGAGGGCTCCGCATCGCCAACGTCACTAATCCCGCCGCGCCGTCCGAGGTTGCGTCGTATGACACGGCGGGTTTCGCCAGCGCGGTGACCGTCACGGGTGGCCGTGCGTATGTCGTGAATTCCAGCGGCGGGGTCGTGATTCTTGATATCGAAGATCCAGCCCACCCAACGTATGTGAGCCGGTTACTGACCCAAGATACCGCTACCTGCGTGGAGATCAGCGGCAACATCGCGTTTGTCTGTGCATCGACCGCGGGTTTACGAATATTCGACCTCTCCACCGAAACCAGCCCGGTTGAGGTCGGCAGCTTCGTGCCGAACGAAACCACCGTGCAGGCTGTGGCAGTGAGCGAAGGTTATGCATTCCTTGGTGTTCCGAACGTCGGGCTGACGATTTTGAACGTGACAACCCCCGCGACGCCGGTTCAGGTTGCCGAGATGGCGCTGGAGGGGTTTGTCTTCGACGTTAAGGTGAAGGACGGCTTCGCGTATCTCGCCAGCGGTGCCAGCGGGCTGCAGGTGATCAATATTCAGAATCCATCGGCGCCATATCGAGCGGGCTCGTTCAACACTGCCGCCAATGCGTGGCGCGTCGATCTGGCTTCGAACGATATCTTCGTGAGCGACCACGGTGGCGGCTTATACCTGCTTGCGTTCGACGGAGGGCCAGCACGGCCACCGGTAGGCGGAGGGAGCTTTGGTATCCAGTTCTCGGACGAAGTCGACAACGTCACGGTGCTCACGTGGCTTCCAGGGCAGACGGACAGCGATTTCCTGATGTACCGAATGGCGACGACAACCCAGACCGCTACCTTAGCGGCTGTAAGCACGGAGAACTATTACGTCGATGCCACACCGTTGACGGAGGCGATGTACTGCTACTGGGCGCTGCCTTATAGCGACGGCCAGATCCTCGGGCGTTCTGACTATCTGTGTGCTGCGCCTAACTCAAAGACCGGGGTCCTTCACGCGACCGAGTTCACGCTGCGACTGAATCAATCAGTCGTCGCGAATGTCACATGGAAGCCCGTACCCCAGGCGGACGCGTATGTGCTAATTGCCGTGCCTTCGGATAATTCGGCTCGCCGCCTGTGGTTGCTGCCGCCGGATGAGTCCATCGTTCATGACGATACCCGAGGCGTGCCCACGTGTTACACGGTGCTCACGATCCGCGGAGAGGAAATCGGCACGAGCCACGTGTTGTGTGCGATCCCCGGCGCCTCACAGCAGTAGCGTTGAACGCGAGCCCCCGCGAGCCAGAGAGCATGCCACCCAAACTACACGTCATGAATTTGCGCGACGCCTTCGTCTTCGGCGGGCCGGATGCCACGCTGATGGGATGGCTGCCGCGTATCGACACGTCGCGTTTCAGGGTCTCGCTGACCTGTTTTGACAACCCGGGAAACGTCGCACGCGTGCTGCTCGATCCCGCCGAACGCGCGGGCATCGAGACCTTCATGGTTCCGTGGGGACGAAAGAGGCTGCTTGCGTCCGTAACGCAACTGTCCGCCCTTCTGCGCCGAGAGTCGGTTGACGTGCTCCACACGCACGACTGGAAAGCGGACCTTGTCGGCTATCTGGCGGCACGGCGCTGCGGCATTCCGGTGATGACGACGGTGTACGTGTGGTTTGGCAAGAACTCGCTTCCCAAAGTGCGCGCCTTTGAATGGCTCGACCGTCAGTTGATTCGCCATTTCGATCTCGTGACCGCCATCAGCGAGGCGACGCGGCGCGACACGGTGCGCCTGGGAATTCCGTCCGCCAAGGCGCGGGCTGTGTTCAGTGGAGTCGATCTCGACCGTTTTTCGAAGCCCGTCGACGTGGCGGCGCTCCGCAGCTCGCTCGGCATTGGCGAGGGCGATCAGGTGGTCGGCTATCTGGATCGGTTGTACCCGGAGAAGGCGCACTCCGTTCTGGTGGAAGCGGCCAAGCTGGTGCTCGCGCGGCGACCGAATGTGAAATTTCTCTTCGTCGGCGGCGGCCCGTTGGCGGGTGAGCTGCAGCAGCAGGCGCAGAGCCTCGGCATCGGCGCTCATCTCATTCTGGCTGGTGTCAGGACCGACGTTCCGGATCTGCTTCGCATTTTCGACGTTCAGTCGCACGCGTCTCTGGCGGAGGGGATTCCGCTCGCGTTGTATGAGGGGATGGCCGCGTCGCGACCCGTTGTGGGGTCAGACGTGGACGGGATTCCCGAAGTCGTCAAGCACGAGCTAACCGGGCTGCTCGTGAAACCTCGCGATCCCAGCGGGCTCGCGGCCGCCCTGCTGGAACTGTTGATCGACCGTGACAAGGCCATGCGGCTTGGCGCGGCTGGCCGACGACTCATGGAGGAGCGCTATTCGCTGCCAAAGGTCGTGAGCGAGCTCGAGCAGATGTATCTCGAGGTCCACGGCCGATCCGTCAGCGTCGCAGGTTCGTCGCGATCGAGCATGGAGCGCATCTGAGAATCGCATATTTCGCGGCGATGACCGGTCTACGAGCCGGCGGACCCGAGAGCTACGATACGTGCCTCGCCAGGGCGCTTGCGCGGGTCGACCGAACCAACGGCTACACCGTGTACTGCGTGACCGGCGAGGCCGTGGGCGCGTTCGCCATAGACCAGCCGAACTTCGAGTTCCGAGTATTGAGGCCGCGCTCACGGTGGGTGAGTATTCCCGTATCGCTGCCGTGCGCTCTCCTTCGGCATCCGCCCGACCTCTTTCACGCGACGTACGTGCCCCCGCCGTTGTTTCCGGGCCGCTTGATCTTTACGTTGCTCGATCTCAGCATGTTCTCGCATCCACACCTGTACCCACCATTGGTCAGGCTTCGGTTGCAGATGCTCATCCGATCGGCGATACGCAGGGCCACGCGGATTCTGACGATTTCGGAGTTTTCGCGGCAATGCCTGCTCGATCGGTTTCATTATCCGGAGGAGCAGGTCACCGTAACACCGCTCGGCGTCGATCCGCAATTTCAGCCCTGCGCCCCGGAACGAGTCGAGGCGCTGCTGCAGTCTTACGAGATCCGTGAGCCGTACATCCTGCACGTAGGCCGCCTTCAAGCGCGCAAGAACCTGGTAAGGCTTCTGGAGGCGTTTGCGCGTCTCGTGGACCAGGAAAGAATTCCGCACAAGCTGGTGCTGGTCGGTCGTGAAAGCTGGGAGGCTCAGGAGATCTTCGAGGCGATGGATCGACTGCAGATCCGGAGTCGGGTGATCCATGTCGGCTACGCACCAACAGACGCGCTGCCGATGTTCTATAGCGGCGCGAGCGCCGTTGTGTTTCCGTCGCTCTTCGAGGGGTTTGGCCTGCCGGTTCTCGAGGCGATGGCGTGCGGTGCGCCCACGGTGACGTCGACAGTCACGTCGCTCCCTGAAGTCGCGGGCGACGCCGCTGTGCTCGTCGATCCCTACTCGGTCGAGGACATCGCCGCGGGCATTTACAAGGTCTTGTCCGATCGGGGCGCTTGCGAGGATATGAAGAGACGAGGGCTGGCGAGAGCGGCCACATTTACGTGGGCGCGAACCGCAGAACAGACGGTCGACGCCTATCGCCGTGCCATGCAGGATACGGCGCGTGCCGGGTCGTGGCCAGCCGGCCTGCCGAGGCCGGCGGATATCAGCGAGCATCAACGAGGCGGCGAACGAAAATGATCATCCCCGAGTTTGTGACGTGCCCGATCTGCCGCCGCGCCCTGACAGCGTCCACCTCGGGTGCTGTCTGCGCAGGTTGCAATGCCGAGTTTCGGCGCGACGATAATGGCGTGTTGAATCTGCTCCACGGCGAAGGATTTCACGATGACGCGGATCCCGAACGGTCGGCTTCCGAGGAGTTGATGGATGCCTATACCACGACGCATTACACGATCCCGGCCTTGGCCAGGAACGCGCACGACACGGGTCGCTCCGCCTTGCGCGTCCTCTCGGTGGGTTGTGGCGTCGGCGCAGGCGTTGATTTGATCAACGACGCAGGTCACGAGTGCTACGGAATCGACTGCGGAAGCCGGGTGCTTGACTGGAGCCGGCGGCGTAACCTGGCACGGATGTACATCGCCAACGCGAAGCACCTGCCCTTCGCCGACGGCACGTTCGACGTGGCCTTCTCGGGCTGCGTTCTCGCCCATATTGGCGTCGTCGGCGACACGTGGGAAACGACGCCGGCGTGCGCAGAAGAGCGGCTCCAGTTCTGCCGCGAAATCGCGCGCGTGGTCCGGCCTGGCGGCTCGATTCTGTTGAGCGGCGCCAACCGGGCGTGTCCGGCGGATCTGTTCCACCGCGATCATGGCTACTGGCCGCGCCTGCACGGTCCGAAAGAGCCCTTCTTGATAGCGTTCGCCGACTACGAGCACTATTTTGTCGAGCAGTGCGGCTGCCGGTCGGTGACGGCGCTGTCATCCGAGGGATACTGGGGCTTCAACAAGTTGACTCGATCGGCTGCGGGGAGGCTACTCGCTGCCGTCATCTCGATGCACATGACTATCGTCTCGAGGGTTCGGCCCTTGCGCACGAGCTTTCTGAATCCGTGGCTAATCGTTCGCGTGGAGAAATAGAGCTGTGAAGCCGATGATTGCAAAACTGCTGGGAATGATTGCGCTGGGTATCTGCGCTGGTCCGTCTATCGTCCAGGCGCAGGTGTCTACGTCCGATCCGTTGCAGGAACTTCTCCGTCCAGGAAAGATTGTCGTCGTGACAGACGAGAGCGGAAAGTCGACACGGGGTCTCGTGTCGACCTACGGACCATCCTCGCTCGTCCTGCTGACGCGGCCCGCACCGCGGTTGGATCAGACGCAGACATGGAGCGAGCCGCGTGAATTCGATCCCGGCAGTCTTGTCAGGATCAGGCACATCGACCGTCCGTGGAATGGATTGGTCTGGGGATTTCTCGCGGCGGCGGGTCCGGCCTCGTTTGTCTTCATCCACGAAGATCGTGAGGTGGTTGGCTCGTCCATCGCGGCGGGCGGCATGATCGCGGGCGCGGCGATCGATGCTCTGCGCAACCAAACGGTCTACCAGACCCGTCGGCGCGTCGCCTTGTCGCCCGTTCTCACGCGAGACAGGCAGTCGGTCTCGCTGTCACTTCAGTTCTGAGCGCGCAGCCGTACGCCGGCCAGCCGCAGCGTGACGATCTCTTGCGGTTTGAGCTCGATGGTCACGACGTCGCCATGACCGAGCGAGCGAAGCTGGTCGCCAAGGATATTCGTTTCGGAGATTTCATCGCTTGCGATTCCGGTGAATCGAATCTCTTGCGTCTGATTGGCTCCTTCCGTCTCGTAAAGCCGCATGATGATGGCGTCGCCCTGACGGTACATCGCACTGACGATGGTGCCGTGTCCTTCGGAGAGGGAGAGGTAAGAGCGAGAGCCCGGTAGAGGTCCGGATTTCAATGGAACCACGCGGACGATTGGCGGTGAGTTGAACTCCGCGCTACGCCGCGGCGTATCCATCGTTCGCCACGTGCCTTCGTGCGGGATGAGCGCGTATCGTGCTTCGTGGACGCCGGGCTCCTTCATGGACTCGGACGGGTAATTGCCAAACACCGCTCGATCCAGACTTCTTAGTAGCGTGATATTGAGGGTCCGTTCGTCAGCGTCCGTGGAGAAGCGGTGGCCGAAAAGGCCGCGGTTCAGTACCGAGACGCCGCGCAGTCCGGTCCCGTAATCCGCCCAGCCCAGCGCAGGGTAATCTCCATCGCCACGTTCCATGAACCCGTACGGCACGCCTTCGGTCACCGTGCCGGTGGCGCCGGCAAAGGGAATCCTCTGAAACACGTTCCGGTTGACGTCAGCCCAGTACAGTGTCGTCGTGAACTCGAGCCGCTCGAGCGCCCCGATAAACCGCATCTCCGTGACCACGACCGAGTGTTGTGCGACCCGACCGACGGTCACCACTCGCTTCATCACCGGTCCCTGCAGCAGGAGGGGATCGGCAGTATTGGTCGACACACCCGGATTCTCGGCGAGCTGGTCGTAGGTGTACGCGTCGCCGTACTTCTCATCAGACCACCAGATGGCGGCGCCAGTCGAGGATAGCAGCGGAGTGTTGCCACTGCTGGTGCTTACTTGTCGAAGGCGGCCGTCGGCGTCGATATCGGCTGTGAACCCGCCTAACCCAATCGTGGATCCTGCGCCAATGGGTGATGCACTTTCCGTCGCAGCTGTCGCTGGCGATCCGGATGCAAGCCAGAACGTGGCGTAGCCCATCGGCGGCATGGACGCGACGAATGCCATGACGACGGTACTTTCCGACGCGTGAAGGATTTGGTACGGAATTTCAGCGCCCGACCCGTCCAGCAGGCGAGTGGGCAGAGCGAGAGACGCGGCGTCGATCGTGACTTGCACCAGATCGCGGCGGCTCCACGCCTGCGTGTTGAAAACGAGAATCGCCTGTTGCGCGCCAGGAACGTTTGACATGGTGTCTATGCGATCGCTCAAGAACTGCAGCGACGCTTCAAAGTGATCGCCGATGCCCGATTGAATCGCAAGCGCCCGATCTCCGTGATCGTTCGGGAGATCGTCGGGATCGTCATAAATCTCGTCGACGCCGGTGCCTGGTAGATAGTCATGGGTCTGATTCACCGCCAGGTCCTCGGCCAGCGCCCTCAAGCTGGCTTCCGGGTACTCGAATCCGTCAAGCGAAGCCATCGCCGCCAGTGTTTCCGTGCTCCACAACTGCTGCTCGAGGCGATTGTTCTGCTTCTTGATTTCAATCCGTGTGGCGTACGCACCTGGGAATATTGAGCCTCCCTGGGGCTGTTGCTGAAATTCCGTGTTTGAGAACCGTTCAAGTGGTGCGCCGCTGGTCTCGATTTCCTGGAAAAAGGCCACAGGCGTGGAGATTCGGGCTTCGACGCCGTCCGCCTGCTCGGCGTTCCATGAGGAAACCGCCTCGGGCAGGAACGCCGGGAATACTCGTTCCGAAACATCGGCGCCAACGGGCGCGAGCATGTCCGGCGTGCTCGCATGCAGCTCCAATTTCCTGAACAGTTCGTTCAGTTCGTCACCACTGTCCGCTGTTTGTCCGATCTCGCGGCCGATCTGGTAGGTGAACGGCATGTAGTGCGCGAGCACGGTGGAGCCGTCGGGCGACTCCCATTCGAGCTCTGAAACGATCGGTCCCGCCTCGTTACGCATGCCTCGAGAGAACGCGTAATAACGCATGCCGGACTTGATCGCGATCTGCGGCATCTGGGGGGGATGCCCGAAGGCGTCGGCATTCCACATGACCGCCGAACGATGTCCCCATACAGACTCGAGGTACTCCTGCCCGTAGAGCGCCTGTCGCAGTAGGGACTCCCCGCCAAGAAGGTTCAGGTCGGATTCGACCAGGAATCCGCCGTTCATTTCCGCCACTCCCTGGTCGAGAAGCTCGCGCAATACTGGTACGAGGTCGGGGTACTGCTGACGGAAGGCCTCGAGCACCGGCTTCTGGCTGACGACAAAGCGAAATCGGGAATCCTCCGTCGTTTCGACGATTGCACGCCGGATGAAATCCGCCCCGAGCGCCAGCGATATGTCCTCTCGCTCCAACCAGGCGACTTCGTTGTGCTGATGCGGAACGAGGTGGAGGACTCCAGGTCCCGCCGGCGCGCCTGCCGGTGGCTCCGGCAGAAACGAGAAGAACGTCGCTGCTGCCGGCGCGAGTGATTGTGCCGTGACGCTGTCGTAGAGCATGGCGACGAGCTCGAATCGAAATGGGCCCACGAGCGGTACATCGCCAAATGGGAGGCTGGTCGGCGTGAGCACTTCGTTGAGCAGGGTAATCTCGGTGAGCGTCAATCGCGGAGGTAACGTCAGCCAGGTTGGGGCCGCAACAAGTCCCGCCGGAGAGTAGAAGTACCAACGATCGTCGGGCGAGCGCATGGCGATCAAGAGGCCTGCCGAGTTGGGACCGGGATTCGACACGGCGAGGCGAACGTCGAGCGTATCGCCCGGCTGTGTCACGCAGGCGCATGCGGTCAGGTGCAGGTCGGCGGGCTGAGCGAATGCGACGGCCGGGACTGCGAGTGCGACGACCGCCAGCGCGAAGGCGGCGAACGTGTTCATGGCGCCGGGGGAAGATTGTTGGAGGTGTCCCCGGACAGGCCCACGATGCTGCCGATCGTCTCGAGCACACCGTAGCCAAACCGTCCCGAGACCCTTCCGTCGCCGTCCCTGTCGATGAAGGGATCGGTCAGAAACAGCGAGCCGAGGATCGGCCAGTCGATGGGTGCGATATTGAGCCCGTACTTGGCGTTGAGCGCGTCGATGAAGACAGATGCGGCGAGTCCCTGACCGAAGTTCGAAGGGTGGACGCCGTCGAGGCTGAAGAGTCCACCGAGCATGCGGGTCGTAATCGGCACCTCGGCGATCGTCATCCCCTCGTTCGCGATCGCATCAAAGACGAGGGCCGTATCCGCCACCGCCATGCCGTGGGCCGTTGCCACGCTGCGAATGATGTTGTTGAAGGCGGCAATGCGTGCGCTGATCGTCGCGGCTTCTGCCGCATCCAGGACGTAGTTGGGATCGCTGAGAATGGACGGCGATACCAGGCCGAGCTTCAAGCCCAGGAGCGTCGGCAATGTCGTCCACGAGCCCTCCGGAAGGCCGTGGTCGCTGCCGAGGAACCGCACCAGATCGTCGTTGTCGATCAGATACGCGATCCGCGTGACGTCCGGAATCGTGCCGAACACCACTTTTGCTCCGATCGCTTGGAGACGCAGAACGATCTCCGTGAAATCGGCCTCGAACTGCGGGATTGGCGTCAACTGCGACGCGTCGAGATGGTCGCTCGCCAGCACCGCCCCGAGGGCGTCGTTGTTGCCAATCCAGCAGGCGACGACCTGAGGTTGAAGCCCCTCGGCGATCTCCATTTGACTGCCTTGTCGCGGAAATAGCACGAGGTCCGTTTCGCTGTTGATGTCCGCGGTAGTGGCTGCATCGGCCCGGTCGCGCAGCAGGGATCCGACGTCGGCCCCGCTGACGGCGAGGTTCAATCCGGCCACTGAAGGGTCGAATCGAGGGCGTTGATCGACGGACGAGATGGACGCCAACCAGTCGGAGAGGATGTACGGCAGCGGAAAGGGAGCGCCCATGCGCCAGGCGATGAGATTCAGGAAGCTGTAGGGTTGCGTCGCGTAGCTCGCGTCAGCGGACTGCACGCCTTCGCCGATACTGTCGCCCATCCCGACGAAGGGCACCTGAGCGTTAACCGGTATCGTGGCGGTCAGCAAGCATGCGAAGACTGACAGAACGCCCATGACGTTTTTGTGTGGGATCATAGCCGGCACCTAATGAGGTTAATGTGTTGATGCTGCGAAGAACCTGACCGGGGGAGAGCATAGCCGAATCGACGCGACCGTGGTAGGGATACGACGAGCAGCTCGTTTACCTCGCTTCGCTAACGACGGTAGCTGACGCGAATCAGGCGACCGCCGCGGTCGTCGCTAATCAAGATTGAGCCGTCCGGCATCTGCAGCACGTCGGCCGGGCGGCCGGTCGCTGCTCTGGCCGCGTCTCGTCCGCCTGGGGCGTCCGCAGGCAGGAAGCCTTCTACGAGCGGTTCGTAACCCAGCGCGCGACGTTTGTCCGTCCGGACCACCATGACGCGGTACCCGCTCGCGGTCGATCGGTTCCACGATCCATGCTCCGCGATAATGGCCGCGTTCCTGTAGGAGGCCGGAAACATCTTGCCGGTGTAAAACGTGAAGCCGATGGCCGCCACGTGCGCGCCGAGCGTCAGCGCGGGCGGCTCGGTGGTCGAACACGCGCGTTGCGCGCCGAACTCGGGATCGACGATATCCGCCTGATGACAGTATGGGAAACCGAAGTGCAGGCCGGCCTTCGGTGCGATATTCAGCTCATCCCCCGGCACGTCGTCTCCGAGCAGATCGCGGCCGTTTTCGGTGAACCAGAGCTCGCGTGTGACCGGGTGCCAATCGAACCCGACGCTATTACGTATGCCCTCGGCGAACGTTTCCATACCGGATCCGTCGGGCTTCATCCGCACGATGGCCGACACGAATGGCTCCGACAGGCAGACGTTGCACGGAGCGCCGACGGACATGTACAGCATGTCGTCGGGTCCGAAGGCGATGAACTTCCACGCGTGCTGCCTCCCCTTCGGGTTGGGCAGGTCGTTGTGCAACGTGACCGGCGGGGGAGGGGCGTCCAGGTGCTTTTCGATATCGTCGAACCGCAGAAGGCGGCTCGCCGTCGCCACGTACAGGGCGCCGTTTCGCATCGCGATGCCATTGGGCCGGTCGAGACCGCTGGCGATCACCATGACACGATCCGCCTTGTGGTCACCGTCCCGATCCACAACAGCGTGCACTTTCCCGGCACGAAGCGATCCGACGAACACGGTCCCTTGCGGACCGAGCGCCATCGACCGCGCGTTGTCTACGCCCTCGGCGAACACGTCAGCCTGAAATCTCGCGGGCAACACCAGCACGGGGAGCGCGGGGACTGACGGCGGGGCCTGGCGAGCCGACAGGCTCAAGCCCGCTGCCAGCACTGCGGTACAGAGAACAACAATAGGCGGCGGTGTCAACTTCATCATCGTATAGCTCCAGCGCAGACCACTTGCCTGATCATACCGTCGCTCGGCTCAGGCAAATGCCTTCTGAATCGTCCGCATGGCAATAAAGAGCTTGCGCGGGTGTTTTTGCGGGCAATGGACAGATGTGAGCGTATTAGAGTAAAATAAGAGTGTAAAATGAGTGTAAGGAGAGTATGGCAAGAGTACAACCCGTCCTGAGCGCGACCGAGCTGGCCCTGGTTGACCAGATGGCCGAATTGACGCATTCCAAGCGCACCGACGTGATCAAGAGCGCGCTGACCGTGTATCACTGGTTCGTCCGGCAAGCGTTGACCGGTGGCCGGGTGATTGCGCGGAAGGCCACGGGCGAGGAAGTTGCGCTCGAGACCGCTGAGTTGAGTGCGCTTGAAGGGAAAGGCAATCGCCTCAGTCCGCAGGAGCTGGGACTGCTAGCGAAGGAGCTCGCGGCAGCGCCCGATCCGATCGAAGCCGCCCGCATCAAGGAGCGGTTGACACGCGGCTTCTACGGCATCTGACGGCCGTGCCGAAGGTCCGCCGACAGAATTTCCCGCCCGCGCTGTTTCAGCATCTGCTCGAACGCATTCAGAGCCGGAAGATCCCGGCGACGCAGCTTGAGCTGCTTGCGACGTGGCTCGACACGGAGCCCGATGTGCCCGATGGGGAATGGTACAAACGCTTTTCTGGCATGACCGTGTGTGGCGAGGGTGAGTTGATCAAGACGTTTCTACTCCCGGGACACGCCCCGAAAGGCAAGCGCGTCCCGTGAGCCCTGCTGAACGTCGTTTGTAATCAAAGGCAATGGAATCCATCACGGTTCGCGAACGAGTACGGCCGTCCGCGTCCCCCGAGGGATCGTCCCTGCGGACCCGCTTGACAACGTTTCGACGACGATGCCATCGTCGTCGTCGGCCGTTTTGAGGCCGCGACGAAGGTGGATCGATGGCTCAGATCACGATCAATGAAGGGCTGGCATGGCTCAAGACCTTGAAGAAGCGCCACGAAGAACTTCTTGCGCTTCGCAACGACAACGCTCACCGGGAGCGGCGGTTCTACGGCGCCTCGGCCGACAAGGAGATCGTGAAAGAGCCCGTGTATGACGTAAAGGTGCTCGACAAACTCGTCACGCGCGTCGCCAGGGAAATCCGTCTGCTGGAACAGGCCCTCAAGGCGACCAACGCGAAGACCGCGATCGACACCTACGACCAGGACGACGCGGTGCTGGGTGAATTGTTGTAGCGCGAAGAATCGATGTATGGGGAGGGCCAGAGGGGCGTGCGGTCTCGTGGGTCTGGTTCTCAGCCCACACTAAACATTGATGAGACTCCAACCGTCTTGAAAACGGACTTCGTTGATGGTTCGTCGTGGATGGTAGGTCATGCGGAAGTGCGCAAGCGCCGAGGCGATTTGCAACTCTCGTTGATTGTTTCACCAGACTGCGGGCCTTTGGTTCTCCCCTCCAGATGATCCACGTCCACGCCGACGATCGAAGTGTCGAGAGCGGTGACGGCGCCGCGAACGTGGCAGCGCATTGGCGGCTTCGCGTCGCCTGGCGTGTCCACTCACGAATCCTCCCACAGGCTCCGCAAGGGCAGCGCAAGAGATTGTCTCCGAAGCGGGTCGCCGCCGTGCTGCCACCTTCGAGCACGACATCTACTTCGAAGCCGTCGCGGCTGATCGCTAATCTGACAGGCGACTGATTGCCAGGACGGGCCGCCCCTACGCGCGTTACGCCGGTCGATCACCGTGACGACGGCCGCATACGCTATCGCGCACCTCGACGCGTGATGAAGTCGCGAATCGCCGGAACGAGCTCCTTGACGTTCGTCACCTGGACGCGGTGCGTCGCGTCTGGAAAAACGATCAGCTCGGAGCCGCGGATGTGGCTGTGCATCTCCCTAGCGACCGAGGGCGCGAAAAACGTATCTTGGCCGGCGGCGACGATCAGGGTGGGGCGATCGATCGTGTCGAGGACCTCGAGTCTGAACGTCGGCCCGTTGAGCAATGAGTCTCGGAGCTTCTTCAGAACCGACACCGGTCGTGATGCCCACCTGCAGTGCCGCCAGACAGAGCGCGTGAGCCGCGCCGTACGCGAGGTCGAACCTGCTCTCGAGCGAGTTCGCCTGGTTCTCTGCGTCTTTCAACCGAGCCAGACCGGAGTGAACGAGACGTCGAACTCCTTCGCGTCTGGAGCTTCCTTCCCGAGCACGTTGCCGGGGCCGGGCCGCCGACATTTGCCTTTTATTCGCCCACCTCGTAGACTCTTCGAACCGAGTCCGGAGCGGTGCGCTCAACTTGAACTCCTGAAGCAGGAGTTTCCAGACCTCGCGGCAGATATCCGGATTCGGCCCGGCGATGCAAACACCGAGATACAGGAGCTTTGCGCGAAGGAGAAGGACTGGAGCTCCCATCGTGCGGTGCTGTTCCTCGATCCTTACGGCATGCAGGTCGACTGGACTACCGTCGAGGCGATCGCACGGACCAAGGCAATTGACCTTTGGGTCCTCTTCCCCCTTGGTATCGGAGTCAACCGTCTGCTCACGAAGTCAGGCGACATTCCGGATCCCTGGCGGCGACGGTTGAGTCTTCTGCTCGGGACCGAGGAGTGGTACGAGGAGTTTTACCGATCCGAAAGCACACCTACGCTGTTCGGCGGAGCGGCGGATCGCATCGTGAAGGCCTCAACGGAAACGATCGGCAGGTACTTCAACAACAGGCTCAAGTCGATATTTGCTGCTGTCGCCGACGAACCAAAGGTCCTTCGGAATTCTGCCAATTCGCCGCTGTACCTGTTGTGCTTCGCTGCTGGCAATCCCAGAGGAGCGCCTATCGCGTTGCGCATCGCCAATCATCTGCTGAAGAAAGGAACCGAGTAATGGCACAGGGCTCGGGCATTGAATGGACGGAATCCACCTGGAACCCGGTTACGGGCTGCTCCAAGATCAGCCCAGGCTGTAAGCACTGTTACGCGGAGCGGATGGCAGAGCGGTTACAGGCGATGGGACAGCGGAATTACCGAAATGGATTTGCTTTAACGCTGCAGCCTCACATGCTGGAGCTGCCTCTTCACTGGAAGAAGCCACAGACCATCTTCGTGAATTCAATGAGCGATCTCTTCCATGACGAGGTTCCCCTCTCGTACATCCGACAGGTGTTCGACGTGATGCGGCGAGCGTCGTGGCACCGTTTCCAGGTTCTGACGAAACGTTCGGAGCGTCTGGCCGAACTCGGCTCGCAACTCGAATGGACGCCGAACATTTGGATGGGCGTCAGCGTTGAAAATGACAAGTACCGATTCCGCATCGACAGCCTTCGCTCCACGGGCGCGCATATGAAGTTCTTGTCCTTGGAGCCACTGCTGGGTCCATTGACGGCTCTTAACCTTTCGAGCATTGACTGGGTGATTGTTGGAGGTGAGTCAGGTCCCCGCGCGAGGCCGATGGATCCCGCTTGGGTAACGGATCTCCGCGATCAGTGCCGATGGGCGAAGGTACCGTTCTTCTTCAAGCAATGGGGAGGCAAGAACAAAAAGCAGGCAGGACGCGCCCTCGAAGGTCGTACCTGGGATCAGATGCCGTCTCTTAGTGCCTCTGGCTCGACGGAGCGGGCACGCAAACAAATCGCACTGATGGCGGCGGGCTGAGAGCCACGTTCACCCGACTCCCTCGTCGCGAGGATGCAGCAGCGTCGTCCGTTCTTGCGTGCTGGAGTCCATCAGCGGTCATCTATCGCGTCGGATGCTGGAGCACTACTTGGACATTCGGATCGGGGCCAAGCGGCAAGCGCTCGACGCCCTGGACGTGCAGCGTGGCCGTGTGTTGCCTGAAGCCCGCAACGGCAACAGCAGCGACGCGCAGCTACCGAAAACATGGCCGAATCGACGCGCGAAAGGCGTCACGTAACAGTTTGCTTTTGCAGGGCTCGCCGCCTTCCGGTAAGCTGTGATTCCATTCGACGGAGAGATGTCCGAGTGGTTGAAGGAGCACGCTTGGAAATTGCTCTGGCAGTCTGCGACGGCGTGCTGCAGATTTCGATTACCGTTGCGAAGCCAACCACTTAACGGCGATCGCGTCACCTCGGTCGATCGCCGTAAACCTCAGTAGATCTCGCGGAATCGACAGCGTCACGTCACAGTTACGTCACGGTCCACGTGCACTTGAAGGAGCACGCGTTCAGGCGTGTCGCGTTCAAACCAGTGGGCTGCGCTTCCAGCCGCGGCTAAGATCCTCGTCCTGGTCGCCAGGCGCATCGGCGCCAATACACACTACACGACCATCGCGCCAAATCACGGCGTACTGGCCGAGCTTGCGCTTGCGTTCGAGTGCTTCGGCCACTGCTCGCTTCAGGACATCCAACACCATGGCCTCGTATTCGTGTCCTTGCATCATGAGTCAGGTGGGCAACGGAAGACCGGGGCCGACCCGCCCGTGCCCGATGACTGATCATCAGCTTGACGGCGTCGGTCACTCATTTACACCGACTCCCCGTCGGTTGAGACGGCTCGTTTGAGCGTCTCCGCAACTTCGTCCGGCGAATCGTCGTCAGCGGCCGGTGGTGCCCATTCTCTCCTCTCCACAAGACTCGGAACGCGGTCTGTGGCCCCGATCGGTTCGATCCCCATTGCGGTAAGGCGCTCCAGCAGCTCCGCCAGTACGTCGTCGCGGTGCAGCGACCACGTTGACGCAAAGCACCGCCAGAATGTCCATCCCGCCCTCTCCAAGACTCGCTGCCGTTTCGTGTCATCCTGCCATCGGTCAGGGCCGTGGTACTCATCGCCGTCGCATTCGATCGCGAGCCGCGTATCGCTAGCTCCCTCCACGACCATGTCGATCCGATACGCTCCCGTCTTGACCTGTGGAACAACGCGATAGCCGAGCGCCGTGAGTGCGGTGAATACCTGCCTCTCGAACCCGGACTCGCAACGGTCGATGAGGTTCTCTTCCTCGGTCTCATCGGTGACCATCGGTTTGTCGAAATGGGCCAAGAGAGTCAACCGCAGATCCTTATCCGACAGGTCCCCCGATTTGACCGACCGTACGAGATACATTCGATCTCTTGCGCGTGACGCCGCAACGTTGAACCGCTGGTCGAAGAGGTTTCCCGACAGCGCCTTGCTGTTCGTTCGGTCGACCACCATCGACAGGAACATGATGTCTCTCTCACTGCCCTGGAAACTGCGCGCGTCACCGCATTCAAAGCGGCGGTGCAAAAGCTCCGCTGCGTCGCACCGCTGTCGAACAACGGAGTCGATGTGCTTCGCTTGCTCCAGACCCAGGAGCGACACGACACCCAGCGTCCGGCTCTTGAAACGCTCGTCTTTCAACAGTCCAGCAATCTCATCGGCGATTGCCAGCGCCTCGTACTCGTTGCAGTCGCGCCTGTTGCGGACACCGTCCTTTACAAGCACATCCACCAAAGGCGGATCGATGCGTTCCGACGGCTTCGGAATGCGAAGCGGTCGAATGCCTCCCTTGTAGAACGTCCGATTCGAGTACGCAATGATGGGCGGTACGCATCGGAAGTGCTCACGGAGCATCACCTGCTGAGCGGCGAAGACGCGTGCCGCAAGGTCATACAGCGACTTCTCCGGCGTCATCTCCGTTCCGTACGGTTGGTCGGCGAGAAAGCGATCTTTGAGTTCCTGTATTCGCTGCGAGGCGATGAAACCGGCATCCGGCGAGACCTGCTTATCATCACCGACGATCAGGATCTTCTTGCCGCGCAGGATTGCGGGCAATGCCCACAGGTCGGACTGGCTTGCCTCATCCACGATAACGAGATCGAATGCGCCGATGTCTGCGGGCATAGCCTCAGAGATACGGGCGTGGCTCATGATCCAGCACGGCACCGCGCCGGCGGCATCCAGCATTGCTTCGCGGGCATCCCGCCTGTATCTTGTCGCGTTCGGACCGGTGCCTTGGCCGATTCGACGGATTGCGGTTGCATAGCCCGCTAGCGCCTGAAGCACTCGAGGTGTCGCGTTCCGCTTGGTCGCAAGCCACGCGGACTTTGCCACCATGTCTTTGTAGAGCCGAGAGAGACCTGCTTCCAAGTCTCTCCGACGAGCGGCCATCGCGACCAGTTCGTGACGTGCCTCGATGGTCTCGAGATGAGTACGCACGCGAGCCCACGTCCATGCCTTACGCCATGTGGTGGGGAAAACGGAATCGTCTACGTTGGCTTCGGCAGCCTGACAACAAAGCCGACCAGCGAGCCGCGGCGCTCCGGCATTCTCAATCCGTTGCGATAAGTCACGGACCTTGCTCATGTCACTGGCACGACCGGCAAGCCGTTGAAGTTCTGCGCCGAGGTCGCTGTATTCAGCTACGGCTCGCTCTGCCGAAATCTCGGGACTGCCCAGCGTGTGCTCTACGAAGCCACGGAATCGCTCAGAGACCGGGCCGGTTTTGCCGGCGAGCTTCTCTTTCAGGACGGCGAGGTTCGTTACTGCTCGAGAGAGATCGGCTCGAGTCAGGTGGCGGAGCAACTGCTCGCGGACGACCGCCAACTCTTGAACTCCTCCAAGAAGTTGCGCCGTCGGTGGTTCATCGAAAACGGCCATCGCTCGCTTCGGAAGATCCTGATCGTAGTCGGTCGCGAGCCGGTGTGCCTTGTAGCCTGTGGTGGCCACCAATTCAACTGTTCTCACGAATCTGATGCCGGCCTGCAAGGGTGGCGCAGAGAGCCCCTCCGCGATCTCGTTCCAGCGCGTCGCAAAGGACAACACCTGCTCGTGCAACCCGACGTACCGCAGAACATGTGTCCAGTCCTCTAAACCTTCAGCAGATCTCCCAGCGATCCGAACGCGTCCTAGATGTTCTTTGGCCTGGCCGTTTCCGAGGGAGACGAATCCGAACGGCTTGCCGCTTGTTGCTCCGCGTTCCACCGCCTGCCGGGTCTTGATGTTCGTTAGCCCTTCCTCAGGGAACTCGACGGGGCGCTTCAGGAATTCGGCTCGCGCTTCGACAATCGCCTCAAGCTCTGGATAGAGCGCTTCGAGTGCCCTTCTCTCCGAAACAAATGCCGAATCGCGACACTTGGTGCGCAGTTCAAAGGGCCACCCGCCGTCAACGCTCTCCAGTTCCTTTGCGAGCGTCAGAGCCTCTTCCACCCGAGCAAGCAACGCGCGCGCAGCCTGCAACACCTCCGAAGTGGTAGCTCTCAGTCCAATCAGCTCACCACTTGCGATCTGACCGTCGAGCGTCTTCAAGCGAGAGAGAACGTCGTGGAGCTCAGCAATCGCCGCAACGTTTGGGAGGTCTCCCGGAGAGGGGATTGTGTGCCGAGTGTACTCGACGTCTACCGCAAGCCGCCGACGGGCAGACCGCAGCTCCTCGGCTTCGTCGCCAGAGAATGGCGGCGCGTGCTCTGTCGAAAGGCTCAGAGGGTCATCGAACCAACCATACTGCGCGCGACCGGAAACAACAAGATCGGCAAGACCCTGCGCGCGCATGGGCACGCCGTCGATGTCTACGTCGGCAAGTTGTGAATGGGCGATTTCATCAGTCCTTGCGTCAATCCTCGCGAGCTCGATGTGGGCACGATCAATAGCGCTCTGAGTTGTCAGGATGTCGCGCTGCGTCTGCTCTGGATTCAGTTGCGAGACTTGGTGCTGGATTGACTCGATCGCTGCTTGAAACTGCCGAACCCCCTCCCGATCGCTGGCGAGGAGCGACACGGTCAACGCTCGGACCTGATCCGGCATCTTCGTTTGCAACACTTCCAGCGCTCGTTCACCTCGAGACGTCACGAGTACGCGCCGACCCGTTGCAAGATAGTGGCAGACGATGTTGGCGATCGTGTGCGTCTTCCCGGTACCGGGAGGGCCCTGCACCGTCACACCGGGGGATCGTTCGAGCCGTTGAATAATGGTTACCTGTTCCTCGTTGTATGGAAGGGGAAAGTACAGCTCTTCTGGCTTGTCTGGTCCGCTGTCGCCGCGGCTTGAGATGCCTCGAAAACGGACCGTCTCGTATTTGACGGGCTCGTCTGACGGAGAGGTAACGAGGGCTTCCGGTCCGGCAGGAATAGTGCAACCGCTTTCAAGCTTTGCTTGGAGCCGCTTCAGGTCCTCAAACAGATAGTTGTTCGAGCGAGGACGTGACAGTAGCACCCAGGCGCCCGTCACTATGAGATGTTCACCAGGACCTGGACGGGCGGCCCCTGGCACAATCACGTCCCGAAAATTGCCTTCTGGATCGAGGTTGCCCGCCGCGAGCTTGAGCACGTCTGAGTACGAGGAATTGTCAAAGGGAGAAACCGGCGCGTCTTTGTGGCGGGACAAGTGCTCACGGATCGCACGCTCCACATCCGCAGCGCCTCTGACCTGGCAAGCGATGAAGGCGTCCAGTTCCACGTTCGTGTCGGTTGCGCGCGGACGCACTTCGAGCGCAAGCGTTCGGTCATCCAGCGAAATCTCAACGGCCTGTGTAAGGAGCGGGTACTCGAACGGAATTGACGAGCCGTCGAACTGCAGTTGCCAGTATGAGATGCCAATTCCGCACACGAACTCCTGCGGTTTGGCAGTTTCTTCAGCCTCGAGTTGGTGCTTCAGCGCAAACAGGTCTGCGTAGAGCGTGATCGTTCGACGACGCGGGCGCTCTCCTTCCGCCCAGGCACTCCAAAGACCGGTGTAGCCCACGAGTGATTGGTGCGTCTCGGCGCGAACCTGCGCCTCGAGCTCGACTCTTTCTTGGGGCGTTTTCTCTCGACCCGCCTTCTCGAGCCAATGAAGCAGGGCTGCTTCATCGAGTTCAGGTAAGGGACCTTCCGGGTTCTTGGAGACGCGGAAGAGTCCCTTTTGGCTATCGGGTATCGGCGGCGGTGCGTTGCCCTCGAGCCGCTGAATGCGCAACCAGATGTGATCGCCGGCGACCTTTAGGTCAGACTCGACCCCCGGCAGCCCGACCAACTCGTCACTGCGCCGCACGAAACCCTTGACCGCGCCAAGCCTGTAGCCGCGCGGATCGACCTCCTTCGCCTGCTCGTGGATGTAGTCGAGCAAGCGGTGGAGCAGCAGTCGGCTGGACGTCCGCTCATGCTGGTCGGTCATCAAGCAGTCTTTTCGGCCGTCCGCCCGCTCACCTGCAGCGAAACGGTCGGATCAGTGTGCCTCTAAAGTCAATGGGCTCAGTGGTATCTGTAGACGAGCGCGACGCTGTGACCCGATGCCGGTCGGCTGGATCGTAGCACTGTAGAGCCAGGTTCCCTCCGCTCTACTCGACATCACGCCTTGCCTTTCAACATCTCCAAAACGTCAGCGCAGGCAACGCTCGCGCGAAGGAGCCGGTCTTGATCGATCTCGCGGACGTGGGCAATCTCGTTACGGACCGGTGCGATCTGGCTGACAGCCGCCAGGAGTCGCTGCTTCGGGTCCTGTGCGCCGGTGAAGCGGGTACGCGCCTCTTGCTGGACATCGGCAGCGAACAGGATGTTTGGCAACTGCCCGAGGTAGAGGTAGTCGACGATGCTGAGCGGGTCTGCACCTGCGGGACGCCGCGCAAGGTTCCGCGTGAGCGTCTGACGTTCGCCCTCAGGCACCGCTCCTTCGATTTTCGAGGCGGCCGAGTCGCCGAATCGCGCGACGTAGACTTCACGGACAACTCCACGCAGGCCACGCTCTGTCTCCGCAATCCTTTGCCACACAGCCTCGGCGCCTGGGAGGAACCACGGTGGCGTAACTGGTGGAGCGTCTGACTCGCCTCCAAGCTGTCGGAACGCGACACGGATGATGTCCGCCATCCTTCGCCGCCGATCGCGGAGAAACTGTTCGTACTCCATCGACTCCCATCCCAACGGCAGGGCATGCTCGGCACACATACGGCCCCATCGATCATCGTCGATGTTCAGCCTCTGCCGCAGACGAGGCACGTAGTCAGCCGGGCCTCTGCCTCCAATGACGTTGTTGTCGTGCCAACCAACGTCAGCGAGGTTGGCGACCTGATTGACCTGCCGACGATCGCGGATTCCCCGCGCGTGAAGCCAAGCTTCCGGGAAAAGATGATGCACTTCGCTGGCGGCGCGCAGGCCCTGCGCGGGAGGAGTGAACAGGTTGCGAAGATACTGATCGGAGAACAATGCCCGTGTTCCGAGAACAACTTGACTTGCACGGAAAGCAAGTGCGGCCGGAGCCCGCCCCTTCTGCGTTTCAAGGGCCGAAACTAACGACTGCGTCCAGTAGTCGTTGGTGAGGGTCTCGCCCAGTGCATCATCGAGCGCCCGCACGAACCCGTCCGCATCGTCGGTTTCCAATCTCCCGACCCGCGCCAAGTCCTGCTCAAAGATCGTCTCCGATGACCCTGAGTAACGTGCCGTGACCAGCGTCCCGAACACCCAACGCGCGATGAGTTCGTCGAGCCTGTTCTTAGGAACACCAGCCTTTCGACCGCGGATGTAGAAGGCATATGCATTGACGATCGCGTTTTTGGATGCGATGAGTGCCTGGCTTACGAACCCCGCGTGCTGAACGCGAAGCAGGTAGTCCCGCCAGGGCGTTGGTTCCATGCACTCTTTCGCGGCGTCATCGAGCTGGGTCAGGCGCTTCAGGCGACCGGTGGCGTCGGCTTCGCCGGTCGTTGGATCGACGCCGCGCAGGTATCGGTAGACCGCGGACATTCGCGCACGGCCAAAGGCGACGCCGCATACGGCCCGTAGAAGTTGTTGGGTATCGATCGACACGACCGTCCCAAGAGACATCGTCCTGGAGCGCTCCTCAATCCGATCGCGCAGTTCGCCGTGATACACGGACAGCAGCGTTAGGACGAAATCGGCTTGGCCCAGCCGTGTTCCCTGGTTGTTGATGCGCACGAAGATCTCGGCGACGTCCTCCTCTGTAGCCTCTTCGTCGTGCGTCGTCGCAGTCTTGCGGATATCGACTGTCGGAAACCTGTAGTCCGCGATCGAATGGGCGCGATCAAGATTGCGCTCAACGGCGTCCTCGTATGTCTCGTCAATGGCGCGCCCCTTGTCGCGTAGTGCGTTGATCAGGTCGCGCCGCAACTGCGGCTTAGGTCGGGTACCGCTCCACAGTTCGGTTACATTTGGTAGGAACTCTGGGTCATTGCGGATGGCCGCGTCCGCAACCTCGAATCGCCCGTCACGCGGCCGAAATGCGATCGAGATCTTCCTCGTTGAGCCGTCCTTGTCGACGACATCGACGCCCCGCATTACCGCATATAGCGAAGTGAGACGCTGCTGGCCATCGATGACCAAGGTCGTGGCTCGAAGACCTGGTCGTTCCCCTCCGAGGGCACGCGCCTCTTTGTCGCTGGTAGTGTGCCAGAGGACGAGCGTCCCCACTGGGAATCCAACGAACAGTGAGTCGAGGAGATCCCGAACTTTCGTGTCTTCCCACACGAAGGGCCGCTGCAAGTCTGGCAGGGCGATCACCTCCCGCTCGATGTCGCTCACCAGCGAGGCGATCGAGCGCTGACCATGCTCGAAGATCGGTGCACGCCCACGAACTCTGGGTTCTCTCGAAGCGGTGGCATCGTCTTCGTCCAGGTCTTCGTCCAGCTGCGCGGGATCCTTTGGCTCGGTTAACGGATCTGGCTGGGGCAACTCACGCCCCACCACGCCGGCGATATAGGCGACCGCTTCTGGGACATGATCTTCCAGACTCACTCGTCGTCGGACCCGTGCCATAGCCACGTCGACGAAGCTGTTGAATCCATCGCTCAAGAGCTCCTGCGCCTTCGATGCATGCTCGACGGGGAATGTGAGTAGCAGACCTCCAGGCAGTTTCTTGAACTCCTCGTCTGCCTCGGGGTCCGAACCAAGGGTGGCGCGCACCTCATCGCTGACCGGTCCGATCACGCTCACTCGCATTTTCGATCGGGCGACTTCGCAGGCAAACAGACGGCCGGTCATGAGGCGAAGTCCCTTGCCGGTGTCTCGGAGACACCACGCGTCACTGCGTTCCTCGTCCGCGTTTTCGATCGCGGCGGCAAGGAAGTGTAGGGCCGGTCCACGCATTGGGCCGTCGGGGATCGAAATCTCCATCATCTGGCGAACTCGCTCTTCGACTCCCTCTCGCTGGTTCCACGTGCCATCAGCGCTAAAGTCCGCAGGCGCGTCCTCGCCATCGGTCTTTGGCCGGGCCTTTCTAAACTCCGCAACCTCTGGGAAATGACCCTCCAAGAAGGCGATGTTGATAGCATCTGGCTCGGTAGCGAGAAGATCTCTGCCTCGATCAGTCAACTCAAAGCGTCCGCGTCCAACGGCCTGGAGGAGCCCCGCTTTCTTGAGATAAGTCGTGGCCCAGCCGACCCGGTTGTTGAACCGCGGCTGCCCGTTTTGCAGCAACTGCTCCCGGTCATCGGCGGAGAGTTGGAATCGTTGCGCGAGCGACTCCACCGTTTCCGCGCTGGTGTGTTGCTGACCGTCACCAGCGAGTTCCAGCAGGGGGAGCATCAAGGTCTGAAAATCAGGGACAGCCATGTTCACACCTATGGTTTCGCCGGCAGACGTCTGACGTTCTCTGCGACCTTGCGACAAGCGCTGATCAGGTCGGCGACCAGCCGGTGGTCCACATCGAGCGCTCCTTCGTACTCGGTCCGATTCCGCATGTCGTGACACTTCGACAAGACCCGCCAGACCTCCGGCCCCAAGCCAAGCGTGTCCGGCAGCACTTGAAAAACGATGTACCGCTTCGATGGCCGGAATCCATGGTGCCGGAGCGCCGCCAGACATAGGGCGTGAGCGGCGCCGTAGGCGAGATCGAACCTGCTGTCCAGCGAGTTCGCTTCGTTCTCCGCGTCCTTCAGCCTGGCCAGGCCCGAACGGACGAGACCTGCAAACTCCTTCGCATCGGGAGGTTCCTTTGCGAGAACGTTTCCCGGACCTGCGAGGCGCTCAAGCGGCGACGGGGAGGTCATCTTCCGATCCAATCACCCAGAGTTTCGGCTGCTCGAGCACCCGCGTCACGAACGCGTTTTCGGTTCGGGCACGCTTTGAAAACTCGGCGCCGGTGTACACCGTGGGGTTGACCTTCCGACCCACGGTGCGCGTGACCCGCTCAAGGGCGCCGAAGACTTCGCCGTACGTAAGGCTGTCGCTAATGATCATCAGGTCGATGTCGCTTGCGGACTGGTCGGTCGCCTTGGCCACGGAACCGTACACGAAGGCCGCGCGAATCGCCGACGTCAAGGGCCTCAGGGCATTTCGCAGTGGTTCCGCGAGACCGACTGTCTTCAACACGATATTCCGCAGTTCCGAATACAGCGGTGACCCCGCATTAGCCTGGTAGTGCTTCTGATGGCCAATTCGTCGCGCTGAGATCAGCCCGCTTCCCTCCAGCTTCGCAAGTTCGCGTTGGGCCGCTCCAGAGCCCGTGCCCGCGTCCCGAATCAGCTCCGAGGCATAGAAGCTACGCTCGGGCTGGCCGAAAAGCACACCGAGGACGCGCTGTTGTGTCTTGGTGAACAGCGCATCCGCCAAGCTTTTTCGGCCCGATCGGCGCGAAGCGGCCTTTGCACCCAATATGGGCATAATCATGCCCGATTTGGGAATGAACGTCAAAACCGATGTCTGGCTGGGTTCCCTACGAGGGCAAAATGCGAGTAATGTCCAAGTCCTGCCCACCGGCCGTCGAGGGGCCAGAGAATGAGGCGCCGACCCTGTCGCCCGCAAGAACCTGGCATCGAGGCGGCGTTCGAGACGTACCGACAGGGAGGGTCATCGACGCAAAAGCGCGCCCGCGAAATTATCGAGAGCCTTGGAGGGTTGCGGTCAGAGACCGTGAGCTTATACGACATCCTCGGTTCATGTGGCTAGCGCCGACGCGCTGCACGCCGACGCGGACCGGCCGCCGGCTGATCAGATTCTCCAGGGTCCTTCTTGCGAACCTGGAATGCCCAGTACAAGACGACGGACACGACGATCGCGAGGCTCACGAGGCAATCAAACCAAACCAAGCCAGGCCATGACGCTGGCCGCCAATTTGGGATCTGAGCACGTGTCCACGTGGCGACGACTCCGAGGAGCAAGAGCGGACACGCCACCACATATAGATAGTGCGCCCACATTAGAAACAGCGGGTACTTCGAGAGGTACGCTGTCCCCTCTCGGCCAAATGCCTCATGGACGTGCTTCGACAAGAGAGCTTCGATATCGTGGATGTAGTCGTAATGGCGTTCCAGCGACAGGGCGGTCTGGCAATATCGGACCGTGAGACCGAGCAGAAGAAACCACAGAATGCTCCGGAGATATCCAAGATCCGGCGCGATCGGCAGCTGCAAATTTGTCTTTAGGGCTTCGCCAACGATCGCCGCGAAGTCCTGAGGCGCGACGATGTCAAACCATGCGATCGCGACCACCGCAATGACCATGTAGAAGTAGCGGTCTCGCGCGGCCCTCTGTCCCTGCATGACCGTGCAAGAGTCACGGTAGTGCTCGTGCAGGATCTCGAGTTGGGCTGATTCCATGTGCGTTTCAGGCGCTCTGCAATGCCCGCACGATCGCCTCTTCCGTGAAGGCCATTGCCCACGATGCGTTCGCACCGTTTAGCTCTTCCGGACTCTCATAGGATCGATCGAGCTTCACGGCGATGATCCTGTTGCGGTTAGCTTTGCTCTGTGCGATCTCGAAATTGATCCAATTGCGATAGCCGATGAGGGCCCGCTTGGCGTGCGGAGCGTTCGCAAACTGGCCGACGATCACCAATGTGTGCGTGGCGCCGTTGATCTTTGCCGTCAGGGCCGCCTTGATTCGGCCCACGTTGCTTGAATCAATCTCTTTCGGCGTTTCGTCCTGAAAGACAAACTGAAAACGTGGATGAGCGTGCCATGCTTCTAGCAAGAACTTGTACCGCCGATCATTCTCGTAGTCGAAACTGACGAACACAGCCGTCGCCATGTTCACCTCACGGAATCTTGATGCCGAAGCTGGCATAGGCTTCGGAAGAATACATGCCGAGGCCTTTTCTCTTCGGGTACACGTCATGACTGAATTGACCGATGGCGTCGGTGAGCACCAGACGCTTGAACGGAACATGAATCACATGTGCGGCCTCGGACTGAATTCGCTCCGCGAGAGCCGGAGGCCATTCCGACGCATGAGACGGTGGGTTGCGAATGTACGCGTAAGCCGGATAGGCAGCAATGATCGGGATTTCGCAGGTGTCGACCGCGTAGGAAATCTCGAACGGGACCCAGTCGGTGTCGAAACGCGTCGTCTTCCCGAGGATGAGAACCATGTTCTTCGAGCTGCGAAGACGTTCAGAAAGCACACGGCGGAGCGTCTCCTCTTTGCTGCCGTCACGAACTGCCGCGGCTTTGTCATGGCTGTTCACGAAGTAGAAGTCGTTGTCGTCGTCCTTGTGCCACGCCTTCAGCAAGTTGTAGTACTTCATGTCTGAATCGGTGGGATCAGACGTGCCGGCCGCGTGAAAGGCCACGTAAGTACCACTTCGATAGGCCATTGTTCGCTCACGAGGACGCAAGGGTTCCTGACAGTCCAAGACTCGCGTCACTGGCAGTTTACGCGGTTGAGCTTTGTTGCTAAACGACAAAGTGACGACCCGGGCGCGGTCCCTTCAAGCGACAGCCCAGTCCTGCGACAACAGATCCGCCTGCTCCAGTACCGTTTGCGTGGCCTTCTCTTGTTTGTCTGGCGGGTAGCCGTGCTTGCGTAGGATTCGCTTCACCAAAACTCGTAGCTGTGCACGCACGTTCTCGCGAAGGGTCCAGTCAATTGTCACGTTGGCGCGAACAGTCGCAACGAGTTCACGCGCGATTGTTCGCAGCGTATCGTCACCGAGGACCTTGACGGCGCTGTCGTTCGCCTCGAGTGCGTCGTAAAACGCCAACTCGTCTTCCGTCAAGCCGAGTGCCTCTCCCCGTGCATTGGCCTCGCGCATCTGCTTCGCGAGCGCGATCAACTCCTCGATCACCTGTGCGGCCTCGATGGCGCGGTTCTGGTATCGGTGCAGGGACTGCTCCAGCATTTCCGTGAACGAACGGGCCTGTACCACGTTCTTGCGACGCCGCGATCGGATCTCGCCCGACAGCAGCTTCCGCAGCAGCTCGACCGCCAGGTTCCGCCGGGGCATTCCACGCATTTCGGCAAGGAATTGGTCGGACAGAATGGAAATATCAGGCTTCTGGAGCCCCGCAGCCGTGAAGATGTCTACGACACCTTCTGAGGCGACGGCGCGCGAGACTATCTGCCGGACGGCGTGATCAAGTTCCTCGTCACTTCTGGCCTCGCCTGGCGCTCGCTTCGCCAAAACCGCACGTACGGCCTGGAAGAACGCGACGTCGTCCTGTATCCGTAACGCTTCGTCATGTGGTACGGCTAGCGCGAACGCCTGCGAGAGCGCATGGACTGCCGTCAACAGTCGATCCTTGCCGTCCTCCTGCGCGAGAATGTGTTCTTGCGCAGCTGGCAACAAGCCTAATCGTTC
>DATEEI010000129.1:0-2741 GCA_035281225.1 Vicinamibacterales bacterium
CTGCACACGTCGGTCATCAGCGAGCGGGGTGTGCCGTTCGAGGTACAGATTCGTACCGAGGAGATGCACCGCCACGCGGAAGAAGGCATCGCGGCGCATTGGAAGTACAAGGAAGGGCGCATCGGCGATCACCGCGACGAGCGGCATTTCCAGTGGCTGCGTCAGCTTCTCGAAGTGCAGCAGGAAGTCCGCGATCCACACGAGTTCATCCAGAACCTCAAGGTCGATCTCTATCCCGAGGAGGTCTACATCTTCACCCCCAAAGGGCAGGTGAAGGCCCTGCCGCGGGGCGCGACACCGATTGATTTCGCATATGCCATCCATACCGATATCGGCCACCAGTGCGTGGGTGCCCGTGTGAACGGCAAGATGGTTCCGCTGCGGACGCGATTGCGCAACGGCGACATCGTCGAGATCGTGACGAACAGCGGGCACAAACCCAGTCGCGACTGGCTGAATTTCGTCGTCACAGCAAGGGCGCGGAACAAGATCAAGCATTTCGTGCAGGGCGAAGAGCGAGCCCGCAGTGTGGATCTGGGCCGGCGGCTCCTCGAGAAGGAAGCTCGGCGCTTCAACGTGAATCCGAGCACACTGTTCGAGAGCGAAGCGTTCAAGAAAGCGAGCGCGGAACACGGGCCCGGCGATGAGATGTTCGCCGAGATCGGATATGGGAAGGTGGCGCCGCGCAAGCTGCTGGCGAGGCTGGTGCCGCAGGATCAGCTCAAAGAGAAGCCGCCCGAGAGCACCGTGGCCTCCGTCATGCGGCGGGTGCTTGGCGCCGGAGTGCCGGCAGGCGACGACCGGATCAAAGTTCGCGGAATTGACGACCTCATGGTCGTGCGCGCCCGGTGCTGCAATCCGATTCGTGGGGAAGCCATCGTTGGCTACATTACCCGCGGCAAGGGTGTGTCCGTGCATTCCGCTGCGTGTTCGAATGTCACCAACCTGTTATATGACCCCGAGCGCCGCATCGACGTCGAGTGGGACAACACCGCGGACGCCTCGCGCTATATCGTGCGGCTGACCATGCAGGTGGAAGATCGGAAGGGAATACTCGCTGACGTCAGCTCGAGGATCGCAGCGATCAATACGAACATTACCAATGTGGAAGCGACAGGGGCCGACAGCGATCATCTCGGCCGCATCAACATGGCCGTCGAGATCAAAGACGTGAAACACCTGGAGAAAGTCATCAAGCTGCTTCGCGGCGTTGAAGGGGTACTCGACGTCGAGCGCTCTGCTCCTCGCCCCTGAGGAATGATCGCCTGACGATCGCTATGCCGCTTTCGTGACTTTGTTCGAGCGCAGGCAGCGGGTGCAGACCCGGATGCGGCGGACGCCGCCGTTAATCACCGCGCGGACAGACTGCAGGTTCGGTAGAAAGCGACGGGGACGCACGTTATGGGCGTGGCTGACGGTCCGCCCGACGACAGGCTTCCGACCGCAGATTGCACAGGCTCTAGCCATTCTTTTCCTCCCAGGAAAACTCGTAATTATAGCCGTTTACGGGACTATGAGGGAAGGGGCAGGCACGGGTGCCTCTTGCTGGCCTGCACTCGCCGCCGCCGGTGCCAGCACGCGTCCCAGGAGTTGCTGAAATTCGTTGGCATTGGGTCTGATGGTTACCATCATCTTGGACCCATGCTCAATGCGTCGGAGAGCCAATGCCGCATCGCGGTCGAGCGCGGAGCCGGCGCTTTTCGACATCTCGTCGACCAGTGTCTTGAGCTCCGCCATCAGGCGCGCGGCAGGCAGCGAAGCAGGCTGATGCTCGTAGACGATCCCCCTGCCGGCAGTTTCAAGTGTGGCTGCGAGCGCTCCTGCGGCGTGCGCAATGTCCTCATCGACCAGCTTTTGTAACATCTCTCCCTGGTGACGCGCGGTTGTGGCAGCCAGCATCAGGAACACCCGCGCCTGCCGTTCGGACAGACCCTGTAGAAGTGGCAACACCATCGCCCGATCCATTTCCTGCTGTCTCTGCACGATTGCGGGCGGATGCGCACGGGAAGATGCAAGGTAGCCACAGTCGGCTGGACAGTTAATCTCGACGAGCCGCTTCGTGCCGCAGCAGACCGCGCAGATGGATTTGCCAATTGCAGGGCATGCGCGCTTCGCCTTTCGCAGATTGCAGACCGGACAGGGCATGATGTGGAAATTGTCCTCTATTCAAGAAGTGGGTTGTCACCCAGTGTCTTCAAACCGAACCGTTCCCTCCTGCGCGGCGTCTAACCACTTACGAGCCGTGAAATATCGGAACTGTTAGCTCGGAACTGAATAAGTCTAGCTGCATGAGCCAGATAACTGTGGGACGACCAGAGGGCTGAAGGGAGATCGCAGAAATTGCCTCCTTTTTTACCCAGCTCTACCTGTATTTTCCCACGAAAAATCGAAAGACCTCCGGATCGGCCCATTGTGGCAGGTAGGCATTCACTTTGCAGTAAGGCCACAGCATTGGACGCGTCAAATGACGCGATTTGAGACACGGCGGAAGGAGTCGGTTATGAGGACGAAAACGGACAAACAGGCCGCTGCCATGGCCGAAGGGCGCTATTCCGATCTTAAGCGAATGCTCGAAGAGCGTCGTAAGGAGATCCTGAGCGAAGTGCAGGGTCGGATCAGGGATCAGCGCGAAGCCGACGCGTGGGGCAAAGTGCATGAAGTCCTGGACGCCGGGGAAAGCTCCGAGGCGGATATTCAGGAAGATATCGAGTTCGCGTTGATCCAGATGAAGGCGGAAACGC
>DATEEI010000130.1:0-2912 GCA_035281225.1 Vicinamibacterales bacterium
AATCGATCCTCGCCGTTCCGGTCTTGCCCAGCGCAAGACAGGCCAGACTACGCTCCACCTCGCCCTGGCTGGCCCAAGCGAGAAACAGTTCATCCGGGAAATCAAGCATCAGCTCGCGTCCAGTCTGGCGGGCGACCACGAGAGCCAACATGCGCGGGTAGTCAGGCGGTTGCGCTGCCAGCAGTGCCTTGGCAGCACGATCGAAGTCCGCGACTAGTGGTCCATAGGTGCGTAGTACCGACCAGTGAGCTGCAATCCACTCCGCGGAAAAGAGCTGGTACAGGTCCTCGATGCGACCAACATCGGACAGGTGCGTCGCATAGAACGACATGGCATACGGACTGCGGTGCTCCATCCATCTGGCGCAGTAGTCGAGCAGTCGATTGACGTAGTCGTTGATCTTACCAATGCGCAGAGGGTTGGCCACATATCGTCGCAGGCGCGGATGGGCCAGGCTGTAGCGTCCGTCCTTGTCCTGCCGCACAACGCGCCGCACGCGCGCAAGCACTTGATCGAAGAAATCACCTACCCAGTCGTCTCGCAGACTGGCGTTGATCGCTTCGAGGTCAGTTCGGGCAATGGGCCCTACCGCGGCAGCCAGTGTGCCGAACAGATCCCGCACCGGGGCGTCGCCGGCCAGTTGCACGATCTGTTTCCACCAGCGATCCAAATAGGCTTCCAAGCCCTTCGGCTGATCCGGGATCTCATGGGGCGCCACGTTTGCACTTGCGACGTCCTCTGCCAGGAAGCGAACGTAGAACGGATCGGCGCCGAGTCCGAGATCGTCTTCGTATGCCGCGCGCTCCACGATGTGATCCAGCAGCGCATCGTCGCCGGCGATCTGCATTCCGTTTGGACCAAGTCCGGCGAAGAGTTCACGGATCTCCGTTCGAGCAAGGCCACCGAGCTGGAACGACATCACCTGCTCTGACGGAAATCCGTATTCGCTGCGCCAGTCCTGACCGACATCGCGCACGGTGACAATGACATGTAGACGATCAGGCAGCCGTCGCCCGAGATAGGGCGCAAGCTTCCACTGGGTGACCTCGTCAAGTCCATCCAGGACGAGTACCTGACTGTGCTCGAGCGGTGTGTCTACGAATTGTTGGTAAAGCGCGCGGAGCTCATTGATCGCGTCGGGCAGTTCCACCTCGTAGTTGTGCCACGCGGCCATTTGCTGCAGGACGTTTTGCAGGAAGAACTTCTCGTCCAGGGTTTCTTCGCCGTAAACCGGTGCGAAGAAGTGATAAGCGAAGGCCTCCGGTGTAGCAGAAACCAGGTTAGCGACCAGGGCGGTCTTGCCGAACCCAGGTGGCGCCGTGATGACCAGGTAGCCACCCTCGTCGCGCGCGGCGAATTGCATAATGCGTTCGAACACCTGCCGCCGGCCTGCGAAGATGCGCGTGCGGTCTTCGATAAGAGGCTTGAACGCGTCGCGCAGCGGCGCCCGCAGCCGGATCGGGACGTAGCGGGGACTACGATAGACATCGAACTCCGAGCCCTGACCGATGACGATGCCCTCGGACGGTGGAAGTGGCGCCGGCATACCCGGAGTGGCTGCCAGCAGCCGGACTAGCTCCTCCAACTGAACGTCATATTCGAAGTTCTTGCCGCGGAGCGACAGAGCGTC
Organism: Vicinamibacterales bacterium; assembly: GCA_035281225.1. GTDB lineage: Bacteria > Acidobacteriota > Vicinamibacteria > Vicinamibacterales > JAMQPK01 > JAMQPK01. The sequence continues at coordinate 1,631 of DATEEI010000130.1, forward strand.
GCGGGCTGCAAGCCCACGCAACGGTTCTGGCAGTTGCGCGGCTTGTGGCATGGGCGTGTCGTCAAACAGCACCGGGATCACCTTGCGGCCCAATTGCAGCGCCGACGCGATTTCCTGACGGACGAAGTCGTCCTCGCTATCGAGGCGTCGTCCACCTCCGGGAGCCTTTGTTTCCAGCCACCCCGGTGCGATCAGTGCCAGCAACACGCGACAGGACTCAACGGCTTCACGCAGCCGCTCCGGAAAGATCGTCCCCGCCTCGATGGATTCCCGGTCGAAGAAGATTGACTGCTTGTCGAAACGCCTGCAAAGATCCCGATACAACGCCCGCGCGTGGCCGGCGGAGTCGCTGCGCCGATAGCTGATGAAGAGGTCATAATTTGTGTTCGGCATGCGATGTCTCTCAACCAGGTCTTGTGAGTATAGATAATCGTTGTCGTTACATCTTGGCAAGATAATGATCACGACGATTGGAGATAGCCGTTTCAGAAGGGAAAAAAATGAACGACGTGAAGGAGCCGTTAGCTATAGTCCAGCGCATGTTCAGTAGCACTATATACGAGGCTAGGTTTTACGCCGCGGCTCACATTTTCATTGGCCGTATTGCGCCGCGAGTAAAAGTGCAACGAGGCCTTTTTACCACCACGCTCTCCTAGCGGAAAACAAAAACATCAATCGGCTCGCAGACAGGTTTGTCGCCGGCGCAGGCTGCGTGAGTACGCATGGCTTCTATACCGGCTGTGAAATCGGCGGGAGACAATTGAGCAAGGACTGAGTCAGCCCCCGCTGATAGTTTCTCAACGTAAGTTGCGTAATCCGGAGCGATCTTCTGAATGACGACTTCGGAGCTAACGGTGCTAAATCCCGCCGACTCGAAAACCTCACGCACGAGCGCCTCGGTGGGAAGACAATCTTCCATAATCGGGCGGCTCTTCGGAAAGAACTCGACATAAGGATACGACGGAATGCGTTCGCGAGTACCAGTGCGCAGGAGCGCGACCGCCCCGTCTCGAAGTACGCGGCGACATTCTCGCGCCGCGAGCATCTGATCTTTAAAGTGATGGAAACTCATGGACATGAAAATCAGGTCAACAGAGTCGTTTGGGAGAGGAATCGCTTCGCCGGAGCCAAGTAGGTATCGGACCCGGTGGTCACGCAGCTTCCTCTGTGCCTGGTCCAACATCTTTTTGGACGGATCAATGCCGACGACTTCCGCATTGAAATGGGCCGCGAGGGATTCGGAAAAGCGCCCGGTGCCGCAGCCCAGATCGAGGATTGTGTT
>DATEEI010000131.1:0-3828 GCA_035281225.1 Vicinamibacterales bacterium
TGATTCAAGCGTCGCTGGTCGACACGTGGGCCGCGACAGCAGCGGGTGCGTATACCCTGACGGAAAACACGTTGTACACGAGGGAGGCCTTCGAGGACTACTACGACCATCTCACCGAGAACGGCATGCTGACGATCACGCGATGGGTCTTCGATGGGCTCCGCCTCGTCTCGCTCGCTCAAGCCGCCTGCGAGACCCGCGGCTGCGATGCGGCCAGCCAGATAGCCATCATCCGGCAGGATCGCGTCGCCACCTTCCTGTTCAAGAAGGTCCCCTTCACGCAGGAGGATGTCGCGCGGCTGCGTTCCACATCGAGCGAGCTCGGATTCACCGTGTTGTATGCGCCCGGCCAGACCACGACCGACAACGACTACGCGAAGCTGATCCTGGCGCCCAACCGTCGTGCGTTCTATGACAGCTATCACCATGACGTCGCCGCCACGACCGACAACCGTCCGTTCTTTTTTCACACGACGAAAATCAGAGATCAGTTTCAGACCGCGTTTGGACGCAGCATGCTCTTCGGCAACGGGCTGAGCGCCCTCATGACGCTGATGGCGATCTCGGTAACGTTCGTCACACTCTTCGTCGTCGGACCGCTCGTGCTGTCGGGGAGCGAGCTTCGTGGAACCCACTGGCCCCGCTGGCTCGCGTACTTCGGCATGCTCGGCGCGGGATTCATGATGATCGAGGTAGCGCTTCTTCAGCGGTTCGTCCTGTTGCTGGGACATCCTGTCTATTCGCTCACCGTGACGCTCTTCTCGGTGTTGCTCGGGACAGGCATTGGGAGTCTTGTCAGCCGGCATATCGCTGATGAGAGACTTCGCCGGACGACGCAGTTCGTGATCCTTGGCATCGTGGGCATCGCCATCCTCGGCATCGTGGCGCTGCCGCCAGCCATCCGGTTGGCCATTACCGCGAGCCATTCCACCCGCATCGCCCTGACCGTTCTCCTCATTACCCCCGCAGGCGTGCTAATGGGCATGCCCCTGCCTGCGGGGATCCGGCTGATGACCGCCAATCACTCGGACCTCGTTCCCTGGGCCTGGGGGATGAACGGCGCCCTGTCGGTCATCGGCGCCACGCTCGCGGTCTTTATCGCCATGAATTGGGGGTTTTCCGTCACCCTCATGACCGGCGCCGCCATCTACCTCACCGCGGCTGTACTTCTTCACAGATCTGCCGATAGATAGCTCAGCGGATACGTAAGGCTGCGCACAGCAGCGTGGGCCCTACGTAGGCTGCGTAGGAAAACGTGGGAAGGCGTGGGAATTACCTCACATCCCCACGCCACCCGCGCCGCCTACGCCACACGTATCCCACGCAGCTATGGCCAGCGCTCTCCAACGTCTTCCCGCTACTCAATCGCCGCAGCACGAGATCGTTCGCGAGCTGCGCGCGTTTCGGTACGACGGGCGGCCGACACGACGTACCGTCACGAGCGTCGGACTTGCCAAGTCGAAGTCGCGCCCGATCGTCGTCGAAACGTTCGTCAACGAATTCTGGACGAGCAAGCAACGCGCCGCGCACAGCCTGCACGAAGTTTCCTATCGCGCGTGCTTCAAGCCACAGCTGCCACGATTTTTCATCGATCGCTTTACGGCGCCTGGCGACGTGGTCTACGACCCGTTTATGGGGCGCGGGACGACGGTCATCGAAGCGGCTCTGGCGGGGAGAGTACCGGCGGGCTCCGATATCAATCCGCTGAGTGCCATGCTCTCGAGACCTCGGCTCTCGCCGCCCACGGCCGAAGAAGTGGCCACAAGACTCGCGGCGATCGATCTCTCGCTCGCCGTGTCGTACCCACAAGAGCTCGAGGTCTTTTATCATCGAGAGACGCTCCGGGAGATCTGCGCGCTTCGCGAATACCTGTTGGCGCGGGAATATCGCGGCACGATCGACGCCGTCGATCGCTGGATTCGCATGGTGGCGGTCAATCGCCTGACGGGCCACTCACCCGGGTTTTTCTCGGTCTACACGCTGCCGCCGAATCAGGCCGCGTCTGTCGAAGCGCAGTCGAAGATCAACGCGCAGCGCAAGCAGGTGCCGCCGCGCCGCGACGTCCGCATGCTGATCGCAACGAAGACCCGATCGCTCTTGAGCGACTGCGACAGCGCGACGCGGGCGACACTGCTCCGATCGGCCCAGCGGGCGCAGATTCTGACGGGGCCGGCGCGATCAACGCCGGAGCTCCGCTCCAACTCGGTGAGCCTGGTGGTGACCTCGCCGCCGTTTCTGGACGTCGTGAACTACGCCGCGGACAACTGGCTCAGAGGATGGTTCTGTGGCATCGATCCCGCGACGGTCGAGATCTCAATCCACCGCAAAGTGACGGAGTGGCAGGGAGCGATGACCGACGCGTTCCGCGAGATAGCGCGCGTGCTGCGCCCCGGCGGACACGTGGCATTCGAGGTTGGAGAAGTCCGAGGCGGAAAGGTCAAACTCGAGGAAGCCGTGCTGCCCTGCGGCATCGCATCTGGCCTCGAACCGCTGCTCGTCGTGATCAACGCTCAGCAGTTCACCAAGACCGCGAACTGCTGGGGCGTCAGGAACAACACCAAGGGGACGAACACGAATCGGATAGTGGTGTTCAGAAAATCGTAACTACCTGAAGCTCCTAACTGCTTCATCCTCTGAGTCGAATGTTTCGAAGACCGTCAGCAGCTTGGTGATCGACAGGAGATCCTGCAGCTTCTTCGTCACGTTTACGAGCTTCAGCGACCCGCCCTCGCGAGTCACCGTCGTGTACGCGCTCACCAGCGCGCCGAGTCCCGCGCTATCAACGTAGGACACCTGTGCGAGGTTGAAGAGCAGTTGCTTCTTGCCCTGGTGCAGGAGACTCTGCACCTTGTCCTTCAGCAGTGTGCCGTCCTCGCCCAGCGTAATTTTTCCAGAAAGATCGAGGACCGTCACCGATCCGGATTCGCGCTCCGCTATCTGCATTACCCGCTCCTTAAACAGCTGCCAGCTGCGAGCTACCAGCTACTGGCTACCAGCTGCCAGTCAAAGAGCGAGAGAATATCAGAAACGAACGGGATCCCGAAAAAGCACGCGGATGTAGGTTTAGCCTTCCTTTCAGGTACGCAGTGACCGCCCAACGCTCGCTGCAACGTTCGCGACTCAGCCGCGCCGGGCCGCGGGTCTTGTCGCCCTCGTCGTCGGCTGCAGCCGCTTGGGCCGCCGAGTCGTGCGAGCCTTCGACCGTGAGCGGGGCTTGGCGACCCGTTTCGGAGGGAACGAAACAGTCACGCGACTCTCGTCGGCCGCATCCTCGCGCTGAAATGCCGCAATGATGGCATCGAGATCGTTTCTGTGCTCGCGGGCGATCGCTGCACGATGTTTCCGAACTTCGTCAACGATGGAGTCCCGGCGCCTTTATCCGCCTAACGCCAGATTTTGAGCCGCAGCGGCGCATGGTCGCACTTGCCGCCGTGGGCTGCAAATCTTATTAGGCGGCGCAAGGCTATTTGGGCTTGGTAATCGTGAAAGTCTGAAGTGCTTGCTCAGCCACCGGCACGGTCGAGATAGCCGCTGGTTCTACGTCCTGCACATGCAGCACAAGTCCAAGGTCGCCATTGATGCCGACTATCATTATGCCCCGCATCATTGTTGGCGGCTGCTTACGCGGGCGCTCGGGGGACGGTTCATTGGAGCCGGACCACTCGATTCTTCTGGCTGTAATGCCAGCTGACGTGCCCCCCGAAAACTGATCCAGCCTAGACTGTGACTCGCGCCGCATTTCCCAGGAGGACGTATGCGACGGAGTCGATTTACGGAAGAGCAGATTCTCACAATCCTGCACGAAGGGGATGCCGGCCGGGCCGTCGA
>DATEEI010000132.1:0-14541 GCA_035281225.1 Vicinamibacterales bacterium
TGTCACCCGCCGAGTGAGCACGTGCAGAAATTAATTGGCGGAGAGAGAGGGATTCGAACCCTCGGTAGAGTTTCCCCTACACACGCTTTCCAAGCGTGCTCCTTCAACCACTCGGACATCTCTCCGTGCAAGTGGAATCAACAGTTTACCGGAGGGCGGCGAGCCCTGCAAAAGCAAAGTGTGACGTGACTGTGACGTGAGGTCGTCGGCGACCTCCACGATCGTCTCGATGTCGTTGTCGTTGGCGGGTTTTCCATTGCCGTTTGACTCGGCCCGCCGCACGTCGTCCAGGGCATCCAGGGCCTGGCGCTTCGCGTCGATCCGGATGTGCGAGTAGTGCTCCAGCATCCGGCGCGACAGGTGACCGCTGATCGATTCGAGCACATGATCCGCCACGCCCATCTCGGCCAGCTCGGTGATGACCGTGTGCCGGAGATCGTGGAAGCGCAGACCGTGCAGTCCCGCCTCGTCACGTAGCGCCCGCCAGGCGGTATCCCACTTCAGCATAGGCTTGGTAGCGTCGTAGCGCCCCCACTGACAGGCCGGCCAGAGGTAGTGCTCCGGCTCCGTGTGCCCGAGCAAGTCCGCGCGCTCAAACATCCGCGCAGCGGCCTCGATGGCCGACGCGTTGAGCGGGATGACCCGGTGGCTCGTCTCGTTCTTGCTCCGCCTGACGTGAAGGAGGCGTTTGACGAGATCGACGTCACACCGGCGCAGGTGCTTGACCTCGACCGGCCGCATCGACGTGTTGGCCGCGACGATCGCGGCGCAGTACACGTGCTCCCACTCCGGATTCGACGCGGCTGACTGGAAGAGCCGCTTCCGTTCGTCTGCTGTCAACGCTCGGCCGACTGGATGCTGTCGTTCCGGGAGATTGCGGACGTGGTCGGTGAGCGCCCGCCACCGGCCACAGGACTTGAGCACGCGCGACAGCACCCCGACGTCCATGTTGATCGTGCGGTTCGCGATACCTGCCTCGTGCCGCGTGCGCTGAAACTGGGCAATCGCCGACGCGGTGATCGCCGAGAGCGGCACGTCGCCGAAGTGCTTCTTGACGAGGCTGAGCCGTTCTTCTTCGAGCTCGATCGTGCGGGGGGAGCACCGAATCCGCTTAGCATCCAGGTAGGCGCGGATCGCATCCGAGAGCAGCTTCGGGCCTTGTTCGTCGGCGGCCAGCCGGCCGTGTCCCGCTTCTTCGACGAGCTCGCGTTCTCGGCGCGTCGCGGTTCGCAGATTCGTCGTGCCCAGCCGCTTCCTGTATCGGCGGCCGGCGACGGTGAAGTCTGTCCAGTACTGACGACCGCGTTTCCAGAGACTCATAGCGGCAACTCCCCGATCTCCGATTCACCATCAGACGAGGAAACCGATGTCGTGTCAACTGCACTCGCCCGAACGAAGTCCGCCACGTCGGACGGCAAGTAGCGAACCGACCGACCGAGCCGCAGGAAACGCGGCCCCCTCCCTCTGTGCCTCCACGCGCGCAGCGTGGCGACTGACAGTCCCAGCATGTCGGCGACTTCGCGTTCGGTCAGTGCGCGCGTCGTGCCCGACGTATGGCAACGTTCCGTCGTCGTCGCCCGCGGGTTCATGACGCCGCTCCGTTCCTGGCGTCGCCGATGCGCCGGCGGCCTTGAACGTCCGGCGCGTATCGTTCCAGCCAGGCATCGATCCATGCCGGCCGAATTCGAATGGTGCGTCTTCCGCTGACGCGCGCGCTTCGCAACTCCTCCTGCTCGCATGCCGTGTAGATCGTGTCCCGGCTCAAGCCGGCGTACTCCGCAGCCTCGGAGACATTCAACCAGGGCTTCATGGTGCACCTCGCTCGACGCGTATCCGCGTCCTCGCAACTGTTGCCGAACGTCCATGTGAGTGGCGCGCTCTGGCGCGCTGGCCTATGGCCGGCGCGCCGGGAACAGTGGCGCGAGATGCGGGCTGATGTTGCCGGCATCGAAGACCGGGACGCTGAGCGTCGCGGTCGTCGCACGACACGTGGTCGTGCGTGCCGAAGCGATGGGTCACGCTGGCCGCGCTGTTCTCTCGAATGGCCAGGCGATACAGCCACGCCTCGGTGGTGCACCGCAGCCGCATGCCCTGCGGGCGATGCGGTATGCGATTGCGAGTCTCTGATCTCGAAATGGCACTGTGTGCGATCTCGATTCAGAACCGTGCTGAAGTCAGGAAGTGGGCTGTCGGTCGTGGCTCTGAGAGCGGTGACCTTCAGCGCTCCGCGCCGGATGATCCTCTCGCGGAGGGTGTGCAGTAAGCACGGACGATGAGAAAAGATTACCGCCACTTCGGCGCCCGGTCAACGGCCAAGATCGGTCCAGCTAAGCGTCATCACACCGCCGGCCATCACGTAATGGCCAAGACATGATCTGGGCGCAGGCGCAGTCAAGGCCCGCAGGCCGCGCGCATGCGCGGGCGGAGCGAAGCGACGAGCCTTGCACGGTGCCAAGCACAGATCGAACATCAATTGCGTGATGGCCGACGTCTCCAACGAGGCCCTGATTGTTGACACGTCGGAAACTTCGAAAGAGCAACGATTACACGCGACGCATACGCCGAATCGGGGCCGCGTCATCACGTGCGGGAACGGTGCGGCTCGGGGACCAAGATTTCCCGCACGAACGGGACCAGATTGTCCGGACGAAAGTGGCCCCGATTCGGGGACCACTCCGGCAGCACAAGTCACCGCCTTTGTGAACGAGGCCGGCGCGATTCCCAGCACCGACACCGACACTGACAGCCATGGCGTGAGCGACCCCTCCGGACACGCGCGGGGCCATTTCCAACGCGCGCACCGGGGTCGCTCACGCCATAGTTTCCTGCTCTGATCGCGGCACCGGTGCCTGCTCAGTGGGCGGCAAAGAACGCCGCCCATCGTGCTGGTGTCGCGCGCTCACGGTGAAACTTGCGGCCAGAGAATCGGTTATCGGCGGTGCTGGCGGCGGTCCGTCACTCGCATCGTTGATGCCTGGGGGATCTGCTCGGACGGGCTCGGGGGGACAACCTCGATTTCCGAGGTCGTCCCCCAGGTCGTCCTCTGCTGTTGATATCAGGCGACGTCAACCAGGGGGGAGAGATGCAGGTACTGTCGCGAGAGCTCGACGCACTCAACCCGTCCAAGTTCGCGGTCGATGGCGTCGGCCACGATAGGGGAACCGGCCATCCAGAGCGTGTTCCGGGGATCGTCCAACCAGTGTTGGTAGAGCGCTCGATACCGCGACGTGCGGAAGGCGCTGGCGGTGTTGAGGTAGCGAGTATCAGCAGGCCCGGCACCCGGTTCGGCGAGCCGCTTCCGTTCGGGGAACAGCCACTCCAACGTCTCCACTACCGAAGGGTGTAAAGGTGTCGCGAGCTGCTCCCGGGCGGCGTGCAGATAGGCCAGTCTGGCCTTCACGAGCTTACGCGGAAGAAGCAGCCGGACGGTCCATCGGAACAGCACGCGGAGCATTGGCACGTGCCGCAGCAGGAACAGCCGGAAGTCCATCGGCGAGGGTCGCGTCACAAGGTAGACGAAGACGTAAGTGTCTGCGTGCGGCTGCATCCCGATCGGCAGCTTGTCCGGGAAGTAGCGCACCGTCTTCTCTGGGCCATCACCGAACATCAGATGTGGATAGTCCCGAAGTTCCAAACGATCCCCGAGGTGCCGGATGAAGTGACGGCGCTTGTCCATCGAGGGGCCGAGCCAGGTGAACTCGCGATCGTCGAGCACGGCGTCGAGGAGCATGACGCGCTCGATCATGCGTCCCTGTGCGGTGGGCTTCCGGAAGCGGTTATCGGGTTCGCCGATCGCAGCCCAAAGCGGCTTGTAGTGGACGTGAAACATCCGTCCGCGATGGAGCTTGCCCGTGCTGATCGGCGTCGCGAATCGCCGCTCGACCAGCGTCTTGAGGAAGTCCGTGCTCTTCTGGCCATGGACGATGCCGGCGAAGCTGCAGTACTGGCGCTCGACGAAGACGCCGGAGTGCAGGAGCACGTGCAATAGAAAGTGCGCCTGGCGCTCGGTGAAACCAAACGCAGCGATGGCTTCCATCCGCTGGGCATTGGCCAGGTCGATGGTCCAGCGGTCGGGTTCAGGCGGCAGCATCATCGGATCAACTCCTCCGCTATTCGCGGGTGCCGTCCGCCGCCGCCGCGACCGCCGACCGAGCATCCGACCGAGAGATAGCAGGTGAATCCGGACTTGGCTGCGCTACCGGCGTGGGCGCCGCGGTAGTGGCCGGTCACGACCTCGAGATCCTCATGCCGAGAACGGCCGTCTCGGTCCTCGTACTCGATGCGAGCATCCGGGAAACGCACGTGCCCATCGTCGTACGGCAGTTCATGCTCCCGCGCCCAGCGGGCAATCTCTTCGGGCTCACGGTCCGGCCGTCCGTCGCAGTCCTTCTTGCCTCGATTGCGCTCCTGCAGAAACCGCTGGTAGTCGCGCTTGAGCTCGTAGTCGAGAACGACCCGCCGTACCCGGCCGCCTTGTGTCCTCAGTCGCTCCTCGGCGCGCTGGTAGGCGCGATAGACCTTGGTGTCGTGCGTCAATTCGCGAGGCTTCCTGAGACCGGCGTAGAAGGTCTGTCGGGGCTCGTGCGCGCGGTCGTGGCGTTCGTATCGGTTGGCTTCGAGGAGGTCTCGCCCGCGCTCTGTCAGGACGACGGCGCGATCGTCTGAACTGAGCGGGCTTGTCCGAATCAGTCCCTCCGCTTCGAGATGTCGAGCGCTCCGACGCGGGCTATCGGAATCGTCGCGCAAGTCGTGCACATCGGTCTCGGACACAACCCGAAAGGCTCCGATGGTCCCCAGCATGCGGCTCTCGGTGCCGTTGATCTCGTAGACACGGTCGCGCTCCCGAGCGGGCCGGCGCTCACGCCCACGCGGTAGATCGAGGTCTCTCGTGAACACGTCACGCGGGTCGCTTTCCTGATTCCGATCGCGATCACTCGTGCTGCCGCGGCCACCGAGGCTGCGGTCCCAGGCGCAGCCACGATCGCGATCGTCGTCGCGCGGATCGTACCGGTCCAACATTGGTCCTCCCGCTTGCTCCTCCGTTGAACCCGCCACAAGCTCCCTGGTTCGCGCTCTGTGGCTAGCTTCTGCGAGAGCGCTTCGAGTATGAGCAAACTCGCAGGAAGGCCGCAATTCATCTTTGGGTCTCGTCGGGTGGTGTCTGGTGCTGAAGGCCGCGCGTCGCGTATTGGCTTCCCTCCGAGGCAAGGGATGGTTGCCTCGATGATCGTGTCGATTCGGGCGCCGCTTGAAGGCGGCGACGTGGGGTCGCTTCGCGCCGAGCGACGCGAAGCGCTCCGAGGAAGCAACCGATGAGGGCGGCGTACGCGGGCACGGGAGTTTGAACGAATCGGAGTTCACATCGGCGGACAACAGGGATCAGGCTAAACTCTGCTGGACGCAGCGCGCCCTGCAATCCTTCGTTCGGGCCGCTGCCACCTCACGAGGTCGAATGTGCCCCCAACGAACCGAACAAAGTCGGCTGCTTCCCGCGAGAACGGCGCCACCCTCGAATTCGAGGCCAAACTGTGGGCAGCGGCAGACGCGCTCCGCGGCAGCATGGACGCCGCCGAGTACAAGCACGTCGTACTCGGTCTCATCTTCCTAAAGTACATCTCGGATGCTTTCGAAGAGCAGCACCATCACTTGGCCGGTGAACGCGCGCAAGGTGCAGACCCCGAGGACCCCGACGAGTACCGCGCCAAGAACATCTTTTGGGTCCCCCCGGAAGCGAGATGGTCGCATCTCAAGAATCAGGCGAAGCAAGCCACTATCGGTCAGCTTGTCGACGACGCGATGGCCGGGATCGAACGTGACAATCCTTCTTTAAAGGGCGTCCTTCCAAGGGACTATGGGCGTCCTGCGCTCGACAAGCAGCGCCTTGGACAGCTGATCGACCTGGTCAGCAACATTGCGCTTGGCGACAGGGTTAGTCGGTCCAAGGACGTGCTCGGCCGTGTTTATGAGTACTTCCTTTCGCAATTCGCCAGCGCCGAAGGCAAGAAGGGAGGCGAGTTTTATACGCCTCGCTGCATCGTTCGGCTCTTGGTCGAAATGATCGAGCCTTTCAAGGGTCGCGTGTATGACCCCTGCTGCGGCTCCTCGGGAATGTTCGTCCAATCAGAGGAGTTCATTACTGCTCACGGCGGGAGACTCGGCGACATCAGCATCTACGGCCAGGAGTCGAACTACACGACGTGGCGGCTCGCGAAAATGAATCTTGCCATCCGAAGCATTGATGGCCAGATCGCTCACGGAGATAGCTTCCATAGTGACCGGTTTCCCGATCTGAAGGCAGACTACATTCTCGCGAATCCTCCGTTCAATGTCAGCGATTGGCGCGGCGACCTGCTGCGTAACGACCAGCGCTGGAAATACGGCCCGCCACCCGCAGGCAACGCCAATTTTGCCTGGGTGCAACACATGATCTACCACCTGGCCCCGACCGGACTGGCAGCGTTCGTTCTCGCCAACGGCTCGATGTCAGCGAATCAGTCTGGCGAGGGTGAGATTCGCAAGAACATAGTCGAAGCCGACTTTGTCGACTGCATGGTCGCGCTCCCAGGCCAACTGTTCTACTCAACGCAAATCCCTGCCTGCCTCTGGTTCCTGGCTCGCGACAAGAAGAATCACCGATTCCGCAACCGCCAGCGAGAGGTGTTGTTCATCGACGCCCGCAGGATGGGGAGAATGACGGACCGCACCCATCGGGAACTTGCCGACGAGGAGATCACGCGTATTGCCAACACCTATCACGCGTGGCGCGGCGAGAAAGACGCTGGCGAATACGCGAATGTGCCCGGCTTCTGCAAGAGCGCAACGGTCGAGGAGATTGGGAAGCACGGCCACGTGCTCACCCCCGGCCGGTACGTGGGCGCTGAGGCGGTGGAAGACGACGGCGAACCTTTCAAGGAGAAGATGAAGCGTCTTACAGCGACCCTACGCGAGCAACAGATCGAAGCCGCGAGGCTTGACGCCGCCATCGCCGCCAACCTGAAGGAGCTTGGGTATGGAGGGTGAGTGGCGCGAGATTCGTCTAGGAGACCTGGTTGCTCGCGGAGAACTCGTCATTTCTGACGGGTACCGCGTAAGGAACGAGGAACTCGGATCCGAAGGAATTCCTTTTGTCCGAGGTGGAGACATCGGCGATGGCTGGATTAACACCGACACCATCGACCACATTCGACCCGAACTCGCAGAACGCGTTCAGGCCAAGCTTGCCCACGCTGGGGACGTAGCCTTCATCACCAAGGGCACAGTCGGTCGCGCTGGACGTCTCCGCCCCGGACAGCCAGCCGTGGTGTTCGCGCCGCAGGTAGCGTACTGGCGCGTTCTATCCACCGAGACCCTCGATCCCAGGTTTCTTTTCTACCTGATTCGCAGTCACGAGTTTCAGTCAGCCCTGAACGGTGTCAAGACTCACGGCTCGATGGTAGCGGATTACGTCAGCATCTCTCAGCAACACGATTTCCAGTTCCGGTTTCCAGATGTTGGCTCACAGCGAGCCATCGCTCATATTCTCGGCACACTGGACGACAAAATCGAACTGAACCGACGTATGAATGAAACGCTGGAGGCGATGACGCGGGCGCTTTTTACGTCGTGGTTCGTAAACTTCGACCCGGTCTGCGCTAAGGCCGACGGCCGTGACCCCGGCCTCCCGAAGCAGATTACAGACCTCTTCCCCGACCGTCTCGTCGCCTCAGAGCTGGGCGAGATTCCAGAAGGGTGGGCAGTGGAAGTTGTGGGGGACCATGTTAAGTGCGTAAAAGGCAAGTCCTATACGAGCGAAGAACTGCAAGACAGCGATACTGCACTCGTGACATTGAAGTCCTTCGCGCGTGGTGGCGGATATCGTCCTGATGGTTTGAAGGCGTACTCAGGGGCCTTCAAGCCTGAGCAAGTCGTCCGTCCCGGAGAACTTGTCATCGCTTGCACGGACGTCACCCAAGCAGCTGAGGTCATAGGACAACCGGCCCTTGTTCGTTCGAGTGACGAGTTCACGACGTTGGTCGCATCTCTCGATGTTTTGGTGGTTCGCCCCCGCGATGGTGCGGTTTCGGTGCCTTTTCTCTATTGCCTATTCCGCACCGAGTTGTTCTCAGACCACGCCTATGCGCACTCGAGTGGTACGACTGTGCTGCACCTCGCCAAGGAGACCGTGCCCTCCTACCGATTCGTGCTCCCATCGGAGAGGATTGCCAAGAGCTTTACGTCAATCGCTGATCCGATCTTCAAGCGCATCGACGACAACGATCGCGAGGCCCGCACCCTCGCCGCACTGCGTGACACGCTGTTGCCCAAGTTCATCACGGGTCAGTTGCCGGTCAACGATGTCGAGCGGTTCTTGCGGCGGCAAACATGATGTCGCGATCGGTTAACCCCGGACACCGCGAGGGACTGAAGGTCGCGCGGTTGCTGATGGTGCTCAGCAGCATCTCGCCGCTCTTCATTCTGTGGGCAATTCGCGGGAACAGTCTCATTCCAGACCGATACTTCGTAACGTTGTGCTCGTTGATGGTCGGTGTTCCGAACGCGTTCCTCTGGCTTCGGCTCCGGACGGCCAGGAGACTGCAGGACAAGCGCGAGCTCACCGTCGGCCAGGCGGACGATCACCGCGATCACATCCTGGTGTACCTCTTTGCCATGCTTCTGCCCTTCTACTCCGAGGACCTCGGAAGCTGGCGATATCTCGGTTCGTCGCTGGCAGCCCTAGCTTTCATCGTCTTTCTGTTCTGGCATCTCAACCTCCATTACATGAATCTGCTGTTCGCATCGCTCGGCTACCGAGTCTTCACCGTGTATCCGCCCGCGGACCGAAACCCGCTCACCGGCAAAGCGAGCTACGCCCTGATCACCCGGCGCGTGAGCCTCCCCTCCGGCGAGCGCCTGATCGCTTATCGCCTGAGCGACACCGTGTACCTGGAGATGGATGAATGAAGCTGAACTTCGACATCGCGGGCGTCACCGTCACGGAGTTCGGTATCGGACGGGACGAGGACGACGGCCAGAAGTTCGTCTCAATGCCAGTGGACGCCGACGTGCAGAAGGCGTTACGCGAAATGGTGGAGGCTACGTGGAAAGCGATGCAGAAGGACGCCGACGGTCCGGCCTTGTATGAGCCGTCGGAGAAACACGGAAGCACGGAATACCTGCACCTCCCATTGAACGACACTCTCGCCGCATCGATTCGCGCTTTGCACGACGCTGCGAACCTGCCTCTTGATACCCAGGCGCTGACCGACACCACGTCCGTGTTTTGTTATTTCGCGCGCATGACCGACAAGAAGGGGCATCGCTTGACTGCCCTGCGAAGGGCGACCGGGTTCAAGGGGGTTCTCAAGAGCCGCGGTCTGCTACGAATAGACACCGACGCGTTGAAACTCATCAAGGAACGGGTGTTCAAGTTGGACAATGACTTCGACCTTCTGGCCGATTCATCCAACCTCCACATTCTGCGCCCCAGCGGCTTCGAGTTCGCGGGCAAGCTTCAGGAAGCGATCTTGGGAGCGGCACCGGAGAACATTGCTGCGATCCAGAAGGATTTGAAATTCGTGGAGTTCGCGAGCATCCAGGAATACGCCAGTCAGCATCCGCGCGCTGCCCGATATCTCGCCTCTATTCAGAGCCAGAAAGAGGCCACGAACATCGACAAGGGCGCACTCAAGAGGCTCTGCAAGATCAATCGCATCGAGCTAAAAGAGTCGAACGGCAAGATCACGGTCCAGGAGGGACACGAGTTGGATTTTCTCGAAGTCCTGGACCGTCGTCGGTATCAGCTGGAGCTCGTAAAGGGAAAACCTGAGCGCTTCAGAGCGGGCAGCCGCAAGAAGATCGATGGATAGCGTTCGCATTGTGCGGAGGCAGGATTGATGCCCGAGGCGCCGACAACAGCTGCGTTCACGATGCACGGCGCGCGCGAAGCGATCGCGTCCGGGCTCGCTCACATCAGTGAGCAGGTGGAGGGTATCGAGCGCGCGGTTGTCGAGAAGCCCGGTCTCGCGTTTGATCTCGCGAAGACGCTCGTGGAGAGCGTCTGCCGTGTCGTGCTTGTTGAGCGGTCGATCGCCTTCGGCGAGGATGAGGACCTTCCGAAACTGTTCAAGACCGCGACGAACAGCTTGCCGTTCCTGCCCGCCGAGGCGAGCCGCGAAGCCGATGTTCGCAAGAGCCTGGCCCAGACGCTCAGCGGCTTGCATACCGCCATTCAGGGAATTTGCGAGCTGCGTAACCAGTGTGGATTCGCTTCGCACGGCTCGGGCAACCCGCGCCCTGCGATGGAGTCGGTACAAGCATTGCTCGCCGCGGAAGCGGCTGACGCCATCGTGGGATTCCTGCATCGCGTGCACCGTCAGGACCGCATTCCACCAACGAGCCCGCGCGCCGAGTATGAGGAGAATCAGAACTTCAACGAGTCGGTTGACGAAGCGCATGGTGTGATCCGCATCTTTGACGCAGAGTTCCGGCCGAGTGAGGTTCTGTTCCAGTTGGAGCCGCAGACTTACCGCGTGTATCTCGCCGAATTCGACACGGAGGCGCAGGGCGACGATGGCGACAAGGCGCCGGATGCAGAGTCATGACGGCATTGCCACGTGACGGAAACCGTCGTCGACCAGCTCGAAAGGGCGGCCCGAAGGCAGCGCTCGATCCGCGAAAGCTTATGGAGCGGGCCATCGAAGTCATGCGGAAGTCCGTCGCCGAACCACGTGCGGATGGAAAAGCGAGTCCGTCGGTGGGGGTAGTCCTCTGGAAGCCGGACGGAACTGTGGAGACTGCCTGCAGAGGCGAGCTGCGAGACGGCGACCACGCCGAGTACACACTGCTGGAGCGGAAGAACCGTGACTCCAAGCTCGATGGCGCGATGCTCTTCGCGACGCTGGAGCCCTGCGCTCCTGGTTCGCGTCGGCATCCGAAGCTCGGTTGTGCGGAGCGGATCGTGCTCGCCCGAATTAGGGAGGTCTGGATCGGTATTGAAGATCCCGATCCGACAGTAGACCGAAAGGGGATCAAGTACCTTCAGGACAACGGCGTCACGGTGCAAATGTTCGATCGGGACCTTCAGGAAGCCATCAAAGACGCGAACAAGACGTTCATCGCACAGGCTTTGGAAAGGGCTGCGGCCGCACGCGCGGAAAGGAAGCCGAAGCGAGTCACCTTGTCACCGTTCGAAGGTCCGATCGCGATCGCCGACACGAACGACCTCTCGACGGAAGCCTTGGGGCAGTACAAGAGTATTGCCAAGATCGATGACATCGTGGGTTCGCCTGGGTTCAACCGTCGTCTCGTTCAGCAGGGCCTTCTCAAGCAAGAGGACGGACGGTTGACTCCGACGGGTTTCGGCCTCCTCCTCTTTGGTAGGGAGCCACGAGCGGCTTTGCCTCAGGCCGGCTTGTTGGGCACGATTCACTTCCGTGAAGGAAATGAGGAGCCGAGAGACTTCGACGGACCGCAGGTTCTCGTGCCGGGTCAGGCACTGCAGTGGCTCAGGGACAAGCTCCCAAACCCGATTGACCGCTCGGGAGCGCGACGACGCGAGGCGCACGAATCCCTCTTTGAACTCGCGCGCGAGGGGATTGTGAACGCTCTCGTTCATCGCGACTACGGGATCGAGGGAGCCAAGTGTCAGCTGATCGTCACGGAGGACACGATCGTCGTGAAGAGTCCCGGCGGGCCGGTGCCGCCAATCACGCTCGAACAGATGCAGTCGTTCAACGCGCCGATGCTGAGTCGCAACCCGGTGCTCCACTATGTTTTCGCCAAAATGGAATTGGCGGAGGAGCGGGGCCTGGGCTTGAAGTCCATGAGAAACGACGCCCAACAGGCACGATTGCCACTGCCGAAGTACTCCTGGGAGGAGCCGTACTTGGTGCTGACGATCTACCGGAGTGGCGCTGCGGCGGTTGGCGCCTTGGAAACTGAGACCCTTGGGTCGCTGAGCAGGGCGGAGCGGTCGGGGTGGGCGTGGTTGGCGACGAGGGACACCGTGACGTCGAACGAGTATGCCGAAGGGCTAAGAGTGCCTAACCGGACGGCGCTGAACCACCTGAAGCACTTCACGGAGCTCGGGTTGGTGCGGAAGCAGGGCTCGGGGCCAGCGACTCGGTACGAGGTAATCAAAGCGTAGGGAAAAACAACCCAATCCCGCCATTTTGGCACTTCAATGGCGGGATACGCCAAACTCCACAGGGCATGGAGCCGAATCCCGCCAAAATCTCGCTAGAATGGCGGGATTCGAAGCTGCGCTGTTCCGGCGACCAGGCGCGAGGAAAACGGTCGGCAACTTACCGATGAGCTCTTTTACCGAATCCGTCGTGGAGCAAGCCGCACTGGCGTGGCTCGAGAGCCTCGGGTGGACCGTCGCGAACGGGCCCGAGATCGCCCCCGGCCAGCTCGGCGCGGAACGGACCGATTACGGCCAGGTCCTGCTCACCGAGCGGCTTCGTCAGGCTCTCGCCCGGCTGAACGCGGCGCTACCGCCAGAAGCACTTGACGATGCCTTTCGTAGCCTCACGCGTTTGGAAGGTGCGACGTTCGAGGCCCGCAACCGGGCGTTCCACCGTCTGCTCGTGGATGGCGTGACCGTCGAATACCGTCGGTCTGACGGCTCAATCGTCGGCGCTCAAACAAAGGTGATCGATTTCGAGCATCCGGAGAACGACGACTGGCTGGCAGTCAACCAGTTCACGGTCACTGAAAACAAGCACACGCGCCGATCGGATGTCGTACTGTTCGTCAACGGTTTACCGCTGGCCTTGATGGAGCTCAAGAACGCGGCCGACGAGGACGCCACTATCTGGACCGCCTTTCAACAGCTCCAGACGTACAAAGCCGAACTCCCCACGCTCCTCACGTGCAACGAGCTTCTGGTCATCTCCGACGGAACAGAAGCCAGGATCGGCACGTTGACTGCCGGCCGTGAATGGTTCAAGCCCTGGCGCACAGTCTCCGGGGAAAGTCTCGCGCCGTCGTTTATGCCCGAGCTGCAGGTACTGATCGAAGGTGTGTTCGAGAAGCGCCGCTTCCTTGACATGATCGAGCACTTCATCGTGTTCGAAGACGCGGGCGACGGTGCGCTCGCCAAGAAGACAGCGGGCTATCACCAGTTCCATGCCGTGAACGTGGCTCTCCGCGAGACGTTGCGAGCCGCCCGAAGAGTTGCCCCTCCCGTGACGGTGCGCGAGAGCGCAGGCCGCTACGGCGCAGGCCCGGGACCGGGTGGGGCCGAGGGCGATCGCCGCGTCGGTGTGGTGTGGCACACGCAGGGTTCTGGCAAAAGCCTCACGATGGCCTTTTACGCGGGCAGCGTGATTCGCGAACCGGCGATGGCCAATCCGACGATCGTGGTACTCACTGACCGCAATGATCTCGACGAGCAGCTGTTTGGCACTTTCTCGCGATGCCAGGACTTGCTCCGGCAGCCCCCGGTCCAGGCAGGAAGTCGCGCGGATCTGCGAGCGAAACTCTCTGTCGATGCAGGGGGCGTCGTTTTCACCACGATTCAGAAGTTCCTACCCGAGGAGAAGGGCGATCGTCATCCAGTGCTTTCCGATCGCCGCAATGTCGTTGTCATCGCAGACGAAGCGCATCGAAGCCAGTACGATTTTATCGACGGCTTCGCGCGGCATATGCGGGATGCGCTACCGAACGCATCCTTCATCGGGTTTAGTGGCACGCCCATCGAGCTCACCGACAAGAATACCCGCGCGGTATTCGGTGAATACATCAGTGTCTATGACATCCAGCGGGCGGTCGAAGACCATGCCACGGTTCCGATTTACTACGAGAGCCGTCTCGCCAAGCTCGCTCTGGACGAGTCGACGAGACCGACGATCGATCCTGACTTCGAGGAAGTGACAGAGGGAGAAGAGGTCGAACGTGTTGAGAAGCTGAAATCAAGATGGGCTCAGCTCGAAGCGGTTGTCGGATCGGAGAAGCGACTCAAGCTCGTCGCCAAAGATATCGTCGACCACTGGGATCGGCGGCTCGACGCCCTGGACGGCAAGGCGATGGTCGTGTGCATGAGCCGAAGGATCTGCGTGGGCCTGTATCGCGAACTGATCGCCCTTCGGCCTGACTGGCACGCTGACGATGACGAAAAGGGATCTATCAAGATCGTGATGACTGGGGCCGCCTCCGATCCCGTCGATTGGCAGGGCCACATCCGAAACAAGACTCGCCGCGAAGGGCTCGCCAACCGCTTCCGCAACGCAAACGACCAGCTCCGGATCGTCCTTGTGCGCGACATGTGGCTCACCGGGTTTGATGCGCCTTCGCTCCACACGATGTACGTCGACAAGCCGATGCGAGGACATGGCCTGATGCAGGCGATTGCCCGCGTGAACCGCGTGTTCCGTGACAAACCTGGTGGCCTGGTCGTCGATTATCTCGGGCTTGCACATGAGCTCAGGGAAGCGCTCGCCACCTACACGGAAAGCGGGGGTACGGGAAGAACGGCGATCAATCAGGAAGAAGCAGTGGCCGCGCTGCTCGAGAAGTACGAAGTGTGTCGCGGTCTATTCCACGGTTTCGACTGGTCGGCGT
>DATEEI010000133.1:0-20240 GCA_035281225.1 Vicinamibacterales bacterium
GCGCGACAACACTTCAAGTTCCCGCGCCAAAACGAGTTTTTTCTCGAGCAGACGGGTGTCTGGCGTCGCGCCCGATTCCTGCAGACGTGCAATCTCCTGTTGGATAGCTGAGAACTCGCGATGCACGCGCAGCTGCTCGAAAAGAAGCTGCAACTGGCGCGGGAGCTGGAAGTGTTGTCGAGAACCGTCCATTAGATCGGGTATCATTTCGGGTTCGATCTGTAGGAGGAACGCTTGTCGATTGAAGAAAAATACGACGAAGTACGACAGTTGATTTCCATCGGGAAGGAAAAAGGCTATCTGTTGTACGACGAGGTCAACGAACTGCTGCCGGCCGAGATCACCTCGTCCGACGAGCTCGACGACCTTTTTAATACGTTTGGCAGCGCTGGCATCGAGGTCGTCGACTCCGAGAAGACCTATCTTCAGGAAAAGCAGTTCGACCGTACGGCCGAAGGCAGTGAGGAGATGGAGCTCGATCTCACGCCGGGCGCGCTGGACAAGACCAACGACCCCGTTCGCATGTACCTCCGCGAGATGGGCACGGTCCCGCTGCTCACCCGCGAAGGGGAGGTCGAGATCGCGCGCCGCATCGAGCGCGGCAAGCTCGCGGTCATCAAGTCCATCTCCCGTACGCCGACGGTCGCGAAGATGATCATCGCGATGGGCGACCAGCTCAAGGCCGGCACGCGCACGATTCGCGAGCTCGTCATCTTCCAGGACGACGAGATCACGGACGAGCGGGTGGACGAGCGCGCCAAAGAAGTCCTCAAGCAGATCGATGCAATCCGGAAGCAGCGCGCGATCGTACAGAAGCTCGAGGAGAAGCTGAACGAAACGGCGAAGGGCACGACCACGCGCGAGAAGCGCAAGTACCGCAAGGCCCGCTGGGCGGTGATGCGGTCAGAGGTCGAGCTGTCGCAGCTCGTCCGCGAAGTTGAGTTCACCGAGCTGGTAAAGCGGCGCCTGATCGAACAGATCAAGGACGAGGTGGAGTCGGTCCGGAAGATCGAGCGCGAGGCCGAAGGGCTCGAGCGCCAAATGAACCCCAAGGGCAAGAAGCCGCCGAAGCTCAAGGAAGACGACAAGAAGAACATGCTCCGCCGCATCAAGGACCTGAAGGCGGCGGTCAAAGTGCGCACCGACGAGCTGGAGCAGTCGACGGAGCACCTGCGCGCCACGCTCGACACCATCTACCGGGGCGAGGTGCAGGCCGAGCAGGCCAAGAAGGAGTTGGTCGAGGCGAACCTCCGCCTCGTCGTTTCGATCGCCAAGAAATACACGAATCGTGGACTGCAGTTCCTCGACCTGATTCAGGAAGGCAACATCGGTCTCATGAAGGCGGTCGACAAGTTCGAGTATCGCCGCGGCTACAAGTTCTCGACGTATGCGACGTGGTGGATTCGCCAGGCCATTACCCGCGCCATCGCAGACCAGGCGCGCACGATCCGTATTCCGGTTCACATGATCGAGACGATCAACAAGCTCATCCGCACGTCGCGCGCGCTCGTCCAAGAGCTCGGCCGCGAACCGACCTCTGAAGAGATCGCAAAGCGGATGGACATTCCGGTCTCGAAGGTCCGCAAGGTGCTCAAGATCGCGCAGGAGCCGATCTCCCTGGAAACGCCGATTGGCGAAGAGGAAGATTCGCATCTTGGCGATTTCATCGAAGATCGCCAGGTGGTCTCCCCCGCCGAGGCGGTGATCAACCTGAACCTGAAGGAGCAGACCGAGTCGGTGCTGAAGACGCTGACGCCGCGCGAAGAGCGCGTCATCAAGATGCGGTTCGGCGTCGGCGACGGCAGCGAGCACACGCTCGAGGAGGTGGGGCAGAACTTCGCGGTGACCCGCGAGCGCATCCGCCAAATCGAGGCCAAGGCGCTGCGCAAGCTGCGCCACCCGTCGCGCAGCCGGAAACTCCGTGCGTTCCTGGAGGGGCGTACTTCGTGACTTCGTCACTTCGTAGTCGTCGGTCGGTAGTCGTCAGTCGTCAGTCCCAGTCAGAAGTCGGCAGTCTCAGTCGACAGACAACAGACGGGGACTGAATACTGAGACTGGAGACCGACGACTGAGACAGATCACTGACGACTGAAGACTGACGACTGTTTGTGAGGGCCTATAGCTCAGCGGTCAGAGCCGCCGGCTCATAACCGGCCTGTCCCAGGTTCGAATCCTGGTGGGCCCACTTATTGATGAATACACGTAAGTTGGAAGTGAGAAGTAGGAAGTGGGAAGTGGGTTCGGGGCGCCCGAATCTACTTTTTACTTTCTACTTTTCACTTTTTACTTTTTACTTTCAGCGAAGCCCCTTGCGGGGCTTTTTTTGTTAGTGGCGTATCCCCTTATGAATGCTGACCTCGACCGGCTCATCCGTCTCCAGCAGCTCGAAACGACAGCCGACGAAGCCCGCCGGAAGATCGCCGACCATCCGATACGCACGCAGCAGCTCGACGCGCGCCTGCAATCGGCGCGCGACGTGGTCGCGGACGCGAAGGCGAGACTGACCGGGGCGTTGGAGCGGCGACGAGCTGACGAAAAGGAAGTGGCCACCGTCCAGGCGCGGCTGGCGAAATACAAAGACCAGCTCCTCGAAGTGAAGACCAACCGCGAGTACCAGGCGATGCTGCACGAGATCGAGGCCGCGCAGAACGACATCCGCACCAGGGAGGATCGCATTCTCGAGATCATGATGGAGTCCGACGAGCTGAATGCGGCGATCAAAACACACGAAGCCGAGCTGAAAGCTGCAGAGAAGGAGAACGCCGCCGAGCGCGCGGTGCTCGACGCCGAGCTGGCGGAGCTTCAGGCAGAAATCGACAAGACCAGCGCCGAACGAAAGACGCTAGTGGCGCAGATCGACCGCGGCGTGCTCGGCATCTTCGAGACAACGGCCAAAGGCCGCAAAGGTGTCGCCGTCGCTGAGGCGAGAAACGGCCTATGCACCATTTGCCACGTGCGCCTTCGACCCCAGGTCTTCAACGAGGTCCGGAAGAACGAGTCGATCATCCAGTGCGACAGCTGCCGCCGAATCCTCTACTTCGTCGACAACCCAGCGGCGACAGCGCCCGCCTCACAGGTGTAAATGTCAATCGTTGCGTATATCGATGGAGGCGCGCGTGGTAATCCCGGCCCTGCGGGTTACGGAGTGCGCATCGAAGACGAAGCCGGAACGCTGCTTGACGAGTTTCACGGGTTCCTCGGCAGCGCCACCAACAACATCGCCGAGTACAACGGCCTGCTGGCCGCGCTGCGCTACGCGCAGCAGCACGGCCATCGCAAGGTCCGGATCAAGTCGGACTCGGAGCTGCTCGTGAAACAGATGAAGGGCGAGTACCGGGTCAAGAGCCCCGGCCTGCAGCCGCTCTATCAGGAGGCGCGCACGATGGCAGCCCGGCTCGATCGGATCGTGTACGAGCATGTGCGGCGCGAGCAGAACAAAGACGCGGATCGGCTCGCGAATCTCGCGATGGATCTCGCTAACAAGCCGCTGCTCTAGGGATTGGGGATTAGGAATTAGGGGTTCGAGCCAGATGCAAACAGATCCTGGGTGCGGGCGCGAGCCGCTCGTGGACGCGATCGTCCGGTTTCTGGCGCACGCTCACACGTCGGATGCGTGCGAGATTCGGGCGTGCGTCGAACGTGCGATTGACGAATCTGGGCCGGGTGCGATCGACGCACTCAGCGCGCGGCTGCTGAGAGCAGGCACGGACTGGGCTTACTATGGGCACGATCCGCTCGCAAGGCGCATTCATCATGCTCTTGCAGCACGATTACTCCGGCCTGAACCTGTCGTCAAAGGCATACATCACCTCAACGCCGTAGACGGCAAGCCATTGGTGATTTTCGCCAATCACCTTTCTTACTCAGATGCGAACGTCATCGAAGTTCTGCTGCGTAGTGCCGGCGCCGCTACGCTTGCGGATCGACTGACGGCAATCGCGGGGCCAAAGGTTTACTCCAACGTCACCCGCCGCTTCTCGAGCCTTTGTTTTGGGACGATCAGAGTTCCCCAAAGCTCCGAGCGCTCGACCGGCGAAGCCGTGATGAATGGCCGAGACGTGGCTCGCGCGGCGCACCGTGCGATTCAAATAGCTCGGGAGCGTCTCTCGCTTGGCGAAGCCTTATTGATTTTTGCGGAGGGTAGCCGCAGTCGATCCGCACAGATGCAGCACCTGCTCTCCGGCACCGCGCGCTATCTCGACCTGCCGGGCACGTGGGTGATGCCGATTGGACTTTCGGGCACGGAGCAATTGTTCCCGATCGACGCCGGCGTCTTGCGGTCGGTGCCGATTGCCATGACCATCGGCCAACCTTTCCCAGCGTCTGACCTGCACGAACGCTTCCGCGCGGATCGTCGGCTCAAGATGGACCATGTCGGGTGCGTGATCGCGAGCCTTCTTCCGCAGGAATATCGCGGGGTCTATGCCCAGATGTAGCCGCCGGGTCTAAAGAGCAAGACCCGGCCTACGCACCCGTCGCACCTGACGCACCCGTCGCACCTATCGCACCTGACGCACCCAATTTAGGTTGCGATCATTGACGACGACTGTGCGGGAACCGGCGGTGGGGTTTGACGGCCGAAGCGCACGAGCGCAGCCGCGCCAAGGCCGGTGGTCCATGCGACGTACTCCAGCACCAGCCCAACTCCGACGAGCGTCCACGCGAGGCCGCTGACACTGCCGGTCAGACCGACAAAGCGGGCCAGCAGCAGGGGCGACAGAATCATCACAATGCCGGCGAGCGTCGCGGCGTATGGACGCTCGCGCAGTACTTCAATTCTCTGCTGCAGCAGGCGCCCGATGTGGTGCGCCACGCCGGTGAAGCCCACGAGGAGCGCGAGAATCCCGGCGACGATTGCCACCGGCACCAGCAGGAGTAGCGGAATGCCGATGATGGAAATCGCGAGAACGACCACCGTCATCACAAGCACCGGCACGAAGAGAATCTCCGCCAAAAACCCAACCACCCACGCCTTGACCGGCTCGGCTGCGACGCGATCGGCGATCTGCTCGACAGGTGCGCGCGCGACAAACATCACAAGCGCCGTCAGAAGACCGAGCAGCGCGATGCGCACCAGCGTGCCCATCAAACGGGCGATCGGATAGAGCTCCCCTATGGGATCCCAGTTCCAGCTCTTTCGTCCGGGCCATTGGCCGGCGTCCCAGGGACGGCCAAAACCGACATCCTGCACCTTCCCTCGAATGATGGCCTTCGGATCGCGCGACAACCCGCCGCCGATGACGGTGACGTCCCTTCTGATGTCTGCCTGCGGCCCGAGCGTCGCGGAACCGCCGACCACGACGAGCTCGCCGTCGATCTGGCCGTCGATCGTCGCACTGCCCCCGATGACGACGACGTCTCCCGTGACCGTCTCATCGGAGTCCAACGTCACGGACCCGCCGATTCTGACGATCTCGTCTCGCTGCCGTGCACGTGGCGCACGTCGTTCGTCAGAATCGACATTTGACCCCGGAAACTCGGGAGGGGTCGGCGGTTCCGGAACGCCGGGCACCGCAGGAGGCGCGGGCGTCGCCGGCGGCTGTCGAACACCTGCAAGGGACCTCCGCGTCTGAGGATCCAGGTATGACACCAGCAATACGATGTCCGCATCCTCGCCGAGCCGCTTCCGCAACTCTGCGCCGCTGACCGGCACGCCGTCGAGGGCAATCGTCGAATCCGACACTTCGATCGACCGGATGTTGGTCCTGAACCGCGGCGTCAGCACCACGCCATTTGCGATAGCCAGCACTTCGAATCGTCGCTCGAGGCGGCCGCGCACGCTGTTTGGATCGCCTTGCGCCGTTACAGTCAGCACCGCCAGCACGATCAGAATGGGCGCAACAATTAGAGCTCTTGCCATTGGGAGACTCCCCTCTCAGGTCCTTCGGATATCAACAACCGGTGCAGCGCCGACAGCGAAAATGCGCCCATCGCCGCGATGAGCATCAGCCCGGCGGATCCCTCTCTCGTCGCGACGGCTCGCGTCACCGCGAGGCCCGTCGTCGTGAACACGTCAGACAACGCGAGGCCCGCGCCGGCAAACTGTACTGACCACACGCCAACGCCGATGCCGACGCTCACCAGCCTTGTGAGTGCCGACGCAAACTGCGGTTGGGTCGCCGCAAGCGCCCACGAGAAAATCGCCACGGCCGCGATCAGGGCCGCCCATCCGACGAGACCAACCAGCGGATTGCGCAGCGCACGCCGACCGGCCGGCAGAGGTGCATTCCTGACGGCCTTCATGGTTCGGTCGGCGAAATGCCCAGACGGTGCAGGCACCTCGACGGCGCGGAACAGCGCGGACAATCGCTCGTCGTCGTTCAGATCGTCGGGTTCCATCCCAGACTCTCCATATGATCCGCGAGTTCCTTCCGCGCGCGATGAAGCGAGCTCTTGACCGTGCCCATCGGCAGTCCCGTGATCTCCGAAATTTCGTCGTAGTCCAGCTCGCGTTCGTAGCGCAGCGTGACGACCTCGCGATATTCGGGTCTCAAGCGACCTATTGCCGTCTGCAGCGCGACCGCGAGCTCGCCGCGCTCGGCGAGGGTGGCAGGCGTCGTGCCGGTCGGATCGGCAAACTGGCGCGTCTGCAGCCCGTCTTCCGTCAGCTCTTCGAGCGGCTGCGTGTTCAGCGTGCCCCGTCTCAGATCGTCGATCGCCACGTGATGCGCGATGGTCAGCAGCCAGGCCGAGAATTTCCGCTGCACGTCGTATTGGTGGAGTGCGCGGAACGCCTTCACGAACGTGTCCTGCGCAAGTTCCTCTGCCCGCGACGGATCCCTGACCATGCGCACGATGAGGCCATAGACCGGCCGCTGGTACCGCAGCACGATTTCTCGGAATGCCGACTCAGTCCCCTCGAGCGCTCCTCGAACCAGTTCGACGTCGGTGGCTGGCACTCTCTTTAGTGCACTACGAATGAACGGTCATTCAGGTTGCAAGAGATTACAACCAACCCGGGCCTGGCAACAGTCGTCTAAGAGGCCATGCAACCGGCGCCACCGCAAGCACGTATGAGGGACGTGCGCGTATACGTAAAAGTATTGGCCCTGGCCGCCAGCGTCCATTTAGCCATCCCCGCCCCGGCTCTGTGCCAAACCAAGGCACACGTCGAGCTGCGTCCGACCCTTGTCACGGTTCCACCTAAGGTCGACGGCATTCTCGATGATGAAGCCTGGACCCGCACCGCTCCGCTCCCGCTGGACGGCTGGATGTCGTACAACCCCATGCGAGGCGAAGCGGCGGCCGAAAAGACGCAGGTGTGGATGGCGTACGACGAACAGGCGATCTACTTTGCCTTTCGTTGTCTCGATAGCGAGCCGAACCGGATTCGGACGACGATCAGCCGGCGAGACAACGCGTTCGGCGACGACTGGGTCGGGCTGAGCCTCGACTCGAGCCGGGCGGGACAGCTCGCATATCACCTGTTCGTGAATCCGAGCGGGATCCAGATGGATGCTCTGCAGAGCGGCACCACCGGTGAGGACCTCGCGCCCGACTGGGTGTGGCAAAGCGCGGGTCGCGTGGACGCGGAAGGTTGGTCGGCCGAGATTCGCGTGCCCATCGAAAACATCCGCTTCCGCAGCGGCACCGATGTGCACATGGGGGTGCTGTTCTGGCGGCGGCTGAGTCGAAGCGGTGTATCCACATCGTGGCCCGAGATGCGCCCCGGTCAATGGGTGTTCGAGTCGAACGCCGAGGTCGTATTCGACAATCTCAAGTCACGACGGCTGCTCGAAGTGATTCCCAGCGCCACCGTCTCCGGCAATCAAGGGCGGCAGGATGCGGCGCGCTGGAACAGCATGCGCGGGAAAGGAGACTTCGGTGCGAGCGTCAAGTACGGGTTGACCTCGGCCATCACGCTCGATGCGACGATCAATCCTGATTTCAGCCAGGTCGAAAGCGATGCGTTCGAGATCGAAGTCAATCAGCGCTTTCCGATCTTCTTCAGCGAGAAACGACCGTTCTTCATGGAGGGCCTCGGCCTCTTCAACCTCGCGGGAACCAACGGCGACGCCACGATGCGGACGGCCGTGCACACGCGGCGAATCATCGATCCGAGCGCGGGCATCAAGGTGACGGGCTCTGGCGGGAAGCATACGTTCGGCCTGCTGTCGTCGGCCGACGTTTCCCCCGAGGGCAGTCGTCAGCGGGTCTTTACGGTCGCCCGAGAGGTGATGAATTTTGGCCAGGGTCAGTACGTAGGGCTGCTGTTGACCGACACTGAGCACGGCACCGATTACAATCGCGTCGCCGGCGGCGACGTCGCGTTCAAGAATGGCGAACACCTTCGAGTGAACGGCTCATTCCTGGCCTCGCGATCGCGCTCGCTGACCGGAGAGCGGACCAAAGGAAACGGGTTTCAGAGCTCGTATTCATACGACACACAGCGCTTCACGATTGCCGGGCAAGGCGAGCACTACGACCGCGGTTTCAGAATGGACACGGCGTTCGTCAATCGCGTGGGCCTGACGCGAGGTTGGCAGTATGTGGATTTGAACTTCTACCCGTCGCACCCGCGCTATCGGTGGACAAAGCGGATCAACTCGTTCTTCTGGATCTCTGGCGCGAAGGATCGCGAGCATGGTGGCACTGAGATCTTCTACCTGCCGGGGATCCGGTTCCACTTCACGCGCGCCGGCTTCCTGCGCGTGGACTACGGCAATGGGCACGAAACGTTTGCAGGGCGGCAGTTTGACGTCGGGAGGATGATGGCCGACGGGAATGTGCAGATTAAGCGCTGGCTCAACATCGGCGGCGGCGCTCAGAAGGGTCCGGCCATCTTCTACGACGAGGCGGCGCCGTTTCAGGGCTATAGCCGATCCATCAACCTGCGCATCGGCTTCCAGCCGAGCTCCCGTGTGAACAACAACACGTCGTACAGCTTCGAAACCTTCAACAATCGCGCGACCGGCCTCAACGTGTATCGGGTACACATCATCAACATGCGGAACACGTATCAGTTCAGCCCGAGGTTCTTCGTGAGGGGGGTGACGCAGTTCGACTCGTCGCGACGCCGTGTGCTCGCCGACTTTCTCGCGTCCTACGAGCTGTCGCCAGGAACCGTCGTCCATGCTGGATACGGTTCGCTGTTCGGGAGGGCGCACGAGGATCTCGAGTTCGACCGCTACAGAGCGACAGCCCGTGCTCTCTTCTTCAAAGCGTCTTACCGGGCGCGCTTCTAATCGCCGCCACCAGCCGTCCGGCGGCCGCTCCGTCACGGCGGTAGGAATGAAACAGTGCGGGGTGGTCGAACGTGCAGAGCGCGCACACGTGGATCTGTTTCGTTGGAAGACCGGCTCGCTCGAGTTGGTCGTACGTCGCGCGCCAGAGGTCCAGGCGCGGTTTCCTGTCGGATGAAAACCATCGAGGGGCGTCCGGGTGCGCCGTGAACTGCCGAGCGAGCTCGTCGCCAACCTCGTAGCAGCACGGGCCAATGCTCGGGCCGACGGCGGCGACGACATCGCGTGGGTCGCTGCCGTGCTTCGATTCAAGTTCCCGAACCGCCGCCTGCACGGCGCCGGCCGCGGTGCCCTTCCAGCCTGCGTGAACCGCCGCAACGGCGCCCGTGCAGCGATCGGCCAGCAGGATGGGCACGCAGTCCGCCGCCCTCACCGTCAGCGCCAGCGCTGGATCACCGGTGATGGCGACGTCGGCTTCCGGCCACTCGCTCGAGGCACAAGAAAGGATTTCCTGTGCCTCGAAAATCCCCGCGCCATGCACCTGCCGAAGCCTTACGAGCCCTTCGCGTTCCACTCCAAACGCGCGCGCCAGCGCCTCCCATCCCGCACCGTCATCGGCATGGGTCCCATCAATCGTCAGCGCGCGCGTGCTGAAGAGATGCGGCGCAATTGCTGCCAAAGGCGTGCAGCGCAGCGCCGCTCCCCATGACTCTTGCACCCACTCGAAGTCGCCGTTAGGCTTGGGTAACACCATGTCCACAAATATTATCGGGATCGGAATGGATGCAACCGAAATTGATCGCATCGAAGCAACGATCGCGCGATACGGCGATCGATTTGTGCGCCGCATCTTCACCGAGGGTGAAATCGCGTATGCCACACGGCGACGCAACCCTGCTCCTCATTTCGCGGGCCGGTTCGCGGCAAAGGAGGCGGCCATGAAAGCGCTTGGCACCGGCCACTCACAGGGCGTGCTGTGGCGCGATATCGAGGTCGTGCGCCATTCAGGGCCGCCGCAACTGCGGTTTCATGGTGGAGCGGCAACGCGATTCGCGCTTTTGAAGGCAAACAGCTCGCTGGTGACGATCACGCACTCTCAAACGCTCGCGATCGCCCAGGTCATGTTGCTCCTTTAGTTGTCAAATCGACTACCCCCAGACCAGCCGTCAAATCACCAAGCCGAGCGCCCCACAGCCAACTTCTTCCCTTCCAGCACGTTGCCGCCACGGGATCTCCTACGGCGCACGGGTACCCGCCTTGCCTTCTGATCTCCCAAGAGGAACTCAGCATGATTGTGAAAATCACACCAAACGACAAGGGCACGCCTCCCGGCAAACTCGCGGAAGCAGAAATTCATTTCGAGGATGGGTACTTTCAGGGGCTCAAGCTCGTCGGGTTTGCCGTGTGGGAGCGACGCAGTGGCAACGGACGCAACGTCACCTTTCCGGCCCGTAGTTACTCCATGAACGGCGAGCGCCGGAGCTTCGCGCTGCTCCGGCCCATCACCGATTCGACGTCGCAGGATCGCGTGCGCGACCTCATCCTGCAGGCGTACCAGGAACACGAAGAACGGATGGCGGTGGCGGAGTAGATATTGGAGATGGTGCGATAGGTGATTGGGCGATGGGCACACCCGATCGCGCGATCAGCTATCGCTCGATCTCCACGAGTTTGGCATTCTCGGCGGCGCGTTTTGGCGGAAGGGTCCATTCCTCACGGAAGCTCTTGTCGAGCTCGCTACGGAAGAACGTTTCCTTCATGCCGCCGTCGACGATGCTCCACGGTAGCACGGCGTCCTTTGTGCGGTCGCGGAAGACATAGAAGTCGGCGTCCACGCCGGCGTCGGCCACCGCGCGCCGCCAATCGCCGCCGTTGGCCTCGGCCGCCTCGATTGCAGGAGCCACGCGACGGTCGCCGAGCGACAGCAGCGCCTGGTAGAAGGAATGACGCTCAGATTTGATGTTGAAGAAGACGTTGTCGATATCAGAGGTCAGCTCGCGCAGGCGCTGTACCCGCTCGTCGATCACGGCGGGATCCTCCATGGGAAGCCACTGATACGCCGTCGACGGCTTCGGCACGAGCGGGTTGACACTGCCGATGATACGCCCGACGTAGCCCCTGTCTTTGGCGTGCTTCAACATGATCTCGCGCATCTGGAGTGTGAGGTCTCGAATCGCCACGAGATCGGCGTCGGTCTCCGTCGGCAAGCCGATCATGTAGTAGAGCTTCAGATTTTCGATGCCGCTCGAAAAGATCAGCTCCGCACGGTCGAGAATCTCATCGTTGGTAACCGTCTTGTTGATGACGCGGCGCAGGCGGTCGGACCCTGTTTCCGGCGCGATGGTGAGCGTCTTCTCGCCGCTGTCTCGAAGCCGGCGGACGATATTCTCGGTGAGATCGTCGAGGCGCAGCGAGGCAGGGCTGATCGAGTACCCCATGTCGGCGAGGCCCGCCAATATCCGATCGATCTCGGGGTGATCGCACAGAGCGATCGACACCAACCCGCATTGCTTCGAATGGGCGCGGGCGTCGCGCGCGCGATCGAGAATCCGATCGGCCGGAAACGCGCGAACGGGCAGGTAGTTGTACCCCGCCCAGCAGAAGCGGCACAGGTTCGCGCACCCGCGCACGACTTCAACGAGAAAGCGCGATCCGAACTCCGTGTCAGGCGTGAAGATCCGGGTACAGGGTGGATCGAGCGCTTCGGTCGTCGGCACAGCGGCTTTTCGCACGGTTGCCGGCGCGCCTGTCCCATCCCTGGGCACGAACCGCTCGATCGTGCTGTCGGCTCTGTATTCGACGTCATAAAACGACGGAATGTAGAACCCGCGCTTCTTCGTCAGCGATTTCAGCAGATCGACTCGCCCTCCTCCTTCACGGAACGAGTCGATCAACGCCGGAACGAGCTCTTCACCCTCTCCGGCTGCGACGACATCAGCAAACGGCGCGAGGGGCTCTGGGTTTACGAAGGTAATGGCCCCGCCGACGATGACGAGCGGATCGCGCGCCGTGCGGGATGCGGCGCGCGCAGGCACGCCCGCAAGCCGCAGCATGGTAAGGATATTCGTGTAGTCCCACTCGAACGAGATGGAGAAAGCGATGACGTCGAAATCGCGCGCGAGCGACTGGGACTCGAGGGTGATCAGCGGCGTCTTCGACGCGAGCTGCTCCTTCAGTTGCTGTTTTGGTGGAAGAAAAATGCGCTCGCACACGACATCGTCATGTGCGTTGAACAGTTGATAGACGGTCTGGAAGCCCAGGTTCGACATCCCCACCCAGTAGGTATTGGGGAATGCCAGTGCGACGCGCAGGCGATCGATGTGGGGTTTTCGGACGTATCCCACTTCTTTCGCCAGGGTCGCTTGCGCGAGCTCTTTCTGCTGCCAGGAGTTCATTGATGCTGAAACACGACGACCCCGGCAGCAGGCTGCTCAGCCTGCGCCGCAGACGATCCCGTCTGCCGTGGATATATTCAGTGTATCACCCTACCCTTCGCGCCGAAGGAACGCCGGAACATCAAATGCCGAGAGCGCGTCGAGATCGATATCGCCGTCGCCGACTGCCTCACTCGAGCTCGAGGGCGGCCGAATCGCAGGCGCCGGCATGGCGGCCGCGAGATCCAGCGCCGGCCTTCTGGCAATCGACAGGCGACCCAGATCCATGCCAGGAGGTTCGGCCTTCTCCTTCAAGTGCGCCGTGTAGTGCTGCAGATCCACAGGCGTGTGGTTCGAGGCCGGTTCAGCCGGACGCTCCGACACAATGTCGAAACCGGTCGCAATGACGGTGACCTTCACGCGGCCGTCGAGCTTCGGATCGACAACCGCTCCGAAGATGATGTTGGCGTCCTCGTGCGCGGCTTCCTGGATGAGCATCGACGCTTCGTTGACTTCCATCAGCGACATGTCATGTCCACCCGTCACGTTGATGATCACGCCGCGGGCACCCTGGACGGACGCGCCTTCGAGGAGCGGGCTCGAGATAGCCGCCTTCGCTGCTTCGATGGTTCGGTTCTCGCCGGAGCAGACGCCGGTGCCCATCATGGCGATGCCCATCCCCGACATGATCGTTTTCACATCGGCGAAATCGAGATTGATGAGGCCCGGCACGAGAATGAGATCGGAAATGCCCTGAATCGCCTGCCGCAGCACGTCGTCCGCGGTGGCAAACGCTTCGGGCAGTGTGGTTGAGCGCTCCACGATCGCCAACAGCCGCTCGTTCGGTATCGTGATGATCGTGTCGACGCACTCGCGCAGCGCCGCCAGGCCGCGTTCGGCCTGGATCTGCCGCTTCTTGCCTTCGAACTTGAACGGTCTGGTGACGACCGCGATCGTCAGAGCGCCGAGCTCACACGCGAGGCTCGCGATCACCGGAGCCGCGCCGGTACCGGTTCCCCCGCCCAGGCCCGTTGTGACAAACACCATGTCTGCGCCTGTGAGAGCCTGGATGAGGCTGTCGGTGTCTTCGAGCGCGGCTTCGCGGCCGACGTTCGGGTCGGCGCCGGCGCCGAGACCCTTCGTCAGCTTGCCGCCGATCTGAATCTTGACTGGGGCGGCATTTCCCTGCAGCGCCTGCAGGTCGGTGTTGGCGACGATGAACTCGACGCCCTCCAACCCAACCTGCACCATCCGGTTGACGGCATTGCCGCCACCCCCACCGACTCCGACCACCTTGATACGCGCGCCCGCGCGGGTTTCATCAGCCAGCTTCAAACGCAGTGGAATGTCACGTTCATCCATTTTTGGGACCTCCTAGTGATGTTGTCAGAAAAATTCCTTGAACAGGCCGCGCAGCCGCCCGGCGACGCGTCCGAACGTGCCTGCGCCGACCATGCGGCTGGCCTCGCCCACGTGATTGCGTTGCGCGTACAAGACGAGTCCGACAGCCGTCGCAAACTCCGGGTTGCTGACATGATCGGCCAGCCCTCCGACGCCCACGGGCATCCCACGCCTGATCGGCAGATCGAATATCTGCTCGGCGATCTCTGGCATTCCTTCGAGAATCGCGCCACCTCCGGTCAGCACGATCCCGGAGTTGAGCGATTTCTCATATCCAGCGCGGCGAATTTCGTCCCACACCTGATGAAAGATCTCTTCAGCGCGCGGCTGAAGAATCTCCGACAGCACTCGACGCGCCATGAGTCGAGGTTTCCGGCCTCCGACGCTGGCCACCTCCATCGTCTCGTCTTCGTCCACGAGCGACGACAACGCACATCCGCATTTCCGTTTCAGCTTCTCCGCGTCCGGGATCGGGGCGCGCAGACCCACAGCCATGTCGTTGGTGAAGTGATCCCCGCCAATGCCGATGGTTCCCGTGTGCCACAGGCTGCCACGTTCGAAGATGGCGACGTCCGTCGTGCCACCTCCGATGTCGACGAGGGCAACACCAAGTTCCTTTTCGTCGGGGGTCAGTACGGCCTCACTCGCCGCGAGCTGCTCGATGACGGTATCCACGACGCTGAGCCCGGCACGGTTGACGCACGCGACCACATTCTGCGTCGCGGTCGTTCCACCTGTAACGATGTGGACATTCACCTCCAGGCGAGCGCCAGTCATCCCCACGGGGGCGCCAATACCGTCCTGGTCGTCGACGACGAAGTCTTGCGGAAGCACATGAAGAATTTCTCGTCCCGTCGGCAGAGCCACAGCCTTGGCCGCGTCGATCGCGCGCCGCACATCATCGCGTGTAATCTCGCGGTTCTTCCCCGCGACGGCAATCACGCCGCGGCTGTTGAATCCCTTGATGTGCGGCCCCGAGATGGCGATGTACACGGAGTCCACTTCAACGCCGGCCATGAGCTCGGCTTCGTCGACGGCGTGTTTGATGGAATCGACTGCGGCCTCGAGATTCACGACAGCGCCGCGCCTGATGCCCTTGGCTTCGGCAACGCCGATCCCGATGATCTCGAGGCTGCCGTCATCCATCATTTCCGAGACGATGGCGGCCACCTTCGAGGTGCCAATGTCGAGTCCGACCAAATAGCGATCTCTGCTTCCCATAGACCTCCCTAACCCGTTTGCGTCCCTTTGCCGCCCTTGGCTGGGGCGGTTTTCGCCCCGACCGGCGACGTCCTGCTCTTGGAGGGCCTCACATAGACCCGCTCGTCGAAGCGAAGATCCACGTAATCGATCTCCGGCACCCGCTCCCGCAACGCGGGCGCGATCTCGAGGTACGACTGCAGACGCTCGACAAACCGTTCGCTCCCAAGCCGGATGAGCGTCGGGTCTCCGTCGAGCAGCACGACCGCATTGCGGGCATCGCTGACGTCGATCTGCGAGATCTGTCCGGCCATGTTGCGCGCTCGGAGCGCATCCAGCAGACGCCTCGCAAGGATCGCGCGATACACGTCGGACGTTTCATCCCCAGGAGCAGACGACAGGCCATCGATGATCGGCAGGTCGAGATCGGAGTAATTCGGACCGTATTCATCGATGACCACCCCGCGATCGTCCACAAGGTGCAAGACGCCGTTGATGCGGCCGATCCCCAGAGGCGCGCGCTCGTGAATCGTCACCTCCACCGTAGACGGCAGCGTCCTGCGAAAAGCGGCATCGGCGACCCAGGGAGAGCTCACCACTACCCGCCGCCATTCCTCGAGATCGACAGACAGGATGCTCCGGCCGTGAAGGCCCTGAAGCAGTGAGAGCACCTCGCCATTCGACAGACGCTGATTGCCTCGAACCACGATGCGGTCGACGTGAAAGATCTCCAGCCCCACGACGACCGCCACGGCGCGATGAGCAGCAAAGAGGGCGAACCCGCCTGCGATGGCCGCGGCCACCGCCCGCCAGCGCCAGAAACGCCAACCCGTGCGCTTCTTCGCCGGCTTGAGGTGCGCTCGACGGAACCGCTTGTCCGCAGGTGCCGTTACTCGCATCAGGATTTGCCCAATGCACCGAGCAGGGCCTCCGCGATTGAGCCGATGGATCCCGCACCTAGCAGCAGAATCAGATCTCCTGACTTCGCAAGGCGTGCAAGTTCGACGGGCACGTCGGTCAACGAACGCACCAAGCGGAGCTCGCCCGTGAACTCAGCACTCACTCTCTCCGCGAGCACATCCAAGGTGATGCCTTTGATGGGATCTTCACCGGCGGGATAAATGTCCGTCAGCAGCAGTACATCGGCGCCGGCGAACGCACCGGCAAATTCGTCCATGAGGAACTGCGTGCGCGTGAACCGATGCGGCTGAAAGGCGACGACCAATCGCCCCAAGGCGATCGGCTTCGCCGCTGCGATGACGGCCGCGATTTCTGTCGGATGATGGCCGTAGTCCTCGACCACCGTGACGCCGTTCGCCTCGCCACGGCGCTGAAAACGCCTTTCGGCGCCGTGGAAGCCTTCGATCGCCTGAGCGATGTCGCAGAATGGAATTCCGAGCTCGCGAGCCATCGTAACGGCCGCCAGTGCGTTCAGCACGTTGTGCCGTCCCGGCACCGAGAGCCGCAAGGATCCGAGCTCGACTGGGCGCCCGCCGGGCCTGAGGCTCCGCACGATGCAGGTCGCCCCGTAGCCCTTCATCTCGACATTGCTCGCGGTCACATCCGCACCATCCTGAAGACCGTAGGTGACGACGTGACGCGTGATCACCGCGCGCATCGCCCTGAGGTGCGGGTCGTCCGAACAGAGAATCACCGCGCCGTTGGCGGGAACGCTGTTCGCAAACTGCACGAAGGCGGCTTTCAAGTCGTCGAAGTCGCTGTATGCCTCGAGGTGCTCGCGATCGATATTCGTGATGACCGCAAAACGTGGCGAGAGTTTCAGAAACGATCGGTCGCTCTCATCCGCCTCTGCCACGAGGTACTTGCCCCGGCCGAGTCTGGCGTTGCCGCCGAACGAGCTGACGCGTCCGCCAATGACGGCCGTTGGATCGAGACCCGCCACATCGAGAATCAAGGCGATCATCGACGTGGTCGTGGTCTTGCCGTGCGCGCCGGCGATGGCGATTCCCTGGCGCAACTGCATCAGCTCTGCGAGCAGCTCGGCGCGCGCAACGACAACCAGTCCTCGCTCGCGGGCGCCGACCATCTCTGGATTGGAGGCCCGTACGGCAGACGAAAAGACCACGACTTGGGCACTGCCAAGATTGCGCGCGTCGTGCCCGCTCACGATACGCGCCCCCAGCGATTCGAGTCGATCGGTGATCTCAGTGCGCTGCATGTCCGATCCGCTCACCTCATATCCGAGATTGATGAGAAGCTCTGCGATACCGCTCATCCCGATTCCACCGATGCCGATGAAATGGACGCGCTTGGCTACTTCAAGCACTCCGCTCACGATGTGCGCCGTTTTGAATCCATCAACTCCATGACCGCGTCAACAATGACTTCGGCGGCGCGAGGTTTCGCCAGCCGCCGTGCCGCCGCCGACATCTGTCTTCTCTTGTCCCGGTCGGCAACCAGCGCCAGAATGCGGTCCGCCAGGCGCTCTCCATTCAAAACCTGCTGCTCGATCACTTCAGCCGCACCCGCCTGCTGCAATGCCAGCGCGTTGTGGCGCTGGTGATCGTCGGTCGCGGTCGGCAGCGGCACCAGAATGGCCGGCCGGCCGGCGGCTGTCACTTCCGCGAGTGTCGTGGCGCCCGCGCGCGAGACGACGAGCCCTGCGGCCTTCATCTCCCGGTCCATCGCATCGATGAACCGCTCCACGCGGGCTTGCACGCCATGTCGTTCGAAGGCCTCGCGAACCATGTCGAAGTCCCGAGTCCCCGTCTGGCAGACGAGATCGCAGGCCTGGGCTGCGGCCGCCAGCCGCGGTGCCGCCTCCACCATGGCCAAGTTGATTGCGTGCGCCCCCTGAGAGCCGCCAAAAACTAGTACCCGAACCTTTGGGGCATCAATGGCTGCATCGTCGATCTCCAGAAACTCACGCCTGACCGGGTTACCGCTGACGAAGCCTTTCCCGCCGAAAAACTTCAGCGACTCTTCGTAGGTGACCGCTGCCCGTTTCACGAGCGGTGCGAGCAATTTGTTCGTCAAGCCTGCAACCGCGTTCTGTTCGAGCAGCATCGCGGGTATGCCTCGCGCCGCCGCGATCGCTACCACAGGGCCGGAGCTGTAACCGCCAACGCCGATCACGACATCGGGCCTGCGGCGCGAAATCACGCGCCAGGCATCGAGACCGCTCAGAGGTACCAGCGCCGCGCCGCGCGCGAGGACGGCGGTAGACTTGCCCTTGAGCCCTGCGCTGCGGATCACGTCGAGCTCGAATTCGGTCGACGGAATCACCCTCGCCTCGATGCCGCTGGCCGTCCCCGCGAACGAAATCTGCGCCTCCGGCACTCGCGCCTTCAGGGCGCGCGCCACAGCCAGCCCAGGAAAGAGGTGGCCACCCGTGCCGCCTCCCGCAATCACGACCCGCACCTCTTCCTCCTCCGATCACGTTCCAGGCGCCGTGTGCTGAGACACATTCAGCAAAATGCCCATTCCCAGGAGACTGATGAGCAGCGACGAGCCGCCCGCGCTCACGAACGGCAGCGGGATCCCCTTTGTCGGCACGAGACCGAGGACGACGCTGATGTTGAACAATGCCTGCGCCACAATCATCGTGGTCAGCCCGATCGCCAGAAAGGCCCCGAAGCGATCGGGGGCCTGCGTCGCGATCTTGAATCCGCGCCAGGCGATAATGACAAAGCACGCCATGATGAGCGTCGTTCCGATCAATCCGAACTCCTCGGCAATGACCGCGTAGATAAAGTCGGTGTGCGGCTCCGGTAGATAGAACAGCTTCTGGACGCCAGACATGAAACCTCGGCCAAGCAGCCCGCCTGATCCGACAGCGATCATCGATTGGATGACCTGGAACCCGTCCCCCAGCGGATCGCTCCAGGGATCCCAGAATGCCATCAGCCGTCGGCGCCGGTACGCGGCGCCCATCAGGATGAAATAGACGATAGGCAAACCGCACAGGATCGCTCCCACGACATACCGATAGCTGATACCCGCAGCGAAGACCATCGTCGTCGCGATCAGCAGCACCGTCATCGCGGTGCCGAGATCGGGCTCCAGGAGGATGAGGCCAACCAGTCCGCCCACCACGATGCCGACAGGCACGAGCGCATAAGGAATGTCATCAATCCGATCCATCCTGCGTTCGAGCAGCGCGGCGATGAAGAAGATGGCGCTCAGCTTGGCGAGCTCGGACGGCTGCACCCCGAAACCGCCGATGCCGAACCAGCGACGGCTCCCGTTGATCGGCGCGAGGAAGAGCACGGCCACGAGCGCGCACCCCACCACGGCAAGCGCGAACCAGATGAACGACGGTTCGCGATAGTTGCGATAGTCGAATCGCATCGCGATGCTCATGACTGCCAGGCCGAACGCGGCCCACATGCCCTGCTTGATGAGAAAGAAGTAGGGCTGATTGAATCTGTTCATGGCCAGCACGGCCGAGGCGCTGTACACCATGACAACGCTGCAGCCCACCAGGAGGAGGGTGGCGAGAAACAGCATCTTGTCGGACTTCAACTTTCGGGCCATAGTTACGGGTCCTTACACTACAGTTCTGCGTCACCACTGCCGACATAGGAGGTGAACGAGCGAGCGGTCAACAGTCATCAGTCAGCCCCAGGGTTGGGACACCAGCTTCGCAGGCCGGGGCAGCCTGCGTTCCCAGCAGCCAGCTCCTTACCGCCACAGGCCGACTGACGACTGTTCACCGCTCGCTCGTCGCGTTTTCCTCTGCCAGCTTCATCACTTCTTTCTTGAACGTTCGTCCCCGTTCCGCGTAGTCGAGAAACATGTCGAAGCTCGCGCACGCCGGCGCCAGCACAACCGTTCCGCCGTCAGGCGCAACCTCAAAGGCGCGTTGCACGGCCTCGGGCAACGTCTCCGCGGTGTGAACGGGCACAACGGCATCCAGGGCCTCGCGAATCAAGGGTGTGGCTTCACCGATTGCGACGACGGTCGCGTGCCTGACCCGCAGCGGCTCACGTAGCAGCCCGAAATCGCCGCTCTTGAATCGCCCGCCCATAATCACGACGAGGCCTCCATCGAATGCCTCGATGGCCTGTTTCGCGGCCTCGACGTTGGTGGCCTTGGAGTCGTTGACGAAGCGCACGCCTTT
>DATEEI010000134.1:0-5490 GCA_035281225.1 Vicinamibacterales bacterium
GGTTGGTGGCCCAGATTTTCACCAGTTGGAACCCATTGACGAGCTGGATGCGCAAAATCGAGGGTTACAGATCGGCCGCATGAGTAAGGTTTGCTAAACGCCGATCAGCATATCGGCCATCATCGTTTTTCCTCGCAAATCATCGCGTTTCAATCACTTCCTCGATCGACCGACTTGGCTGCTGTTGGCTCTGGATGCCCGGTTTCGGGCTGGCAGGGACAATTTCGGGGACAGTTTGTACAGGGGTTGATCGTTCCGGACCTGCTTTTGGAACGGCAGAAAACGAGCGGCCCTCATTCACGCACTCGCACTGCAAATCCGATGATTACGAGCGCGCCGACGATTGCGAGCATCGCGCCCAGCATGTCCGCCCGCGTGGGAACCTGACCCTCCACCACCCAGAGCCAGACCAGCGACGCCGCAATGTAGATGCCGCCGTATGCCGCGTACGCTCGACCCGCGAAGGCCGAGTCCACTCGCGTCAGCGCCAGCGCAAAGCCGACGAGGCTCGCGATGCCCAGCGCGAGAACGAAGGGTGTCGCCCCACGACGAACCCAGACCCAGAACGCGAAGCAACCGGCGATCTCGAGGAGTGCGGCGATCGCGAAGATGACGATGTTGGTAGTCACCCCTCGATCAAGGCGCTCACGAAGTCTCGCGTCCCTGGAGGTCCGCTCAGGTCAAGGAATACTGGTCCGCCATCGGGTTCCACCATGATGCCGAATCGAAGGAACCGGCAGCAGTGACGTTCGGCTTCGACGATCCGCGCGATAAGCGCGATGATGTCTGCTGAGGGTGCGAACTCGAGACGCAGTCCGTCTGGGAGATCTTCCCGGCGTTCCGCACGCTGCACGAGATCCATCAACAGGCCCTCGCGACGGGTCCGTAACGCTTCGGGCGTCAACGTGCATGCGATCGGTGGTGTGGACATCGATGGCTCCATTGTCGACTGCGCGGCTCGATCGCTCTTCATTTGGATCTTCGGTTCGGTCGGCGGCCTCAACCGCTTGCGCATGACCGACGCCGTCGACGGACATGCGTGGGTGAATTGGACCGATGTGCGAACAGCGGCTGGCACGTCGCCGCGATCCAGCAACTGGAAGCCGAATCGCTGAAAGTAGTTTTCAGCTGTGAACGTGAGAAGGTAGACATCGCGCACGCTTAGCTCCTCAGCCACATGCAGTGCGGACTCGACAAGCACTGCGCCTAGGCCCTGACCTCTCACGTCCGCAGAGACCGCGACTGACCGAAGCAGCGCACCGTCGCGATGGATCTCCAGCGCAGCGGTACCGACGATTCGGTGGTCCATTCGCGCAACGACTATCGTGGCCAGGTGATCGAGAAGTCCGTCCGTGGTGAGCTGGCTCTCTTCCACCAGAGACAGGATCTGGCTGGCGTCCTGGGCACGCGCTCGTTCGATCTGGGCCATCATTGGCAGTATCCCATCTTAGACCTCAACTGCCGCCCGTCCCGTCCACAATGAGCCCCCACGAGTACAGCGCCTGACTCGTCGGACTTGACTCTGAAGTGCACTTCAGGGGCAACACTGAATCGAGCAAGACTGGGCGAAGGCCGGGAGGACGAACGATGGCACGCTTCACATTCGGTCAGACCTGCTGCACCAGTCCTGGGGCCATGTGGTTCTGGGCAGCTGCGTTCGTCGTGCTGTACGGGTTGGGTCTGCTTGCGCGATCCACGTGGCCCGTGGTCGAACCGTACGCCGACACGCTGCTGCTCGCGGCGCTCGGCCTCGCATGTGTCATCAACTTTGGTCGCAACCGCACGCTCCACTGTGGACTCACCGGACCGCTGTTTCTGATTGCGGCGGTCGTGGCGTTCTTGATGGAAGCAAAACTCTGGGACGTCAATGAGGATGCGCTGTGGGGTCTCGTCCTGGTGGGCGTCGCTCTTGCGTTCCTCATTGAATGGCGCGTGGTTGGCCGTCAGGGCGCTCGGAATCAGGGCGCTTGACTCTGAAGTGCACTTCAGGGTTGATAGTGTAGTCGATGGACGACTGTTGCGATTCGATCGCGGCCGAACCGGGCGCACCAGCGTGCGCGACCTGCACCGAACGCGGGACACCGGTGCAGCTCCAAACGGTCAAGGCGTTGCTGACGGAAGTGGCCCTTCGCCGAGTTCAGCAGACGCACTACCGATTCTGCGGCAATCCGGCCTGCGACACCGTCTACTTCGGCGACGCCGGCGATCAGTTTGACACCGACGACATCCGGGTGCCTGTGTGGCAGAAGGAGCCCGCCGGCGAACGACTCCTGTGCTACTGCTTCGGCGAAACCGAGGCTGGGATCCGAAGCGAACTCCTGAAGCATGGCCGCACAGACGTCGTCGCGAGGATCCGGGCGCACATCGCCGCTCAACGCTGCGCCTGTGACATTCGGAACCCTCGGGGTGCGTGCTGCCTCGGTGATGTCATGACCGCTGTGAAACGTATCGAAGGGGCGATGCTGTCTGTGAAGGAAGACTGATGGATGCTTCGCGAAGTTACCGCATCGGAGAGATCGCCGAACGCACGGGCGTGTCAGTCGAGACACTTCGGTTCTACGAAAAACGTCGATTGCTGAGTGCGCCGCAACGGACACAGGGCGGCTACCGTGTCTACTCGGACACGGTGATGCACCAAGTGAAATTCATCAAGCAGGCTCAGTCACTTGGTCTGACGCTTGACGACATTCAGCAACTCGCCACGGGCCGGCTGCGCACCAATCACGCGGCCTCCTGCCGAAAGGTGCGCGATTTGCTCACCCGCCGCATCGAGGACATCGACGCCCGCATCAAGGAGCTGCGCGAGTTCCGACGGACGCTGCACGACCACCTCGGCGCGTGCGATCGGGCGCTCGCATCCGCGGCCGAACCTGCGTGCCCGACGATCGAAGCCTTGGATGAGCCGAAGCGTGCGAGCCGACGCCCCCAGGTGAGCCATGAAGCACGGTGAGAAGGTGGCACCGGTCATGGCGGCGCTGACAGGTCTGGCGACCATCGCGTGTTGCCTGCCCATGGGGTTTGCAGCGGCAGCCATGACGGCGAGCCTCAGCATGGCGGTGGCGGCGTACCAACCGTGGTTTCTTGGTGCCTCGGTTCTGCTTCTCCTCGTCGGGGTCGTCCAGCTGCGGCAGACACAAAGAGCGTGCGGTACGCGCTCGTATTCGTCCCTGATTGTCTTTGGTCTTTCGGCCGTGATCGTGGTGCTCGTGGTGGTGTTTCCGCAAGTGATCGCGGGGCTGTTGGCCGACTGGTTGCCATGATGAACAACGCACGACGGACGTTCAGTATCGCGGGGCTCGTCGTTCTGCTTGCGGGAGTGGCCGCATGGTACCGGCTCGCGCCGGGTGAAGCACCTGCCGGCCAGCCGGCCCTTGTCACGATCGCCTCGGGAATGCTGGAGGGCTTGAAGGCGGAGTTCAATCGGAACGCAAATGAGACGAGGCTGATCGTCCTGCTCTCACCCACGTGAGGGACCTGTCTGCGGGGGGCCTCCGCAGTCGAATCGCTCTTGCAGCAACACGCGAATCACGCCATTCGTGTGTTTGCGGTGTGGCAACCCATGCTTCCGACGGACTGGGCGGCGCCCGCCAGCTCGGTTCT
Source organism: Vicinamibacterales bacterium (assembly GCA_035281225.1). GTDB lineage: Bacteria > Acidobacteriota > Vicinamibacteria > Vicinamibacterales > JAMQPK01 > JAMQPK01. The sequence goes on from DATEEI010000134.1 coordinate 3,601, forward strand.
CCGCCGGCTTTCCGATGGACGGGTGCAGCAGTATTGGGATCCGGATCATCTGCTTGCGACGCAGATGAAGAAGGACGCTCGTTCGCCGCAACCAGAGCAGGACTGCTGTATTCGATCAGGCATCTTGTGGGACCTAGCTGCGGTGTACCCGCCCGGCGTGGTGTGGTCGGACCGAATGCCGACAGCCACGCTGTTCAATGGACCAGTCGTCGATGTCACAGATGCCATCGAGGCCGCCCTCACTCCTGGCCGTGCACGTTCGGGCACGGACTCGACTGCGTCCCCGTCGTCGGAAGCGAGTCCGAAGGGGCTTGTGTTTCTGACACGCGGGGGTTGCGTCAACACGACGGTCATGCGTCGAAACCTCGACGAGGCTTTGAAGGCGCTCGGCCTCGCTGCTCGTTACGAGGTCGTCGATCAAGACACGCTCGCAGAATCGGATGTTCGACGCGGATATCCGACGCCGACCTTGCTCTATGCGGACCGCGACATCTTCGGGATGTCGGTTCCCAAGCCGCCGCTCCCTGACCCGACTTGACGGATGTATCCGGGCGGAGTTCCGTCCCCAGCGTCAATCAAGGAACGGCTCAATCGTGTAATGCAGCCCGCGAAGTAGGAGTACCCTCGGGACTCCTCTCCGGCGCTTAATTTGAAGGAATCTGACGATGACCGCCGATCGGAATCCAGAACAGCGGGTGATGCCGACGTTGCGGATGACCGACTACGCGAGAAGCAAGCAGTTCTACGTCGATGCCCTCGGCTTTCAGGTTGATTGGGAACACCGATTTGAACCGGGCTTTCCGGTGTTTGCGCAGGTGTCTCGCGACGGGATGGCGTTCTTCCTGACAGAGCACACCGGCGATTGCTCAGTCGGTGGCCTCGTTCATCTTTACGTGCCCGACGTCGACCAATGGTTCGACGAGTTCCAACGAAAAGGTGTTCGAGTGCAGGAACCACCGAACGAAGGCCTGCCCGGCCTCCGGAGCATGACCCTTCTGGATCCAGATGGGAACAAGCTCCACATCTGCACCCGTTGGCAGACTGGCGGCGATAAGGCCTCGCGTCCATCCCACCTGCGCCAAGTGGCTGGATCGCCCGAGTGGCAGCTCGTCGCAGACTCAGTGCTTCTCGAGCCGGCGTGTTCACGCCGTGTGGAGGACTGTTCCGTCGATGTTGGATCGCGAGATTGCCGTCGTCGTTGCGACCCTCTACACTGCTACTAACGAATGCTGCAAACAGCTCGACTTCCGGTCGATCGACTCTTCCGAGCGTTTTCTGATCGGACGCGATTGCGCATCCTTCATTTGCTGAAGGGCGACGAACTCTGCGTGTGCGATCTCGTGTCGATCCTCCGCGTTCCACAGCCGACCGCCTCGCGCCACCTGAGCTACCTGCGGCGCGCCGGCCTGGTGCGCGTGCGCAAGGAACGATCGTGGAACTACTACTCGCTGGCCGAGCCTCGCAACTCCTTTCACGCCAAGCTCTTGGAATGCCTGGGCACGTGCTTCTCCGAAGTGCCCGAGCTCGGCCGAGACGCCGGTCGGCGTGCCATGAGTCGAGTCGGGGCGTGCTGCGAGTAGGTCGTGGTCTCTTTTTTTGGACGCGTGATATTCGCATAAGCGAATGCCGCTCGCCGGGAGGTATGCGTGCGAGTTCACCCTTGTGACCGACTGCGCAGGGTACAAACGAATGCTTCGGTCGAAGAGTCAGGAGAACACCGCTCCATCGCGTGGTAGCCAAAGCAGGACAAGCAACCGATGCATGTTGACTTGAAGAGACGTGTCGTCGCCGAGGCAGTTGGGACGGCGCTGTTGCTGGCGGCAGTCGTGGGTTCAGGGATCATGGGGGATCGACTGGCAGGCGGGAACGTTGCGATCGCGCTGTTGGCGA
>DATEEI010000135.1:0-6462 GCA_035281225.1 Vicinamibacterales bacterium
CAGCAGATCGAGCTTGCCGAGCACTTGTATAGCCGGGCGATCGAACTCAATCCGAACAATGCCATGGCACTGACCTGGCACGGGTCGTTGGTCCTCGGCTCAGGGCGCATTGCCGAGGGGCGAAAGAGTCTCGAGAGAGCCGCGGGCGTAGATCCCTTGTCGGCAATAATCAGGCTCAATCTCGCCGGTGCCCTGGAATCGCAGGCGCTGTTCGGGGAGGCGGCAACCCAACTACTCCGAGCCATTGAAATCGATTCGTCGATGCCGGGAGCCTATGCCTCGTTGGGGAAGCTGAAGGCCTATGCTTTCAATCGTTTTGCGGAAGCGATCCCGCTGGTGCGGACCGCAGTTGATCTTGACCCCGACAATCCCAACTGGTTGGTGGATCTCGCGGTCTTGCATCTCGAACTTGAGGACGATGCCAGGGCGTCCGAACTACTTGGACGGGTGGCGACCCGCTGGCCTGAAAACGTGAATGCGCCGTTTTGGCTGGCCGTAATTGACCTGACTCGAAGGGACTTCGCTGGTGCCGACCGATATTTCCGGCGATCGCTTGAATTGTGGCCCACGTCCAATTTCGGAGCATTATGGGGACTGCGCGATGTAGATTTGCACAACAATCGATGCGAGGTTGCGCTCGACCGCTATCGCACGGCGTACCCCCAACTCGTCGCAGCGAGCGATCCCAGGGTGGACCTGACGAATCACTTCGTAGCCATCGACGTGAGCTTGCTGCTCCAGAAATGCGGTGATGCAGCGAGAGCCGACAAACTCCTGGTCGGTGCGGAGCAGGTCATCAAGAAGTTTCCACGATTGGGCAGTTATGGCTACTACTTCAGGGACGTGCAAATTCACGCACTGCGAGGCGACAAGGCCAAAGCACTGGCGACACTTCGCAAAGCAAAGAATTCCGGTTGGCGGTTTGCCTGGCGATACCTGCCAATCGACCCATCCTTGGCCACGATCCGCGAAGAGCCTGAATTCAAGGCGATATACGCGGAGATCGCGCGGGATATGGCAAAGCAACGTGCCGAGCTCGAGTCGCGCCCGGACCGCGCGCCGCTTGACCTGAGTCCCTCCTAGGAGCCGCCGGCGCGTGATTAAATCGATGCGTTGGTCCGCATTTAGGAGTGCGACGGCATCCTTCGCAGATTCAATCTGGACCCGCGACGTGAATCGTAGAGTTGCATGCGATTCTCCCCTGCCCGATCGTCACTCCTAAAGCGGTGATCCAAGCGTCTGCCTGTTCCATCAGGCTGGAGAGCCGTGAATTTCGTAACCATTCGTAGGAGGTATGCCAACAGAATTTAACAGAAGCGAGCGCACGCGATTCCATCGCCGCGTCGAAGGGCGAGCGAACCGCAGGCGGGCACCCCATTCGCAGTTGGTACCTACGAACGCGATTGGAATTGTCTGACTTTCGCCCGCCGGACTCCAAAGCAGTATTTGCAAAAAAGTGGGAGTCCGTCCATGACAACGCGAATAGGGGAACCGCAAAGGCCTTCGACAGTTTGTCCCCACTGTGGTCGGCCCGTCGACTCTGCTTATTACTTCGAGCGCCGGCGACTTTCGGTTCGCCGGACCTATTCGGCCTTAGTGCCTGACGTGCGTCGCCTGCGTGAATACGATTCTGTCGAGGAGTTGCGCATGAGAGCGCTGATGTGAGCGCTTTGTAATCGTCTACGAGGGACGAGCGCTCGGCAATGGTTCTCCGCCGCGGCGGTAAGCCGCGGGCGTGTAGAAATTAACGGTCTTCAATTGCCCGCGGCCGGTGTTTCGAATTTCGTGTCGCTCACCGCGTTCGATCAAAAGCAAGGTGCCCGTTCGCAACTGAACTGTCCGACCATTCACCCTGGCTCGGCCCCGGCCCTCGATCACGTACAGCCACTGGTCTGCGCCGCGGTGCCGATTATCAGGGCCTCCCTCCTTTCCTCGCGGGGCTAAATTCATCATGGCCACCTGAGCGCGCCGCGTGGTGATCCCGACGTGAAATCCTCGTCGTTGAACGAGTTGCTCGCGCTTCATTAGCTCTCCAAAGCAATGGCCCGCCAGAAGTCGACCTCAGGCGGATTGTCGCGCCTCACAATCTGCCAGGCGGGTGAGGCTCGTTAACCGTGCGTCCGGTGGCGCGCGTAAAGACTGACGACGCGACCTGTTCGTTCAGCGGGCCCTCCACACCGTCTATCGCTATGAGAAGTTTTGCCGCCTCGTCGTGCGAGGCCATGCAACACCAGGCCCACACGGTCAGGTCCGTGCCACGACGGGTGAAGTAAAGCGCCTCGCCGGTGCTTGAATCGTAATGCTGCGCTTGCCCTCGAAGTTCGAGGTCACTTTCGACACGCCGGCGTGCAACGACTGGCAGGCGCTCAAGCAATGCGGCCACGTCCGTGGGCGTGTTGGCTTCACTGCATCGCACGACTTTGTTGAAAGTCCGCAATTTCATGGCGTATTAGTGCACGCCGGGTGTGTCGGCCGAGACTCACAAAGACCGCGGGCGTTTGTAAGAAAGTCGGATTCTGCGTATTTAGCAGCGCTAAAGGGTCGAAGCCGGAGGCGGGGCGCGAGACCGCAGACTCTAACCCCAGCTCAGGTCGTGGCTCTTGAACGGCGTCGACCTGATCCGCTTCCCCCGTCGCGTAGTAGATCGCATTCGCCACCGCCGGCGCCACGGGCGGCCCCGCCGGCTCGGCGATGCCGCCCCACTTGGAGCCTCCTGATAAAGCAAAGTGCACTTCGACCTGCGGCATCTAGTGGATGCGCAGCAGTGGAAAGCTGTCAAGTTCGTAGTGACGAAGCGACCATTGCGCAACTCCAGGCCGCCCATCCAGGCGTGCGACGGCTCCCAGCACACGCCGCCCTCGAGTGCTCGGCGTCTTCAAGCTCTGGCTGTTGCTGCCCGATGACTTCGCGCGGGGAATCGAGCCGAGGCTATCGGCTCAGTTCGGCTTGCTTGATGCTGGCGCAGCACGGGTTCGGTTCTGTCCTGGACTCGTGGCTTCCATCGTGATTCTCCGGCAGGGTAGGTCTGATGTAGGCCACCTGGCGCCACCCTGCAGGTGCACTGGCGGCGTCGGTGGCTAGGTCATGCCGAGCGCGCGGTAGGACGCACGTCCGTGCGGTCGCGGCGACGCAAGCCGGCGAGGCCGATGAGCCCGAGTAGGCCCAGCCAACCCCACTCGCCTTTGTCATCACGGTCGGCGCTCACGGTATTCGACGGCGAGTCAACCTGTGCCGACACGTAGCTGGGTTGCGCTAGTACGCCGGCAAGAATGAGCGCGGACGCGAAGGTTTTCGAATGCATGAGAGTCTCCGTGTGATAAGGGCGGCCACCCTACGCCGAACCGTACAAGGTTTGACGGGGCCGGTGTCTCTACAAACGGTGAGCGGCTGCCTACCTCGGCGCAGAGCCGACGACGGACTCATCGAATCGGCTGATCGCAGAGACCCGGCGAGCGCTGACGGATCGCTTGGCTAGCGAAGCGCAGCCAACTCGATATCCGCTACGGTCGTCTCATCGTCACTGGGTTTCTCCCCGGCGTCGCTCGTCCGGCTTGGACGATACCGACCGCCATCGAAATCTCTATTGGCTGTCCGGACGCTTTTTTTCCCCGGCGTCGGCGAACCGTCGGCAACGTCCGACTCGCGGTCGGTGAAGCGGCCGCGCATTTATCGGGTGTCTTGCAAGAACGGGCGCACTTGACCGAGTGAACGAACGCACCGAAAGCGCAGACTCCTATGCCCGCCACGGGACGTGCGCGGTCGTTCGGTCAAAAGGAGGTTGCCATGGCAATTGAGTCAGCGCGGGAACAGGTGAGCGAGCTCGCCCATTCGGCGAAAGACGCGGCGCAGCAGACGATCGGCCGCCAGAAGGATGCGGTTGCGAGCAACCTCGGCAATTTCGCGCGCGCCTTGCGAGATGCGGGCAGGGAGTCCGGCGCCGGCGGCGCGCAGGGGGTGGGCCCGGTGGCCGACTGGGCCGCCGAGGGCCTCGAGCGGGTATCGTCCGCCCTTCACACGCGGGACCTCAACAGCATGCTGCGCAGCACCGAGGACTTCGCCCGCCGTCAACCGTTGGTCTTCTTCTTGAGTGCCGCCGCCGCGGGCTTCCTGGCGGCCCGCTTCCTCAAGGCGGGCATGGAGTCGACTGAGATGCAGCCCGACCAAAGTGGAATGCAGCCCGGCCAGGGCGATATGCGTGCAGACGAGGACACCGAGTCGGCGTTCTCCGATGCCTCTCCAATGGCCCCGATGTGACAAGGAAATCCCATGGCAGCCGTACCGCAAGATGACAGGTTCGTAAATCGCCCGCGCTCCGAGGGCCGACCGCTGTCCGCCCTGTTCTCGGACCTCTGGCGCGAGTCCTCGACGCTCGCGCAGCAGGAGGCCGAGCTGGCGAAGGCGGAATTGCACGAAAAGCTCTCCAGACTGACCGCGGGCGTGGGTGAGATCGCCACCGGCGGCGCGGTCCTGCTTGCCGGCTTCATCGTCCTGCTTTTTGCCGCGGTCGCGGCACTGGAGCAGGTGCTTCCGGAACCGCACGACACATGGCTCGCGCCGCTGATCGTGGGCGCGGTGGTGATGATCATCGGATTCATCGCGGTTGGACGGGGCCGTGCCAATCTCAAGGCGGAAAATCTGGCGCCGGAGCGCACCCTGCAGTCCCTCAGCCGGGACGCGAACCTCGCCAAGGAGCACATGAAATGACGCACGAGAGTCACCGGCGATCGGACCGGATTCTGGTCGAAATCGATCGCACACGCGCCCAGATGGATCGCACGCTCTCGGAGATCGAGCAACGACTCAGTCCCCAGGAGCTCCTCAACCAGGGTCTCAGCTACGTCCGCCACAGCGGCGCCACGGAGTTCGCGCAGAATCTCGGCGGCGCCGCGAAGCAGAACCCGCTTCCGGTGGCACTGGTCGGAATCGGTATTGCCTGGTTGATGGCACTGGGCCGGCAGCCGGCGTATCAGGACGGCGACAGTCTCCGGGCCGAATATACGGGGGATGAGAACGGTTCGGTCACCGACAAGATGGCCAGCGCAGCGGACCGCGTGGGCGAAGGTATTAGTTCGATGAAGGACCGCGCGAGCGAAAAGTTGAGCTCGATGGGTGTGCGTGCACGCGCGACAGGTAGCACGGTGCGCGAAACGACACGCGAACAGTGGGACCGCGCCCGCAGCGGCCTCGACACCTTCGTGCAGGAACAGCCGCTACTGCTCGGCGCCATCGGCCTCGCCGTTGGTGCGGCACTGGGGGCGTCGGCGCCGCGTACCCGGCAGGAGGAGCAACTTTTGGGCGAGGCCAGCCGTAAAGTCGCCGAGCGCGTCAAGGACGTGGGCGGCGAGCAGCTCGCGAAGGCGCGCGAGATGGTGAACGCCAGGCTCGAGAAATCCACTCAGTCGCCTCAGTCGCGCATGGCGGAGCCGGCAGAGCGCGGTTCCGGTCAGTCCGGGAACGGCGGCACCAGCACCAGTCCGGCTGGCAATTCGTGATCGGCAGGAAGGTAGCGCCGCAGGAATCTCCTACTGGCGCCCCGAGAGCCTGTTTGCGGCGCTAGGCCGCGAATCCCTCGCTTCGCTCGGGACCGCCTAAGAGCAGCCGTCGACCGGCGACTTAGATGGGTCGCTCGGCGGCAATTATCGAAACCGCAAGCCGCCTCGCCCGACGCAGCAGCGTGAGCATGCTCTCTCGCCCGACGCGCTGAAAGTCCAGCAGCCGCTGGAGCCGATCGATGCCAGATACCGTTTCTCCGTCCAGTTGTACGATCAGGTCTCCCACCTCGAGGCCGGCTCGTGCTGCGGGGCTTTCAGGCTCAATGCTACGTATCCGCACGCCTGAGACGTTCTCAAGGTCGTAATAGCGAGCGATGCGCCGGGCGAGCGGAGCGTTAAACCCGGCGATGCCCAACCATGCACGACGCACGCGCCCATGCTGCAGCAATTGGCCGAGCACCCATTGGGCCGTATCGGAGGCGGTCGCAAAGCAGATGCCTTGGGCGCCGGGAATGATTGCGGTGTTGACGCCGATTACGGCACCCCGAGAGTCAACCAGGGGCCCGCCGGAATTTCCGGGATTCAGCGCCGCGTCCGTCTGAATCACGTCCTCGATGAGACGGCCGGTGGTCGCGCGAAGGCTCCGGCCGACGGCGCTGACGACGCCGGCAGTTACCGAGTGCTCGAAACCGAACGGGTTGCCGATGGCGATCGCCAGCTGGCCGATTTTCAGGTTGGCGGACCGTCCGAACTGAACGTGCGGCGCATTCGAGGTGCTTATGCGAATGACTGCCAAATCGGAGTCGGGGTCGTCACCAACGACGTCCGCCAGAAATTCCTCGGCTTCGTACGTGAGAACCCGGATATCGCGTGATCGGTGTACGACGTGGCTATTCGTCAACAACAGGCCATCGGGTGTAAAAAAGAAGCCCGACCCGGTCCCACGCCTGCCCTCGCCGCCCGTGTGCGC
>DATEEI010000136.1:0-2056 GCA_035281225.1 Vicinamibacterales bacterium
GCCTGCTCGCGTCGGGTCAGGCAGGCGCTTTGGTACTGACAGCGCCGCGGGATTCTGGGTTGCGGTCGTTCCATTCACGTGCAGCGGGACGAACCCCGAGCTTGCAGCGCTGTGCGAAGGGTTGACGGAAGAGATCGTCGCCGGATTGTCCAGATTCTCCTACCTGCGGGTGTTGACGAAGGGACCGACTGGGGCCCGGTACGTGCTCGAAGGGAGCGTGCGCCAGGCGGGGGGACAGTTGCGCGCCGCGGTGAAGCTTATCGACACCAGCACCGGTGCGAACCTGTGGGCGGAGAACTACACCAGACCTTATTCGCCTGACGCCGTCTTCGAGCTTCAGGACAGCCTGGCGCCGCCGATCGTCTCGACCATCGCGGAGATGAATGGTGTGCTGGCGCACAGCATGTGGACCACGCTCAGGGACCGCGACCCCGAGACGTTGACGTCGTATGAAGCCATGCTGCGAAGCTTCGGCTACTACGAGAGTTTCACACCCGAGGAATATCGGCTGGCACTGGCCGGCCTGAAGCGGGCGATTGAGCAGGAGCCGAATCACGCCGGCTGCCTGACGATGCTCGCCATCGTCTACGCAAACGGCTATCTGCTCCACTACGACGCCAAGGAAAAGCAGGAGGATCTGGCCCTCGTATACGCCCGTCGCGCCGTCGCTGCCGAGCCATCCAATCCCTTGGCGTACTACGCGCTGAGTGTTTCGCACGTTGCCCGGAAGGACATTCCCGCTTTTCTCAGCGCGGCCGAGCAGGCATTGGCACTCAATCCTCTGGACGGCGCCATCATGGGCGAGGTCGCGCTCTGGATGTCCTACAGCGGAAACTGGCAACGCGGCCGTGAGTTGATGGAACGCGCGATGATGCTGAACCCCCGCCATCCGGGCTTCCTCTGGTATCCGCTCGTCCATGACGCCTATCGTCAGAAGGACTATTCACGGGCCCTCGACTATGCCCTGCGTGTGAACCTGCCCGGGCAGTTCTGGACGCATGTGGTCCTGGCGATGGTGCACGGGCAACTCGGGAACCGGGACGCGGCCGCAAGAGCGCTGGAGGAACTGCTCGCCATCTATCCGGACTTCCCCGAGCACGCGAGGCAGGAGATCGAGAAGTTCTTCTATGCCCAGCGCGCCCATGCCGAGCATGTGATCGAGGGGCTGCGCAAGGCGGGGTTGGAGATTCCCGGAAACGCACCGATCATCGAGAACGCGGTCACATCCGCGGGCGGCTCAGGCCCGATGCCGGCCGACCAGGGCACGTAGGAACGCGTCTGGTGAATCGATCAAAGTCGCCGCGGCTTGCGACTTCGCGATCGAGCCGCGGGTAAGACCTCAAATCCCACCTGCCGAAAGTGACTGTCGGTGGAAATCACTGTGGTCAGCCTCAACTCGCGCATGACCGCGAAGCTAGTGCAATCCGTGAACGACAGGTCCTTATCTCGATACTGGAAAAACAGGCTCCGAGCTCGTTCGAAACGGTCGTTCTCGACACGCTCCCATCGCAGCCGGGCGCTGCCATCGATCTGCTGCCACCATGCGTTCGCCGCGGCGAGCCCCAAGCGAAATCGAATCAGCGTCACCGTCTCGTCGATGACGAAGTCCGTCGTGATCAAGAGGCGACCCGCCTCGAGCGTCGCGTCACGGGCGGCCGTGCAGGCGAGATGTGCGGGATCGTTGCGATCCGCACAGGCCATCCAACCGCCGGTATCGACGAACACGGCGTTCATCGCGGATACAGGATCATGTCGTGATCGATGGACGTCCGTCCGTCAGCCGACGAGCCTACCGCTTCGGCACGATAGAGCGTGTCGTCCGTGAGCGAGATCGGTGCGCTGTCCTTGTCGTCGACCGGCACAATCTGAAACGCCGGCCGGCTGCGGTAGATCACGGTAAAGCGGGTTCCCTTGCGCACACGCTCGACGACGTCGGGAAGCGTCGCCCGCAGGCGTTTCGCGTTGATCGGAACATTCATACGACCACCCACATGGTTAACTTGAGTTAACCATTGGTAGTGGGCCCGATGTCAACAGCCTGGGGGAAGGGTCGACC
>DATEEI010000137.1:0-2735 GCA_035281225.1 Vicinamibacterales bacterium
TCTGCAGCAACCGGCTCACCGTCACGCCAGGAGCAGCCGGGGTCATGTCATGCGCGGCGGCGCGACCGCGATCGTGGCGCGCGGACCGACGCGGTCGGCGGCAGCGTTCGGACCGATGCCGCAGCGCGTTTCCGCCCCTGCCACTTGCCCTTGAGCGTGTCGGCCTGCTGAACGACCTTCTGGACGGCCGCGGTCAGAGACGTGCCCCAGGCGCCTGTCGAACCCACGCCGTGGAGGATGTGGTCCTGTCTGGCGTGCACCATCAGCTCGGCGACAAGGCGGTTCTTTTCCTCCGACAGCACGCACTGCGCCGACACGAGCGCATCGCCATACTTGCGCTCGAGCTTCTCCAGCCTTGCCTCCACCAACCGCCTGAGCCCTGGAGTAATTTCGAAATTCTTGCCCTTGAGGGATAGACGCATCTTGGAATCAGTACAGCACCTTGCGCTGGTTCGATGTGGGGATCTTCAGTTCTTCGCGATACTTCGCGATCGTGCGCCGGGCCAGCACAAGGCCTTCGTGCTGCAGGATGTTGACGATCTTCGAGTCGCTCAGCGGCTTCCGTGGATCTTCGGCTTCAATGATTTTTCGGATGCGCTGCTTGATCGTCACCGACGACACGCTTTCGCCGTACGAGCTGCTGATCCCGCTGTGGAAGAAGTACTTCATTTCGAACACACCCTGCGGCGTGTGCATGTACTTGTTCGTCACCACGCGGCTTACCGTCGACTCGTGCATGCCGATGTCGCTGGCCACGTCGCGAAGCACGAGCGGTTTGAGGTATTCGATGCCGTGGTCGAGAAAGTCGCGCTGGAAATTGATGATGCTCGTGGCGACCTTGTGAATCGTCTTCTGCCGCTGCTCGACCGACTTGATCAGCCACAGCGCCGAGCGGAACTTGTCTTTCACGTACGCGCGGGTTTCGGTCGTGTTGTCGGCGCCTTTGTCGAGCAGGCGCCGGTACACAGGACTGATGCGCAGCTGCGGCAGCCCTTCCTCGTTCAGAACGGCGACATACTGGTCTTCCACCTTCACGACGTAGACGTCTGGAATGACGTAGTGCGACTGCGAAGGGTTGTACCGACTGCCCGGCTTGGGATCGAGATGACGGATGATCTCGATGTGCTCCTTGAGATCCTCGATCGACATCCCGAGGCGCTTGGCGATCTCAGGAACGTTGTGGCCCTGAAGCAGTCGCAGATGTTCGGTGACGATCTTCTCCGTAGGTGTGCCTTCGAGCCCGATGTGCCTGATTTGCAGCAGCAAGCACTCCTGCAAATCTCGCGCGGCGACGCCGATGGGATCGAAGCCTTGGATGACTTTCAGCGAGCGTTCGACTTCCGCGATCGGCCACGGTCCCATCGCGGCGATCTCGTCCAACGATGCGACCAGCATCCCATCGTCGTTGAGGTTGCCGATGATGGCGGACCCGATCTCACGCAGCTGATCGTCCTCGGAGAGCAACGACAGCTGCCATAGCATGTGATCGGACAGCGAGGACGAGGTGGCGAGCGTGTTCTCAATCGGCGGGAGCTCTTTGACCTCCTGCGGCGTGTGGGGCCGGTACCCGTCATCGAGGTAATCGCCGAAGAAATATTCGTAGTCGCTGTCGTCCCAGGCGTCGCCCTTTTCCTTGGCTTCAGCCTCCGTCTTTTCGACCTGTGGAGCCGCCTCGGCGGGCTGGAGATCCTCGGTCGGCACCTCCTCCAGCATCGGGTTCTCGACAACTTCCTGATTTAGCAGGTCGGCGAGCTCCAGTGTCGACATCGGCAGCAGCTTGATCGCCTGCTGCAGCGACGGCGTCAGAATGAGCTTCTGAACCAGCTTCGTGTGAAGTTTCTGCTGAATCGCCATACCCTGGTTAATCTTAAGTCAGTTTTCCGCTTTCAGTCGAGGCGGAACTCCGTCCCGAGATATATGCGACGAACCTCTTCGTCCGCGGCGAGCGCATCAGGTGTCCCGCTGTGGAAGATGCCCCCGTCGTGCACGATGTAGGCACGATCGGTGATGCGCAACGTTTCCCGCACGTTGTGATCGGTGATCAGGACCCCTATCCCGCGATCTTTCAAGTGAAAAATAATCTTCTGGATATCAGTGATCGCGATGGGATCGATGCCGGCAAACGGCTCGTCGAGGAGCAGAAACTTTGGCGAGATGACGAGCGCCCGCGTAATTTCAGCGCGGCGGCGCTCGCCGCCCGATAGTGTGTAGGCCGGCGAGCCTGCCAGCGCCGTGAGGTTGAGCTCGGCGAGCAGTTCCCGGCATCGCGCACGACGGCCGGCTTGGTCGAGATCGAGCGTCTCCAGAATCGCCATGATGTTCTGTTCGACCGTCAACCCCCGAAAGATCGAGGCTTCCTGCGGCAGATAGCCGATGCCCTTGCGGGCGCGCGCGTACATCGGGAGGTCCGTGACGTCTTCGCCGTCGAAAATCACGCGACCAGAGTCGGGCGATGTCAGCCCCACCGTCATGTAGAAGGTCGTCGTTTTACCCGCGCCGTTCGGACCGAGCAGCCCGACGACCTCCCCGGACCGCACTTCGAGGCTGACGCCACGCACAACCGTGCGCCCGCCGTACGACTTCGTCAGGTCCTGCGTGCACAGAGTGGCCATTCAGTGTTTGGCGGGCGGGCAGGCGGTGTCGCTGCTGGTCTGTGTGCGGGTTTCCACCCGGCCTTCGATGCGCAGGCTATCAGTCGATCGCGAGAACGTCAAAACGTTGCCCTCGCTCATACG
>DATEEI010000138.1:0-48172 GCA_035281225.1 Vicinamibacterales bacterium
GGCCGTGGATGCACAGATTCAGGCGCCGCGCGAGGCCGCGCAGATCGAATTCGGCCCTCTGTCGATTTACCCGAGCCTGCGCATCGTCGATGCGGGCATCGATGAGAACGTGTTCAACGAACCGGACAATCTGAAAGAGGATTTCACCTTTACCGTCGCCTCACGAGCCCTCGCGGTAATGCGGCTGGGGCTCAACGAGGTGATGTTCTCGAGTGGAAGCGACTACGTCTGGTTCAAAGAATATGAATCGGAGCGGTCCACGAATGTGACCTACGCCGCGCGGCTCAACTTGTCGGCGAGCCGCTTCAAGCCGTTCATCGGCGCGGAACGTACCCGGACGCGCGCGCGGGCGAGCTCGGAGATCGACGAACGTGCTCGCAGGATCGAGCGCACCGCGACCGTCGGCTCCGCCTTCAATCTGACGCAGCGGACAGCGCTCACGTTCTCGGCGCAATGGTCTGCCTCGACGTTCGACCAGGGGGAGCAATTCCGCGGCACCCCACTCGACACCGCCCTCAACGACACCGTTCGGGCGTACTCAGCGGGCGCGAAGTATGAGGTCACGCCGTTTACGACGCTGTTGGTGACTGGCAACTACATCGAGGATATTTTTCCGGACGCGCGTTACCGCAACTCGAAATCGTTTAGCGTGACCCCGGTCCTCGAGTTTGCGCCGGAGGCGGCCCTGCGGGGGCGTCTTTCCGCAGGCTACCTCATGTTCGATCCCGAGGACCCGGCGTTGTCCGACAGCAAAGGCCTGATCCTCGAGGGCGTGTTGAATTGGTCGATTGCCGGCGTCACGACGTTTGATCTCACAGTCGGGCGAAATGTAAGTTATTCGTACCAGGATGTACAGCCGTACTATCTCCAGACCGGCGCGCGTTTCGCCGTGACCCAGCGACTCATCGGTCCCGTTGGCTTGCAAGGCACGATCGATCGCCAGCACCTCGCGTACCGCTGGCGCCGGGGTGTGGTGCCCATTGGATCGGGAGACCGTGTGGATGTCGCCGATCTCCTGAGCGGTGGCGTCGTGGTCAGGTTGGGGCGCGGGTTCGGTATGATCCTCGGGGCGGAAAAGACCAGGCGGCACTCGTCGGAGGACACGACACACAACTTCAAACGGACTCGGTTGCTCGTGAACGTGACAGTCGGGCAGTGAGGGACTTTATGGCGCCATTGTTGATTGCTTTGTTGCTAGTCGGTGGTGTGACCCAGGCTTCCGCGCAGGCGGTGAGCGCTCCTTCGACACCTCCCGCCGCGGCTTCTCCGGCGGTGCAGACCGCGGCCACGCCCGCTGCGCCAGACTATCTCGTCGGGCCGCAGGACGTGCTCAACATCACCGTGTACGGTGAGCCGCTGCTTTCCGGCAGGTTCCGCGTCGACAACGACGGCTCGTTCCCGTATCAGTACCTCAACCGCGTCAAGGCGGAAGGGCTGACGGTGGCTGCCATCGAAGTCGGTATGGAGAAGGCGCTTGGCGATGGGTATCTTCGGAACCCGCAGATCTCGGTGGAAGTGGCCGAGTATCGGAGCCAGAACGTGTTCGTCCAGGGGGAAGTCCGATCGCCAGGCAAGTACCCACTGCCCGGCAATGCAAGCTTGATGGACGCGTTGTTCCTCGCAGGCTCGACGACGCAGGAGGCGGGGGACTGGTTGGAGATTTATCACCAGGGCGGCGGGCCGGGGCCGACCACTGCGAGTGTTGGCACGAAGGCGGCCGACATCCGTGTGCGTCTGACCGATGTGCAGAGCGGCAAAGCGTCGAGCGTGAATATCAAGGACGGCGACACCATCTTCGTGCCGAAGGCGCAACGGATCTATGTCACTGGTCAGGTTCGCACGGGCGGCGCGTACCGCTTCGAAGAAGGCATGACCGTATTTACGGCGATCTCACTGGCGGGAGGCGTGTCGGAAAAGGGCTCCAACTCGCGCATTTCGATCACGCGACTGGTGAACGGCCAGCGGATCGAGCTTCCGGCCAAGCAGGAAGACGTGCTGAAACCCGGAGATCAGGTGACGGTCAAACCCCGCCGCTTGTGAGGATCGTCTTCCTCAACCCGAGCGGTGAGCTCGGGGGGGCGGAGACCGCACTGCTCGAGATTCTGGCAGCGCTTCGCGCGAGCCGGCCGTCATGGACGTTGAGTCTCCTGACGTCGGCCGGCGGCCCGCTCATCGATCGCGCGTCCGCGCTCGGCATCTCCACGGCCTTTCTCACTTTCCCTTCTTCACTTGCGCGGCTTGGGGAATGGGGCCGCCGCGGCTCGTCGATGGCGCGGCTCCGTCTCGCGTCGCAGGCCGCACGGGCGACGGCACCGACGTTCGCATATGCCGCGCGTTTGGGCCGGCATCTCAAGCAGATGAATCCGGACATTGTCCATACCAACGGCTTAAAGATGCACGTGCTGGGGGTGCGGTGCCGGCCGGCCGGCGCCCGCGTGCTCTGGCATTTACACGACTACCCCGACGCGCGTCCGCTGAGCGCCTCGTTGCTTCGTGTGCACGCGGCCCGCTGCGCGATGGCTGTGGGCAATTCCGACAGCGTGGCCGACGCCGCACGCAGATTGTTCGGGTCGCGCGTCCCGGTGCGCACGATGTACAACGCCGTCGATCTCGATCGCTTCACTCCCGAGGGGCCCTGCCTCGACCTGGATGCGCTTGCAGGGCTGCCCTCGCTTCCGGTGCACGGGATCAAGATTGGACTCGTGGGGACCTTCGCTCGATGGAAGGGGCACGACGTGTTCCTCAAGGCACTGGCCAGCCTGCACACCGAGACACCCGTGCGTGGATACATCATTGGCGCGCCTATCTATCGGACGACGGCCAGCCAGTTTTCGATCGAAGAGCTTCGCGAGGCGGCAGCAGCAGTCAACGGTCCCGTTGGCTTCGTGGGGCATGTGGATGATGTACCGGCCGCACTGAGAGCGCTCGACATCGTGGTGCATGCCAGCGTCGAGCCAGAGCCGTTCGGCCTCGTCATCGCTGAGGCGATGGCATGCGGCCGTCCGGTTGTCGTCAGCCGCGCCGGCGGCGCTGCGGAGATTGCGCAAGCGGGAGCAGTGTTTCACACACCTGGTGATACGAGCGATCTTGCCACGCGCCTGTCGGAACTCGTGTCGCGTCCAGCCCTTCGCGCGTCGCTGGGTGCAGCGGGCCGCGACGGGGCCGTCCGACTGTTCGGACGCAAGCGTCTCGCCGATACGCTCGTGCCGATTTACGAGTCGCTCTAGCCATGCGCGTCCTGCATGTGCACAGCGGGAATCTCTACGGCGGTGTCGAAACCGTCCTCCGGACCCTCGCGCGATGCCGGCATCTCGCGCCGTCGATGGATATGTCGGTGGCGCTGTGCTTTGAAGGACAGATCGCTGCCGAGTTGCGAGCCGCGGGGATCGAGCCATTCCTACTCGGCGACGCGAGACTCCGGCGTCCCGACAGGATATGGCTGGCGCGCCGTGCTCTTCGGCGTCTTCTCGAGCGTGGAGACTTCGATGCCGTCGTCTGCCATCAGGCCTGGCCCCTCGCGCTCTTCGGTCCCGTCGTCCGAAAGACCCATGCGCGGCTGGTCCTCTGGCTGCACATGGCGCATCGGCGCCACTGGCTGAATCGTCTAGCGTGGCGCGTCCGTCCCGACATGGTTATCTGCAACAGCCGATTCACCGCATCGACCGTGCCGCAGGACGGTGTGCGCGTTGAAGTGGTGTACTACCCGGTTGAGGCACCCGAGACCGCTCGGAGGTCCGACGTCAGCATATCGCCGGACACATCGGACGCGATCATTATTCAGGTGAGCCGCATGGAGGCGTGGAAGGGGCAGGTCGTGTGCCTGGAAGCGCTCGCGCAACTGCCCGACGGGATGCCGTGGGCATGCTGGCAAGTGGGTGGCGCGCAGCGCCCGGAGGAAGAACGGTACCTCGCTTCCCTGCATGCGTTGGCCAAACGCCTCGGCATCGCCCAGCGTGTTCGTTTCATGGGGCAGCGCAACGACGTCCACAATCTGCTGGCCCAGGCCCAGATCTATTGTCAGCCGAACATCGAACCCGAACCCTTCGGCATTGGTTTGATCGAAGCACTCGGGTCGGGACTGCCGGTCATCACATCTTCGATCGGCGGCGCCGTCGAGATTGTCGACGACAGCTGCGGTGTTCTTGTTTCACCACGAGATTCGGCCAGTCTGGCAAGGGAGATCGCGCGCCTTATCGACGATCGAGATCGTCGCGAGAGACTTGGGGCGGCCGGTCCTGCGCGCGCCCGTGCGCTGTGCGAGCCGAGCGTGCAAATGCCGCGGCTCGCTAAGATTCTTGACAGCGTCCACAGCGCGGTGCGCCATTGAGTGCGATGAAGATCGCGGTGTTCAGCTACGGCCTGCCGGTGCCCGGCGAGAAGCGGGGTGGCATCGAGCGTGTCGCGCACGCGCTCTCGGATGGCCTGGCTCGCCGCGGACACAGGGTGGTGGTGTTCTCCCACGATCCGAAGCCGGCCGGAGCCGCGTACGACGTGCACGAGCTGCCATGGAAATCGTTCGTGAGCACGTGGCTGGGCAGACGGGTCACGATGGGTTATCTCGGTAATATTCTGGCGGTCCAGCCCGACTACCGGGAGTTCGATGTGCTGATGGCGCACGGCGACAGCTTGTTGTTGCGGTTCAAAGGAAAGCCCGTCGTTCGCGTGATGCACGGCAGCGCGCTGCAGGAAGCGCTGCATGCCAGCTCGCCGGGTCGATTCGTTCTGCAGTGCGGCGTCTACGTGCAGGAACTACTGACGGCGATGTTCGAAAGCGGCACCGTCGCAGTGAGTGACAACGCGCGCCGGAGCAATCCGTTCATCCACCGGGTGATCGCCAACGGTGTCGACACGCGTGTCTTTCGCCCGATGCCGGTGGAAAAGACTCCGTTTCCGTCGATCGCATTTGTCGGCGCGCTGGACGGCCGCAAGCGCGGGCGCTTTCTCCTCGACGTGTTCTCGAGACTCATCCGGCCCGTACACCCGACGGCGGCGCTGATGTTCGTCGGCTCGCAGGGGCCTGCGATGCCCGGCGTGACGTATTACACGGGTGTCGACGACCGTCAACTCGCGTCGCTATATCGGCGCGCGTGGGTGTACGCCTCGCCGAGTACGTATGAGGGATTTGGATTGCCGTACCTCGAGGCGATGGCTTGCGGGACAGCGGTCGTGGCTGCTCCCAATCCCGGCAGCCTCGAGGTGCTCGCGGATGGACGCTATGGAAAGGTGGCGAGTCCAGATGAATTCGGTGCGGCGCTGCTGCAGCTGCTCGGCGATTCGGACGGCCGTCTGGCGCTCGAAGTCTCGGGCCTGCAGCGGGCAACGCATTTCTCTCTGTCCGCAATGGTCGATCAATACGAAACACTCCTATCCGAGTTGACCTGCTCCCATGCGAGATCAATCGCCTCAGCCTAGCTCGTTCGTCTTTCCGGTTGCCCTGCAGCCCGTTGAGTGGACCGAAGAGGCACCACAGACGAAGGGTGAGTCGTGGGGGTGGCTTGAAGTGTTCGTGCTGGTGCAGGTGCTCTGGGGAGTCCTATTGTTTGTCCCCGGGTCGCAGGCGTACCGGGCCTATATACGAGGATTTCCCTATGTCGTGAGCCTCGTCGCATTTCTGGCGTGCTTGCGCTCGGGCGCGACACGCAGTTTGGGGCCTGGAGCGCGGCTTGTGGTGTGCTCGATTGTCATCCTGATGGCTGGCCTCGTGCATCCAGGCAGCTGGCTCAACTCGGGCGCGGCGCAGGTCGCGTTTCAACTGAGCATCGCGGCTCCGATTTTCTGGGCGGTGGCCATCTGGACTCCGAAACAGCGCCTCGAACGGCTGATGGGACTCGTCTTCGTCGCGAACTTTCTCAGTGCCGGCGTTGGGCTGCTTCAGGTCTATTACCCCGAAACATTTTCGCCGCCGGAGTTCAGCTCCCTCGGTCTGCGCCTCAATCCAGGTTTGATTGAGCAGCTGACCTACCGAGGTTCTGGCGATCGCTTGATCCTTCGTCCTCCCGGGCTCACGGATCTTCCGGGAGGCGCTGCTATATCCGGTGTGATCGCCGCGCTACTGGGATTTGCCTTTGCGATGCGAGGGAACAGCCGCATGCTGGTGAAGACATGCTACCTGGGGACCGTCCTCATCTCGATCACGGTCGTGTACCTGACGCAGGTACGCTCGGTGCTGCTGATGCTGGTTGTGTGCATGCAGGCCCTTGCGTTGGTCAGCCTGCGCCAGGGCCGTATGATCAAGGGCGGATGGACCGCGGCCCTTGGCGCGGGTCTCATCGTCGGCTCGTTCATCTGGGCAGTCACGCTTGGGGGTGACGCGCTGACTGAGCGTTTTCAGGGAATGGTCGATGAAGGCGTCGTGCGTACGTATCAGGAACACCGAGGATCGTTTCTCTTCTACACCCTCCACGAACTGGTGCCGCTATATCCGTTCGGGGCCGGGATCGGGCGGTGGGGCATGATGTCGGTATATTTCGGCGACCTTAGCAACTGGCGTTTCCCGCCCCTGCACGCGGAAATTCAGGTGACGGGCTGGCTGTACGATGGAGGCGTTCTGCTTGTGCTGGTTTACGGAGGTGCAATTGTGGCGGCGCTTCGCAACAGTTACCGGGTCGCGATCAGTTCGCACAACCCGATTCATGAGTGCGGCGGAATGGTGTTTTCGGTGCAGGTGCTCATCGCGGGGTTATGTTTTACTGGCCCGACGTTCAACAACCAGCTCGGCATTCTCTTTTGGCTGCTCACGGCGATTCTGTTCGCCAGTCAGCGGACACTGTACGTTCAGGAAGAGTACGCAGCGAGCCTTGAGATTGGCGATGGGGAACGGGCTGAAGGGCAGTGAGCCTCAAAAAAGACGTCGCATACGCGGTATGGCCCCGAGCAGCGACCGTTGTCTCCTCTGTTCGCGCGCGACGACAATCGCACAGGCTGGTCAAGGAGTGGGGCCTGTTCGAGCTCAATCGCCGGCTCTTCGCTGAGTTCGGCGACAAGGTTGTCGCCGGGCCGTTCAAGGGTCTCATTCTCAACGATGCGTCTCGGTCTGAGCATATTGGTCCCTATTTGCTCGGCACGTACGAGATGGAGCTGCACGATACCTGGGCGCGCATCCTGCGGCAGACCTTCAACCAGGTGATCGATGTCGACGCCAGCTTCGGGTACTACGCGGTTGGGCTTGCCTCGCGATTTCCGAATACGCCGACGGTCGTGTTCGATACCGACTGGTGGGCGCGGCGGGCCGCGCGAGACATGGCGAGAACGAACTGCCTGACCAACGTGACAGTCAAATCGGTCTGCAGTCCCGCCTGGCTGGCACGCAATCTCCGGCCTCGCGCGCTGATCGTCAGCGATTGCGAAGGGCACGAGGGGCAGCTCTTCCATGGAGAGATTCCGAACCTCGACAAGGCGACGTTGGTCGTCGAAGTGCACGAGCAATTCGTCCCTGGGGTCACCGACCGGCTTCGCGCGCGTTTCCACGGCACTCACATGCTCGAAGTGATTGATTCACGCTCGCGCTCGCCGCATCCTCCGCGGGCGAAGACCTTGACGCCGGATGAGATGAAGCGCGCTTTGCAGGAAGTGCGCGGCCAGCAGCAATGGTTCGTCCTGCGCCCACTCGTAGTGACCGGCACATGACATCCGATGTGCTGAACCTCGGGTGCGGGAGGAAGAAGATTCCGGGCGCCGTGAATGTCGATATCAGTGGCGATGTCGGTGCCGACGTCGTGCACAACCTCGCGGTGCTGCCGTGGCCGCTTCCATCAGATACGTTTCGAGAAGTGCACGCGACCGACGTCATCGAGCACCTCGATGACACGCTCGCGGTGATGGAAGAGGTGTATCGGGTGTGCCGAGGCGGCGCGATCGTGCACATCACCGTCCCGCATTTTTCCTCGGCCAACGCGTTCACGGATCCCACCCACCGCAAGCAGCTCAGCTACTTCAGCTTCGACTACTTCGATCCCGCGCACCAGTTCGGGTTCTACAGCCACGCACGATTCAGGCGCGCCCGCGCCCAAATCGTGTTCTATCCCACCCTCGCGAACAAACTCGTCCACCGGTTCGCAAACCGCCATCCGCACGCATACGAGCAGCGATGGGCGTGGATCTTTCCGGCATGGTTCCTGTCCATTGATCTCGAAGTCGTCAAGTGAGCTCTGCCACGGCCCCACGGATTCTGCATCTGGTTCCTGCCCTGTTCGGCGCACACGGCATCATCGGTGGGGCAGAACGGTACGTCCTGAATCTGGCGCGGGCGATGGCGACGCAGGTGCCAACCACGCTGGTGACGTTCGGCGAGCAGTCCGATGAACGCCGTGAAGGCGACCTGCGGCTCCGCGTGATTGGTAACCCGTGGTACGTGCGAGGACAGAAGACGAATCCGTGGTCGCTCTCGATCTTGAGCGAAGTATCCGGGGTAGACGTTGTGCACTGTCATCAGCAGCACACGCTCATGAGCAGCACCGCCGCTGCCGCCTGCCGGCTCTCACGGCGTCGAGTCTTCGCCACGGATCTCGGCGGCGGTGGCTGGGACATTTCCGCCTATGTCTCAACGGATCGCTGGTTTGACGGCCACCTGCATCTCAGCGAATACAGCCGCCGCGTGTTCGGGCATGACGGGAAGCCGTGGGCCCGCGTGATCCTCGGGGGGGTCGATACAACGTCATTCTCGCCGGCGCCTGGTGTCGAGAGAAACGGTGCGCCTCTCTTCGTCGGCAGAATTCTTCCGCACAAAGGCATCGGAGGTTTGATCGACGCGTTGCCCGAACGTATGCCGCTCGACGTGATCGGACCGGTCAGCGATCCGGACACACTCGAACAGCTCAAGACGAAATCTGCGGGCAAGACCGTGCGTTTTCACCACGACTGCGACGACGCTGCGCTGGTCGGTGCATACCGGCGCGCGTTGTGCGTGGTCCTGCCGAGCGTATATCGCACTCCGGACGGGCGTGTGTCCACAGTGCCCGAGCTCCTGGGTCAAACGCTGCTCGAAGCGATGGCCTGCGGCACGCCGGCAATCTGCACGCGCGTCGCCAGCATGCCGGAGATCGTTGAGGATGGAAAGACCGGCTTCATCGTGGAACCGGGCGATCGAGATGGGCTCCGCGAGCGGCTCGAATGGCTCGCCGCGAATCCTGTCGAGGCGATGAGGCTCGGTGAGGCCGGCCGCCGCGTCGTGCTCGAGCGATTCCAGTGGCATCACGTCGTGCAACGATGCCTCGAGGCCTATCACGCCTCATGATTCATGTGATTACCCCGGAGTATCCCCCACAACAGGGAGGCGTGGCGAACTACACGCGCCAGGTTGCGCGGGAGCTCGCACGTGCGGGCGAAGTCGTCCACGTTTGGTGTCCAGCTGACGGCGCGGGCGACTGCGCAGATGCCTTCGTCACTCACCCTGCGCTAGGAAATTTCAGACGTCTCGATCTCGCGCGCACCGACCGCCTCCTGGACACTTTTGCCGCTCCTCGCCGGCTGTTGGTGCAATGGGTGCCTCACGGCTATGGGTTCAAGGGGATGAACGTGTCATTCTGCTGGTGGTTGTGGAAACGAGCCGCCGCGGGCGACGCCGTTGAGGTCATGGTCCACGAACCGTTCGTCGCGTTCGAGGCGAGCAGGATCAAGCAAAACATTGTTGGGATCGTTCAGCGGGTGATGACGGCCGTCCTGCTCCGCGCGGCGCGCAAGGTCTGGATCGCGATTCCCGCCTGGGAGCCGTCGTGGAAGCCGTATGCGTTGGGAAAGCGCATCTCGTTTCGCTGGCTTCCGGTTCCAAGCAGCCTGAGCGCTGCTGACACGGCAGCGGTTAAAGCGGTTCGAGCCCGGTTCGCCGTGAATCCTCATCGCAATGTCGGCCATTTCGGTACTTTTGGACAGCTCGTTACCTCGCTGCTCGATGATACGCTCCCCGCAATCGCGGCTCGATGCCCTGACGTGCACTTCCTGCTCATCGGGGCTGGGGGCCATGAATACTGCAAGGAGCTGGTTGCGCGCCATCCGGTCCTCGACGGGCACGTGAGCGCGACGGGATCGCTCGATTTCGAACAACTCGCCAGTCACCTTGCCGCGTGCGACGTCCTCGTGCAGCCATATCCGGATGGCATCAGCTCCCGACGCACGACCGCCATGGCGGGTCTGGCGCTGGGCGTTCCCGTGGTCACCACGCGCGGGCACCTCACCGAGCCCTTCTGGGAAACGTCCGGATCGGTGCGGCTGTCAGATGTAGATGATTCGCAGCGAATGGCAGAGCAGGTCGTATCGTTGCTCGCAAGCTCGGGCGAGCGGGAGCAGCTCGCGGAGATGGGGAGTGTCTTTTACGATCGGTATTTTGACGTGCGACATACGGTCGATGCGTTGAGGGCAGCCGGCTGATGGCGTCGCAGCCTCTCCGCCGGTTGCGTCCCACCACCGGGTGGGTGGCGATCGACCTGCACGAGCTCGTGGAGTTCAAGGATCTCGTGCTGGAATTCGCACGCCGCGATATCAAGCTGCGATATCGCCAGACGGTTCTCGGCATCGTGTGGGTTGTCGTGCAACCGATCGTAGCAGCGGGCGTGTTGAACTTCGCGTTCGGCATCGTCGCCGGCGCGAGGCCGCAGGGGCCCTCCTATTTTCTGTTCACATTTGCCGGCGTGCTGGCCTGGAATCTGTTCAGCTGGACGTTGAGCAAGACCAGTCTGTCGCTCGTGGGCAATTCGTACCTGATCAGCAAGGTGTATTTTCCCAGGTTGATCTTGCCGATCTCTGGCACCCTGTCGACCCTGCTCGATTTCGGCATCTCGCTCGCCGTCCTCATCGTCGTGCAGGCGACATATGGCATCGCACCCGGATGGCCGATTCTGCTGCTCCCGATCTGGATTCTCCTTATTCTGGCTCTCGCGCTTGGGGCCGGTTTCATCGCCGCGGCCCTGACGGTGGAGTATCGGGACATTCAGCACATCCTGCCGATCCTGATCCCGTTCATGCTCTACGCGAGCCCGGTTGCCTATGACGTATCCCAGATCCCCGGCGGATATCAACGAGCGTTCTATCTGGTCAACCCTCTGGCCGGGCTGATCGTAGCGTTTCGTGCGTCGCTCCTGCCGGGCGCAGCGCTGCCGCCGCTGCCGTACCTCGCATGGTCCGTTGGTCTCGCAGTGGGCCTCTTCATCCTCGGTGCCGCGGTCTTCAAGCGGACCGAACGGAAATTTGCCGATGTCGTCTAGCGCGCTCGCGGTGGCGGTCCGCGGCGTCGGCAAGAAGTACACGATCCGTCACGACTACACCGCGCCGACGACGCTCGGGGAGGCGATTGTCAGGCGCGTTCGTCATCCGTTTGCCCGAGTCGAACGTGAGCAGTTCTGGGCGCTGCGAGACATCGGCTTCGATGTGTATCAAGGTGAGGTGCTCGCGCTGATTGGAAGCAATGGAGCCGGTAAGAGCACGCTCTTGAAAATTCTTTCCCGAATCACCGAGATGTCGGAAGGGCAGGTCGATCTCTATGGCAGAGTCGGCAGCCTGCTGGAAGTAGGAACTGGATTCAACCAGGAGCTCACCGGGCGCGAGAACATCTTCCTGAACGGTGCGATTCTGGGGATGACCCGGTCGGAAATTCGCCGGCACTTCGATGCGATTGTCGCCTTTGCCGGCGTTGAACGATTCCTCGACACGCCGGTCAAGCGCTACAGCAGTGGCATGTACGTGCGCCTCGCGTTTGCCGTGGCGGCCCATTTGCGTAGCGAGATCTTGATCGTGGACGAAGTACTGGCCGTTGGCGATCAGGAATTCCAAAGGAAATGCCTCGGAAAGATGCGCGATGTGGCCATCGACGGACGCACCGTGCTGCTGGTGAGCCACAACATGGCGGCGATCGGGAACCTCTGTTCACGGGCGGTCGTCTTGCGCGCCGGTCAGATGGTGTTTGCCGGTGACGTAGTAGGAGCCATTGCGGAATACTCGGCCAGGGATGCCACTGTTCTCGTGGGAGACCTGCGGGAGCGCCACGATCGAGTTGGAAAAGGGGAAATCCAATCGACGAGTATCGCCCTCGTGGGCCTCGATGGTGTGCTAACGCGTGCTATCAAGCCCGGCCAGCCGTTTGACATCGTCGTCTCGTACGACGCGAAGGTGCCTCTCCGGGAGGTCGAGGCGAGCATCAACATCGAGTCGATGGATGGCACCAGAATCGTCACGCTCGCCAGCGGGTTCAGAAATGAGAGTTTTTCGGTACTGGCCGGTGCAGGCACCTTCGTCTGCCGTGTCTCCGGCCTCCCGCTGCGGCCGGACACCTATTCGATCAACGTGTTTCTCAGCGGCAACCATGCCTTCTACGACCATGTGGAGCGTGCGATCTCCTTCGATATCGCGCCTCATGACGTGTACGGCACCGGCAGACTGCCGATGCGGAACGAGGGGGCCTTGATCGCGGACTATCACTGGCGCGCGGCTCAGCCGGACTTGACGTCGAACGTGGTCTGATGCGTGTTGCCGTCGCGACCTGGAGCTCGAAATCCGTAGGAGGGGTCGAAGAGTATCTTTCCATCCTTCTACCCGCGCTGTTGAACCTGGGCATCGACGTTGCGTTTTGGCACGAGCTCGATCGGCCCGGCGATCGGCCCGACATCGACGTGCCGGCCGGCGTGAACGTCTTTGCCGCGCCCGATCTTGGCGTGCAGGAATCGTTGCGCCGCCTGCGCGCCTGGGCCCCTGACGTGATCTACGTTCACGGGATACACGATCTGGACATCGAAGCGTCTTTGCTCGACATGGCTCCGGCCGTGTTTTTCGTGCACTCATACGCGGGCACGTGTATCAGCGGCAGCAAGACGACGAAGCGGCCGCATGCGCTGCCGTGCGAGCGGCACTTTGGAGCCGCCTGCCTCGCCCATTACTTTCCGCGGGGCTGCGGTGGTAACAATCCGGTGACCATGTGGCGGCTCTTCAGCCACCAGACCCGGCAGCTGGCGCAGCTGCGCCGCTATTCGGCAGTCCTCACGCACAGCCACCACATGCGTACCGAGCTAAGGAAGCATGGTCTTGCTGCTCAAGCTGTTCCATATCCCGCGAGGATTGAGGTCGCAAACCCGAAGCCATCGGATGCGAGCGTCTGGCGTCTTTTGTACGCCGGTCGGATGGATTTCCTGAAGGGCGGGCGGATATTGCTGGCGGCCCTTCCGGAAATTGCGGGGGCGCTTGATCGGCGCATCCAGCTTGTTCTGGCTGGTGATGGTCCCGAACGAGCGGACTGGGAGCGCGACGCTCACCAACTGCGCCAGACGAATCCACACATCGACATCACGTTCACCGGCTGGCTCCGACAGGAAGAGGTTTCACGGCAGTTGGACAACGCCGATCTCCTGATTGTGCCGAGCATCTGGCCGGAACCGTTCGGCTCGGTCGGACCCATGGCCGCGCAGCACGGCGTTCCGGCCGCGGCCTTCGCGGTGGGCGGCATTCCCGACTGGTTGTTGGAAAACGTCAGCGGGCACCTGGCGCCTGGACGTCCCGCAACAGCCACGGCACTTGCCGGCGCCGTCCTTCGCTGTTTGCAAAGCCCGGCTCATCATCAGGAATTGAAGGCGGGCGCGTTGCGCTGCGCCGAGCGATTCACGATGGCGCGGCATCTGCCCATACTCATGGACGTGCTCCGCCGCGTGGCAGCGACGAGTTAGCGCGTGCGATTTCTAGTTGTCTCATCCGTTGCCGACAGTGTGCAGACGGGCATGGGCAAATGGTCACATCGTGTGGCCGACGCGCTGGAAGCGCACGGACATGAAGTCACGTTGTGGTTCGGGCAGGATGTGCTAGGTACGAGACCCAGCTCGTTTTCTGTTGTGTTCATGTACCCGGTAAGCCTGGCGATGGCCATTTTCCGGCGGCGGACCGATTTCGACGTCGTAGTTGTGCATGAACCCGGAGGCTTATGGTACAGCCTCGGCAGGCGGTTGACGCGGTCGCTGCCGCCGATCGTGGCGATGTGTCACAACGTCGAGAGCAAGTGGTTTCATCAATGGGTGAGGTTCAGCAAGCGTGGTCATGCCCGCATCCCATTCTGGAGTCGTATCAAGTCGCCGCTGTGCCGCACGTGGCAATCCGATGGCACTATCCGGTGGGCCGATCACGTGGTGTGTCTGTCGTCTGAAGACCAGGCCTACATCACACAGGTGTTGGGCCGACGAGCAGAGGACGTGACTCGCACGGCTAACGGTGTGGCCAGCGACGATTTTGTTGCGTCCGGGTCCAGGCACCAATTCAGCGTGCTGTTCGTGGGAGGCTGGCTGGACGTGAAAGGTGCTGGCGTCCTTCCCGCCGTGTTCAGAAGACTTCGCGAGCGTTTACCGGAGGCCCGGCTCACGATTGCCGGTGCGGGCGCACCGATCGCCGCGATCACGTCGAAATTCGCTTCCGACGATCGCCCCTACGTACGAGTGCTCGATCAGCATCTTGATGCAGCGGGTCTCCGGAATCTCTATCGATCGCACGTGGCCTTTCTCATGCCGTCGTTGTCGGAAGGGTCGCCTCTTTCGCTGCTCGAGGCGATGGCTGGTGGCTGCGTCGCGGTGGCCGCTGCCACGGGTGGCATTCCCGACATCATTCGAGGGGGGCGGGAAGGGATCGACGGCCTGTTGTTCCAGCCCGCAAGCGCACGTGAAGCTGCAGACAGACTGGTGACAGTCCTCACCGATTCGGGACGGGCTGAGGCGCTGAGTCGTGCGGCAGTCGCGCGCGCTCGCAGCTTTACGTGGGCCGCAACTGCGAGGGCCATCGAGTGTGCAGCAACTCACGCTATGGCGGCGGGCGAGCACCGACCATGAGACTTCTCTATTTCTGCGAAGGGTTCACCGATATTAGATTTGTTACGGGCCTGGCTGAGATCGCCGAGCTCAGAATGGTGATTCCCGCCTGGGAGTTTCAGAGCAGCGGGCTTGCCGACCGCATCGCCGACAGCGGGGCGCGACTCAAAGTGGACGTGATTCAGGGCCGACGCCCGGCCTATCAACTACGGTCGTTCCTGTACCTCCTTCGCAGGATCCGCAACCACGACATCGTCCTTTCGCAGGACATGGTCCGCGGATCGCTCAACACGACGATTGTCGGGAGACTGCGCGGCGTACCGGTCGTGACACTGCTCGGTATCGATCCAGTGGCGTACTACCGCTGCCGCCGCGAGCGCGGGAGGATCGGATGGCTGGAGGCTGCCGCAGGGGAAGCGTTTATCCGGTTTGCCATGGCGATCACCGGACGATTGAGCACGGTGGCCCTGGGAATGGGACCGTACTTGCGCGACGTCGCGGGCCGAACCGCCCCCCGAACGGGAACCAGCGGGTACTACGGAGTGGACACCTGTCTGTTTTCACCAACCACCCCTGAACAGCGCACGCAGCTTCGACGTCAGTACGACCTGCCGCAAGGTCATTTCATCCTGCTGTTCTCGAGCCGGATGAGCCACGAGAAGGATCCGGAGACGGTTCTGCGGGCAACCGCCAAGGTGCGCGCCAGCGGGCTCAATGCCGTGGTGCTGAACCTCGGTGGAGGGTACCGGGACTTCTTGCGGCTGGCGCACGAGCTGGGATTCACGGACGCCGAAGACTGGGTCATCGGCCGGCCCGCCGTTCACCCGATGAAAAATCTCTACGAATATTTTCAGCTCGCCGATGCCGTTGTCCAGTCATCTCTGGAGGAAGGCTTCGGGCTCGCGCCGCTCGAGGCGCTTTCCTGCGGCACTCCGGTCATCGCCACGCAAGTCGGGGGCATGAGGCTGACACTCGCTGGAATCGCGCAGTTGACGCCGCGCCGCGACGAAGATGCCATGGCGAGGGCGATACAGTGGGTTGCGCAGCACCCATCTGACGCGCGGGCACAGGCGCTGAAAGGGCGCGCGTACGTGGAAGCGAACTGGGATCGGCGGAAGGTGTTTGCCGATCTGCGGCTCCTGCTCGAACAGGCCTATGCCCGACCTGCGTGACGCGATTCGGCGCGGCGACTACGCGCGGAAGCAGATGTTCTCGCGCGACCGTCTAGTGGCATGGAGCCATGGGCGAAGGTTCGAGACCGCACTGTCACTCGCGAAGGCGTTCCGCGGCCGACGCCTTCTGGATTTCGGGAGCGGCGATGGAACGTTTCTCGCCATGCTCATGATGACGCCCGACGCTCCTGCCATCGGCGTCGGAGCCGAGCTGTCGCAGGCCGTCGTGGAGGACTCCCGCCACAGATATGAGAATGAGCCGAGGTTGCAATTTGTCTTGGCGGATGAACTGGCCACGCCCGATCACGCGCGGCAGTACGACGCGGTGTTCTGCATGGAGGTACTCGAGCACGTTGTCGACTGGGAACCTGAGCTGGCCAGGATGGCCAGCCTGCTCGCACCTGGCGGTAAGTTGATTGTGAGCGTTCCGGTGGAAATTGGACTGCCGGTTGTCGTGAAACAGATCGCACGACAGGTCGCGGGTTGGCGGAAGATCGGCCACTATCCCGGTACGACGTCGTACACGTGGGGCGAATTGATGTCAGCAGTATTTGCGGGGAACCGCCAGCACGTGACGCGTCCCGTGTTCAACACGGGCGGCGGCGGCACGGCCTACGATCACAAGGGATTCAACTGGAAAGTGCTTCGCGATCGTGTGGGCCGGCAGTTCGTGATTGAACAAATCATTGCCAGCCCATTGCGCCTTCTCGGGCCGCAGCTGGCGACACAGGTCTGGTTCGTCGCCCACCTTCGGGCTCACTCCTCCGGCGAGACGAGTGCGAGATCGTGAAGCCCGTTCGAGTCGGTGTTGTGTGCGATTTCGCGGAAGAGCGATGGCCCAGCATGGACTTGATTGCCGACATGCTGCTCGATGCGCTGCCCGCCGCGGCAAACGGTGACGTCGTCGCCAGTCGCCTGCAGCCGCCTCTGCCGCGGCGATGGACGCGTCTGCCGCTTGCCGGGAGAACATCGCGGGCGCAATTGGCCGATCGACTGATGGGTCGATACTGGGATTATCCGAGCTGGCTGACGACACACGCGTCGTCCTTCGATGTCTTCCATATCGTGGATCACAGCTACGCACACCTCGCCAGCGGGCTTCCCGCGGGTCGCGCGATCGTGACCTGTCACGATCTCGATGCTGTCCGTGCGGCGCTTCCGACGGCGCAGAAGCGATTCGATCCGGAGCGCCTGCTCGCCAGACGAATCCTCGCCGGGCTCGGTGTCGCGGGACACATATCGTGCGTCAGCCAGGCGACAAAGACGGAGCTCATGGCGTCGGGCGCTGCGGATTCGCAGCGGGTGAGCGTCGTCTACGAGGGCGTGCATCCCAGCTGCACACCGGGTCCGCAAACCGCGGCGGGCGACATCCTCCTTCATGTCGGCAGCACCATTCCGCGCAAGCGGATCGACGTGCTTCTCGAAATGTTCTCGGGCCTTCGGCAAGTCGCGCCGGCGCTGAGGTTGGCCCGCGTTGGAGGGCCGCTGACGCCGCAACAGCGCGCGCTGGCTGCAACCCTCGGCGTCCTCGACGCCGTCGACGAGATGCCATGCCTCGATCGTCCGCAGCTTGCGGAGCTCTACCGGCGCGCCGCGCTCGTGCTTCTGCCGTCCGATCGCGAAGGCTTCGGCCTTCCGCTGGTCGAGGCGATGGCATGCGGGACACCGGTGGTCGCAAGCGCCATACCGGCGCTGCAGGAGATTGGGGGCGATGCGGCCGTGTACTGCCCGCCCGGGCAGGCCGCCGCATGGGTTGAAACAGTGAAAACGTTGTTGCGGCAACGGACAAACGATCCGGAAGTATGGGAGACGCGCCGTGCGGCGTGTCTTCGCAACGCAGCGCGCTTCAACTGGAACACCTACGCTGCGGAGATGACCAAGCTGTATCTGCAGATCGGCCGACAGTGAAGGTGCTGCACCTCGGCAAGTTCTATCCGCCGGCGAAGGGCGGAATGGAGGCGATCGTTCAGCTGATCTGCCGGGAGACGTCCCGCTACGTGCACAACCGTGTGCTGGTGGCCAACGATCGATTTGCGAGGGTTGAGGAGAAAGACGCGGACGTCGAGATCGTGCGGCTTCCCGTCATCGCCAGAATCGGCGCCGTGGCGGTCTGTCCGGGCTTTCCCCTTCAGCTGACCCGCGAAGAGGCCGACATCGTTCTCCTACACGAGCCGAACCCCATGGCACTCGTGGCGTACTTCCTGGCGAGGCCTGCGGGCAAGCTGATCGTCTGGTTCCACAGCGAAGTGATTCGGCCGAGCTGGCGCTACCGGTTGTTCTATCGGCCCTTCCTGCAGTTCGCGCTCTCGCGCGCGACACGAATCGTCGTGTCGTCGCCGGCGCTAGCGAAGACGGCGCCGGCGTTGCGCGAGTGGCAGGAAAAATGCGTTGTGATCCCGTTTGGCGTTGAGAAGCCCAGCGATATCGGCGCCGCCGAGACGGCCGCACGCGCTGATGCGATTCGCAGGGAGATCGACCGGCCGATCGTCCTCTTTGTCGGGCGCCTGGTTCCGTATAAAGGCGTCGACGTGCTCTTGGACGCCATGCGCACGATCTCCGCTGAGCTTGTGCTGGTCGGCGGCGGACCCCTTCGAGCTGAGCTTCAGCGAAAGGCGGAGTCCGCCGGCATCATCGATCGTGTCAGGTTTGCGGGCGAGGTGACGGGTGACGAGCTCGCGGCGCTATACCGGGCCTGCGATCTGTTTGTATTGCCGTCAGTGACGCGGCAGGAAGCGTTCGGCGTCGTGCAGATTGAAGCGATGGCGCGGGGCAAACCGGTGGTCAGCACGAGCGTCGGCACCGGTGTGGACTGGGTGAATCGCGACGGTGAGACCGGCCTGGTGGTGCCGCCCGGTGATGCGCCTGCGCTCGGCGCCGCGATCGATCGGCTGCTCCGCGATCCGCTGGAGCGACAGAAGATGGGCGCCGCAGGCCAGGAGCGGGCGCGTTCCGTTTTCGCAGTGGATACCATGGTGAATTCGGTCCTCAGCCTCTATCACGACGTCACGGGAGAGTATGCACGCCGCCAAACGGTTGCTTGATGTGTGCCTCGCGGGCGGCGGGCTCGTCGTGTCGGCTCCCATCGCGCTGATTGTCTGTGCGCTCATCAAGCTCGAAGATGGCGGCCCTGTTTTCTTTGCCCAGGAGCGCGTGGGTTGGCACGGCCGGCCCTTTGCCGCCTTGAAGTTCCGATCGATGGCGCCCGATGCGGAAGCGCGCGTCGGACCGGTTCAATCAGGTGAAAACGATCCGCGCGTCACACGCATGGGCAAGCTCATGCGCGCGACGGCGCTGGACGAGCTGCCGCAGCTCTGGAATATCTTCCGCGGCGATATGAGCTTCGTCGGCCCGCGGGCGCTTCGTCCGGGGGAGATCGAAGTGAACGGTGACGGGACGGTCCAGCGGCTCGAAGACGTGCCCGGCTTCGAAGGGCGCTGTGCCGTGCTTCCGGGGCTGACGGGCGTGGCACAGATTTATGCCCCGCGCGATGTCCCCAGGCGGCATAAGTTCCGGTACGACAAGCTCTACATCCGCCACCAATCGCTCTGGCTGGATATCCGCCTCATCCTGCTCTCGTTCTGGATCACGTTCCGGGGAACATGGGAGAAGCGGGGGAAGAAGTTTTAGCGATAGAATGCCCGCGATGCAGGACGTGGTCATTATCGGCGGCGGGCCCGCGGGGCTCTACGCCGGAGCGCGCCTCGCTGCCGCTGGTTTCCGCATCACGTTGCTGGAAGAGCACCCTGCGGCGGGGCGGCCCGTCCACTGCACCGGGGTGCTGGCCGCCGAGGCCTTCGACGAATTCAAGCTGTCCCGCCGTTCGCTTCTCAACGAGCTCACCACCGCCCGCTTCTGGTCCCCGGCCGGCCATGACATCACATACGGTAGTGGACGCGTCGAAGCTGTCGTCATCGATCGGCATACGTTCGATCAAGATCTGTGTGAGACCGCCCTAAGTGCTGGCGTATCCGTGGAGCAGGGCGCGCGTGCGACGGGCGTGCAGATTGACGGCCAGGGCGTGACGGTGAAGACCCTCGCGGGAGAGATTCGTGCCCGCGTCGCCGTTCTTGCTTGCGGCGCCAACTATGCGCTACACCGCCAAGTGGGTCTTGGCATGCCGCGGATGTTTCTGCACACCGCGCAGATGGAGTTGCCCACCAGCCAGCTCGGCGACGTCGAGCTTCACTTCGGCAGCGAAATCGCGCCGAAGGGATTCGGATGGGTCGTTCCCGTCATTCGGCCGCAGCAGCTCTGCGCGCGCGTCGGTGTGATGTGCGAGAGCGACGCGCCGCGCTACTTCAACCGTCTCGTCTCGCGCGTGAGCGAGCGATGGGCGATCGATCGCGGCGATATCGACCGGCCGCGGCAGAAGATCCTTCCGCTGGCGCCGCTATCGCGGACCTACGGAGATCGACTGCTCGCCATTGGGGATGCGGCCGGCCTGGTGAAGCCGACGACGGGCGGCGGAATCTATTACAGCCTGGTCAGTGCGGGCCTGGCCGCCGACGTGCTGGCCGACGCGCTTTCGAGAGGCGATCTGAGCGCTGACGGGCTCGCGCGCTACGAGCACGGATGGCGAGAGAAGCTATCGGCCGAATTTCAGGCGCAGCTCAAACTGCGACTGGTCGCACACCGCATGACCGACGGAGACATCGAGCAGCTGTTCGAGCTGGCGAGGACGGATGGGGTGATGCCCATCGTTCGCCGCACTGCGTCGTTCAACCGCCACCGCAAGCTCATCCTCGAACTGCTCAAGCACCCGCCTGTTCGCCAGCTGATCCTTCAACGGCTCGCTTTTTAGCCTGCCTCTTATTCTTCGATCGGCGGGACCGGGCGCAGCGCGCGCGGATTCATCGGTAGCACACGGCCCTCGGGCTCTTTTGGAAAGAACCAGTCGGCCAGTCGCATCGGGCGTCCGCGTTTCTCCGGGACGATCTCCTGGAGTTGCAGCAGCACTTCCACGACTTCAGCCAGGCGGTGGACGACGCCGATGCCGCGCCCTGTTGCCTGCTGCTCGAGGCTCTCGTCCGCGGCGCGCAATAGAAGCATGGCTTTGGCCTGGGAAGCGCCGACGACCTCGAGGCAGTTGAGAAACTGATCGTCGATGACGAGATCGAGCCGAAGGGCATTCGCGATCTCGCCACGCGAGCCAGGCACCGTCACGACTGCCGGCATGTAATAGCCGTGCGTTTCCAGCCACGACTGGCTCTGAACCTGTACGGAGTCGCCAGCCGTTGGAATGCGGGAAGTGAGAAACGAGACCTCCCACCGGAAGCGGCGCGCCAATGCATACAGGCGGGCGATCTGCGCCGGCTCGTGCGGTGCGAGGCCGACCCACCAATTTGGTGTGTCGGTAATGACCTTCCAGACACGCTTGGCATCCGCTGCCGAGATCGCGTCGAGATCGGGCATCGGCGATGCAGACCGCCGGAGCGCCTCGCGATCGAGGACCCTGGCCGCTACGTCGAGAAATCGCGTCCGAAAATCTGCGACCACGCCGTCGAGGTCGAATCCGATTCGGAGCATCAGTCCTTAGTGGGAGCGTGCGTGGCGATCGCGGCGAGCACCGCGCACAACATCGCGTTGGCCGGCATTCTCAATCCCGTCTCCCAGAAGCTCTGCAGAAACACCCCCGCCAGTCCCGCCCCGGCTCCCGCCCGCATCAAGTAGTTCGGCGTCCGATCCTGCGACAGCCGCGACCGAAACAACAGGACAAATGCGCCCACGGCCAGCGCTGCCGGCACTGCCACAAGGGCACCGCCTTCGGCGAGGAGCTGCAAGTAGTGGTTGTGCGCTTGGCCAATAGCGTATCCGGGCTCGGCCGTCTGGTAAATGGCGATCGCCGTTCCGAACGTTCCCGCACCGGTGCCGGTGATCGGAAAGTCATCGATCACCGCCTTCGCGTCCGTCCAGATGGCGCTCCGCCCCCGGCCGGGGCCCGAACGCAGCAGTGTTTCGTCGACGCGCGCGACCAGCGCATCGAAGTTGGCGAAGGAGATGGCGACGAGAACGAGGAGCGCACCCTGCAGGATCGACCAGCGCCACACATCAGACTCTTGCCGCTTGCTCGTCAGCCACGTGCTCACCGTCAGGGCTCCAATGAGTCCGATGAGACCGGAGCGCGACGTCGAAAGGAGCATCGCGAGCGTCATGACACACACGGCAGCCACGAGCCAGATGCGCATGGACCCGAGCTGTTTGAGCGCGGCGGCCACCCGCTGCGAAAAACGCTGCGGCCGTTTCGAGGGCGCGCGGGCGAGCAGATAGCCGAAGACCAACGGGCAGGCCATGATGATCCAGGTCGCGAAATGATTACGGTTCACGAATGGACCGTAGGGTTTCGCTCCGGCGTCCTGCGGCCGCCACACGCCATAGAGAAGCTCCTCGCTCTCGACGCGTTGCACGATGGCCGCGACCGAGGCAACGAGGCCGATCGTCGCTATTGCGCGAACGATGCGACCCGCTCCGCCTTCCTCGCAGATCGTCCGGCAGATCCAGTACAGCAGCGCTGCGGTGGCGAACACCCCGAGCGCGGCTGCGGTGTCGCCCGGCACAACGCTGATCGGGAGAAGCAATGCCTCGGTGCGTTCGGCCGGCGACAGCAGAAAGACCGCGGCACGCAGGGGCCTCAGGTGAGGATCAATGGCGTGAAGGAGGGAAGAGGGCAGCGGCACCAGCTGGGTGGCCATCGCGAGGCCCGAGATGACGAGCATGATGTCGACGAGGCGGACGTCCTCACCTCGCGCGATGCGAGGCTGCACGAACAGAGCAAGCGCGAGCACGGCGCACGCGGCGGGAGCCCACACCCAGGTGTACACACCGCCGCCCGGGAACGTCATCCAGGCAAGCAACAGTGCCACAAACGTGGCGCTGGGCGGGATCGACGTTCTATGCCGCGTTCGACCTGACGTAGTAGTTCTTGTATTTGTAGCCGTAGTAACGGGAGTAATAGTACCTGTTTCGGACAATATCAACCCGGTTGAGTACTGCACCGAGAACGCGCGGCCGGCTCGTCATGAGCGTCTCGACCGCCCGCTCCGCCAGGCGGCGCTGCGTCATCTCCGAGCCGATGATGAACACCACACCGGCCACCCACGGAGCGATGATGACCGCATCGGTTACGGCCAGGACCGGCGGCGTATCGATGAGCACCCAGTCAAACGGCCCGTTCTGCACGTTCGAAATGAGCGTCTTCATGCGCTCCGAGGCCAATAGCTCCGATGGGTTCGGCGGCGTGAGGCCAGCGGTCATGACCCACATGTTCTGAACGTTCGTGCGGCGAATCGCCTGCCGCGCGGTAGCCTGGCCCGTCAGTAGATGCGAGAGGCCAATCGTGTTCTCGATGCCGAGCGTGCGCGAGACGCTCGGGCGACGCATGTCGGCGTCGATCAGCAGCACGCGTGACCCACCGTACGCCAACGCGATTGCGATATTGCACGCCGTCGTCGTCTTGCCTTCGAGCGGCTGCGCGCTGGTGAGCGCGATGACGCGCGTCCCTTCGGCGCCACTGCTGAAGACGAGCGACGTACGCAGGGCGCGGAACGCTTCACCGAATTCGTGGGGCACCTCTTGCGACAGCAGCGGGTGGGTGTTGCCTCTGATGGCCGGCACCAGGCCGAGGAACGGCAGCTTGAGTCGTCGCGTGATGTCTTCCGGCGTCTTGACGGTGTCGTCCAGGTAGTCGATTCCCAGTACCAGGCCGACCGCGAGAAGGATACCGGCGAGCGCGCCAAGCAGGATGTTCCGGCGAACGTTCGGCGTGAAGGGTGACCTCGGCACAACCGCGCGGTCCATCAACCGTACGTTGTTGCCGCCGCTGTTGCTGACGATCTGCAATTCATTCTGCCGTTGGAGCAACGCTTCGTAAATCTGCCGGTTGCTCTGCGCTTCGCGCTCGAGCACGGTGTAGCCGACGCTTTTGCGGCTCAGATCCGTCGCCGCTCCCTTCGATTCTTCCAGCGCGGCCGCGAACCGCCGCTCCTGCGCGCGCGCGGTTTCGAAGTCGGTTTTCAGAGCCTCGACCGCCGCGGTGAGCGCCATCTGGTAGTTCTTCGTCGTGTCGATGATCGCGTTCTCGTTCTCGATTACTTGCGGGTTTTTCGGACCGTAGCGCTCGTTCAGCTGCACCTTCTGGCGCTGCAATTCGCTCAGGCGCGCACGCAGGCTCTGTACCTGGGGATTCGCATTGAGCGTGGCTGACTCGGCCAGCGCTGTCGGCGGCAGCGAGGCGACTTGGTTGTACAACGACTCCTTCTGAATGCGCTCGCTTCTCGTCCGCAGGAAGGAGTCGTTCACCTGGTTCAGCCCGGCAACCACGGTATTCTTCCCGTCTTCCAGCGACAGCGCGTTATTGTTCTCACGATACTGCGCCATCGCGCGCTCGCTGTCTTCGACCTTCTTCTGCTGCTTCGTGATTTCGCTCGACAAGAAGTCCAGGCTCTTCCGGGTCGCATCGGTACGGAATTCGAGGTTGAATCGCACGTACTCTTCGACGAGTGTGTCGGCGGCGCGAGCGGCGAACGCGGCATCCGCGGAGGTAACGGAGACGTTGACGAGACGGCTTCCTCGCACCTGATCGACGTTGACGGTGCGGAGAAAGGCATTCACGAGAGAGTCCTTCGTTGCCTGGCCCGGCGTCGACGTAGGCGTCGGCGTACCTCCCGTGACCTTCTGCAGCACACCCTGCGCCTGCAGCTTCATCGTGTGCAGAATGGCGGCGAGGCCGGTGCGCCGGCGACCTTGTCCATTGAACTCCGGTAGCGCGGCGAGGTTGAGCTTCTTGACCACCTTCGAGGCAAGATCGCGGCCTGTCAGAATACGAATTTGTGTCTGATAGTAGGGTTCGGGATCCTGGCTGAAGTCCGACGTTGTGGCGTTGAAACCGGCGACGGTCGCCGCCCGATCATCCTCGATGAGCACGGTGGTCGTCGCCCGGAACATAGGGGTCGTCGTGTACGTCCGCACGATGGCGCCAAGCATGACGAGCAGGAAAATCGTGACGATGACGTAGCGATATTTGTAGAGCGCGTTGAGGCGATCGAGAAGGTGCGTATCCGCATCAGTCTGCAAGAGACCCTTTGGTGGGGCGCTCCTGTGGGCTGCTGGCGCGTGGGGTGTCGAGGGTGCGTCCATTTCCGTATTTATGTATCGGTCCAATTAGCAGAGTTCGACAGGCCGGGAGTGTCCCCAGAGATCATTAGCTGACAAGGTGGGCAAATATGGACAGCCGCTGACACTATCGCTCGGGGCTCACCTCAGGCAAGACCTTCGGCCCGGTTGCGGTAACACCCAGGCCTGAGGCGGCTGATGCTACGAGACCTGCGCTGTCACCGAAGATATCTCCGAGCGCCGGCAGCCTCGTTGGAGCCGTCACGATAGCCCCCGCGACGTCGCCGACCTGGGCGGTGATGATGTCGCCCACCGCCAGAACACGTCCCGCGCGATCGGTGATTTCGACGACGTAGGGCACCTCGGGGCGGGCGAGAAACGTGAACTCGCCTAGCTCGTTGGCGAAAGAGGTCTGCTCGATCTGATTTGACAGCAGGTTTCGAAGCCGCACGGGTGCGTTTGCCAGCGGCGCAGAACTCATGTCCAGGGCAGTCCCCTTGATGAGGGCCTCCCCCTTCGGCAACCGGGACTCGACTTTACCCGGAGGACCCACGACTCCGAGCCGCCCGGCCACTTGCGCCGAGCCCGCGACCGTCACGAACACCAACAGGCCAAGCGTGACGCAGAGCTGCTTCAGCATAATGTGTGTCCCTGGCGTGTCCCGTTTTGAAGCACGCCTGTCACAATCGTAATTAGGGCCGCCGTGATAACCTTCGGAAACTCGAATGAATCGACGAATTCGCGTATTCGCACCAGCAACGGTTGCCAATTTGGGGCCAGGTTTTGACGTGCTAGGACTAGCCCTCAGCCAGCCGGGCGACGAGCTCGACGCGGAGTTGTCCGACGAGCCCGGCGTCGAGATTGTCGGCATTACGGGAGATAGCGGAGCACTGAGCCGAGATCCGCAGAAGAACGTCGTCGGGCGTGCGGCGGCCGACGTGCTGCGTCGTGCGCACGCGCGCCAGGGCGTCCGGCTGTGGTTGCACAAACAGATGCCGCTCGCCAGCGGGCTCGGTAGTTCTGGCGCGAGCAGCGCAGCAGCCGCGGTAGCCGTCAACGAACTGCTCGGGAAACCGCTGTCGCAAGGTGAAGTCGTGCTGAGCGCGATGGAAGGCGAGCGCGCCGCCTCGGGAACGCCGCATGCCGACAACGTGGCGCCGTGTGTCATGGGCGGCATCGTGCTGGTGCGCACATACGATCCATTCGAAACAATCGCGCTCCCTGTTCCCGAAAACTTGCACGTCGCGGTCGTGCACCCGCACTGCGGGGTCTCGACCGCCGCGGCGCGCAGGCTCGTCAAGGACCGGACGTACGGTCTCGACCTGGTTGTGCCCAACCTGGGTAGCATCGCGGCGCTGGTGGCCGCGCTGTATCGCAGCGACCTTCCCTTGCTGGGCAGGAGCATTGACGATCGCATCATCGAACCGTTGCGAGCAACATTGATCCCTGGATTTGCGGCCGTCAAGGCCGCCGCGCTGGAGGCCGGCGCGTTCGGCTGCTCGATAGCCGGATCGGGTCCTTCAGTGTTTGGCTTCGCCGGAGACGCCGGCTCCGCCGAACGCATAGGAGTAGCCATGCAGAACACGTTCAAAGCGGCGGCACACCTCGACAGCGATACCTTCACGGGAAGAGTCAGCGCCGAGGGTGCGAGGGTGGTCTAAACAGAAAGGGTGATCATGGATCTTTCACTGCAAGACTCGCTCTCCATTCGTTCTGACGTCGTGTTCCGGCAGCTCGACGAAGAAGCGGTGTTGCTCGATCTCAAGAGCGGGAAGTATTTCGGCCTGAACGAAGCCGGCGCGCGCATCTGGCAGCTCGTCGCCGAGGCGCGCCCCCTCGGAGACATCCTCGATACACTCGAGGACGAGTATTCGAGCGAGCGGAGCATCCTCGAGCGCGACCTGCTCGATCTCGCGGGCGAGCTGTGCATGCGCGGTTTGGTGGAAGTGAAGGAAAGGAAGGGGTGAGGCAGGCGATCTTTCGCCTGCTTTGCGCGTGCGGCGTGGCCCCAGAATCGCTGACCGGCACGAGCGCGCGCCTCGCGCACGAATGCGCTGCCGCCGGGTTGCGCGTGATAGCGGATGAGGCTGGTGTGGATATCCTTCGCTACACGGCAGCCGTCAGCACAGGGTCTTAGCCCTGTAGATCTGCGAGTATTGCTTTCCGCGCGGCCGCTAGCATGCTCAGCTTCCGCGGATACGACAGCGTCTTCACCGGGACCGCGAGCGCAAGGTCGCTCGCCAGCCGGAACTGGCGCTCGAGTCGGTCGGGCTCGGTCACGGCCATGTTGAACGTGCTTCGAACCAGCTCGAGGAAGGCGCGCCGGGGCGACAGCCGCCGGATGGTGACGCCACGCCGCGTGTGCCTGCTTCGTGGCGGCGTCAACATGTAGATGGCTTTCAGCGGAACCGGCGTTTGCTGGGCGCGCGTCCCCGTCAGCGGGATGATGATCTTGGGGGTCAACCGCTCCAGCCTGAGCCCTCGTACACGCGGGCCGAAGATCACCTTCGCAATTTCCGGGAAGAGCTTCAGACGCGGAGCGCCCGGGTAGGCGATGAATCCCTCGGACTCGCGCTTGAGCACCAGCAGGTCGTCGGTCAGCAGCGCGTGGCCGGCCCTCACGAACGTAGCTCCGAGGCTCGACTTCCCGTATCCGCAATCGCCCATCAGCGCGACGGCGCCCCCCTCGACCATCACTGTCGTCGAATGGAGCGGCTCGATACCGAGATTGATCAATGCGAAGGACAGCGATGGACCGAGGTGCGTATGAAATGCTTCAACCGCGCCGTCGTACATCGGCCGGCAGAGAACTGAACGGCCGTCGGGTTGAATGAGGAACTCGAAAATACTGGACCAGCGCAGATAGCGCCAGCCGTCTGCGAGCGCGGCGCTGGCCCACGCGCCCGAAACCGGGACGTGGGTGTCGCCAAGCGCGTTGACGAATCGCTTGGCGCTGCCGCGCCGGAGAGAAACCCTCGCGAGACCCGGGGCTCCTTGGTCGGGGTAGGGAAGAGGCCAGGCGCTGTCGAGCTGTAGCCCGTAAACGTGGTACGTCCGCCCAGCGCCCAAATCGCTATTTCCTTGTCGCAGGAAGCGCACCGTCTCCGCGGTTACTTCCCTTGGCCATCGTGATCCTCTGCAGGTCTCCGTATTCGACGAGCCGGGGCATGCGGTACGGCTTCTTGCGGCGGCCCGGCGCTACCTGGTCGTTTGGGCGTGGCTTGTCCATTTGGTTGTCTCCTCTTCACCCTGCGCGTTTCCGAAAAACTCCCGGAGCCAGATCTCGAGGGCCATCACCGCGGTGAGGCCCCAGCTTGCCGCGCACGAAGTCGAGCTGTCGAGCAGACCTTCAAACCCGCGAAGGCCTCTATGCAGCTTGTCGGCGTCAACGTAGCCGGCCTGCACGACGCACGAATCCGGTCCCAGCAAGCGAACAATCCCCGGATAGTCCTTACGGCTCGTCCGATTCGCGGCTTCCGTAAAGTCCCCCTTCGATCGTCGCGAGAGAATCGTTTCCGGTACGACGCCGGCAAGACCGTCGCGCAGCAGCGCTTTCGGCATGCCGTCGCGCGCGAGAATCTCGCCCGGCACGCCCATCAGGAACTCGATCAGATCGCGATCGAGAAACGGAAAGGCCGCGTCCATGCCGTGCGCCGCCGCCATCTTGGCGTGCCACTCGAGGCAGAGACCATGATAGCGCGAACGCACTTCGCGGTAGAGGGCGCAGGCCAGGATAGTGCCCGTGCCGCCCGAGAGACCACGCGCGAATTCGTCAGGTCCTAACTGCGCGAGAAAGGGCGCCGAAAACCAATCCCTCCAGGGGGCAGGCCGCTTCCAGGCGCGTCGCACCACTCGCATCGGACGTCGAAGCTCCTGCGGCATGTCGTACTGCAGAAAGTCGATGAGCAACCGGCGACGGAAATGGCTGCCTCCGGTGTCAGGAAACCATTCCGGGTACGCGCGCAGATGCGACGCTATGGAACGCCACGCTCCGCGGTGCAGCAGATCGATCAGATAGGCCTGATCGAAGAGCATCTGGTCCCCCCAATGCCCGGTCAGAACAGCGCCCGCCCCGGCCTCGTGCGCGGCGGCGAGCAGCCGGTCATTCACATGCGAGTCCGCGGCGATCATCGGTGCCTCGACGCGACGAATCAGTGCCTCAGTGTGCGCCGTGAGCCCGGCCGTCACAAGATGATCGACATGACGGATGTGCTGTCCACAGTAGCGCTCGAGGTCGGCGACATATCTGGTTTCATCCGCAGGAGAGCCATCGCGATGTGTGTACGTCAGTCCGACAGGGGGATGTGCATCGGCCGCGAGCCTGTGTGCGACGC
Source organism: Vicinamibacterales bacterium (assembly GCA_035281225.1). Lineage (GTDB taxonomy): Bacteria > Acidobacteriota > Vicinamibacteria > Vicinamibacterales > JAMQPK01 > JAMQPK01. The sequence continues at coordinate 29,377 of DATEEI010000138.1, forward strand.
AGAAGATTGACGATGAGTCCAGGCCGCCGGAGACGGCTACCGCTGTCGGTTTGTCGCCGCGGATGCGACGTGCGACCGCGCGCTCGAAGTGAAAGCGGAAGCCGTCGGCGTACTCTCCGGCGCATTTGTCGCTACTCTCGCGGTCGCCTGTGAAGTCCCAGTACTGCCGGACGACCGACGCTGCCGGAGAGAAGATTGCCACGTGTGCGGGTGGAACTCCCGAAATCCCCTCGAACAGCGTGGTTCCGTCATCGTCCTGCCGATGAAGTCGTCCGAGCATGAGCCCAGCCAACAGATGCTCGTTCGGCTTCGCCTGGATCCCGGTTTGCGCGAGTATCCACTTGATGTCCGATCCGAAGAAGAGGGAAGGGCCCGTTTGCCGGTAGTACAACGGTTTCACGCCGATCGAGTCGCGCGCGAGCACGATGCGGTGCTCGCGTGGATCGAACAGCGCCATCGCGAAATCACCGAGCAGTTTCGCGGCGACGTCGATCCCAAAACCTTCGTACGCCCACAGTGCGAGCTCTGCGTCGGTCGAGTGCTCGGAAGCGCCCCGGCGATGTCCGCAGGCTGCGATCAATTCGGCCCTGTTATCGAGACGTCCGTCGAAGATGACGACCGTCTGCGCGGGAAGTCGTTCGAACGTCCAGTGACCGCGAAAGCCGCTCATGCTGAGGTCACCATCCTGCCAGAGATCGCAGTTGCAGCCACGCGAGCCGCAAACGCGTGGAGATCCGAGCTGGACCCGCAGCAAGGCTGATTCTGAGTCCGGCGATCGCGGTCCTCAGATCGCCTCGCCGAGCGGCGAGCCGCGCGAGCTGGGCGTGGGCATGGCCGTGATGCGGATCGGCGGGCCCGGCGTCCGGTGCGCTCGAGATCGGCGCGTCAAGTGAGCGCTCGCCTGAGAGCGCGAGGGCTATTGCGCGCGTGTAAGCCAGCTCGGCTTCCGTCCAGCGTCGCTGGCTGAAAAACACATCACCGAGCACGCGTGAGGCGTCTACTTGCCCGGCATCCAGTGCGAGAGACTGCGAGAGGTAGCGCTCGGCCTCACGCCAATGCTTCGCTTGCGCCGCGATGCGACCAAGCCCCGCGAGTGCGGACGCGTCGAGTGGATCGAGCGCGAGGGCGCTCTGAAAAGCGCCTCGTGCTGCCTTCCAGTCACGGCGCTGCAGAAGGGCCAAACCGCCGCTGCCGTACGGTGTGCGATAGGACGGATCCAGTGAGTAGGCCTGCTGCAGCGACGCTCGCGCCTCCTGGAGTCGTCCGGCTTCCAGATGCGCGTGCGCGAGACCGTAGTGTTGCGCGGCCGAGCCCGGCGGCGGAGCCGTGGGGCGGCCGCTTGAGGGGGTGCGAAGGATCGTGGCCAGCTCGTCGCCGAGGTACTTCCACCGAAGGGGTGTGTGCCCTCCCTCGACGGAATAGGCGATCGTCGCGAAGTCGGTCCGGACGTGGTGCTCATGCAAACGGTCAACGAGATCGCCGGGACGGCACCACGGACGCGGTAAAAGAACATCGGGCACCCCGAACCGCACCTCCGGAATGACGAAGTAGTCCACATCGACGTCGAGCAGCACCGGCTCCGAAAAGGCCGGCAGTGCCGAGATGGGGCAGGCTCGCATGGGCATATCGAGCCTCGCGAGGTGCCTCTCGATCGTACGCCGGACCGAGGCACGCTGCCACGATGGCTCTGGCACGACCCAGATCGCTTCGCGCACGAGACCCGCCTGGACGGCTGCGCGCACATAGTCAGCGATTGTGATTGATCCTGGTGCCGCCGGACGGGCGGCATCGTGGTGAGCGTCGATGTGCACGAGCAACCGGTCCCGAACGCCACTCTGGCGCCAGTGCTCGCAGGCCTCGTCATGGTTCTCGAGCATGAACACCCGATCGATCGGATCGACTCCGACCGCGCTGCTCATGTGCGGAGTATACTCGGCGAAAGGCCGATGGGTACGTGGCGTCGCTTTCGATCGTTGGACCGCCGCGATCGGCGCCGATGCGTCGTGCTAGGGGAGTACCAGAGTTGCCTGAATACGGCGTGCTATCCGGCCCTCACCAGACGACCACCGTAAGAGAGAGCCTGTGCGCGCTGCTCGCCGGCGAGGAGGTTCGCTGGTCGCAGATTCGAGCGGCGCCGGCGGACTTCCTGGCGTCGTGCGCCGAACACGAAGTGAAGGGGCTCGTGCGGTCGAGGCTCGAGCGCCTGGCGCATCGCGCGGAATGGCCGCGGGAGATTCACGAGGATCTTGCGGCTCACGCGCATCGCGACACTGCGCTCGAGATGCTGCGCGGCGCGGAGATCTCGCTCGTACTCGCAGATCTCGCTGCAGTCGGCATTCGGCCTGTGCTCATCAAAGGCACGTCGCTGGCGTACGGCACGTACGAAGCACCGGCGTGCCGTCCGCGAGGTGACACTGACATGCTGGTCCGCGAGTGCGACGTAGAAGCGGCGCGCGAGGCGTTCGCGCGGCGCGGATACGCCGCGACGATCCACTGCAGCGATCTGTTTTCGCAGTTCGAAGTTCAAAAGGTAGACCGGTTCGATGTAGTGCACGCATTCGACGTGCACTGGAAGATCAGCACTCAGCCCGTCTTCGAGAACCTGTTCACCTACGATGAGTTGCTCGCGCGATCCCAGCCTGTTCTGGCGCTCGGTCCCAACGCGCGCGGGGCGGGAGCCGTCGATGCGCTGCTGCTCGCGTGCGTGCATCCGACCATGCATCACCGGAATATCGATCGTATGCTGTGGATCTACGACGTTCATGTGCTGGCATCGGCGCTGGCGCTCGCCGGCTTCGACGAGCTCACGCGTCTGGCCCGTCAAAAGAGAGTGGCGGCCATCTGCGCGCATGGCTTGCGGCTCGCGCAAACATTTTTTCACTGTGCCATTCCTGCAGGCGTGTTCGAGGCGCTTTCCGCCGAGAAGGCTTCTGAACCGTCGGCAGAGTATCTGGCGTCTGAGCGTAGATGGCACCACGAGCTCATCTCGAGCGTGCGCAGCGCATCGTCGTTCGGCCGTCGCGCCAGGATTCTGCGCGAGGTGTTGTTTCCGAGCCCGCAATACATGCTCAGCGCGTACGGGTTCGGCGACAAACCGCTGGGGGCGCTGCTCTTGCCGGCTCTTTACGTGTATCGCAACGTGAACGGGGTCTGGAAGATCGTATCCGGAAAGAAGTGACTGCTCGAGGGCCTCAGCCCTTCGAGTATTTCCGCGCGAGCTCGCCTGCACGACCGAGCGCGGCGTTTCGGTTGCGCAACGCCGATGGGAATCGGGTGAGCAGTTCGCTCGCGATCTCGCCGAGCGGTATTGACTCCTGCATGCGTCGCATGATGAAGAGATCGATTTCACCCTCCGTGGTCAGAGCGGGCACGTGGTCCGCCGCACTCTTCGGCAGCTGACTGGCTCCGAGCGGGAGACCGTACAGCGTTGACTGCGTGCGGCCGTGGCTCGTCCAGCGCCAGAGATAGTCATCGCCGACAAGATTGGCCTGGAGCCGTACCGAGATCGACGCACCTTCGTCCAGCGCGACAGGCGTGGCGAACGGAAAGAATGCTTGCGCGTAGATCGCGTGTGGCTGGTCCGGCGCATTCGAGAGGGTGACGCCGTCGATCAGCTCGGAATCAAACCAGACGCAGAGGCCGTGTGCCGTTCCTGCCCGCCGGGCAGCCCACGTGGCTTCCGCATCCAAATCAGGATCCGACCGCTCGCGATAATCGAGCGTTGCGAGCGACTCGGAATCAGAGAGGAGCATGTCCGGTGCCAGACGGATCCGCCGCCAGGTGTTCGCGAGCATCTCCTGCGCCGGTCGCAGATCGAGGTCATAGGTGCGATCGCGCCAGGGCGCCACGTGATCGGCGTACACGTCGGGCGCCTCCACAATGGCGGCCCGCAAACGGTCGCGCCTGGGGATCAAAACGCCGCTTGGTGCCAGTAGCCGATCGCGCGCGTCGACGATCGACGGAATGTGCCGTTCGAAGAGCGGGAGCGTGCCGCGCATGTCCGACACGATGATGGTGGCGCGTTCTTCGAGAACGACGTCGGTCGAGCGCGCTTGAATAAAGTCGATCCGATCGGCCAAACCGCTGGCTGCGGCGATCGCGCGGCCGACGTGGATCGCCTCATCGGGCTCTATCGCATGGACCTTCCGCGCGCCCAGGCGGGCCGCGAGCAGCGCGAATGTGCCTGTGCCGGCGCCGAGGTCCGCGACGATACTGTCGGCACGCACGGCGTGCCGCAGCGCCATGACGTAGGCATCAATCCTGGTGAGGTCCGCCATCATGCTGGCGTACGCGGCTAGGCTGTACATCTCGGTGTTCCGTTCGGTGGCTGGTGAGTATAGTTCGAAAAAAATGAGATAATGAACCCTTACACATGGCAGCTGTAGACGATCCGAAGACGCTCGGGCGGACGCGCCTTTCGTTCGCGAGCGAGGCCGACATCGACGAATTTGTCGCGACGCTCGAGAAATTCGAAAACGGCGAGCTGAACCCGGATCAATGGCGGATGTTCCGCCTCGTCCGTGGCGCGTACGGCCAGCGACAGACTGGCGATGTGCAGATGCTGCGCGTCAAGATTCCGCAGGGCGTGATTACCGGGCCGCAGCTCGAGGTGCTCGCCCAAGTCGGCGAGCGGTTCTCGCGCGGGTTCGGCCACATCACCACGCGTCAGAATATCCAGTTCCATTTCGTGAAGTTGCACGACGTCGAAACCGCGATGCGCATGCTCGCTGACGCCGGCGTGACGACGCGTGAGGCGTGCGGCAATTCCGTGCGCAACATCACCTGCTGTCCGCAGGCCGGCGTGTCGCCGACCGAGCTCTTCGACGTCACGCCGTACTCTGAAGCGATGACCCGCTATCTGCTGCGGCACCCGCTGAGCTCGTCGCTGCCGCGCAAGTTCAAGATCGCGTTTGAGGGCTGCACCGACGAAGACCACGCGCTGCTCGGTATGCACGATCTCGGCTACCGCGCGGCTGTCCGCGACGGGAAGCGCGGCTTCCGGGTCGTGGTAGGCGGCGGCACGTCGATCATGGTGAAGTCCGCCGAGCCCGTGCACGACTTCTTGCCGGCCGGCGAGATCTTCAATGTTGCCGAAGCGGTGATCCGCGTGTTTCACGAGTTCGGCGATTACAAACACAAGCAGGCGAACCGGCTCAAGTTCCTCATCAAGAAGCTCGGTTGGGACGGCTTCCTCGCCGAGTACAGGAAGAAACTGGCAGCGTTCAGCGCTCAAGGCGGAGCGTCATTGCCGTTCGATCCGGACGCTCCACCTGTCGAAGCCGCCCCGGCCTGGCAGCAGATCGATTCGCCGCCGATTCTCGACACCGTCTCTCGCGCGACCAGCTCGCAGGTGACGGGACCGGGCATCGTACCGCAGGTGCGGCCGATGCTGCCGACGATGAACGGTGACTACTCGCACTGGTTGTCGACGAACGTCCGCAAGCAGAAGCAGGCCGGATATTTCGTCGTGACCGCGACGATTCCGCTGGGCGATGTCACGAGCCAGCAGATGCGCATTCTCGGCGATCTGGCCGCGGCGTGTGCCGACGGCACGATTCGTATCACGGCCGAGCAGGATCTCGTTTTCCGGTGGGTGCCCGCCGGTGCGTTGCCGGAGTTGTATCGACAACTTGCGGCGGCCGGCATGGGCTTGCCCGATGCCGGTACGATCGCCGATGTGACGAGCTGCCCCGGCGCAGAGTCGTGCAAGCTCGCGGTGACGCAGTCGCGCGGTCTGGGAAAATTTCTCGGCGATTACCTGCAGGAGCATCCCGAACTGATCGCTGCCGCTCCCGATCTCCAGATCAAGATCAGCGGCTGCCCCAACGGCTGTGGCCGGCATCACATTGCCGGCCTTGGCTTTCAAGGAAGCGTTCGGAAGCTCGGTGGGAAAGCCGTCCCGCAGTACTTTGTCATGGTCGGCGGCGGGCCCGAAGGCGATGGCGTGCGATTTGCGCGGCTGGCGGCCAAGATTCCGGCGCGGCGGATGACGACCGCGCTCGAGCGGTTGCTGGATCTGTATGCGCAGGATCGACAGCCCGGTGAGTCGGCCACGTCGTTCTTCATGCGCGTGGATGTCGCGCGGGTGAAGACCGTCCTGTCGGACCTGGAGCAGATGACCCCCGCCATGACGACCGTGGACGACTTCGTGGATCTCGCTGAGACGCACGAATTCAAGCCGGAAATCCAGGAAGGCGAGTGCTCGGCGTAGCTCGCCTGTAGCCGGTACCTCGTAGCCGGTAGCTTGATCTTATTCCTGCGGCTTAGCCGTACTGTCTCGACAAATCCGCCACATGGCTGAGAGCGTCTTCTGGACCAGGAAAGCGCATCGGGAACTCGGTTGAAACCAGCTTTGCCGTTTGGCCTACCGAAATTCCAGCGTGCATTGAATCTAGGACCAGTCGGGCGATCCGACCATCCTCGCTGAGCGTTGGCGTGTAACTTGCTGCCCTCTTGCGCAGTGTGGCCCGTGATAGCGGCACTCCGAAGAAGGTGGATTGAGTGAAGTTCGCCTTGTCCGCGCCGGGACGTCCTTGATCCAGAATATGTGTCTTCCAACTCCACACATAATCGTTGCGGATGAGCTTGGCTTCCAAGTCAACGGTCACGACGTCGCCCGCGCTCAGCGGAACCGGCACTTGCCAAGGAAGAAAGACGGTGCCATAGACCTCCGGGCGGACCGCGTCGACGGCATCGGGTGCGTTCGACAGATAGATACCATCCGCGACCGTCCGATCGAAGCCCAAGGCAAGCCCATGCCCGATTCCGGGGCGCGTGAGCGTCCACGTCAGCTGCGCGCGGGCATCAGGATCTTCGATCGAGGCGTAGTCGAGCTTCGCCCAGTGCTGTGGTTCGGTCAATAGGTTGTCGCGCGTCACTTTTGCTTGATTCCAGGTATTGAGCACGATATGACGAGCCGCATCCATCTCGAATCGGTAACGGTTGTCATTCCAGGGTCTCGTCTGACGCGCATACACGTCGCGCATTTCAACGACAGCGGCCCACGCAACGTCGCGCTGCGGAATTAATGTGCCTCCAGGGGCGAGCAGACGCCGACGCGCGTCGGTGATCGACGGGATGTGCTGCTGGAACCAGGGCAGCACGCCGCCGAGGTCGGAGATGATGACGTCGGCTCGTTCCGGCAACGTCACGTTGGTCGACAGGGCCTGAATGAACTCGATCCGATCGCTGTATCCGTTGGCCGCGGCGATGTCTCTCGCCACGTCGATCGCGTCATCGGGCTCAATGGCGTAGACGCGCCGCGCTCCAAATCGGCACGCCAGCAGGGCAAAGATCCCGGTGCCGGTGCCGATGTCGACGACGACCGACGTTGGTTTAACCGCGTTGCGCAACGCCCGAACGAAGGCGTCCATGCGCACCTCGTCGGACATCATCATGCCGTAGTCGGCGATACTGTACAAGGAAGCGCCTCACAATCGCTGAGGATTCGACGGCAGAGCCGGGAGATATGAGCGGGATCGGCCGAGGGAACGACCCGGCGCACCGGTACATTTGAAATTAGCCGGGTGAGTAACTCAAATTCCTGGGCGCGCATCCGGGCGTCCAGCAAGTAGCCCACATACGTGTTCGCCAGAAGCGCCAGCAGACGCTCTCGCCCGTGGATGCCTTCTATCTGCGGCTCCGATTGGGCCGAGCGTTCGGCTAACAAGTAAACGGCTGCAAGTGGGAGTGACTGCTCCTGGAAGCAGTATCCGCGCCGCGTAAGATTGAGTCCGCGTTTCTCCCAGGTCGGGGTTAGTTGAGGAAGCGCGTCGGCGGTACCAAAGAGCAGAGCCACAGAGTCTGGCCACAGGCGCAGCTGGGGATACGCGGGTTGAGCCCGCACCGTCTCGCAACGCTCCGAGAGTGCGACGATGTCGTCTGCGAGTATCGGCAGACCCATTTGAGAGAATCCTGCAGCTGTTGTGGACTTTCCGGCGCTTGCCGGACCCAGTAACGCGATGGCGTGGTCACCAACAGCAACCGCGCTCGCGTGCAGGCATGTTATGCCGCGAAGCCGCAGCACGAAACCGATAATCGGCCCCAGTAGGTAGGTCGCCGTATCCTCGACCGTCGACGCATCTGGCCAACGAGCCCACACGTTGGTGCCGCGCCGGTCCACGAGAAATTCAGTACCATCGCTATACAGCAGCCTGAAGTAGGCGCCCTCGCGTAGCCTCCAAACCCTGAGCGCCGGAGCGTTTGCATCATGCTCCTCGCTGACGTACCAAACTTCGCCAGCCTCGTCCGCGGCTTTCGACGGCCAACAGAAAGAGCCGAGCGAGATGTGTGTGTCGGTGAACGCATCGGGTGCCTTGGGAACCAAGCCAGGAATCTTGCGATTCGAGCGTATGGAAAGGCCAAAAGCTGCGTAAAACAAGGCCACTCGTCGATCGGGCTAGGCGGTCTTGGTATTCATCCCAGTGGCTCCGTCGGCCTTCATCGACTTCATCCCGACGCTGTCCGTAACCTCACGGATGTCACCATACACATCCAGCCGGGGAGTCTGGTACGGCCTTTTGGGAACGCCACTTTGCGCGCGATCTGCATTGTTCGTGGTCATCTGCCAATCTCCTCTTCATGATACACAACGGACGATCGGATCAACCAATGGTTAAGACAAAGTGGCCGCAGATGAAGGCCAGGGTCGTCAGTGTACTCGCATCCGCCAGCCAGATGCGGGATGTCTGTGCGATTGACATATTGCACCAGCGCCGGCGTCGGTTCAAACGAATCCAGCCATTCCAGGCCAGGTCTCTGAAGCCGCACGCGCAACGGATCACCAGCGAGAGGCGCCTTGCGGCGCAGCCGTATCGGATCCGGTAGAGCACCCCGCATCGCAAGGCGTAGCAGTTGCTTGTCGACGCACCACGGAAGGGGCGGAATCGCGAACAGGAAATCGATGACGCGTAGATCCAGGAACGGATATCGCCACTCGACGGGCACGTGGGTCATGCCGGGATCGGATGTCTCAAAATACCACGACCAGGGGGCAGTCGCCAGTCGTTGATGGGCCTCTGCCCTCAGTCGGTGGTCGCTCCCAGACACAGCCGAGTTCCATTGCACCCACCTTGCGCGGAGATTCAGTCGATCGGTGAAGCTGTTGTTCATCCAAACGGGGTATGGAGGGACGCCCGCGTGCTTCCGAAATTGCCTCTTTAGATACGACCGGATACCGAAACCGGGACGTCGACGTTGCAACAAAACCGTCTGTGCAATGCCAGTGATCAACTCGATCGGGGACGCCTTCCCCAGAAGGTCGACGACATACGATGTCCACAACACCTCGTCGCCGCCTTCTCCTGACAGCAGGACACGGCTGTGCGAAGCAGCCTGTTCGAGTTGGCGCGTGCACACGATCTGAAAGAGATCGTCGGTCGGTTCAGGCGTCCGGAAGTCCGTCCGGTCCCAGCCGTCAAACGGCGCGCAATTATCGGCCGCGAAATAGTCGACGTCAACGCCCAGCGCCTCTGCCGCCATTCGCGCATAGTGGCGCTCGTGATCTGGAATCAGCGCATCATAAACGATCGTATGTGCGCGAAGCGCGAAGGGACTGCCTCGTTCGCGGCGGACCTGTTGAGCGATCGCGGTGATTGACGTCGAATCCAGACCGCCGCTCATCGAGATGCCGATATCGCTGTTCCGGATTCGGTCCGAAACAGCGGCCCGCAAGATCTCCCTGAAGTGATCGACATAATCCTGGGACTGTCTGTATCGGATCTGCCCGGCCGTGGGCAACGCCCAATAGCGCTTGATTCGGAGCGTCCCGTCGCCGCACGTTAGGGTATGCGCTGGCGGTAGACGGTGGATGGCCGCAAAGGTCGTCGTCGTCAGCTCCTGATTGCAGCCAAACAGCAAGAAGTCTCCGATGGCGAGATCGTTCAGGGCGTTTCCAACTCTTGGATGCGAACGTACACAATCGAGTGTGTTGCTGAAGACAATGCCGCCCTGAATAACAGCGTAATAGAAGGGTTTGATGCCGAAATGATCTCGGGTGCAGAACACGCAGCGTCTCCTACCATCCCAGATCGCGAAAGCGAAATCTCCCAAGAGATGCTCAACGGCGCCTTCTCCCCAGACATCGTATGCGTGCAGAATTAGCTGCGCATCGGTCGCCGCTTGGATGCGTGTGAAACCTTTCTGTTTTAGTTTCTCAACAAGGACTGCCCGATCGTCCAGGCGCGCATCAGCACTGATCCACGCGCGTCCGTCGAGGCTCGCTGGTTGGTCGTCGTGCTCCACTTCGCGTGTCGTGCTAAGCAGCGTGTGGCCAAAACCGACCGGGCCGTCTACCCAGATGCTCGATTTATCTGGGCCGCGATACGCGAGCGAGTCTGTCATCTGACGCAGCAACCGCGCGTCAACTGCGGTGCCGTCAAAGTTGACGATCCCTACGATGCCGCTCACGACAATTTCATTTGGCCGAGGCCGGATTCGGCCAGGTGGGCGACCAACTCAAGCATTTAATCGAAATATTCTCCCGAATCCAGATCGAGGATCACCGCTCCGCTTTCTAAGGCACGGAACATGGTGTTCGTGCTGACGAAGAAGGTGTGGATCGTGTCATGAGCAGACCTGTCGAGCTGTCATCCGATGTTATCATGCGGGTAGCATCACCACGGAGGCGTCTGTGCTTGCGCTATGCCGCACCTTTCGATCACTTGACCATGCAGATAGGTGCCTCCTGATTGAGGCGGCCTCATCGATGGCGTTTGTTTGGGCTGGCCTTCGCCTCGTCCGATTTGGGGTGCTTCGGCGACTTCTCGACGGTTTCGCAGGCTTGCCGACTCGCGGGAATCCTGGTCCTCCAGATCCAGACGCAATTCGTCACGTGCGTTGGGCAGTCACCGCAGTCGCCACTCGGGTTTCATCCGCTACCTGTCTCGTCCAGGCCCTCGCCGCCGACGTGATGCTCCGGCGTCGGGGCCTTGCGTGCGAGTTGCGCATTGGCGTGCGCGCCCATCCTGCATCCGTGGCTCCGCTCGAGGCTCACGCTTGGATCGAGTGCGGTGGAGCGGTGGCTATCGGTCGCATCGAGAGTCTGCAGGACTTCAAGGTGCTGATCACCCGAGTTGCGGCCGAGTGACCATTGCCACGCCCTTCCCGACGATTGTCGACTGGGTGGTGGCGCTGTTGAAAGACGAACCCTACCGGGAAGCGCCACAGGCGTATCTACAGCTATCTGTTTTCAGTATGGGTCAGATTCACAAATTATATTTTACTTATGAACTGGTGTACCAGATAACTAGTCCTTCCTTATGGATCGCGATCCCGGTTTCCCTCCCTCTCAGGGACTTTATGACTCCGCCCACGAGAAAGACGCGTGTGGTGTCGGGTTCGTCGTGCACGTCAAAGGCGTGCGCTCCCACTCCATCGTCAAGCAGGCGCTTCAGCTGCTCGTCAACCTGCTGCACCGTGGTGCCTGCGGCTGCGAGGTCAACACCGGCGACGGCGCGGGCATCCTTTTGCAGATGCCGGACAAGTTTCTCCGTAAGGAAGCGCGCAGTCTCGGCATCACGCTTCCTCCGGCGGGCGAGTACGGGTGCGGCTCCGTGTTTCTGCCGCGCGACCCGTCGGCGCGCGCCACGATCGAAGCGCTGATCGCGAAGATCGTCGGGGAAGAAGGCCAGACGCTGCTCGGCTGGCGCGACATGCCGACCGACAACCGGTTGATCGGCGCTTCTGCGGCGGCGGTGGAGCCCTACTTCAAGCAGCTATTCGTGGGCATGGGGGCTGGCCTGAAGGCCAGCGCTACGAAGACGGGGAGCAGCGCGACAGATGCAGGGCCGACCTTCAGGTCGGCTAACGCCGCGTTCGAGCGGAAGCTCTACGTCATCCGAAAGCGGATCGAGCACGCCGTCGACCAATTGCCGATCTCGAGCACCGACCGGAAGTACTTCTACATCCCGAGCCTCTCGGCGAACACGCTGATCTACAAGGGCATGCTGATTGCCGACCAGATCGAGACGATGTTTCCCGATCTGGTGGATCCGGACGTGGAGTCTGCACTCGCCTTAGTGCACCAGCGGTTCAGCACGAACACCTTCCCCTCTTGGCCGCTGGCGCATCCGTACCGCTACATCGCGCACAACGGCGAGATCAACACGCTGCGCGGCAACATCAACTGGATGCACGCCCGCGAGGCGATGTGCGAATCCGATCTCCTCGGCGAGGATCTCGCCAAGATTCTGCCCGTCATCCGCGAAGGCGGCAGCGATACCGCCACCTTCGACAACGTGCTCGAGTTCCTGGTCATGACAGGGCGCTCGCTCCCGCACGCGGTGCTCATGATGATTCCGGAGCCCTGGTCCGGGCACGAAACGATGAGCGCCGAGCGTAAAGCGTTCTACGAATATCACGCGACGATGATGGAGCCGTGGGATGGGCCGGCATCGATTGCGTTTACCGACGGCACAGTGATCGGTGCGGTGCTCGATCGCAACGGCTTGCGTCCGTCGCGCTACTACGTGACCAAGGACGGCTTGGTCGTCATGGCCTCCGAGGTCGGCGTGCTCGACATCCCCGAAGAGAACGTGCTCCTCAAGGAGCGGCTGCATCCCGGCCGGATCTTTCTGGTCGACACCGAGCAGGGCCGCATCATCGCCGACGAAGAGATCAAGCACGACCTGGCCACGCAGCATCCCTACGCCGAGTGGCTGGAACAGAACATGGTGGCGCTCGAGGACCTCAAGCCCGCGCCGCTGCTGCCGCTGCCCGATCACTACACGATGATGAACCGGCAGCGGACGTTCGGGTACACACAAGAGGATCTCAAGATTCTGCTGGCGCCGATGGCGCTGAACGGCGAAGAAGCGCTCGGCTCGATGGGCACCGACACGGCGCTGGCCGTGCTGTCGGACAAGCCGCGGCTCCTCTACGACTACTTTACGCAGCTGTTCGCGCAGGTGACGAATCCGCCGCTCGACGCGATTCGTGAGGAGCTCGTGACGTCGATGGGCTCGACAATCGGCCCGGAATCGAATCTGCTGAATCCCGGGCCAGAGGCGTGCCGGCAGATCAAAATCACGTCGGCCATCGTGAACAACGAAGAGCTGGCGAGGCTGCGCCACATCGGCGAGCGTGGGTTCAAATCGATTACGCTGCCGATGCTGTTCGAAGCCGACTCCGGCGGTACCGGCCTGGCGCGCGCGCTTGAGGATTTGGAACGACGAACGTGTGAAGCCGTCAACGAGGGCCATACGATCGTCATTCTGTCGGACCGGGGCGTGAACCTGAAGTTCGCGCCGATTCCGAGCCTGCTTGCGACCGCGGGCGTGCATCACCATCTCGTGCGCGAAGGATTGCGCAACCGCGCGGCGCTCGTGATCGAGAGCGGCGATGCGAGGGAGGTACACCACCTGGCGCTGCTGATCGGCTACGGCGCGGGAGCGGTGAACCCGTATCTCGCGTTCGAAACGCTCGACGACATGATCCGGGACGGCATGCTGCCGGGGCTGAATCACGAGAAGGCCGTCAAGAATTACATCAAGGCGCTCAACAAGGGTGTGCTGAAGGTGATGTCCAAGATGGGCATCTCCACGTTGCAGAGCTATCGCGGGGCGCAGATCTTCGAAGCGGTCGGCCTCGACAGGGATTTCGTCGACCGGTACTTCACACACACCGCATCACGGATCGGCGGAATCGGCATCGACCCGATTGCCAAGGAAGTGCGGGTGCGCCACGAGCAGGCCTTTCCGCTGCGGCCGGTGGCCGACCGCGATCTCGACGAGGGCGGCGAGTATCAGTGGCGGCGCGACGGGGAGTTCCACCTCTTCAATCCCGACACGGTCTTCAAGCTGCAGCACGCCACGCGCTCGGCGCAGTACAGCGTCTACAAGGAATACACGAAGGCGGTGAACGAGCAGACGCGGAAGCGCGCCACCCTGCGGGGGCTTTTTGAGCTCGAGCTCGCGGCGACCCCGATTCCGATCGAAGAAGTCGAGCCGGCGGAGAGCATCCTCAAACGGTTCGCAACAGGCGCGATGTCGTACGGCTCGATCAGCCAGGAAGCCCACGAGACGCTCGCCATTGCGATGAACCGCCTTGGCGGCAAGTCCAACACCGGCGAGGGCGGTGAGGATCCCGCCCGGTATATCCCGGATGCGAACGGCGACTCGCGGAGGAGCGCGATCAAGCAGGTGGCGTCTGCCCGCTTTGGCGTGACGAGCGAGTACCTGGTGAACGCCGACGACCTGCAGATCAAGATGGCGCAGGGTGCCAAGCCGGGTGAAGGCGGGCAGCTGCCTGGCCACAAGGTGTATCCGTGGATTGCCAAGGTGCGCCACGCCACCCCGGGTGTCGGGCTGATCTCACCGCCGCCGCACCACGATATCTACTCGATAGAAGATCTGGCGCAGCTGATCTACGACTTGAAGAACGCGAACCGGCGCGCGCGCATCCACGTGAAGCTCGTTGCCGAAGTTGGCGTCGGCACGGTTGCGGCGGGCGTGGCGAAAGCGCACTCGGATGTCGTGCTCATCTCGGGGCACGACGGCGGCACGGGCGCGTCTCCCCTCACGAGCCTCAAGCACGCGGGGGTGCCGTGGGAGCTCGGCCTCGCCGAAACTCAGCAGGTCCTGGTGCTCAACAACCTGCGCGATCGCATCGTCGTGCAGGTGGACGGGCAGATGAAGACGGGCCGCGACGTGGTCATCGGCGCGCTGCTCGGCGCAGAGGAGTTCGGGTTTGCGACCGCACCGCTCATCGTGATGGGCTGCGTGATGATGCGCGTCTGCCACCTCAACACGTGTCCGGTCGGCGTGGCGACGCAGGATCCGGAGCTGCGGAAGCTCTTTTCGGGCCAGCCCGAGTTCGTCGAGAACTTCTTCCGCTTTGTTGCCGAGGACGTACGCGAAATCATGGCGCAGCTCGGTTTCCGGAAGATGGACGACATGATCGGGCGCGTGGACAAGATCGACGTCACGAAGGCGGTCGATCACTGGAAGGCGGCCGGGCTCGATCTGTCGCAGATTCTGTATAAGCCCGTAGTGGCCCCGAACGTGGCGCAGCGTTGCGTCCGCGGCCAGGATCACGGGCTCGAGAAGGCGCTCGACAACGAGCTGATCCGGCGGTGCGAAGACGCGCTGCTACGGCGCAAGGCCGTCGAGTTCAGCATGCCGATTCGCAACGTGAACCGGACCGTCGGCACCATTCTGGGGTCCGAGGTCACCCGCGCCTTTGGCGCGGCCGGTCTTCCCGAGGGCACGATCAAGATCCACTTCACCGGGTCGGCCGGCCAGAGCTTCGGAGCGTTTCTGACGCCGGGCATCACCCTGACGCTCGAGGGGGACGCCAACGACTACGTTGGTAAGGGTCTGTCGGGCGGATCGATTGCGGTCTTCCCATCATCGAAGGCGACCTTCGTGCCCGAAGAGAACATCATCGTCGGCAACGTCACGCTCTACGGCGCGACGAGCGGCGAGGCATACCTGCGCGGAGTAGCGGGCGAGCGGTTTGCCGTACGCAATAGCGGCGCGCGTGCCGTGGTCGAAGGCGTTGGCGATCATGGCTGCGAGTACATGACGGGAGGTCAGGTTGTCGTACTCGGCAAGACGGGGCGCAACTTTGCCGCCGGCATGAGCGGCGGCGTGGCTTATGTGCTCGATGTGCACGGCCGGTTCGCCCAGTGCTGCAATATGGGCATGGTCGATCTCGAACCGCTGGCCGAGGACGACTGGCAGATTGTTCGAGAGCTCGTAACGCGGCACGTGGCGTTCACGAAGAGCGCGTATGCGGCGACGATCCTCGACTCGCTGTCCCGGCAGCCGTTCGTGAAGGTCATGCCGCGCGACTATAAACGGGTGCTGCTGGCCGAGGCGAAGGCGCGGGCGGAACATCGCGAGGCCGACTTCGCAGAGCTCGTGGGGAGTGTTTAGCAGGAGAACAAGAGGATAGGAGAATTCTTTTTGAAAAGAAATCTCCTAAACTCCTGAACTCCTGCTTCTGAATTTATGGGCAAACCGACTGGATTCATCGAAATTCATCGCAAGAAAGCCCCGACGCGGCCGGTTTCCGAACGTGTGAAGGATTGGCGCGAAGTTTATCTTCCGTATCCGGAAGACGGGCTGAAGCAGCAAGGCGCGCGGTGCATGGATTGCGGCATTCCGTTCTGTCATCAGGGATGCCCACTTGGCAATCTGATTCCTGACTGGAACGATCTCGTCTACAGAAACCGCTGGGAGACAGCGCTCGAACGGCTGCACGCGACAAATAATTTTCCCGAGTTTACTGGCCGGCTGTGTCCCGCCCCGTGCGAGGGATCGTGCGTGCTCGGTATCAACGATGATCCTGTGACGATCAAGTCGATCGAAGTGGCGATCATCGACAAAGGATTCGCCGAAGGATGGGTCACGCCGAGGCCGCCTGCTGTTCGCACCGGCAAGAAGGTTGCCGTCATCGGCTCCGGCCCGGCGGGACTGGCCGCAGCCGAGCAGCTGAATCGTGCCGGCCATCTGGTTACGGTATTCGAAAAGGCCGACCGCATTGGTGGGCTGCTGCGCTACGGCATTCCCGAGTTCAAGATGGAGAAGCGGATTCTGAACCGGCGCCTTTCCGTCATGGAGCAGGAAGGTGTGGAGTTCCGGACAGGCGTAAATGTCGGCGTCGATGTCACGCTGGCGCAACTGAAGTCGGATTTCGATGCCCTCGTCCTTGCCGGCGGGGCAGGACAGCCGCGTGATTTGCCCGTGCCGGGGCGCGAGCTCAAGGGCGTTCACTTCGCGATGGAATACCTCACGCTGTCGAACCGCCGAGTGGAAGGCGATCAGATTCCCGACGATCAGTTCATCAACGCGACAGGCAAGCGGGTCGTCATCATCGGCGGCGGTGATACCGGCGCCGATTGCCTCGGTACGGTGCATCGACAAGGCGCGCTGTCCGTCCATCAGTTCGAGCTGTTGCCAAAACCGCCGGAAACGAGGTCGCCCGACAATCCATGGCCGCTCTGGCCCAACGTATTCCGCGTCTCGACGGCGCATGAGGAAGGTGGCGAGCGGGTGTTCTCCGTGTCCACGCAACGCTTCACCGGCGATGCGCAGGGGCACGTCAGGAAACTGCACGGATCGAAGGTCGAGCTCGTGCGCAAGAGCGGTGGGATGTCGTTCGAACCGGTTCCCGGCAGCGACTTCGACATGGATGTCGATCTAGTCCTGCTCGCGATGGGCTTTCTCGGACCCGAGCGAAAGGGCTTGCTCGACAACTTCGGCGTGAAGCTCACGGAGCGCGGCAACGTGTGGCGCGACAGCAACTGGATGACGAGCGTGCCCGGCGTCTTCACAGCCGGCGACATGCAGCGTGGCCAGTCGCTTATCGTGTGGGCGATTGCCGAAGGGCGCAGCGCCGCGCGCGGCGTCGATCTGTTCCTGATGGGCAAGTCCGATCTCCACGCCCCGCTTCAGTAACAAAATCGACGACTAACGCGACTTAGAGCGATTCGAGAAAGGCCATCAGCGCCGCGCGATCCGCATCGTTCAGGCGCTCGAATCCTTGACGCGCGAGCTCGGCTTCTCGGGCGTGCCGGCGAATGGCCTCGTCCAGTGTGGCCGTGCCGTCGTGGAGAAGCGGGCGGCGAAACCTCAGGCCCCACAGCGCGGGGGTCCGGATTTCGTTCGGCTCCGCCGCACCCTGCCTGATGCCGTCGCCAGTGCCGACGTCGTGGAGCAGGAGGTCTGAAAAAAGAGCTACCGTCTTGAGGTTGAATAGCGGGTTGGCATTGGGGCCCGTGTCGAGGCTTGGAACGTGGCACGTCGCGCATCCGATTGTTGCGAAGATCTGCTCTCCCGCCCGTATCTGATCGGTCACGGTCTCGCGTGCAACCGGCGCCAGAAACCGCATGAAGCTCGCGAAGTTGTCGATCCCGCGCCGCCGCGTCTTCGGATCGCGAATGTCCTCGGGGTCCGAAAACGGATCGCAGAGACGCATTTGTTCGGGTGTGACCCCGAACGCGCTTTCCTGCGGGAAGATATCGTTCGTGATCCCCATCTCGTTGCGATAGGCATCGGCGCCGAAGGTGATCAGCGTGGCGTGCTGCGACTTCCACCCGAACCGGCCGACCCGGCGTTCGCCGGTGTCGATGTCGACAATCACTCCGGCCCGGCCGCTGACGCCGTCGCCGTTCCGATCGTTCGGATCTTCAAGACTCCGCAGAGTTTCGTCAGGGATGGCTTCGACGAGCCCCGCGCCGAAGAGCGGGATCGGCACGCGCCGCGCGAAGACGTTCGTGTCCGCGGGCAGTACAGGCTGACATCCGTGGCCCGGCACCGAGAACATGTGAAAGAGCGTGTCGCCCGAATCGTCCAATGTTTCGAACTCGCCGCTCGCGTTTCGCCGCCCCGCCCGCAGCTCGGCCATCGTGCCTGCTCCACCGATGGTCGGGATGTTGTGGCAGACGGCGCAGCTCGTGCCGTTGAACGCCGGACCCAGTCCTTCTTCCGAGAATTCAACCTCGAGGAAGTCATCGAGGCCAAGCCGGAACTCCTCGAACTCGACAGGCGTTATGCCGGGAAGCGGCGTGCCCAGCGCGTTTCGCGTTTGCGCGGTCAGCAAGGCCGTCATGAGGCCGGCGATGGCGAGGCCAAGCAGGACACGCATGGTCATGGGATTCTTCCTACTCGGCGATGAGCGTTCCGCGCATGAACGAATGGCCCGCGCCGCACAGCTTCGAGCATTCGAATACATAGCGGCCCGGTTGCGGGGGGACGAATGTGACGGCGACGAAGCCTTTGCCCCGCTTCGGGATCTTTACGTTGACGTCCGTGCCGACGATACGGAAGCCGTGGTCGGTGTCGTCGCTGCGCAG
>DATEEI010000139.1:0-2280 GCA_035281225.1 Vicinamibacterales bacterium
GGTCGAGCATGTGCTGCCACGCAAGAGCACTCGTTGCCGGCACTGGAGGCTTCCCACATCCAACCGTATGCGAAGGATGGTCCGCATGACGTCCGCAACGGCGTCTTGCTTCGTGCCGATCTACACCGGCTGTTCGATCAGGGCTACCTGACGATCACACCGGAGTATCGACTCGAGGTCAGTCCACGGCTCAAGGAGGACTATCAGAACGGCCGATCTTACTATCCGCTGCACGGGTCCTCAGTGGTCGTTCCCGCGACAGCGGCTGATGCGCCGAGCGTCGACTTCTTGCGATGGCATAACGACCGCGTATATCGCGCCGTATAGCACGTTGAGGAGTCAGAGAGATCGGCGTTCAGAATTAATGAACAGTGCGAATTGCTGAACGCAGGCTCGTCCTCAGAGACCCGGCAGATCGATGATCGTCGGCGCGTGGACGAGCCGGTACGCTTCATCGACGACGCTGACGTTGTAGATCGGAATCCCCTGGTGTTCATAGCGGCCGAAGCCCCCGTGCACATGTCCACAGACCACGATCCGCGGCCGCACTCGCTCGACCGCGTCCAGCAGCTCGCGGCTTCCAACGTGCTCGACGCGGCCAGCGTCAAGGTTGAACGTGCGGTCCCCGTAGTACAGCGGCGGCTGATGCGACACGAGGATGTCGATGCCTTCGGGAATTGCCGCGTACACCGCCTCGAGCTCGCTCGGTTTCTTCATGAACGCCCAGCGCATGAACCTGTTTGACCACGGCGTCGCCCACACGGACACGTGGCTCTTCGTGCCATCGGAGTCCGGTATCGTAGTTGCCTCGTCCACGAGGATCTGAAGGTTCGTCGAGCGCGCGTGCGCCGGCGAGTCCGAGAGAAAGCTGCAAGCCTGCCCACACCAATCGTGGTTTCCCCATGTGAGTAGCTTGTGCGTGGCAGGCGCAGCCGCCAGCCACGGTCGGACCTCTCGATCGAACCATGCCTGCTGCTGATGCGGATCGTGGACGGCCATGAACGGTCCGAAGCGGTCCGGGCACACGTCACCGGCCACGATCAAGAGATCGCACGGTGGGATGTCTGGAAGAAACCCGTGCTGGTCGCTGAGGGCGACGATCCGCATTTGACGTGTTGGAGCGAACCTGCTTCGCTCACCTCTCTCCGTCGAGCATCCGGATGAGCGCCTCGGCATTGCCGAGCGCGTCGTGGACAGGGTGATGATCGTGCTTGGTCCGCCGCAGTCGCTTCCACTTCTGCGTGCTGCGGAAGTCGCCGACCAGGCCAGCGTAGAAGTCGGCGATACGGCGGCCGGAGTGCCCGAACGGGTTCTCGCCGAAGTAGCGCCAAAAGTAGAAGTTGACCCACTGGAAGTCGTAGGCCGGGTTGTCCGAGACGAAGACAACAGGCTTCCGAGGTTCGAGCCATTCGCGGAACTTGCTGAACGTCTCCTCGGAGCAGTCCGTGCCGTGGAAGGTCTCGGTGCGCCCTTCTCGAAGGGCGTTGAAGTCGACAGCGCCGAACTCCGTCATGTCGCCCACGGACGGCGCGCCGACGCCGAAGGGCGCTTCGCAGTCAACAACGATCAGAGTTCCCATCGCCCATCACCGTCCCGGACCAGTGTCGCATCGTCGGCGACGATGCCGCCAGCGGGCGACTATCGGCATCGGTTCGGCAATTCAGCGTCGAGCCGAGCGATCGGATGCCGATCGCTGCGCCCGAGTGTCGGTCAGCGTTGGCGGGGGATTCGGATGCGCTTGGGCAGGTGCTCCTCTTCGAGCTGGAGCCCAGTCGCGTCGTTCCTGGGATCTGCGATGTCGCCCAAGCGGTCCGCAAGTCCCAACGTGAACAGCACCGTCGCGTAGCTTCCCATCGCCACTCCGGACTCACCCTTTTCAATTCTGAGAAGCGTCATCCGGCTGATCGAGGCACGTTCGGCAGCGAGTTGCACGGGAATCCGTCGACGGCGCCGCGCGTCGCGGATGTCGCTTCCCAACTTGCGCAACACGCGCCGCACTGGAATCGGCAGTGCAATTGATGCGCGGCTCGTTCTCATTTAAGGAACCATTTTAAGGACGTTAGGAGACTTAACGGCAATGATCATGGACGCTATCTGACTTGATCCCATGTCGATGTCTTCCAGTCCTGGTCTGGCTCTAGGTTGTGAATAGGTCGTATTAGGTTGTGTTTGAGTCGAATCTGCTGTATCTTGGGTTCGGAGGTTCCGCCCATGGAAGCTGCGGCCCACACGATGGAAGACCTGATCCGCCGGATGACCCCGGTCGCTGCGCCGCCCGAT